>NZ_BAAGTC010000005.1:0-912375 GCF_054782115.1 Nocardia heshunensis | reverse complement strand
GGCCGAGGACTTACCAACAAAGAAGCTACGCGTCCACTGTGCAGTATCTGAAACAACACACAGATACAGGAAGACGGGAGACGAACCCTCGCAAGGGGATTCGCAACCTGGCTCTCTGTGTGACAGTTTCATAGAGTTACGGCGGCTATAGCGGTGGGGAAACGCCCGGTCCCATTCCGAACCCGGAAGCTAAGGCCACCTGCGCCGATGGTACTGCACTCGACAGGGTGTGGGAGAGTAGGACACCGCCGGAACATCCTTCACGAAAGGGGACCCAACACTGGGTCCCCTTTCGTCGTTTCAGCACCTGTGCCGCGAGGTCGCTCAGGGGCGCGTGATTGAATTTGGGGTAAGTGGTATCGCCCACCCGCCCTCCTCACGCGCCGTCCAGCGCCGTGGCCGGGTACCGCAGGCTACAAGAACAGAGAGGGATCACCGTGGCGGAGCAGAACGACGACCGCAAACCCTTCCGTCGCAACAGCGGTGGGACCGGACAGGGCGGCTACGGCCGACGCGAGGACAACGAAAAGCGCGATCAGGGACGGTCCGATCAGGGACGGTCGTCGTACGGTGGTCCGCGTCGTGACGGTGGCGGCACCGGCGGCAGCCGCGAGGGCGGCTTCAACCGCGGCGGTGGATCCAATCGTGAGGGCGGCGGCTTCAACCGCGGCCGCGACAACGACCGCGGTGGCTACAACCGCTCCGAAGGCGACCGCGATCGCGGCGGCTATCGGGGCGGCGAGGGCAGTCGTGGCGGATCCGAACGTGACAGTGGCCGTGGCGGTTTCAACCGCGGCGACCGCGACAACGGTGGCAACCGTGGCGGCAGCCGTGAGGGCGGCTTCAACCGTTCCGGTGGTGGCGAGCGTCGCGAAGGCGGCTTCAACCGTTCCGGCAGTGGTGACCGTCGTGAGGGCGGTTTCAACCGCAGCGGTGGCGGTGAGCGTCGCGAAGGCGGGTTCAATCGCTCCGGTGGCGGTGACCGTCGTGAGGGCGGTTTCAACCGCAGCGGCGGTGGCGAGCGTCGCGAGGGCGGCTTCAACCGTGGTGGCAGCGACCGTCGTGAGGGCGGGTTCAACCGTTCCGGTGATGGCGACCGTCGCGAAGGTGGCTTCAACCGCAGCGGCGGCGGTGAGCGTCGCGAAGGCGGGTTCAATCGCTCCGGTGGCGGTGAGCGTCGCGAGGGCGGATTCGATCGTGGCGGCGAGCGTCGTGAAGGTGGCTTCAATCGCTCCGGTGGCGGTGACCGTCGTGAGGGCGGGTTCAATCGCTCCGGTGGTGGTGATCGTCGCGAAGGTGGGTTCAACCGTTCCGGTGGTGGTGACCGTCGTGAGGGCGGGTTCAACCGCAGCGGCGGTGGCGAGCGCCGTGAAGGCGGGTTCAACCGTGGCGGTGAGAACCGTGGCGGCGGACGGGGATTCGACCGGGATCGTGGGGCGTCGGAGGAGCGGAAGAGCTTCGGGCGCAACGGGTTCGGGGATGAAAAGCGGGAGAACCCGGGCGATCGCCGGGACTTCGACCGGGCCGGGAAGGATTCGGGCGCGCGGAGTTTCGACGCTGGTGATCGCCGCCGCGGCGGCGAGGGTTCGCGGTTCGGCGGTGGGCAGTCGCCCGAGCGGAAGTCGGGTCGCCCCGATGAGCCGCCGTTGCCCGACGATGTGCAGGCCGCGGATCTCGAGCCGGCCGTCCGGCGCGATCTGCTGAGCCTCGACAAGAGCAATGCCGAGTCCGTGGCCCGGCACCTGGTGATGGTGGCGCAGTTGCTGGACGAGGATCCGGAGCTGGCGCTGGAGCACGCCCGGGCGGCACGACAGCGGGCCGGGCGCATCGCGGTGGTCCGTGAAACCGCCGGTGTCGCGGCCTACCACGCGGGTGAGTGGGCCGAGGCGCTGTCCGAGCTGCGGACGGCGCGCCGGATGTCCGGTGGTGCGGGCCTGCTGGCGGTCATGGCCGACTGCGAGCGCGGTCTGGGCCGTCCCGAGCGGGCCATCGAACTGGGTCGTAGCGACGAGGCCCGCGCCCTGCAGGGCGACGAGGCCACCGAGTTGCGCATCGTGGTCGCCGGGGCGCGCATGGATCTGGGTCAGCACGACCAGGCCGTGGTTACCCTGCAGACCGCCGAGCTGGATCCGGCACGCACCGGTTCGTCCGCGGCGCGTCTGTTCTACGCCTACGCCGAGGCGCTGCTGGCCGCCGATCGGGCGGAGGAGGCGCTGACCTGGTTCATGAACGCCGCGTCCGCGGACCTCGACGGTGAGACCGACGCCGAGGAGCGTGCGGCCGACCTCTCCGAGGGCGGCGACGGTTCGGACTGGACCGAGGCGTTCGACGAAGACGAAGACTCGGACGACGATGCTGCGGACGAGGAGAACGCCGAGGGCGACGACGCTCCGGCTGCCGAGCAGGACTCCGCCGCCGCTCCCGAGCCGGCCGCAAAGCCCGACGGCGAGAACGAGAACTGAGGACAGACAAGTGATTTCGACCGTGCGGCCGCGCTTCAGCGCAGTCGCACGGTCGTTTTCGTTTGCGGGCACGGTATTTTCAGCGCAAGGGATGAGAGGGACGGCGTAATGCGACTGCGGGACCGCTTCGAGGCATTGCTGTTGGATCTGGATGGCACGCTGTTCCGCGGCCACGAGCTGATTCCGGGTGCGCCGGAAGCGCTTTCGGCAGGTGAATCCAAGCAGCGCCTCATGTATGTCACCAACAATGCGAGCCGTTCGGCCGACGCGGTGGCGCTGCACCTGCGCGAGCTGGGTTTCACCGCCTCCGAGGACGAGGTGGTGACCAGCGCGCAGGCGGCCGCGCGGCTGTTGAAGCAGCGGGTCGCGCCCGGTTCCACCGTGCTGGTGGTCGGCACCGACGATCTGATGGCCGAGGTGGAGAACGTCGGTCTGCAGGCGGTCCGGCGCTTCGACGGTGTCACGCCGAGCGCGGTCATCCAGGGCCATTCGATGCAGACGGCGTGGGCGGATCTGGCCGAGGCGGCCTATGCGCTGCGCTCGGGCGCCCTGTGGGTCGCCGCGAATACCGATGCCACGCTGCCCACCGAACGCGGTCTGGCGCCCGGTAACGGGTCCATGGTGGCGGCGCTGCGGCAGGCGTCGGGCCTCGAACCGATCGTGGCGGGCAAGCCGTTCGCACCGCTGATGGAGGATGCGCTGGAGCGGGCCCGCACTCGCGACGCGCTGGTGGTCGGCGACCGGCTCGATACGGACATCGACGGCGCGCACACCACCGGACTGGAATCGCTGATGGTCCTCACCGGGGTGAGCACCCTCGAGGATCTGCGCACCCAGCCCGCCGACCGGTTGCCGACCTATGTCGCCGAATCGCTCGACGCCCTCAATCACCCTGTCGCCGAACTGGATCCGGTGGTGCCGGGCAACGGCGATATCGCGGAGGAGATCGCGGCCCGGCTGCGCAAGGCCCCCGGCCGGGCGATCGCCGTCCTGTCCGTCCCGGTGTGAGCCGCGCTCGCCCCGGTCTCAGCGCGGTTTTCGCGCCTCGATCAAGGTGCGGGCGGAGTAGGCGACGAACGGCCCGTCGGCAGTGATCTGCCGGTGCAGGTCGTGCAGGCGGTCGCGGTAGGCAGCGACGGTGAAGCCGGGGACCATCCAGATCACCTTGCGCAGGAAGTAGACGACCGCGCCGATGTCGTTGAATTCCATGCGAAGTCGCTCCGTGCGGGATTGCACGATCTCCAGACCGGCCGCGCGCGCCTGCGCCGCTTCGGTTTCCGGATCGCGGCCGCGGCGGGCTTCCGGCTGCGGGCCGAGGAAGTATTCGACCACCTCGAACACGCTGGCCGGTCCGACGTGCTGTGCGAAGTAGGTGCCGCCGGGTGCCAGCACCCGGGCGATCTCGTCCCACCAGATGGTGGCGGGGTGGCGGCTGGTCACCAGGTCGAAGGCGGCGTCCGCGAACGGAAGTGGCGGTTCGTCCGGATCGGCGACCACCACCACGCCGCGCGGATGCAGCAGCCGGGTGGCCTTGTCCAGATTGGGCGGCCAGGATTCGGTGGCGACCATGGTCGGCGGGAAGGATTCGGCCTCGGCGAGCACCTCGCCGCCGCCGGTCTGGATATCGAGGGCGGCGCGAGCGGTGGCGAGGCGCTGCGCCTGCCGCTTCTGATAACCCCAGGACGGCCGCTGTTCGGTGGCGCGGCCGTCGAGCCACGAGAAGTCCCAGCCCGCTACCGAAACCGCCCCCGCCTCGGCGATCAGATGTTCGAAGTCGCTGTCCATTTGCCCCATCCTGTCAGCCGCCCGCAAGCGGTTTTCGCCGCCACGCGGACGCGCGACCGGCAGCGCCACGCCGAGGCCGGTCGGTGCGGAATCCGGATGCGGTGGGGTACGTGTGTTCGAATGCGAGTTCGGGTAGCGTTGTCGCCACCATGACTACGCCCATGCCTCATCCGCAGATCCCCGCGCCGGGGCCGCATTCGGGGATGCCGGGACCGCAAGGTCCGCGTCCCGGGATGCCGCTACCCGGTCAGCATCTGGCGGGTGCGAATCAGGAGTTCGCCGACCCCGAGCGGGTGCGCGCGGACGTGGACGCGTTATTGGCCGAATTGTCGGCGGGAGCACCGAATCCGGGTTTTCCGGGCGCACCCAGCGTGCACTCGGAGGGCACCGATATCGTGCGGCGGGCCAAGATTCTCGAGCAGGCGCACGATGTGCTGGTGCAGGCCCTGGCCACGGTGGACAAGATCTGAGGTGGCCAGGCGCGCACGGGTGGACGCGGAACTGGTTCGCCGCGGATTGGCGCGATCGCGAGAGCACGCGGTCGAGCTGATCAACGCGGGCCGCGTCCTGATCAATGGGTCGGTCGCCACCAAACCGGCGACCGGCGTCGAGACGAGTACCCCGCTGCTGGTGCGGGACGAGCCCGACGAGGTGCAGTGGGCCTCGCGCGGCGCGCACAAGCTGCTGGGCGCGTTGGAAGCGTTCGAGCCGCTGGGCGTGTCGGTCGAGGGTAAGCGCTGCCTGGACGCGGGCGCGTCCACCGGCGGCTTCACCGATGTGCTGCTCTCGCGCGGTGCGAAGGAAGTAGTGGCCGCCGATGTCGGTTACGGCCAGCTCATCTGGCGGCTGCAGAACGATGACCGGGTCCTGGTGCACGATCGCACCAATGTCCGGGCGCTGACGCCCGAACTCATCGGCGGCACAGTCGATCTGGTGGTCACCGATCTGTCGTTCATCTCCCTCGCCCTGGTGCTGCCCGCGCTGGCCGCCTGCGCGGCGCCGGGCGCGGATCTGCTGCCCATGGTGAAGCCGCAGTTCGAGGTGGGCAAGGACCGGGTGGGTGCCGGTGGCGTGGTGCGGGATCCGGCGTTGCGCGCCGAGGTGGTGCGCGAAGTCGCCGCCGCCGCAGCGAAACTCGGCCTGCGGACGCGCGGCGTGGTGGCCAGTCCGCTGCCCGGGCCGTCCGGCAATGTCGAGTATTTCCTGTGGTTGCGCAAGGAAAGCGGGCCGGTCGGTGAACCGGAGGAAACCGGCGTCACACCCGGTGACGGCGCAAGCGTCGGTGGGGACGCCTACGATGCAGACGAGGCGTCTCGTGTTGCGACGTTGATCGATCGTGCGGTGCAGGAGGGTCCACAGTGAACGCGGCTAGCCCGGCCAGAGAAGTACTGCTGGTCGCGCATCCGGGACGGCCGGAGATCACCGATACCGCGCATCGCGTGGCGAAGATCCTGTGCGGAGCCGGGATCGGGCTGCGCGTGCTCGAGGACGAGGCGTACAGCACTCGTTTCGATGTCGACGACGACGGCGTGGCCGACGGATATCCGGCGCGGGTCATGGCCCACAATCCGGACGCCGCGGTCGGCACCGAGATGGTGCTGGCTCTCGGCGGCGACGGCACTTTCCTGCGCGCGGCCGAACTGGCCCGCAGCGCGGGGGTGCCGGTGCTGGGAATCAATCTGGGCCGCATCGGTTTTCTGACCGAGGCCGAGGCCGAGAATCTGGACGAGGCGCTGTCGCAGGTGGTGCGGCGCGACTATGTCGTCGAGGAGCGGATGACCATCGATGTCACCGTGCGCGTCGACGACACGGTCACCGAGCGCGGCTGGGCGTTGAACGAGGCCAGCATCGAGAACGCGGCGCGCATGGGCGTGCTCGAGGTGGTCCTGGAAGTGGACAACCGGCCGGTGTCGTCCTTCGGGTGCGACGGTGTGCTGATCGCTACTCCCACCGGATCAACCGCCTACGCCTTCTCGGCGGGCGGGCCGGTGGTGTGGCCGGATCTCGAAGCGCTGCTGGTGATTCCGTCCAATGCCCACGCCCTGTTCGCGCGACCCCTGGTGACCAGCCCGGATTCGCGAATCGCGGTGGAAACCGTGGCGACGGGCCACGATGCCATTGTTTTCCTCGACGGCCGACGCACCCTCGCATTGCCGCGGGGCGGCCGGGTCGAGACGGTCCGCGGGGCCGAACCGGTGCGATGGGTGCGGTTGGATTCCGCGCCGTTCGCCGACCGGATGGTGCGCAAATTCCAGTTGCCCGTGACAGGCTGGCGAGGCCGACGGACGGAGAGCACGAGTGCTGACAGAGATCAGGATTGACGGGCTTGGCGTAATTTCCACCGCCACCGCGCAATTCCACGAAGGGCTGACCGTACTGACGGGTGAGACCGGCGCGGGCAAGACCATGGTGGTGACCAGCCTGCACCTGCTCAGTGGTGCGCGCGCCGACGCCGGGCGGGTCCGGTTGGGTGCGTCGCGGGCCGTGGTGGAGGGCCGCTTCACCGTGGACGCGGTGCACGACGGGGCGCTAGGCGAGGTCGAGGAGGTACTGGAATCCTCGGGGGCCGAACGGGATGACGATGGCAGCATCATCGCCGTGCGGACCGTTGGCAGCGACGGTCGCTCGCGGGCGCATCTGGGTGGGCGCAGTGTGCCCGCCTCGGTGCTCTCGGATTTCACGACCCCGCTGCTCACCGTGCATGGGCAGAACGACCAGTTGCGGTTGCAGCGGCCGGATCAGCAGTTGCACGCGCTGGACCAGTTCGCCGCGGACGCTGTGGCACCGCTACTCGCGAAGTATCAGAAGGCGCGGAAAGCCTGGCTGGACAAGCGCAATCAGCTGCTCGAAAGAACCGCGCGCAGCCGGGAACTGGCCCTCGAGGCCGACCATCTGACCCAGTCGCTGGCCGAAATCGACGCCGTCGCACCGGAACCCGGTGAGGACGAGCATCTGGTGGCCGAGGTGCGCAGGCTCTCGGATCTGGATTCGCTGCGCGAGGCCGCCTCGACCGCGCACGACGCGCTGGCCGGGCCCGCCGACTCGCCCGGGGAGAATTCCGGCGCGCTGGACCTGCTCGGCACCGCCCGCGCCCGCATCGAAGCCTCCGACGACCCGAAGCTGTCGGGGCTGGGTCCCCGTCTGGGCGAGGCGATTTCGGTGGTCGTGGATATGGCTACCGAGTTGAGTTCCTATCTGTCGGATCTGCCGTCGGATCCGGGTGCGCTGGAGTCCATGCTGACCCGGCAGGCCGAGCTCAAGACGCTGACGCGCAAGTACGCGCCCGATATCGACGGGGTCATCAAGTGGGCCGACGAGGCCCGCATGCGGTTGGACTCGCTCGATGTTTCCGAGGAGGCGCTCGCGGCGCTGGCTGCGGATGTCGAGACCGCCGCGGAGAAGGTGCGCGAGACGGCCCGCAAGCTGACGGCCGCACGTAGCAAGGCGGCGGGCAAGCTGGCCTCCGCCGTGAGCACCGAACTGGGCGGTCTCGCTATGGGGCGGGCTCGGCTCGAGGTCGGTGTCGGTCCCGTCCCTGCGGGCGTTCAGGATTCGGCCCCGCTGGTCATCGACGGCAAGGAACTGCATGCCGGTTCCACCGGTGTCGACGAGGTGGAGTTCCGCCTGGCCGCGCACTCCGGCGCGCACCCGCTGCCGCTGAGCAAGAGCGCCTCCGGCGGTGAGCTCTCGCGCATCATGCTCGCGCTCGAAGTGGTGCTGGCCAGCTCCGAACACGGCACCACCATGGTCTTCGACGAGGTCGACGCCGGTGTCGGCGGTCGCGCCGCGGTCGAGATCGGCCGTCGCCTGGCCCGTCTGGCCCGCACCCACCAGGTCATCGTGGTGACCCACCTCCCGCAGGTGGCCGCCTTCGCCGACACCCACCTGGTGGTCGACAAGCTCGATGACGGCAAGGCCGTCAAATCCGGCGTCAAGGCGCTGACCCAGGACGAACGCGTCGTCGAACTCGCCCGCATGCTGGCGGGCATGGGCGACACCGAAACCGGCCGCGCCCACGCCTGGGAACTCCTCACCACCGCCGACGCCGAGAAGGTCGGCGCCGCCGTCGGCGGCGAATAGGCCGCAACGAAACCGGCCGGACCCCAATGGGGTCCGGCCGGTTTTTGGGTGGCCGCAGTGTGCGCGGCGGCCCGGAGTCTGCCGTTCGGCTACTTCAGCGCCTTGCGGACCGCGCCGATGAGCTGGTTGGTGAGGGCGCGCAGGCCGGGCTCGAGGACGGCGTCCGGGATGGGGAGGCTCGGCTCGGACTCCATGGTGTAGACCACGCGGGTGCCGCCGGGGGCGTCGGAGAAGCTGACGGTGCCGACGTGGCGCTTGACGGGGGCGCCGGCGATGACGCGGTAGACCATGCGCTCGTTGGGGACCAGTTCGGTGGTCTCCTCGGTGGGGCCGATGCCGCCGATGCCGAGGTGGTACTGGGCGCCGACGCCATTCGGCGCGCCGATGCCCGGCTTCTTCAGCGAGACCTTGATGGGCACATAGGGATTGATGCTGTCACGCTCGGTGAAGAGCTTGTAGACGGTCTCGCGCGGGGCGGGAAGGACGGTGTCCACGGTGGTACTGGCCATGACGGGAGCATATCCTTACCGGCTAGTAAGAAGATAGGCGCGAATGGGACATTCCCTGTAGGCCGATGGCATCACTGTGACGGATCGTCAGGCTGACCGGCGCGCCTCCACCATTGGTTGAGACTTTACGGTAATCATCGATCGTTATGAAGATGCTGGCCCTGCTTTCGCGCACAACCGAAACGCTGCCTGGTCTGACCGGCATGGCCCGGGTGGACCGGAATACGAGGCGGTTGTTGCAGCGTGTGGGGCCCGGCGACGTCGTCGTCCTGGACGAGATGGACCTGGATCGGCTCACCGCCGACCGGCTCGTCGAAGCCCAGGTGGCGGTGGTTATCAACGCCTCGCCCTCGATCTCCGGCAGATATCCCAACCTGGGCCCGGAAGTACTGGTGGCCAACGGGATTCAGCTGATGGACGCGGTCAGCTCGGACGTCTTCAAGAAGATCAAGGACGGCATCCGGGTCCGCGTCGAGGACGGCGTGGTCTACGCCGACAAGCTCTCGAAGAAGGAGCCCGAGGCGCTCGTCGAGGGCATCGAGCTCACCGAGGCCGCCATCGCCGAGCGCATGATCGAGGCCCGCAACGGGCTGGCCGATCATCTGGAAGCGTTCTCCGGCAACACCATCGAGTTCATCCGCACCGAATCCTCGCTGCTCATCGATGGAATCGGGGTGCCGGACGTCGAAATCGACATGAAGCGGCGGCATGTCGTGGTGGTCGCCGACGGCCCGGAACACATCGAGGATCTCAAGCGCATCAAGCCGTTCATCAAGGAGTACGCGCCCATCCTGATCGGTGTCGGCCGCGGTGCGGATACCTTGACCCGCAATGGATATCGGCCCGACCTGATCGTCGGCGATCCGGAGGAGATCACCGCCACCACGCTCAAGTCCGGCGCGGAGGTGATCCTGCCCGCCGATACCGACGGGCACGCCAAGGGTTTGGAGCGCATCCAGGATCTGGGCATCGGCGCGACCACCTTCCCGTCCTCGGGCGCACCCGCGGATCTGGCGCTGCTGTTGGCCGATCACCATGGCGCGTCGCTCATCGTCACCGTCGGCGCGGCGGCCTCCCTCGACGACTTCTTCGACCGCGGTCGCCGCGATTCGAATCCGGCAACCTTCCTGACACGCCTCAAAATGGGCACCAAACTGATGGATGCGAAAGCCGTTGCGGCGCTGTACCGTCACCGGGGTTCGGGGTGGGCGGTCGCGCTGGTGGTCTTGGCCGCGCTGGTCGCGCTGGTCGTCGCGCTGCTGGCCACCCACATGGGCGGTGATGCGCTGACCTGGGCCACCGACACCTGGCATCGCGGATCGCACTGGGTACAGGGGCTATTGGACCGGCAAAAGTAGAGGGACTCATGATTTCCTTTCGCCACCATGCGATTTCGATCGCCGCGGTATTCCTGGCCCTCGCGGTCGGCGTGGTGCTGGGCACCCGCACCCAGGGCAACGGATTGTTCCCCGGCGCGGGCGACCGGCAGCAGGTCACCGATCTGCGCGCCGAGAACGCACGGTTGAGCGAACAGGTGAAGGCCTCCGACGCGTTCCTGTCGGGTGCGGCCGGGAAGCTGCTGGCGGGCAGTCTGGCCAACCGGTCGGTACTCCTCTTCACCACCCCCGACGCGGACAGCGGCGACGCGGACGCGGTCACCGCCGCGCTCACCACCGCCGGGGCCACGGTCACCGGCCGGGTCGGGCTCACCGGCGCGTTCACGGACTCCTCGGAGGGCGACCGCCTGCGCACCGCGCTGGTGAACGTGGTGCCCGCGGGTGCGCAGTTGAAGATCGATGCCGTCGATCAGGGCAGCCTCGCCGGGGACCTGCTCGGTCAGGTGCTGCTCGACGATCCCGCCAACGGGCAATCGCGCGGGACCGCGCAGGAACGTGGCCTGGCGCTGGAGACTTTGCGCGGCGGCGGTTTCCTGACCTTCGCGGACGTCCAGCCCGCACAGCTGGCCGTGGTGGTCACCGGGGATGGCGCGCGAGCCGACGAGAACAATCGCGGCACCATCATCGCCCGCTTCGCCGGCGGGCTGCGCTCTCACAGTGCCGGGGTGGTGCTGGCGGGTCGCTACGGCGCGGCCGAGGGGCCGGGGGCCATTGCGGTGACGCGGTCCGAGGGCGGGCTGGCCACGGTCACCACCGTCGACAATGTGGATCGCGAGATCGGGCGGATCACCACGGTGCTCGGGCTCACCGAGCAGATGAACGGCGGCACCGGCCGGTACGGCACCGGCGCGAAGGCGACCTCGCTCACACTCGCCGCCCTGCCGCGCTGACCCGAAGACCCGGCCGACACGGGAAAGATCGCCCGCGACACGCAGAATCGACGCTTTCGACACTCCGAGGCGAGCCAATCGCGGGCAACCGATGTGCGTGGCATTCGATCGGCTTCACCGATCCGTGTTACCGTGAAGTCCCGTGGGTAATTCACGGATTCCGGCGCGCGCGGCCACGAAACACATCTTCGTCAGCGGCGGTGTCGCCTCTTCACTCGGTAAGGGTTTGACCGCCTCCAGCCTCGGTCAACTACTTACGTCGCGCGGTTTGCGCGTCACGATGCAGAAATTGGATCCGTACCTGAACGTCGATCCGGGCACCATGAATCCTTTCCAGCACGGAGAGGTTTTCGTGACCGAGGACGGCGCTGAGACGGATCTCGATGTCGGCCACTACGAACGTTTTCTGGACCGCGATCTATCCGCGGACGCCAATGTGACCACCGGCCAGGTGTACTCGAAGGTGATCGCCAAGGAGCGTCGCGGCGAATACCTCGGTGACACCGTGCAGGTGATCCCGCACATCACCGATGAGATCAAGAGCCGCATCCAGGCCATGGCGGGTCCCGACCTGCACGGCCAGGCTCCGGATGTGGTGATCACCGAAATCGGTGGCACCGTCGGCGATATCGAGTCGCAGCCGTTCCTCGAGGCGGCGCGGCAGATTCGTCACGAGGTGGGTCGCGACAACTGCTTCTTCCTGCACGTCACGCTGGTGCCCTACCTGGGCCCCTCGGGCGAGCTCAAGACCAAGCCGACCCAGCACTCGGTGGCGGCGCTGCGCAATATCGGTATCCAGCCCGACGCGCTCATCCTGCGCTGCGATCGGGATGTGCCGCAGCCGCTGAAGAACAAGATCGCGCTCATGTGCGACGTGGATGTGGACGCCTGCATCTCCACGCCGGACGCGCCGTCGATCTACGACATTCCGAAGGTGCTGCACCGGGAGGGCTTGGACGCGTACGTCGTTCGCCGCCTGGGTCTGCCCTTCCGGGACGTGGACTGGACGGTCTGGGGTGATCTGCTGGATCGCGTGCACAACCCGCGCGAAGAGGTCACCGTCGCGCTGGTCGGCAAGTACGTGGACCTGCCGGACGCCTACCTGTCGGTCACCGAGGCGCTGCGCGCGGGCGGGTTCGCATCGAAGGCCAAGGTCAACATTCGCTGGGTGCAGTCCGACGAGTGCGAGACCGAGGCGGGCGCGCGGTCGCACCTGGCCGACGTCGACGCGATCCTGATCCCGGGCGGGTTCGGTATTCGCGGCATCGAGGGCAAGGTGGGCGCGATCCGCTACGCCCGCGAGCATAAGATTCCGCTGCTGGGCCTGTGCCTGGGTCTGCAGTGCGTGGTCATCGAGGCGGCGCGCTCGGTGGGCCTGAAGGACGCCAACTCGGCGGAATTCGAGCCCGACACCAAGTACCCGGTCATCTCGACGATGGCCGACCAGGAGCAGATCGTCGCCGGTGAGGCCGATCTCGGCGGCACCATGCGCCTGGGCGCGTACCCCGCTGTGCTGCAGAAGGATTCCCTGGTGGCCGCCGCCTACGGCGAAACCGAGGTCTCCGAGCGGCACCGCCACCGCTACGAGGTCAACAACACCTACCGCGACAAGATCGCCAAGAGCGGCCTGAAGTTCAGCGGCGTCTCCCCGAACGGCCACCTGGTCGAATTCGTCGAGTACCCCGCCGACCAGCACCCGTTCCTGGTGGCCACCCAGGCCCACCCGGAACTCAAGTCCCGCCCGACCCGGCCGCACCCGCTCTTCGCGGCCCTGATCTCGGCGGCACTGGATTACAAGGCCGCCGAACGGCTTCCGGTCGAGATCCCCAACGGGGTCCCGGCGGAGGCGGAGAAGGTCTCCAAGTAACTCACCACCTGCCATAACCCGATCCGCCCGCGCACACACCCAGTGCGCGGGCGGATCGCGTTCACGCCACATCCCCAAGGCCCCACCACACTCACCCCGGTTCCGCCCGCCGAGCGGTACATCCTGGAGGCGAGTCGCCGGATCCCCCTCCGCCCTGTGCCACTCGACGATTCCGGCATCGGGAGTCGGCGACGAATTGGGTGTGGTGTTGGGGTGCGCGATGGTGTGCGGTGGGTGGGTGTTGGGGCGCGCTAGGGTTTGCGGATGACGTCTTCTGGTTCGGTGCCCGGCGCGCACGAGTTCGATGTTCTGTCCAGTCGCACGGTGTATTCGGGGGCGATTCTGGCGTTGCGGCTCGATCAGGTGGTGATGCCGGGTGGGCGGACGGCCGAGCGGGAGGTGGTCGAGCATCATGCGGCGGTGGCCGTTGCCGCGCTGGATGAGGACGAGAATCTGGTGTTGATCAATCAGTATCGGCATCCGATCGGGCGGCGGTTGCTGGAGTTGCCAGCGGGGTTGTTGGACAAGCTGGGGGAGGATCCGCTCGAGGCGGCCAAGCGGGAGTTGGCCGAGGAGACGGGGCTGGCGGCGCGGGAATGGTCGGTGCTGGTGGATGTGGCGTTGTCGCCGGGGTTCACCGATGAGGCGCTGCGGGTGTATCTGGCCACGGGGCTCTACGAAACCGACCGGCCCGAGCCGGAATTGGAGGAGGCGGACCTGCAGATTCTGCGGGTGCCGCTGGCCGAAGCCGTGCGGGCCGCGCTCGCGGGCGAAATCACCAATGCCACAGCGGTTGCCGGGGTGACCGCGCTGATGACGGCGCGGGCCAGCGGTGCGGCGCTGCGTCCGGCGGACGCGCCGTGGCCGGGTATGCCGACGGCCTTCCTCGAGCGTAAGGCGCGGGAGAATTCCGCGTCTCAGTAGTGGGAGATCCCGATTGGGATACTTGTTCGATTCGCGTGCTTCGGCTGGCCGAGTTCGTCGGTGGTGGCTGCAATGATGTGACCCGTGCTGAAGCGGCAGATCGACGCGTACCTCGACCATATGGCGGTCGAGCGCGGCGCTGCGCGTAACACGCTGAGCGCCTATCGTCGCGATCTCGGCCGCTACCAGCACTTTTTGACCGGCCGCGGGGTGGAAACGCTTGCGCGCGTGGCGGAATCGGATATTGCGGAATACATGATCGCGCTGCGGTCCGGGGATACCGAGCATCCGGCGCTGGCCGCCTCCTCGGCCTCGCGGGCCCTGGTCGCGGTGCGCGGACTGCATCGGTTCGCGACGGCGGAAGGGATCACCGACGCGGATGTGGCGCATCCGGTGAAACCGCCCACGCCCGCCCGGCGACTACCCAAAGCGCTACCCTACGACCAGGTTTCGCGACTGCTCGAGGCCGCAGGCGGCGATATCGCCGAGGGGCCACGCGGATTGCGGGATCGGGCGCTGCTGGAACTGCTGTATTCCACCGGGGCCCGGATCTCGGAGATCATCGGCCTGGATGTGGACGATATCGATACCGCGGAGCGCGCGGTGGTGTTGCGCGGCAAGGGCGGCAAGCAGCGCATGGTGCCGATCGGTCGGCCCGCGCTGGCGGCGGTCGACGCGTATCTGGTGCGCGGGCGTCCGGCGTTGGCGACGCTCGGGCGGGGCAACAGCGCGCTGTTCCTGAACCATCGCGGTGGGCGGCTGTCGCGGCAAACCGCCTGGCAGGTGCTGCAATCCGCGGCGGAACGGGCGGGTATCGCCGCGCAGGTCTCACCGCACACGCTGCGGCATTCGTTCGCGACGCATCTGCTCGACGGCGGGGCGGATGTGCGGGTCGTGCAGGAGTTGCTCGGGCATGCCTCGGTCACCACGACGCAGATCTACACGCTGGTGACGGTCGGGACGCTGCACGAGGTGTGGGCGACCGCGCATCCCCGTGCCCGGTAATGGAATCGGCTAGGCGGGGGCGTCGAGGTGCAGGACGCGGTCGGTCAGTTGCATGCGGCGCACCGTGAATACCAGCGCGATGGCGGCCGCGGCGACGATCAGAATGAAGGCGACCGGGGTCGGCCATTCGAGGATCTCGACCAGTTCGACGGCCTCCTTGACGCCGATCAGCGCGGCACCGCCGCCGACCACGAACCATCCGGCGGCCTTGTTCGAGTAGGTCACGAACTCGGTGCGCTGCTCCGGGGTCAGTGACTCCAATACCCGCTGCTGCCAGGCGCTTTCGCTGCGTCTGGTGAGCAGGTAGGCGACCGGTGGCAGCAGCCACCACCACGGCGAGACGCGGGGATGCGGGATGGCGTTCATCTGATTTCTGATCTGGGCGGTACCCCGGCCCAGCTCACCCAGTTCGACGGCGCCCTGATACATGGGCCCGGCCACCAGCACCCACGCGCCGAGAAATCCGCACCACGCCGCGATCACCTCCATCAGCGCATTATGTTCGCCATGGCAGCCACGCCGACGCCATCCCGGTCGGCGAGGGCGTGTCGGAGATATTTGCATCAGAGGTGCAAATTGTTTAGCGTGGGATTCGTACACGAGCTCCGGGAGGAAATATGGCGGCGCTGACTTCGCGAGTCGCGGACTGGCAGCGATCGGGCACGGTCGAAGATGTTGGCGGCCATCGGATCTTCGTGCGCGAGCGCGACGGCGATCCAGAGCTGCCGCCGGTGCTGCTGCTGCACGGATACCCGTCGAGCTCCTACGACTGGCGCGAGGCGTTCGAGCGGATCGAGGGGCATCGGCTGCTCACGTTCGACTTTCTCGGGTTCGGGCTGTCGGACAAGCCGCGGGATGAGCTGTACTCCTTGCGGATTCAGGCCGATATCGCCGAGGCCGTGGCGCGGCGGTTCGGGGACGAACCGGTCGTCATGGTGTCGCACGACATGGGTAGCTCGGTCGCGACCGAACTGCTGGCCCGCGATATCGACGGGACCCTCACGTTCGCACTGAAATCCGCTCTGGTGTTCAACGCGAGCCTGGTCCGCGAACAGGCCAGTCTGCTGATCGGGCAGAAGCTGCTGCTCAGTCGAGTCGGACCGGTTTTCGCGCGGCTGGTCAGCGAGATGTCCTTCCGCCGCTCGTTCGGGAGCATCTTCTCCAAGGCCCACCCGCTCACCGCCGAGGAGGCGGCCGACCAGTGGGCGTTGTTGCGGCACAACGACGGTCATCGCATGCTCGACAAGTTGATCTACTACAACCACGAGCGGGTCACCCCGCCCACCTCCGAGCGCTGGCACCACGCGTTGCGCTCCTGGCCGGGTCGGCTGGAGCTCGGCTGGGCCGAGCTGGACCCGATCTGCACCGAATCCGTTCTGCAAGCCGTTCTGGCCCTGCGCCCCGCGGCCGAACTGACCCGCCTCCCGGGCCTCGGCCACTACATGCAACTCGAGGACCCCGCGCGCACCTACCAACTCATCCAACGACACGCCTCGCAGAAATGACCGACAGGCCGATACCGTCTCGAAAAGGGTTGACCTACAGCGTGGTTGAGGTTTCACGATGAGGAAATGACCTACACCGGAATCACCTTGATCGGCGCGCTCGAACTACCCGAGGACCGCATCGAGCAGTCCATCGCGGACCTGCGAGAGCGCATCGCTCTCATCCACACCGCTCCCGGATTCCGCGACGCCCGGATACACCGGCGATTGTCGCCGGATTCCCGGCTCGGCCTCGTCGTCGTCGCGCAGTGGGACAGCGTCGAAGCCCACGACAAGGCGCTCGCGGATCGCGGCCTCACCGGATTGGCGGCCTTCGCGCCTGACGACGTCACCGTGCATGGCGGCCGCTACGAGGTGGCGGCCGAATTCCACTCCACAACAGGTAATTTCGGTGACGGCCCAGGCATCACCTTCGTCAACGCCTTCGAAATCCCGGCCGACCGAATCGACGACTTCGTCCCCAACTGGCTCGACCGCGCCGAACACATGAGCAACGCGCCGGGCTTCCGAGCCAACCGCCTCCACCGTGCCCTCGACGCCACCACTCATTTTCAACTGATCAATATCGCCCAATGGGACACCCCCGAAGCCTGGACCGCCGCCACCGGCGACCCCCGCTTCCAACAACGACTGACCGTCGCCCCAACCTTCGCCACCCCCAACCTCGGTCTATTCCATCTCATCGGGGAGTACTGACGGGGATCAGCGTCCCTGGCTCGGCGGTGCATCGGAAGGGAAAGGCTGAGAGCCGGACCCGACATAGCCCGGTGGCGGATAGCCCAGGCTCTTGAATGCGGCCGGGTATCCGCCGGGCTCCCGGGTACGTCGCGATCTTGCGAAAGCCATTGCACCGGACGTGAATACGAAGAGTGCTCCGACTCCGATTCCCGCCCAGGATGCGGGTTCACGCCAGGAGGGCGTATCGGTGGGGCCGAGCACGCTGAGGGTAGTTCCGGCGGGCGCCGGCATGCGGTTGATCTCATCGACGATCTCGGCCCGCGTCGCACGCTGGCGCCGGAGCGCTGTGCCGCAATCCGATCCCGCCGCCGGCGATCAACCCGACGCCGATCAGTCCGCCGAACAACGCGCCGACGATCCGAACGCCTTTGGACATCTTGCCCCCCGGAGAATCGCTGTCTTGAACGGGCGGAGTGTATCCAAGGTCGGTGGCTGTGGATTCGGCGTGATTGGGACGGAATCGGGGGTATCTGGTCTGATCTGCTGGGAACATGCTTGGGAACCCGTAATCTGCTGTCCCACAACGCGAGAGTGTCCGGGCCTGGTCAGACGGCTGAGCTAGGACACCCTTACCAGCCCTGAAGTGCAGGTTTACAGTGCGTGTCCGAGCGTTGGTCCGGCGCGAACAGGCGGTAGCGTCTAGATGGACCGGTTCGCACACGCGGCCGGGCGCGTCGTCCACGGCAGGTCGGTGGGCGGGGGTTAAGGGCAGGAACGTCGAAGGAGCAGCGGACGTGACGACTACCGGTGGTGCGGGCCAGCGGATCGAAACCGCCGCGCAAACGCTGTGGGAGGCACCCGATGTGGTGCACGACAGCAAGCAGGTCGGTCCCACGGGTCGCCCGTTGCGCGAGATTCCGGAGCCGCCCGAGCCCGATCACACCGCGCCGGCGCTGATCGTCGCCATGTGTAATCAGAAGGGCGGCGTCGGCAAGACCACCTCGACGATCAATCTCGGTGCGGCGCTGGCGGAGTACGGGCGCAAGGTGCTGCTGGTGGATCTGGATCCGCAGGGCGCGCTGTCGGCGGGTCTCGGTGTGGCGCACCATGATCTGGATGTCACCGTGCACAACATGCTGGTCGGGCCGGGCAAGGTCAATGTCGACGACGTGCTGATGAACACCAAGGTCGAGGGCATGGATCTGCTGCCGTCGAATATCGACCTGTCGGCGGCGGAGATCCAGCTCGTCAACGAGGTGGGGCGCGAGCAGACGCTGGGCCGGGCGCTCGCGCCGCTGCGCAATCGCTACGACTACATCCTCATCGACTGCCAGCCTTCGCTGGGCCTGCTCACCATCAATGCCCTGGCCTGCGCCGACGGTGTCGTCATTCCGATGGAGTGCGAATACTTTTCGCTGCGTGGCCTGGCGCTGCTCAACGACACCGTGGAGAAGGTGCGGGACCGGCTGAATCCCGAGTTGGTGCTGTACGGCATCGTGGTCACCATGTTCGATGCCCGCCTATTGCATTCGCGTCAGGTCATGACGCGCGTGGTCGAGGTGTTCGGCGACCTCGTGTACGACACCGTCATCTCGCGCACCGTGCGCTTCCCGGACGCCAGTGTCGCGGGTGAGCCGATCACCACCTGGGCTCCGAAATCCGGTGGTGCGGAGGCGTATCGGGCGATGGCGCGGGAAGTCATCCAGCGGTCGGGCCGTTGAGCGATTCTTTCGACACGGCGTCCGCGCACGACCCGGCGGACGCGGATACGGCGCTGCCCGGGGGCGGTGACGTGCTCGGCGATATCGCCGATTCCGGCACGGTCGTGCCGGAGGAGAGCGCTGTCCCGGTCCCGGCTGCTGTCCCGGTTGCGGATACTGCCCCGGCGCCGAAGACCGCGTCCGTCCCGAACCAGGCCGCCGCATCGGACAATTCGGACTCGACGGGCAAATTTCACCTGAACCTGGCCAACTTTCAGGGCCCCTTCGATCTGCTGCTGCAGCTGATCAGCTCGCGCCGACTCGATGTCACCGAGATCGCGCTGCACAAGGTGACCGACGAATTCATCGCCTACACCAAGGCACTCACCGCGGCCCTGTCCGGTGAGCAGGGGCTGCGCGCCGACAAGATCCTCGACCAGACCACCGAATTCCTGCTCATCGCCGCCACCCTGCTGGATTTGAAGGCGGCCCGGCTGCTGCCGTCCGGCGAGATGTCCGACGAGGAGGATCTGGAACTTCTCGAAGCCCGCGACCTGCTGTTCGCGCGGCTGTTGCAGTACCGGGCCTTCAAGCAGGTGGCCGAGCTGCTCAGCGAGCTGGAGGCGGCCGCGCTGCAACGGTATCCGCGCGCGGTCTCGCTGGAGGACCGGTATCTGGCGCTGTTGCCCGAGGTTACGCTGGGGGTGGACGCCGCGGGCTTCGCGGAGGTCGCCGCCACGGTGTTCCGGCCGCGTCCGAAACCCCGGGTGGGGCTGGATCACATCCACGCCCACTCGATTTCGATCGCCGAACAGGCGGCGCTCGTGCTCGAGATGCTGAAAAGCCGTGGGCCGGGCGGATGGACGACCTTCCACGAAATCTGCGTCGACTGCGAGCACCCGATCCAGATCGTGGCCCGCTTCCTGGCGCTGCTCGAGCTCTACCGGGGCAAGACCATCGAGTTCGAGCAGCCCGACCCGCTGGGCCCACTGTCCGTCAGCTGGCTCGGCGAGCTGGAAAACCTACCCCCACAACCGGTGCTGATCGAGGAGGACTACGGGTGACCGAGGTGCACAACCCGGAAGACGACAGGCAGGACCCGGTCGCCCCCAACCCGCCCGCGCTCACCCCGGCCCAGCAGATCATCGCCGAAGCGGCTGCAGCGGCGAAGACACAGGCCGTGCCCGCCGTGCTGATGCGCACGAGCGAATCGGCCGGGCACCTCGATGTCGTGGCACAGGATTCCGGATCGGCTGCGACCGAACCGGTCGCTGAAGAGGCCGAGGTCGCGGCAGTTCCTGCGGACACGGCGGCACCGGTTGACTCAGGAGCGCCTGCGGATGAGGCGCGCACCGGTGTGGGTGTGGCCGAAGTGGATGAGGGCTCGGGTGAGCCGGAGTTCGCCGCGGACGTGTCGGATGTCTCCGTGCGGGGCGGGGGTGATGTGGAGCTCGATGAGGATGAGGAGGAGTTGAGCGAGGAGGAGTTTCGCTCCGCGCTCGAGGCGATGTTGTTGGTGGTGGATGCGCCTGCGCCGGTGGAGTTGTTGTCGTCGGCGATGCGGGCGCATCCGATTCGGGTGGAGACGGCGCTGCGGGAGATGTCGGCGGAGTTGACCGCGCGGCGCAGTGGCATGGATCTCAGGTTCGTGGGGGATGGGTGGCGCTATTACACGCGGCAGGAATTCGCCCCCTATGTGGAACGTATGCTGTTGGACGGCGCACGGTCCAAGCTCACACGCGCCGCTTTGGAAACCATGGCGGTGATCGCGTACCGTCAACCGGTTACCCGAGCACGCGTGAGTGCGGTGCGCGGCGTGAACGTGGATGGCGTGATCCGGACCCTGCTGGCGCGGGGCCTGATCGCGGAGGCCGGAGCGGACCCGGAGACCAACGGCACTCTGTACATCACCACCGAACTGTTCCTGGAACGGATCGGGCTTGCGTCACTGGCGGATCTGCCGCCGTTGGCCCCCCTGCTCCCGGGCGTCGATCTGATCGACGAGATCAACGAGAGCCTGGACACCGACCCCCGGTACACCAGGCTGAAGAAACCGGCCGAGGCGGATATCGACCTCGGCACCGATGACTGAAATAGGACAACGTGAATACACCCGCTCGCCGAGATGGCACACCGGAACGTAGGAAACGTGGCAGCGAACCGCCCAGTGGCGGTTCCCGGGCCGCGCGAGGCAAGACCGGAGACGATCGGTCCGCCCGCGGCGGCAGCTCTTACGGCGGAGGTTCCGCCGGATCCCGCGGCGATTCCCGCGGTGGCAGCTCGTACGGCGACTCGCGCGGCGGGTCCGGCTCGTACGGCGATTCCCGTGGTGGCGGCAACGCCCGCGGTGGCAGTGGTTCCTACGGCGGCGGACGTGGCGGCGATTCCCGCGGCGGTTCGTCCTCGTGGGGCGGCAATTCTCGCGGTGACTCGCGTGGCGGCAGCGGTTCGTACGGTGGCGGCCGCGGTGGCAGCGGGTCCGACTCGCGCTCCGGTGGCTCGCGTGGCGGCGACTCGCGTGGCGGCTCCTCGTGGGGCGGCAATTCACGTGGTGACTCCCGTGGCGGCAGCGGCTCGTTCGGCGGTGGCCGTGGTGGCGATTCCCGTGGTGGAAGTGGCTCGTTCGGCGGTGGCCGTGGCGGTGACTCGCGTGGTGGAAGTGGCTCGTTCGGCGGCGGCCGTGGTGGCGATTCGCGCGGTGGTAGCGGTTCGTTCGGCGGTGGCCGCGGTGGCAGCGGGTCGTACGACTCGCGCTCCGGCGGTTCGCGTGGCGATTCCCGCGGTGGCTCGTACGGCGAATCTCGTGGTGGCTCCGGCTCTTACGCCCCGCGCGGCGAGGGTTATGGCGCACGCGGCGGATCCGGTTCGCGCGGTGAGGGTTCCGGTTCGCGTGGTGGCTCTTCCTACGGGAATGCCGCGCGCGGTGACAGCCGTGGCGGGCAAGCCCGGACCGGATTCGGTTCGGATCGTGCCGGTTTCGGCCAGGACCGTAATGCCTCGCGCGGGCGGATCGGTGGCGGTAGCCCGCTGGCCCCGCACACCTCGCCCAATACTCCGGCCAAGAAGAAGACCGTCAAGCCGGTCAAGCAGGCCGTGCAGCCGGTACTGATCAGCAATGCCAAGCCGGCTCGTCGCCAGCATGTGGATGTCGAGGCCCAGGGCCCGAAGAAGCTGCCGTGGGGCGAGGGTGAGCGCTTGCAGAAGGTGCTCGCCAAGGCCGGTGTGGCGTCGCGCCGCGCGGCCGAGGAGATGATCGACGCCGGTCGTATCGAGGTCGACGGCAAGATCGTCAAGGAGCAGGGCCTGCGCATCGATCCGGAGACCGCGGTCGTGCGGGTCGACGGTGTGCGCGTGGTGATTCGCGCCGAGCAGGTGTACCTGGCACTGAACAAGCCGAAGGGCTGGCAGTCCACCATGTCCGACGAGATGGGCCGCCCGTGTGTCGGCGATATCGTCGCCGAGCGGATCGCGGCCGGGCAGCGCCTGTTCCATGTCGGCCGCCTGGATGCCGACACCGAGGGCCTGTTGCTGCTCACCAATGACGGCGATCTCGCGCACCGGCTCATGCACCCGTCCTTCGAGGTGTCCAAGACCTACCTGGCCACGGTCAACGGCGAGGTCAACAACCGCGACGTCGGCAAGCTGCTCAAGAACGGCATCGAGCTCGAGGACGGCCCCGCCGCGGTGGACCGCTTCCAGGTGCTCGAGGTCGGCCAGGGTAGGTCGCTGGTGAAGGTGGTGCTGCACGAGGGTCGCAAGCACATCGTGCGCCGCCTGCTGGACGCGGTCGGCCACCCGGTGATCGCGTTGGTGCGCACTCATATCGGGCCGGTCGCGCTGGGTGATCAGCGGCCGGGCACGCTGCGTGTACTGGGTCGGGACGAAATCGGGAAGCTCTACGAGGCGGTGTCGTTGTGAACGGTGTGGGAAGTCTGATCGAGACCGGCGCACTGACCGGTTCCGCGCAGTTGGTCGTCGCCATGGACGGACCGTCGGGCACCGGCAAGTCGAGCGTGTCGCGTCAGCTCGCGACCCGGCTCGAGGCCAGCTACCTCGACACCGGCGCCATGTACCGGGTGGCGACGCTGCGCGTGCTGCGCAGCGGCGTGGACCTGGACGACGCCGAGGCGATCGTGGTGGCCGTCAAGGAACTGCCGCTGACCATCGGCACCGATCCGAGCCGTGAGGTCATCCTGCTCGACGGTGAGGATGTCTCCGCCGAGATCCGCGGCAATGCGGTGACCAAGGCGGTGTCGGCGGTGTCGGCGGTGGCCGAGGTGCGCGAGCAGCTCGTCGCCCTGCAGCGCGATATCGCCGGTGCGGCCGGTCGAATCGTGGTGGAGGGCCGCGATATCGGCACCGTGGTGCTGCCCGAGGCGGATGTGAAGATCTACCTCACCGCATCCGCCGAGGCCCGCGCGTTCCGCCGCAATGCCCAGAACATTTCCGAGGGTCGCGGTGACGACTTCGAGGCCGTGCTGGCCGATGTGCAGCGCCGCGACAATCTGGATTCGACCCGCAAGGTGTCGCCGCTGCGTCCGGCCACGGACGCCGTGCTGGTCGACACCAGCGATCTGAACAAGGACGAGGTCATCGACGAGCTGTACCGCGTGGTGGCCGAACGAATTTCGGCTGGAGGCGCGCAGTGACCCAGGACACCTTCGCCGGTGACGGCATCTGGTCGGACGAATCCGACTGGGACATCGCCGAATTCGCGGGCGAGCAGGACGCGGAACACATTCCGCTGCCGACGGTCGCGATCGTGGGCCGCCCGAATGTCGGCAAATCCACGCTGGTGAACCGCATTCTGGGGCGCCGCGAGGCCGTCGTCGAGGACATCCCCGGCGTCACCCGTGACCGCATCTCCTACGAGGCCACCTGGGCCGGTCGCCGATTCCTGGTGCAGGACACCGGCGGTTGGGAGCCCGACGCCAAGGGGCTGCAGCAGTCGGTGGCCCGGCAGGCCGAGGTCGCCATGCAGACCGCCGACGCGGTCGTGGTCGTGGTCGATGTGACCGTCGGCGCGACGTCGGCGGACGAGGCGGTCGCGAAGACGCTGCGCCGCAGCAAGACCCCGGTCATCCTGGTCGCCAACAAGGTCGACAACCAGAAGCTCGAGGCCGACGCCGCCGAGCTGTGGTCGATGGGTCTGGGTGAGCCGCAGCTGGTCTCGGCCGCGCACGGTCGCGGCACCGGTGACCTGCTGGATCGCATTCTCGAGGTGATGCCTGAAACGCCCCGCGAGGGAACGGGTCTCAGTGGTGGCCCGCGTCGTGTGGCGCTGGTCGGCAAGCCGAACGTCGGCAAGTCCTCGCTGCTCAACCGCCTGGCGGGCGAGGAGCGCTCGGTGGTCCACAATGTCGCCGGCACCACCGTCGACCCGGTCGACTCGCTGGTCGAATTGGGCGGCAAGCCTTGGCGTTTCGTGGATACCGCGGGCCTGCGTCGTAAGGTCGGCACCGCCTCGGGCCACGAGTTCTACGCCTCGCTGCGCACCAAGGGGGCCATCGAGGCCGCCGAGGTCGCGGTCATGTTGATCGACGCCTCCCAGCCGCTCACCGAGCAGGACATCCGCGTCATCTCCATGGTCTCCGAGGCCGGGCGCGCCCTCGTCATCGCCTACAACAAGTGGGATCTGGTCGACGAGGACCGCCGGGAAATGCTGGAACGCGAGATCGACCGCGAGATGGTCCAGGTCCGCTGGGCGCAGCGCGTCAATATCTCCGCGCACACCGGCCGTGCCGTCCAGAAGCTGGTTCCCGCCATGGAACTCGCCCTGGATTCCTGGGACAAGCGCATCTCCACCGGCCGCCTGAACAACTGGCTCAAGGAGGTGATCGCCGCGACTCCGCCGCCGATGCGCGGCGGCCGCCTGCCCCGTGTCCTGTTCGCCACCCAGGCGTCCACTCGCCCGCCGACGTTCGTGCTGTTCACCACCGGCTTCCTCGAGGCGGGCTACCGCCGCTTCATCGAGCGGAAGCTGCGCGAGGAGTTCAACTTCGACGGTTCCCCGGTGCGCGTGAACGTGCGCGTCCGCGAGAAGCGGGAAAAGAAGAAGTAGCGCGCGACCCACGTACGCTTCGGCCCGGGACACGAAACCGTGTCCCGGGCCGACTCGTCTGCGGGTGCAGCCACCCGGGCGTCAGCGATTGATCCCGGCGCACAACGCTTTTCGCGGGCCCGGGCCCGGGCCCGGCTGGTGCAGCGTCGGGCCGGTCCGGTCGTCTGGTGACATCCTGCTCACGCGAAAAGCATCAGTTGCGGCGGGCCGGTGCCCGCCCCGCCCGGGATATGGCCGAGGAAAGGCCGCGCTGGCTACGTCCGGAGCGCTGGCGGTGTTCACCACCCTCAGTCCACCCGGTCGCTGAACGGGCATCTTCGCCGTACCACCCGGCGCTGCCGATGCGCCGTGCTCAGCGTGCCGGGCGGGGGCCGATGATGGAGGCGCGTTCCATGATTCGCACCTGCGGCCAGTAGTCGCTGGCTGCGTAGTGCTGGACGGCGGCGTTGTCCCAGAACGCGATGGTGTCGGGCTGCCAGTGCAGGCGGACCTGGTGTTCGGGGGAGTCGGCGGCGCGGCACAGTTCGTCGATCAGTGCGCGGCTCTCGTCCGGGGCGAGACCCTCGATCCGGTCGGTGAAGACGCGGTTGACGTAGAGGTGTCTGCGGCCGGTGGCGGGGTGGGTGCACACCACCGGATGCCGGACCGAGGGGAATTTCGCGCGCATCTCCGCCTGCTGTTCCGGGCCGAGCGCGAAGCCGAAGGCGCGCGTGTAATCGTGGACGGCGTCGAGGTTTTCGATCCGCGCCTTCGTGTCGTCGTCGAGGAATTCGTAGGCGGCGTACATGTCCGAGAACAGGGTGTCGCCGCCGATCTCGGGGACGGAGATGGCGTGCAGGATGGCACCCATCGACGGTGTTTCGCGCCAGGTCACGTCGTGGTGCCAGGAGTTCTCGAAGCCCGCGATCTGTGCGCTCTTCTCGAAGCGCACCAGCTCCGGCAGCTCGGTGTTGCCCGGCAGGAACGGGTGTACCTCGAGATCGCCGAAGCGACGGGCGAAGGCGACGTGCGCGGCCGAGGTCAGTGGTTGATCGCGGAAGAACAGCACCTTGTAGGCGTGGAGCGCGCGCCGGATCTCGTCGATCGCGGCATCGGGGAGTTCGGCGGTCAGGTCGATGCCGGAGATCTCGGCGCCGAGGGTCGCGCCGACCTGCCGGGCCTCGAAGTGCTGCCAGGTGAGTCCGGCCAGCCGGGTGTGCTCATCGAGGAGGTGGGTGAAAGGTCCGGTTCGCACGGCGTATCCGGGCAGTCGCATGGACCGCGGGCGGTTGGCCGCGGGGGCTTCCGGGGTGGTGGTGACGGTCATTCGCGTGCTCCTTCGTGGGGTCGAAACACTGGTGTAGTCAGCTGACTACAGTCGATGATGCGCTAGTGTAGTCGCGTGACTACAGACTCGGCAACGGAAACTTCGCCGGACCCGAACGAGGGCCCGATCGGCCGCGACGCGGTCGTCGCCGCGGTCCTCGAGCACGCCGCGGATCTGTTCGCCGAGCGCGGCCCCGCGGCCACCTCGATCCGCGACATCGCCAAGCGGGCGGGCGTCAACCACGGGTTGGTCTTCCGTCACCTGGGTGCGAAGGAACAATTGGTCGCCGCCGTCCTCAATCACCTGGCCGACCAGACCGCCCTGCGGGTCGCCGCCGGTCCCGTGTCACCCGGCGACCCGACCATGCGCCGCCAGTGGACCGTCCTCGCCCGCGCCATCCTCGACGGCTACCCGGTAGGCGAACTGCAGCAACACTTCCCGACCGTCAACAGAGTCGTCGAACAGGCCCGCCTGCACCACCCCGACGAGCGCAGCGCCGACCTCGCCGCCGCCAACGCCCTGGCCCTGGTACTCGGCTGGCAGCTCTTCGAACCGTTCCTACGCTTCGCCACCGGCCTGCAAGATGTCCCGGAACCAGAGCTGCGCAAGGGAATCGAATCGGCAGCCGCGAACGCGATGGGCCTCCCGCACCCCTGATCAGCCGGAATCGACTGCCCTACTGCGAATTAGGGCATTCACCCGATATTGGCGTCCCCCCTGCGTCCCTAAAGTCCCTGGCGTGACTATCAACCCGATCCGCACCGCCGCAGGCGTCCTCGCCGTCGGCGCCGCCCTGCTCGCCACCCCCGCCACCGCCTCCGCGGCCCCGCAATCCCCAGCCCCCATCGCCACCACCGGCTCCGCCGACTCGGGCTCCGCCGGCCCCGGCTCCATCATCTGCTGGCTCCTCCACCCCAGCACCACCTGCCAACTCTGACCCTCCCCCGGTAATACCAAGATCAGGGAGTACTCACGGAGGAAAATCGGACAGATTCCCGCACTGAGCACTCCCTGATCTTGATGCTCAACTCCAGGGCCACGCGGCGGGGGCGATGGCGGCGTGGGGATGTGTGCGGAGGGTGAGGTCTCGCGGGGCGGCGGTACTTTTCGTGCGCAGGAACCAGATCGCGTTGAAGGCGAGGTCGTGGTGGTCGCGCTGCATCGCGGGGGAGGGGAGGGTCTTGCGCCAGCGCGGGTCGGTGTCGTCCGGGGGTGTCCAGCCCTGGTGTCCGATCATGTGTTTCGCGGTGCTGTCGCTCGGCGGTTTCGCGTCGTCTGGGAAGTCCAGTTCTAGTTCGAGGTGGCCCGGAAGTGCCGTGAAGCGGGCCGAGCAGTGGTCGGCTCCGGTGACGGTGAGCGCGGATCCGACCGGCAGCGTCGCGATGATCGCGCCCAGGTCTTCTGTCGCCTGATTCCATGCGGTGCGCTGGATCTGTTCGACCGTGTGGCGCAAAGAGATTCGACTGCTGCTGTCCCGGTTGGCCGGGCCGACGAGTTCCAGGACGATCGAGTCGTGGTTGTGGACCACGCCGGCCGTGGCGTCGGAGAGGTCCCAGCACAGATTCTTGCCGAAGCGCAGGGTGCCGTGCAGTGGGTCGCCCAGCGCGTCCCGCAATCCCTGCGTGGCGGCCCGGAAGGTGAGCTCCAGTTCGTCCTTCAGGTATGCGTACGAGTCGCTTTCGAGGTCGTAGTCGGATACGTCGGAGCTGATGGTGACCTGGATGTGCTCCAGCGCATCGCCGTCGAGCCAGAAGATGACCTTCGGATAGCTCAGGGCGAGGCTGGTACGCCCGTAGATCATCCTGTCGAGTTTCAGGTCCGAAAGCTGCTGCCATCCCGCATGTTCGGCGAAGCGTTCCACATCGGCGCGGGTCCACGTCCAGTCGAAGGTCGACGCGGCTTCGATCACCGCCAGGGTGCCCGGCACATCGAGTTCCAGTTCGTCCGACCAGGATCGGCGTTCCGGCTCCGAGGGCACCTCGTGTGAGCCGTCGGTGCGCACCGCCGCCCACGGCGAATCGTCCGCGCAGCGCAATGCCGTTGTGTCGAGGTCGCGGTTGCCCGCGCGCCACCCCGTGGCTTGCAGGTCGGTCGGTACCGTCACGCCCATGGCGTGCAGACCGGCCACGACCCGCCACGCCAGTTGGCTGTAGTCGGCTGTCCGGATCGGTTTCGCATAGCTGCGTTGCCAATTCGAGGTGGATGGGCCGGGCGGTGCCCATCCGTCCGCGGCGAGAATCAGATCGACCTCGGGGCCGTAGCGACGGTCCTCGTCGACGAAGGCGGATTGGCTGAGTTCGGCGTAGAGCTGGTCGTCGCTCTTGGCGAATTGGGCATAGAACCCGCCGGGTGCTCCGACGATGAGAACGGAGTCGGAGTACAGATCGTCCAGGTAGTCGGCCAGGGACTCGGCGTATCGATCCCAGTCGGTCAGCCCGGCCCGCAGGCTCGCGCGCCGCTGGCGGCGCTCATCCCAGAACCGTTGTGTCCGAGAGCTCAGCAGCATCAGTTCGACGGTGTCGCGGACGCTGGTGAGGCCGATGGCCAGTTCGTCGAATTCCCATGCCGGTCCGTGGTCGCCGCCGATAGCGGAGCCGGTCGGCGCGCCCCACTCGGCCGAGAGCGCGGTGGCCGCGGTATCCATCGCTGCGGCAAGCAATTCCGTGTGCTCGGGCTTGAAATGATTCGGGCTGTCGGAGATTCCGACGTGCACCTGCCGCAATCCCTCGTCGTCGTGCCAGAAGATCGCCGACGGATCCCACACGTGTACAGAGGTGCGGGCGAAGCGGGCGTACTCGCCGGCCTCCTCGATCCGATCCGGCGCGGTCCAACCGCAGGTCCGGGCGAACCTCTCGGTGTCACCCGGAGTCCACGTCCAGTCGAATGCCCTTGCCGCTCGCACGATCTGGACCAGGCCCTCGACATCCACCCGCACCGGAACTCTCCTCATGGCAGCGACGCTAACCCACCCGGGTGACATGTCCGCGGGCTGCGGGGGCGAGCGCGATGCGCGCCGGAAGCGGTAGGGTTCGAATGGTTTTTGTGTGCGAGGGGCCGAATGGTGCGTGCGGGCGAGGAATTCGCTGGATATCTGATCGAGCGGCGGCTCGGCGGGGGCGGGATGGGGGAGGTCTATCTGGGCCGCCATCCGCGGCTGCCGCGGCTGATCGCGATCAAGGTGCTGGCTCGGGAGTTGGCCTCGGAGAAGGAGACTCGCGCGCGGTTCGAGCGGGAGGCCGAGCTGATCGCGCGGCTCGATCACCCGAATATCGTGACCGTGCACGATCGCGGCGTCGAGGGCGGGCGGCTGTGGATCGCCATGCAGTATGTGGACGGCGGGGACGCCTCGTCGCTGGATCCGTTCACGCTGCCGCCGGAAGAGGCCGTGCACATCATTGCCGAAACGGCGAAGGCGCTGGACTACGCGCATTCGATGGGTGTGGTCCATCGTGATGTGAAGCCCGCCAATATTCTGCTGACCCGCCCGCCCGCCGGGCAGGAGCGCCGGATCCTGTTGACCGACTTCGGGATCGGGCGGCTGCGCGACGATTCGGCGCAGATCACCCGCACCGGCATGCTGGCGGCGACCATCACCTACGCCTCGCCCGAGCAGCTCTCGGGTGCGGCGCTGGATCAGCGGTCGGACCAGTATTCCTTGGCGTGCACGCTGTTTCGACTGCTCACCGGGTCGACACCGTTCCAGGCCGAGACCGTCGCCGCCGTCATCGCGGGCCATCTGCAACAGCCACCCCCGAAGCTCGCCGACCGTCGACCCGAACTCCCGGCCGCCCTGGACGCGGTCTTGGCACGCGGCCTGGCCAAACGTCCGGACGCCCGCTTCGAATCGTGCCGAGCCTTCGCCGAGGCTGCGGCCCAGGCGCTTTCGGATGTCTCGGAACCTACGTTGCCGCCGCCGCGCGAGGCAGTCGTCGGCCGGTCGGAGACGACGCGCGTGCTGGCGGCCCGCGACGACGGACCGGCCGGGTCGGCCGGTACCGCCGCGCTGGTGGCCACCCTGCCCGATCCCGGGGATCTCACCGAAGTGGATACCTCACGGCTGCAGGTGAACTCGCCGGTGCGCCGCCGTCGCGGTCGCTGGTTGGCCGCCGGTGCGGCCGCTGCCGCTGTCGTGCTGGCAGTCGCCGCCGGAATCATCTGGACGGCACACGATTCCGCCGCACCGGCACCCAAGGCGGCGCATCCGGCCACCGGGGAACTTCCGCAGACCGCGGTGCTGACCGGATTCGACCCGCTCACCCAGATCGATATGCAGGGCAGGAGCCTTGCCGCCCCGGCCTCGGTGGAGGATCCGGTGAACGACGGCCGCCTGCCCTGCTCGCCGGTGTCCATCGCGGCGGCGCTGCCGCTCTCCGGCGACAACTCCGCCCTGGGGGAGAGCATCCTGGGCGGCGTGAAACTGGCTGTCGCCCAGTTCGTTCAGGGCGGGGGCCGGGTCTGCCCGGTCACGGTCAAACAGTTCGACACGGGCGGCGACGCGACGACGGCCGCACCGGTGGCCCGCAAGATCGCCGCCGACAAATCCATTGTGGCGGTGATCGGCCCGGCGCTCTCCCAGGAGGTGATCGGGGCCGGCAACATCCTCGACGATGCGGGATTGCCGTTTCTCTCGCCGGTGGCGTCGCATCCGGTACTGACACAACAGGGTTGGTCCGGGTTCTTCCGGGGCGTGGCGAACGACAATGTGCAGGGACCGGCTTTGGGGCGCTATCTGGCCACGGCGGGCTACTCCCGTGTCTGCGTGGTTCGCGACAATATCGACGGCTACGAGATCGCGTTGACACCGGCGGTTGTCGACGGATTGGGCAAGGCCGCCCTGCCGGATTGCCAGGTCGGCATCGACAAGGGCGCCGACCCGGCCGCGGCGGTGCAGACCATCACGGCGGCGCATCCGGACGCGGTGTTCTACTCGGGCTACCCCCAGCGTGCGGGTGATCTGCTGACCAAGCTCCGAAGCGCGGGTGTCACAGCGCCTTTCGTGCTCGGCGACGGTGACTACGATTCGGCCTTCCGCAATGCCGCGGGATCCGCCGGGCCCGGCACGATCGTGGACTGTTCGTGCGCGCCCGCCACGAACCGCTTCCTCACCGACTACAAGGCCGCGACCGGTGAGGACGCGGGCAACTTCGCCGTCGAGGGCTACGACCTCACCGCGATCGTCCTGCGCGGCATCGTGTCCGGCAATGCGCAGCGCACGGATCTGCGGACCTACCTGCATCAGTACCACGCCGACGGCATCGGCCACTCCTACGGCTGGACCGCCACCGGCGAGCCCGCCGATCCGCGGGTCTGGCTGTATCGGATCTCCTAGGAGTCCACGGCCACGGGGTCGGGCCGCAGGCGGCGCAGGGCGAGAATGCCCAGGAGCGCACCGATTCCGAGGGTGAGCGCGAACCAGGCGGGGCGATTGCCCGTGACGGAGCCGGCGTGGCGGAACCAGGGGGTGGGACCGCAGACCCGGTAGCCCAGCGTCAGCGCCGCGGAGGGGATCAGCAGGATGCCCAGCGGCAGAATGATTCCCGGGGCGCTGCGGGTGGTGATCGCGCCGAAGCTGTAGCCGGCGATGGCGGCCACGGCACAGCTGCCGAGGAAGACGACCCCGGCGCCCGCGTCGCCGGCGGCGGGGGTGAACAGGTCGAACAACCCGAGCGCGAGGATCGCCACGGCCGCGGCCAGCGGAGCCGGGCGGAGCAGGCCGGCGCCGAGTCCGAGCGTCATGGCCAGCAGCATCGGGCCGACCTGCCAATGATGCTGCACCCCATAGCTGATGGAACTGCCGCTGGCCGCGAGCGCCACCATGAGCAGGGTGAGGGTGCCGTCGCGGCCGGGAAGCAGCAGCGCGCCCAGGAAGGTGGCCGCGGCGATGGCGAGGACCCCGCCCACGATGGCGCCGATGCTTGCCGTGGACGGTGCCAGCCGTTCGGAGACGACGGTGATGGTGGTGATCACGACGGCCGCGCCCAGCACCGGACCGAAGGGCAGATTCAAGGTGGTCGGGTAGACGCCGGGGCGACGGGAGATCAGAAAGCAAATGGTTAGCAACACTACTGCGGGGACGGTCAACCAGCTCGGCGGGAGATCCATGAAGGCCCGTTCGAGCAGTGATCTGGTCCCGTTGCCGATGACGTTCTCGAGGTGGTCGCCGACCAGGATGCCGGTCAACGCCCCGAACAGATAACTCAGTGCGGGTGGCCGATAGTCGAGCGCGGCGGCCCCGGCCGCGCCCAGCAGCACACCGGCCGCGAGCGAATCCACGAAGTTGGCGGTGGCCAGGCTCGTCGAGGTCGAGGTCACCAGAAAATGGTCGGTGGCCAGGACCAGGGCCGCGGCCGCGGCGGTACCCCAGGCCGCGCGGGTGCCGAACATGGCGACGCAGACCGCGGTGAGCACCGCGATCACCGCGCCCGCCGCGGTGGCGCGGGGCACGGTGATGGTCAGCAGCGTCATCTGCAGCGCCGAGGAGTCGGCGGCACAGCCGGTGTCGACGGGCACGATGAGTGCCAGGCACCCGACGGCGGCGGCGAGGCCCGCGCCGAGGGTGTCGAGGACCGGACGGTACCGCTGCACGGGCAGCTCCCAGGGTCTGAGTGAACGGTCAGTTACCTACCGGTCACCGTAACAGCGCGGGGGTGGCGGCCTCAGCGGGTGTGGCGGCGGGCCGCCCATTCGGTGGCGAAGTCGCGGAAGTGCCGCACCGCCTCCGAGCCGGTCGCGGTCGCCGACCAGATCAATCCGACATCGCGCGAGGCGCCCGCGTCGGCGAGCGGTACCAGGGCCACGCCGGGTGGCAGCGGATCTTCCGCGGGCACCAGCGCGACCCCGAGCCCCGCCGCGACCAGCCCGCGCACGGTCACCAGATCGCTGGATTCGAAGGCGATGCGCGGCCCGATCCCGGCCGCCGCGCACAGCTCGTCGAACACCCGCCGCATGCCGAAACCCGGATGCATGGCAATGAATTCGGCGTCGGCGAGCTCGGCCAGCCGCACCTGCCGTTGGCCGGCCAGCCGATGATCGGCCGGAACCGCCAGCACCACAGGCTGATTCAACAGCGTGCGCCACCCGATCCCGGGTGTGCCGGGCCGCGGCGACACCAGCGCCAGATCCGCCTCGCCCTCGAGCACCTGCCGGGTAATCACCTCGGCCGCACCCTGATACAGCGTGAAATCGACCCGCCCCGCCGCCCGCCGGAACTCGCTGATCAACTGCGGTGCCAGGCTCCCGCCGAAGGAATGCAGGAACGACAGCCGCACCACCCCCTTGGCCGGATTCACCCGATCGGCGACCGCCTGCTCACCCGCCCGCAACTCGGCGCGAGCCCGGCGCGCGTGCTCGTAATAGAGCCGCCCGTAGTCATTGAGCCGAATCCGCTTCCCGTGTCGATCGAACAACGCCACCCCGAGCCGCTGCTCCAACCGGGCCAGCATCCGCGAGAGCGTCGGCTGCGCCAGATGCAGCCGCTCGGCGGCGACGGACACGTTCTCCGTTTCCGCGAGTGTCGTGAACCACTCCAGATCCGCCCCGAGCACACCGCCTCCTCGCTATATGTCTTCATCGCATGAGCAACCCACTAATCATGCATTTCCGTTCTAAGTGGCGGCGCATCACCCTGGACTACGCCCACCCGACCGACCGGAGAGGATCCGATGACCACCCTCCAGGAGGCCGCTGCCCAGGCTCGGGTGAAGTCGCCGCACGAGAAGCGGGTTACGGTCGCGCTGTTCGCGGCCGGGCTGACCACCTTCGCTGCCATGTACAGCACTCAGTCACTGCTGCCGAGTTTGTCGGCGGCGTTCGGGGCGACGCCTGCGCATGCTGCTCTCGCTGTCTCGTTGACCACCGGTTTCCTTGCGCTGGCCATCATCCCGGCGGGGGTGTTGTCGGCTCGGATCGGGCGGACGCGGGTGATGATCGGGTCGGCGGTGCTGGCTTCGGGGCTGGGGCTGTTGCTGCCGCTGGTGCCGAACATGGACGTGCTGTTGGTGATTCGTGCGGTGCAGGGGATGGCGCTCGCGGGGGTGCCCGCGGTGGCGATGGCGTATCTGGCGGAGGAGATCGGGGCGGCCGGGCTGGGGGCGGCCATGGGGGTCTATATCGCGGGGACCACGATCGGTGGGCTGGCGGGTCGGTTGATTCCCTCGATCGCTCTGGGGTTGACGTCGTGGCGGTGGGCCGAACTGGCGGTATCGGTGGCGGCCGCCGTGTGCACGGTGTGGTTCGCGCGGGCGCTGCCGCCCTCGCGTGGATTCACGCCGCGTCCGGCCGGATTCGGCACGCTCGCCGGGGATCTCGCGCGGCAGGTGCGGCGGCGCGATCTGCTGGCGCTGTTCGGGCTGGCGTTTCTGCTGATGGGCAGCTTCGTGTCGGTCTACAACTACCTCGGCTACCGCCTGACGCATCGCCCATTCGAATTGCCCGCGGCCCTGGCCGGTTCGGTGTTCGTGCTCTACCTCGCGGGCACGGTCGCCTCCGCGTACGCGGGGCGGCTCGCGGATCGTCGTGGCCACCATCGGATTCTGGTCGCCGCACTCACCCTGATGGCCCTCGGCGTGCTGCTGACCATCCCCGATCACCTGACCACGGTGCTGCTCGGCATCCTGCTGTTCACCACCGGCTTCTTCGGCGCGCACACCGTGGCCAGCGCCTGGGTGGGCACGCTGGCCGAAAACCGTGGCGCCGCATCGTCTCTCTACATGTTCGCCTACTACCTGGGCAGCGCCGTGATCGGCAGCGCGGCGGGCATCGCCTATGCCGCGGGCGGCTGGATCGGGCTGGTGGCCTGCGTGGGAGTGCTGTTCGTCCCGGCCGCGCTCCTGGTGGCCGGGCTCGCTAGGGCTGGTCGTCGGGCGTCGAGTTCACCGGAGCCGGGTCCGCGGGCGCATCCGTACACGCGGGATCGACACTGTCCTCGGTGATCTCGGTACAGGCCGGGAGCGTGACCGGAGTGTCGGTGTGCACCTTGACGAGCGCCGGCAACGGTTCGGCCGGTCCGGCGACGGCGGGCACCGCGCCGTAGACGAACGCCGCGACCATGCCGCCGAGAATGAGAACCATGGCCCCCGCGGCGAGCGCGGAACGGATGGGGACGGTGACTGCGGCCATGGCGAACTCCTCGATCAAAACCCGGCCACCACACCAGCATTCGAACGCCACGAAGTTGCGAGAAGGAATTCCCCCTGGTTCGCGGTCGCTCGATCGAGTGGCCGTGCGCACATGGTGGCGTGTGGGAACGCCCCAGGTCAAGGCGGCAGGCGGCGGTTATCGCAGTGTTTACGAAGCCTTGACACCCGGACCGTTTCCGTTACCGGCCAGCATGATCGACGAGACGCGCGTCACTGCCCGCCGAGCTTGTCGAGGAAGACCTGATAGCCGTCCAGCAGCCGATCCAGCGCGAAGGTGAAATCGGCTTCCTCCCAGTCCATATCGTCATCGTCGAAGGCGCGATTGCCGATCGCGCTGGTGACGGCGGGGAACCGTTCGGGGTCGAGGACCGCGGTGAGGATGGCGCCGTAGTCGCGGTCCTCCTTGTCGGACTGGATGGTGTCGCGCAGGAATCGGGTGCGGCCGATCACGTATATCGAAAGGTTCACCAGCAGTTGCAGTCTGAGCGCCTCCGGGATGGCCAGGTAGGACAGCGCGGACATGCCGGCCTCGAGCCAGGCCATGTTCTTCGGGCCGAGCGGCGGCGAGGTCATGGGGATGTCGAGCCACCAGTCGTGGGCGCGGATGGCCTGGAATTCGGCCCAGGCCCAGGCTTCCATCGCCCCGCGCCAGTCGTGCTGCGGTAGCTCCGGGCGGATGTCGAAGATGCGGTCGTGCATCAGCTCGACGAGGGTGTCCTTGCTGTCGACGTACCGGTAGAGCGACATGGTGGTGAAGCCGAGTTCCTTGGCCACCCGCGCCATCGATACCGCGGCATAACCCTCGGCGTCCGCGATCGTCATGGCGGTGTCGAGGATCTGCTCCAGGCTCATCCCGCGCTTGGGCCCGCGCGTGCTCGCACTTTCCAGATCCCACATCAGCTTCACCGCTTTGGGCAGGACCCGATCGTCGGGCGTCTTCACTGCGACCTCCTGTCGTCTCCCCGCACCTATCTTGCGTCATCCCGAAAACTGTGTAGCCTATAAACAGAGTGTACGGCATAAACAGTTTTCGAATGGAGTTGCCATGACGGCATCCGACACCGGCTCGGCGATCGAGGTCACCGGGCTCACCAAATCCTTCGGCGACAAGCCGGTCTTGCGCGGCATCGACGCCGTCGTGCCCGCCGGAACCGTCTTCTCCCTGCTCGGCCCGAACGGCGCGGGCAAGACCACGATGGTCCGCATCCTCACCACGCTGAACCGTCCCGACGGGGGAGTGGTGCAGGTGGGCGGTCACGATCCGCTGCGGGAACCGGACGCGGTGCGGGCGCTCATCGGCGTCACCGGGCAGTTCGCCGCGGTCGACGAGGTGCTCACCGGCGTGGAGAACCTGCGGCTGATGGGGCGGCTGCTGCACCTCGGCTCACGCGAAACAGCCAGGCGCACAACCCGATTGCTGGAGCAGTTCGAACTCGTGGAGGCCGCGGGTAAGCGGGCGGGCACCTACTCCGGCGGCATGCGCCGCCGCCTCGACATCGCCATGAGCCTGATGGGGCAGCCGAGCATCGTCTTCCTGGACGAGCCCACCACCGGGCTGGATCCGCGCAGTCGCCGGGAGCTGTGGCGGGTGATCCGGGGCTTGGTCGCCGACGGCGTCACCATCTTCCTGACCACCCAATATCTGGAAGAGGCCGATCAATTGGCCGATCGCATCGCGGTGCTCGACGACGGTCGCATCGTCGCGGAGGGCAGCGCGGAGGAACTCAAGCGGTTGGTGCCCGGCGGCCACATCCGCCTCGGCTTCGCCGACGAGCACGGCCTGGCCGCCGCCGCGCGGGCGGTGCCGATGGGGGAGGTGGACGCCGAACAGCTTGCGCTGCAGGTGCCTTCGGACGGCAGCGTCGACGATCTGCGCAAGCTGCTCGACCATTTCGACGATCACGCCGTGAGCATCGACCAATTGTCCATTCACACACCGGATCTCGACGATGTCTTCTTCGCCCTGACCGGTGCAGCCAAGAAAGAGGCCGTGCGATGAGCACTCTCGCCTATGCCGCCCAGGATTCCGCCGCCATGGTGGGCCGCAATCTGCGCCGCACGCTGCGCAGCCCGGACACCATGCTGATGACCTTCGCCATCCCGGTGACCATCCTGCTCATGTTCGTCTACGTCTTCGGCGGCGCGATGAACGTGGGCGGCTCCTACATCGACTACGTGGTGCCGGGAATCCTGTTGCTGTGCGCGGGTTTCGGGTCCGGCAGCACCGCGGTTGCGGTGGCGAGCGATATGCACACCGGCATTGTGGATCGCTTCCGGGCCATGGCCGTCTCGCGGACCGCGGTGCTCACCGGGCATGTGTTCGAGAGTGTGCTGCGCAATCTGATCACCACCGGGCTGGTGATCGTGGTCGCGGTGGCCATCGGCTTCCGCCCGACCGCCGATCCGCTGCGCTGGCTCGGGGTGGCGGGCCTGCTCGCCTGCTATGTGCTGGCCCTGTCGTGGCTGGCCGCGGCGCTGGGTCTGCTGGTCGCGAACCCCGAGGCGGCCAACGGTTTCATGTTCATCTTCATGTTCCTGCCGTACGTCAGCAGCGCTTTCGTCCCGGTCCACACGCTGCCGAGCTGGATGCGCGGCTTCGCCGAGCATCAGCCGGTCACCTCGGTCACCGAGACCATGCGTGGCCTGCTCATGGACACCTCGGTGGGGGATTCCGCACCGACGGCCCTGGCCTGGTGTGCGGGGCTGGCCCTGGTCGGATACCTGGGCGCGGGCATCCTGTTCAGCCGCCGGTCGAACGCCTGAGATATCTATACGCCGATATGCGCATTAAGGCATAAATGTCGCGCATGTCTGAATACCCGCCCGCGGGGTTCGTTCCAGCGAACCTCGCGGGCGGAGCTCGTTCAGCTCGCCGGGACGGTGGTCAAACCCGGTGGCCGCCAGGTGCCGTCGACGGCCTCCGGCTTCGGGGCATAGAGCCGCAAGGTGAGGGAGAACTCGCCGGCGGCGGGGATCGGCAGCCAATTACCCTTGGGCACAGCCGGTCCCGGATCATCGTGCTGGATGGCAAGCTCCACCGAGCCGTCGGCTCCGGGCACCACGGGGATGGCATGCCCGACCGTGTAGATGTCGGCGTCGTTCTCGACCAGATAGCTGTCGGCGGTGTACGCGGTGAGCGACCAGAAGGCGTCGGCGGGTGGCAGGTGGTCGGCGGGGAACTTCAGCCGGAACCGGCGCGGGATGCCGTGGTCGTCGGCGGTGTCGACGATGCTGGGGTACAACGCGTCTCGCGTCAGATTCGCGCCCAGCCCGAAATGAGCCACATTGGCCCGCAGCGTGTAGTCGGTGCCGTACGTGCCCAGATTGGTGGCGTACTTCCAGCCGTTGCTGTCCTTGCTCTCGGGATTCTTGTAGGTGACCATCCGGTGTTGGGCGTCGGTGACCGCCGCGGCGAGCAGGTCGGCGGGCTGCGCGTTCACCTGTCCGCCGGGCGTGATACCCAGGGCGGCAATGCGTTTCATCATCGGTGCGTCGGCGGGTGCGGGCGGATTGGTGGTCAGTGCCGCGCAGAGCCGGTTGAAGAAGGTGGTGGCGTCCATGGCCGCCACCTGATCGGGGGCCGGATCGCCCTGGGGGCGCGGCAGACTGCCGGAGGGGGCGGGCTTTCCCGCGGTCCAGGCGCTGAGCGGCATCAGCTTCAGCCCCTGCTGCAGCGTGTGCACGGCGGGTAGGTCATCCTCGCCGTTGACCTGGATGCGGCCGAGGAGCCAGGCGTTCGAGGTCGGCATGGGCAGGCGGGTGAGATTGTCCGGCAAGGGGCCGGAGAAGCCGGGCCCGGTGATCACGTAGGTGTAGGGCGGACCCGAATGCCCCTCGGCCAGTTGTGGATTCACGCTGCTCGGGTCCTGGACGGTATTGGACCAGGCGTCCATGAGCTGCATGAGCCAGTACCGGCCGCTCGGCATGGCAGGTACCTGCAAGACCAATGGCTCGGGTCCGAGGTCGAGCCATGCGCTGGAGTAGAGGGTGTCCAGATTGGTGCGCACCATCGAGCGGTCGCTGCTGGTGGGTAGGTTCTGGGCGTGCTGGAAGCGATTCGTCCCGCCCGCGGCGGCGCGGGTGACGTCCATCAGGACCAGCGGGTAGCCGAAGAGGTAGGCGTCGGCGGCAATGGCCTTGGGGTCGTCGGCATTCGGGCTCGTCGCGGAGCTGCCCGACGATCCGCTCGTCGTCGAGCAGCCGGGCAATCCCGCCGTGGCCACCGCCGCCAGGCTCAGCCCGAACAGCGTCCTGCGATTGATTCGTCGGTCGAATCCGTTGTCGCGCACACGCATACCCTTCGCCACAGTGACCAGGGAAAAGCGGGAAGTTCGTGGTGCCGGCACACCGATTGCGGGTCCAGTTGATTGCGGGCAATTATGCCGCACGGTATGTCTCGAACCCGGGATTGCGCGGGGATCGGCCATCTTAGGTCGAGGCGCGCAACGCTTCACGAAGCAATGAGATGAATGTTGGGTTTCGCACACTCTCTAACAAGCAAACGCTTGGGTTGATAACGTCGATGCTGCAGGAGGACGGTGACGGGCATCTGTCGCAACGCAGCGACGTCCGTACGCTGAGCAGGACCGCGCATGCGCGGCCGTCGGAGCTATCAATGGGGATGTGACCCGGGGGCAATTCAATTCGGCTCGACGGTGATTCGAAATGTTGTGGGAATCTCGAAGCGTCGTGAGATGTCGTTGCGTGCCGCCCGTCCCCGGCAAAGCAATCGACAGGAATGGCTCATGACCGAAACCGAGAACACGGTAATCCCCGACCCGAACCACCCGCTGCTGCCGCTGGCCCGGGCCTACACCGACTACTTCACCCCGACCGTGACCGGGCTGGAGAATCTGCCCGCGTCCGGACCGGCGCTGGTCATCGGCAATCACTCTTCGATCTACTGGGCGCCGGAGGTGTGGATCACCTTCATGGCCATGCTGGATCGCCGCCCGGGTGAGCCCAGCTACGGCGTCGCGCACGACATCCTTTTGCGCGCACCGTTTCTCGGCGACAGCCTGCGCGGCTTCGGCGTCATCGCGGCCTCGAAGGAGTCGGCGGCCAAGGGGCTCAAGGACGGTGGCGCGGTAATGGTCTACCCGGGCGGTGACTGGGAGGCGTGCCGCCCGTGGACCGACCGCGGCAAAATCGACTTCGCCGACCGCAAGGGTTTCATCCGGCTGGCCCTCGAAGCGGGTGTGCCGGTCATCCCGGCGGTCGCCAACGGCGGCCACGACTCCATCTTCGTGCTCAGCCGAGGCGAGCGCACCGCGCGCCTGCTGCAGCTGGACAAACTGGTGCGGGCCAAGGTGTTTCCGTACACCCTGGGCCTGCCCTTCGGCGTCGCGCCGATCCTGCCGCAGATTCCGCTGCCCGCCTCGGTGACGGTCAGCTTCCTGCCCGCGCTGGACTGGTCCACCCAGCCCGGCGACGCCGAGGACGGCGATCTCGTCGACGGGTACTACACGCAGACCGTGGATGTCATGCAGACCGAGCTGGACCGGCTGCGCGCCGAGACGCCCAACCCGGTGGCGGCGGGCATCAAGAAGCATGTGGCCGCGCTGCCCGGACCGTTGAAGGGTCTGGCCGATCTGCTCTAGGGCGCAGCGGGTTTCGAGCACCGAGCAATAGACCGATGCCGGGCGTGGTTGGGGGACCGCGCCCGGCATCGTTGTGTGACGGTGCGGGCATCTTCTGCTCGATGCTGAGAGTTAACGCTTTACCCGCGGCGAGGGCGCGTATTACACTTCTCTCAGTTCAGCTTCCATTTCTGCTCATTGGCTGAGGGCTAACGGGATTGGGTCCGCGTGATCCGGCGCGGCGATGAAACGCATTGGCGTCTATCCATTTCGATCACACACATTTCGCACTTTTGCGTGCCCCCGATCCACCGTCCCGCCGCGAACGCCCGATCGGAGGACACCCCCATGAGTACCCCCACGATCGCCGTGTCATCGCTGGACCGCACCGCCATGCGCGTGCGCGTCGAGGCCGCGCTGTACGAATTCCTCGGGGAGAAGGCCGAATCCGCGGCCGCGGCCGGACTGCCGGGCGAGGTGGTCGACGCGGTGCGGTCGTTCCTGTTCGCGGGCGGCAAGCGGATCCGGCCGCTGTTCTGCGTGCTCGGCTGGCATGCGGGCGGCGGGGTCGACCTGCCGGATTCGGTGGTGCGGGTGGCCGCGGCGGTGGAGTTGTTCCACGCCGCCATCCTCATTCACGACGACATCATCGACGACAGCGACACCCGCCGCGATCAGCCCACCGTGCACCGCTCGGTGGCCGACCGCCGCGGGTCCCGCGACCACGGCACCGCCCGCGATCACAGCACCGCGGCGCGCTTCGGCACCCACGCCGCCTTGCTGATCGGCGATTTCGGGCTGGTGTGGTCGCAGGAACTGCTGCACACCGCGGGTCTGCCACCCGACCGGATGGCCGCTGCCGCAACGGTTCTCGACGCCATGCGCACCGAGGTCAACTACGGCCAATACCTGGATCTGCTCACCACCGGGCGCCCCACCCGCGACCTCGAGCAAGCCTTGGAGATCATCCGTTACAAGACCGCCGCCTACACCGTGGTGCGGCCGCTGCAACTGGGCGCGGCCCTGGCGGGCGCGGGACCCGAAGTGTCCCGGGCACTCTCGGACTACGGCACCCCGCTCGGCGAGGCCTTCCAACTCCAGGACGACCTCCTCGGCGTCTTCGGCGACCCCGCCCGCACCGGCAAATCCATCGTCGACGACCTCCGCTCCGGCAAACACACCGTCCTGCTCGCCCTGGCCCTGCACTACGCCGACCCTGAACAACGCGCTCAACTCGAAGCCCTGATCGGCAACCCCCGCCTGGATTCCCACGGTGCCGCCACCTGCCGCCGCATCCTCGCCACCACCGCCCGCCCCAAGGTGGAACGCATGATCCGCGACCGCTGGCTCCTGGTCCAGCGCACCCTGGCCCGCGCCCCCTTCCCGCCCCCCGCCGTCTCCGGCCTCCGCAGCATCGCCGACTCGGTGATCGCCCGCACCGCCTGACCCGGTCGCCGACGCGGCGACCGATGCGAACGCCTGTCCGCTGCCGGGTCACGCCCCGAGGGTGGCCCGGCGCTGCGGCCGCGTTCGGTGGTGGGGTTGTGGTTAACTCGCGGCAAGCGGTGGGTGGACGGGTGCCCGGTTTCGATGTCGGGAGCCGGAACGCCTGCGCGTTCCTGGACGTTGCGTCAGGGAGCCGAGAGGGTGGAAGACATGGTGCGCCTTGTTTATTCGGTAGGGCCCGCGATCGGGGCGGTGGGGGCGTTGGCGGTGGCGCTGGTGGTGCCGCCGTTGCTGTCGTCGGCGGTACCGACCCGGGAGACGGACGTGGCGGCGGGGACGAGTATCACGCTGAACGCCACCGGGATCGGGGCCGTGCACGGGGGGACGGATCCGGCCAACTCGGTGGTGTTCCGGGTGCCCGAGCAGATGCGGCGGATCGCGACCGGGGATGAATCCATCGCGGTGTTGAAGGTCGGTGACGAGCGGATGTCGGTGTCGGTGTCCGACGGCATCACCGACTTCGGTACCGCCGCACCGCGACTGCTGCTGCCGCTGCGCGCGGCCGGGGTCACCGTGCGATTCGACGGCGGTGCGGTGGACGCGGGCGACTTCCAGGGGCTCACCTGCGTGCTGCCCGACAGCACCGGCGGGGTGTGCGCGGTCGCCAGTAGCGGGGACGTGGCGGTCACCGTGACGGTCACCGGGTCCACCCGCGAGGCCGGGATCCAGCTGATCACCGACGTGCTCACCTCGGCGAAGGCGGTCGAGGCATGACCTGGTTCCAACCGCGCTCGCTGCTGTTCTGGGTGTACTGCCTGGCCGTCGTGGTCGGGCCGCTGCTGTTCGTGCTGCAGGCGGCCGGGCAGGTGTGGTTCGCGGGCGCGCCCGCCCTGGCCGCATTGCCGATCACCGCGGCCACGCTGCTGGTGATCGGGCGAATCCTGTTCGCGCTGGACCCCTTCCGGGCCCGCCGCCACCTGGTGGCCCCGATGGTCATGGGCGCGATCTGGGGCGCCACAGTGTGGACCGGGCTGGCCATGTGGGCCAACGACCACCTCAGCCGGACCATCACCAATCTGTTCGGCGACCGCTTCGCCATCAGCTGGAGCGCGGCCATCACCGCGCCCATCGACGAGGAGTACATCAAGGCCACCGGAATCGCGGTGGTGGCCATCCTGTTCCGGGCCCGGCTGACCCGGCCCATGCACGGACTGCTGCTGGGCGCGGCGGTCGGGCTGGGTGCGCAGATCGCCGAGGACTGCCTCTACAGCACCCAGACCGCGCTGACCTCGCCGCAGGATCCGGTGGTCGACGTGCTGCTGGTGGCGGTGCTGCGACTGGTCACCGCGCTGACGTCGCACTGGGCCATGTCGGCGCTGGCCGGGGTCGGCATCGTCCTGCTGCTCATCCGTACCGACCGGTCGTGGGGTTGGCGGATCGGGGTTTTCGGGCTGTTCTACGCGCTGGCGTTCACCATGCACTTCCTCTTCGACGCGCCACGCCCGCCCGGCCCGGCCCTGCTGTCGACCTATCTGCCGATCCTCATCGATCTGGTCATCTTCGCCCTCGCGTACGCCTGGGTGCTGCAGACCGAGCGGCGCTGGTTCCGTGAGCTCATCGCGCGACCGGCCGCCCGCAGCGTGGGCAGCGAGGCCGGGCTGGCACCGCTGCTCACCTATCACCGCCGCCGCAAGGCCCGAGCCGCGCTACGGCATTCGACCGGATGGCCGCGGCAACAGGCCAAACGGTACGAGCGGACACTGCTGGACCGGGTCACCGATCTCGATCTGGTTGCACCACAGCAAACTCCGATTCCCGATGGTTTCGGCCCGGGACCGGGTGCGGTTCCCGGCGGGGTGCACGTCCACAATCCTTGGTAGCGCGATTTCTGCGTGCCGGTGACCAGCACCGAGTGAACTGGACGCTAGCGTAGGTCGCTATGAGCGAGGGTCAGACGCCGTCCACCGAGTCCGCGGACGAGCGTGCCGGTGAGCTGTTGCGGGAGCGACGGCAAGCTCTGTGCAACTATCTCGACGCCAGCGCCGATATCGCGGGCACCCGCATCCGCGCCAATCTCGGTGGCTGGCACCGCTGGCTGCAACTGCTGCCCGGCTCCCCGGTCTCGCGCGCCACCGGCCGTCGCGACGCCCTGATCCGCGCGCTGGCGGTGCACGGCGTCGGCGCGGACGATCACCGTTGGGGTGCGCTCTCCGGCGCGTACGTCCGCAGCCTCGGCACCGCCCTCTGCCTCGAGGACACCCTCACCGAGCTGATCGAGCGCCACGAGCCGACCGCCCCGCACTGGACGCGCCAGGCGCAGACGCTGCGCACGGCCGCCGAGACGGCGCGCCCGCTGGCCGCCGTGGGGGATCGGGTCGTGGTCGCCGACCTCACCGAGGAACTCCTGGACCTCACCCGCACGGCCCCGGACGAGGCCGCGCGCCAACGGCTTTCCGATCATCTGCCGGGGGTGCTGCGGCCGGTTCCGTTCGATATCGCCGCCCTGCATCGCAGTGACCAGCTCGTCGAGGTGGTCTTCGACATCTACGCCGACACCGTGAAACTCGACAACATCACCGTGCATCCGGAGCTGCGCGGCACCGGCCTGGGTACCGCGGTGCTGCAGCAGCTGTGCCGGGCCGCCGACGCCCATCACCTCTACATCGTCGGGCAGCTCGTACCGACCTTCCGCGACGATGATTCGGCGGTGCCGCGCCTGGCCACCTGGTGCCGTCGACACGGCTTCGCGGTCAATGAGCGCCTCGGCGGCCGCATCTCGCGCACCCCGGTCAGCGTCCGCGACTCGGCCCACGCCGAAGCCCGGCCGGAATGAACGCAGCCCGCCCGGAATGAGCAGCTAGCCTGAAATGACAAGAGCGCCGCATCTCCGAAAGGAGATGCGGCGCTCTGATTCACCGTGTCAGGCGGGAACGTTCATGCCCGCGGCCAGCATCGGCCACGAGTTGTGCAGAGCGTTCTCCCAGTACGGCCAGTAGTGCGTGCCCACCGGGTCGAACTGGTAGGTGGCCGGGATATTGATCGAGTCGAGCTTGTTCTTGAGGTTGTGGGTGCAGCTGTCCACACCGCCCTCGATCACCATGCCCAGCGCCAGGTTGATGTCGCCCTGCGGGCCCGGCGCGGAACTGGTGTAGTACTGCACGTCCTTCATCATCGGGATGCCGCTGCCGCTGGAGATGAAAAGGTTGGTGCCGCGCAGCTTCTCGGCATTGATGACCGGGTCGTTGGCGGTCCACAGCGGGCTGTCGTCGGGACCGTACATGTTCTCGGTCTTACCGCCCGCCCAGGTCTCCACGGCGAACTTGAGGAACTGCTTGCCCATCGGGTCGGCGATCTGCGCGCAACCGCTGTAGGCGGCCACCGACTTCCACAGCCCGGGGGCGGCCTCGGCCAGCTGCAGCACCGAGGTGCCGGAGGTGGACAGACCGGTCAGCGCGTTGAGACCGGTGGAGCCCAGCGCGGCGTCGAGCAGCGGCGGCAGTTCCTGGGTGAAGAACGTCGTCCACTTGTTGCGCCCGAGCTGCGGGTCGTCCTTGATCCAGTCGGTGTAGTAGCTGCCGCGGCCGCCGATCGGTTGGATCACGTTGACCTGCTTGTCGGCCAGGAAGCCGAGGGCATTGGTCTGCGCGGTCCAGCTGGCGGAGCCGAGGCCACCGTCGAGCCCGTTGAGCATCCACAGGTTGGGCGCGGGCTGCGACTCGTCGACCGGCCGCTGCACGTCGATCGGAATGTCCTGGCCCATGGCGGCGGAGTAGACCTTCAGATGCCAGGCCTTGCCGTCCTTGGTGATCGAGCTGATCGCCGAAGGCTTGGCGGCGTCCGGGTCGGCAGAGCCGGTGCCCGTGGCCAGCGCCACCGACAGGGCCGCGGAGAGCGCGACGGCGGCGGTCCGCAGCGCGGTCCTGTTACGTAGTGCTGAGAGCTTCATCAGAGTTGGTGGTTCCAGTCCCTCGGGCCACGCTCGGCCACAGTAGCTAGTGGATGGTGGTCGGATTCCGGACGAACCGGCCTCCCCGACACGTACTGTCTCATGTTTGATCAAAACTGTTACCGGAAAGATCGTTCGAGCGGTAGCCCGAAAATGCCGGGCACGCCTGTCGCGACGGCGTCGGTGCAGCGTGGGACCATCGTCAAGTGACCAGTAGGCCCGCCGAGGAACAGCGTCTGAGCGATCTCGCGCGGCTGCGGCGCGTGCGCGATCGCATCGACCGGGAGTACGCGCAGCCGTTGGATGTCGAGGCGCTCGCCCGCGACGCGCACATGTCGGCCGGGCATCTGAGCCGCCAGTTCAAGGCCGCCTACGGGGAATCGGTGTACGCGTATCTGATGACGCGGCGCATCGAGCGGGCCATGGCGTTGCTGCGCATGGGTGAAATGAGCGTCACCGACGTCTGTTTCGCGGTGGGTGCGTCCTCGTTGGGTACCTTCAGCACCCGTTTCGCCGAACTGGTCGGGGTGCCGCCGAGCGTCTACAAGCAGCAGATGGCCGATGCGCCCGAGGGCCTGCCGTCGTGCGTGGAGAAACAGGTGACCAGACCGATCAGGAATCGAGAAGCCCCGGCAAGCTCTCCGCAATTAGCCTGATCAGCATGGATATCACCATCAACGCGAGCTTTCTGCCGCATACCGACGCCGATGCCGCCCTGGCCTTCTATCGCGACGCGCTCGGCTTCGAACTTCGCAAGGATGTGGGTTACAACGGGCTGCGCTGGCTGACGGTCGGTCCGCCCGATCAGCCGGGGACCTCCATCGTGCTGCATCCGCCGGCCGTCGACCCGGGCATCACCGAGGACGAGCGCAAGCTCATCACCGAGATGATGGCCAAGGGCACCTACGGCGGAATCCTGTTGGCCACCAAAGACGCCGACGCCGCCTTCGAATCGCTGCAGGGCCTCGACGCCGTCGAGATCGTGCAGGAACCCACCGACCAGCCCTACGGCGTGCGCGACTTCGCCGTGCGCGACCCCGCGGGCAACCTCGTCCGCATCCAGCAGGTCGCCTGACCTGCGCTCCGAGCCGCCCCGACCGGAACGCCCGACACAGATGGAGACCCGCATGGCCACGAGCAAGTCCACCCCGAAAGCACCGACCGCCGACAGTCACGACCTGATCCGGGTGGTCGGTGCGCGGGTGAACAACCTCAAGGACATTTCGGTCGAGCTGCCCAAGCGGCGGCTCACCGTGTTCACGGGCGTGTCCGGTTCGGGGAAGAGCTCGCTGGTGTTCGACACCATCGCAGCGGAATCGCAGCGGCTGATCAACGAGACTTACAGCACCTTCGTACAGGGGTTCATGCCGAATCTGGCGCGGCCGGAGGTCGATGTGCTGGAGGGGCTGACCACGGCGATCAGCGTGGATCAGCAGCGCATGGGCGGGGATCCGCGGTCCACGGTCGGCACCGCCACCGACGCCAACGCCATGCTGCGGATTCTGTTCAGCCGGTTGGGCAGCCCGCATGTCGGTTCGCCGCAGGCGTTCTCGTTCAATGTGGCCTCCATCAGCGGGGCGGGCGCGGTCACCGTGGAGAAGAACGGGCAGCAGGTCAAGGAGCGGCGCAGCTTCTCGATCACCGGCGGCATGTGCCCGCGCTGTGAGGGGCGCGGTGCGGTCAACGACATCGATCTGACCCAGCTCTACGACGACAGCAAGTCGCTGCGGGAGGGGCCGTTCACCATTCCCGGGTACAGCATGGACGGGTGGTACGGGCGGATCTTCATCGGCAGCGGGTTCTTCGATCCGGACAAGCCGATCAAGAAGTACAACAAGCGCGAGCTGGCGGACCTGCTGCACAAGGAACCCACCAAGATCAAGGTCGAGGGCATCAACCTGACCTATGAGGGGTTGATCCCCAAGATCCGGAAGTCGTTCCTGTCCAAGGACGTCGACTCGCTGCAGCCGCATGTGCGGGCGTTCGTGGAGCGCGCGGTGACCTTCCAGATCTGCCCGGAATGCCACGGCACCCGGCTCTCGGAGCTGGCGCGGTCCTCGAAGATCAAGAAGATCAGCATCGCCGATGCGTGTGCCATGCAGATCAGCGATCTGGCCGACTGGGTGCGCGGGCTGAAGGACAAATCCGTTGCGCCGCTGCTGGAGTCGCTGCAAGGGGTGCTGGATTCGTTCGTGGAGATCGGGCTGGGGTATCTGAGCCTGGATCGGTCGTCGAGCACGCTGTCGGGCGGAGAGGCCCAGCGCGTCAAGATGATCCGGCATCTCGGGTCGGCGCTCACCGATGTCACCTACGTGTTCGACGAGCCGACCGTGGGGCTGCACCCGCACGACATCCAGCGCATGAACGATCTGCTGCTGCAGTTGCGCGACAAGGGCAATACGGTGCTGGTGGTCGAGCACAAGCCGGAGACCATCGCGATCGCCGATCACATCGTCGACATCGGGCCCGGGGCGGGATCCGGCGGCGGCACCGTGTGCTTCCAGGGCACGGTCGAGGGGCTGCGGGGCAGCGGGACCATTACCGGGCGGCACTTCGACGACCGGGCCGCGCTCAAGGATTCGGTGCGCAAGGCCAAGGGCGCGTTGCAGATTCGCGGGGCCACGGCCAACAACCTGCAGAAGGTGGACGTCGATATTCCGCTGGGGGTGCTGGTGGTCATCACCGGTGTCGCGGGGTCGGGCAAGAGTTCGCTGGTGCACGGGTCGATTCCGGCGGGGGAGGGTGTGATCTCGGTCGATCAGGGCTCGATTCGCGGTTCGCGGCGCAGCAATCCGGCCACCTATACGGGGCTGCTGGATCCGATTCGTAAGGCGTTCGCCAAGGCCAATGGCGTGAAACCTGCTCTGTTCAGCGCGAATTCGGAGGGTGCCTGCCCGGCGTGCAATGGCGCTGGCGTGATCTACTCGGATCTGGCGATCATGGCCGGGGTCGCGACCGTGTGTGAGGAATGCGAGGGCAAGCGGTTCCAGGCGGCGGTGCTCGAGTACAAGCTCGGCGGCCGGGATATCAGCGAGGTGCTGGCCATGCCGGTCGACGACGCGCTGGGGTACTTCGACACCGGCGAGTCGAAAATCCCTGCGGCGCACAAGATTGTGCAGCATCTCTCGGAGGTCGGGCTGGGGTATCTGAGCCTGGGGCAGCCGTTGACCACGCTGTCCGGCGGTGAGCGGCAGCGGCTGAAGCTGGCCACCCATATGGGGGAGAAGGGCGGCGTCTACGTTTTGGACGAGCCGACCACGGGTTTGCATCTGGCGGATGTGGAGAATTTGCTCGGATTGCTGGACCGGCTGGTGGATTCCGGCAAATCAGTCATTGTCATCGAGCATCATCAGGCCGTGATGGCGCATGCGGACTGGATCGTCGATCTCGGTCCGGGGGCCGGTCACGACGGCGGCCGGATCGTCTTCGAGGGCACGCCCGCCGATCTGGTGCAGGCGCGGTCCACGTTGACCGGTGAGCACCTGTCCGCATACATCGGACAAAACGGTAAAAACAACCGATAATCTGCCTAAATAGCCTATAGCTATTAATTGGGTCGGAGCGTACTCTGGGCCGCTGTATGTCCAAGCCCGTACATGCTCAGGATTGGGGTCTGCCGTGCCTCCGACTCTCGGATTCAACTGGGGCAGTTCGTTCTTCGGTCCGCTATCCGGGCCACCGCTCGGCACGGTACTGATGGGCGACGACGGCACCATCCTGGTCACCGTCCGCCGTCAGAACTGGGCGGTGGCCTGGATCAGTGCCGTATTGATCCTGCTGGGCGTGATCGGCCTCGCGGTGCTGGTGAGTCACGCGAAGTTCCACGATCCGGCCCCGAAGGCGCCCGCACCCGCCTCCACCTGCCAGCCCTTCTGCTCCGCCGCGCCTTAGCCTTTCGCGACCCGTGACGTTCTCGGTTACCTGCTGACGTGATCGGTCCTGGGCCCGACCTGTCGCTGATGACAGGATGGGCGAGGTTCGAAAACCGCAGAGAGAAAAGGGAACCGACTGATGTCGCAGGGTACTCGGGACCTCGAAGGCAAAGTGGCGCTGATCATCGGCGGCACGCGCAATCAGGGTGCGGAATTCGCGCGCACCATCGCCGCGCGCGGCGCGGTCACCATCGTCACCTATCAGGGCGACGAGCAGGCGGCCAAGCAGACGCTGGCGTCACTCGAGCAGCTCGGCGCGACCGCCGAGGCCCAGCGCTCCGACGCCGCCGTGGCCGCCGAGGTCGACGCGCTGTTCGCGGATGTCGTTGCGCGCCACGGCAAGCTGGACATTGTTGTGCACGTGCCGGGTCGGGTCATCAAGAAGCCCATCGCCGACACCACCGATGACGACTTCGATCAGCTGATCGTGCGCAACACCCGCACCGCGTTCAATACGCTGCGCGCGGCCGCGCGTTACCTCGCCGACAACGGGCGGTACGTGGTGCTGTCCACGACGCTCACCTCGATCATGACCGGCACCTACGGGCTGTACTCGGGGTCGAAGGCGGCCGTCGAGCGCATGGTGGTCGCGGCGGCCAAGGAGCTGGGCGCGCGCGGGATCACCGTCAACGCGGTGGCTCCCGGGCCGGTCGACGACGACTTCTTCCGGGGTGCCGAGACGTCGGAATCCATTGCGGCGGCGGCATTGCACAATCCGCACGGGCGGCTCGGGCTGCCGTCGGACACCGCGCCCGTGGTCGGCTGGCTGGTCAGTGATGAGGCGGGCTGGGTGTCGGGGCAGACGATTCGCGCCAACGGCGCGATGTTCTGATCGTGTCCTCGGACCTGACATCGCCTCCGGTCGCGGCCGAACGCACTCGGCTGCACTGGGTGACCTCGGTCTGCTGGTTGCTGACGCTGGTGTATTTCCCGGTCTCGCTCGCGGTGGCGCATGCGTGGCCGGAGGGATACAGCCTGTCGGACAACTACATCAGTGATCTGGGGATCACTCGCTGTGGTGACTACGCCGATCGTGACGGGTTATCGCGGTCGGTGTGCTCACCGGATCACCTGGCGCAGAACGTGATGTTCGTGCTGACCGGGGTGCTCATGTGCGTCGGTGCGCTGGGGTGGGCACGGTGGTGGCGGGGCCGGGCATTCCGGATCGGCTGTGTGCTGCTGGCGCTCGCCGGTCTCGGAATCGCGGGAATCGGGTTGGCGCCCTGGGATATTCGGGGGCCGGCGCACGACACCATCGCGGTGGTGCAGTGGCTGGTGCAGCTCCTCGGGATGGCTCTGATCACGCGGGAGGTCGCGCGCCGACACCCCGCGCTGGCCGTCGGCACCGTTGTTGCCGTGGCGCTTTCGGTGGTCGGTAGTGTATTTCTGTTCGCCAAAGGCCATTTCGGCCTTGGTGCGGGGGTGTCGGAGCGGATCGCCTTCGACAGCCTCACCCTCTGGGGTGGGCAGGTCGGATTCGTGCTGCTCAGTTCGTCTCGCGGTGGGCGCGGCGATAGGCGCTCGGGGACTGGCCGGTCCAGCCGTCGAAAGCGCGACTGAGCGCGCGGGCATCGCTGTAACCGGTGCGCAGCGCGATGGTCTGCACGGTCAGGCTGGTATTGCGCAGCAAATGGGTGACCTGGTCGCGGCGCACCGCGGCCAGCTCCGCGCTCCAGGAGGTACCGGCCTCCGACAGGCGGCGTTGCAGGGTGCGGTCGCCGATCTCGAGCCGGGTGGCGAGGGCGGCGACCGGCACGGCGTGCCCGCGGGCCGCCTCCAGACGCAGGGTGGCGCGGAAGGTTTCGAGCCAGCCGCGGATCGGGCGGGCCTCGTCGATGGCGCGTTGTGCGGACACCTGCACGATCCGGCGGAGGTAGGGATCGTGCGGGCGGGGATCGGCGTGACGTACGGGGAGCCGGTAGTGGATCTTGTCGGCACGCTGCCCGAAGTGCACCTCGTCGGTGCCGAGGGCGGCGGCCAGCACGCGGTGGTCGCGGGGCGCGGGATGCGCGAAATCGACTCGGACCGGCGCGGCTTGGTCTCCGAAGGCGGCACGGGCGCGGGTGGTCAGCAGAATCATCGCGAATTCGCTGACGACACCGCCGATCTCGCCGTAGCCGCTGCCGTGGTGGGTGACCGTCAGCATCGAGCCTTGCTCGTGCACCTGGAGCCGCACTCGGGGATCGCACGGCCCGGCCGCGAAACGCGCAGCATCGCGGAGCCCCTCCGGCAGTGTCGGGGCATGGGCGAGCAGATAGTCCCAGGCGCCCAGCCGGCCCGGCTCGGCCACCTCGGCCGCCCGCACCCCGATCTGGTCGCCGTGCACGTGATGCATCAGCAGCCACAGCCGGTACTGGTTGGCCGAGGGCACCCGAACCAGGTCGTCGTGCAGCAGGTGCGGATCCATCGTTCCGGCCCGCGCCGCCTTGGCCGCGTCGATGCCGCACGCCACCGCGGTATCCAGCACCACGCGGGCGATCTGCGACGAAACCGTATTGGCCAGTGCGGGGTTCGGGGTGTCCACGTGCTCGTCCTTCCGAATTGCCGAAATGCTTGTCCCGTCATCGAACTGTAGAACCGCTGTCGACCGCCGTGATGCCCCCACTTCCGTGGCCGGGAATATCGGTGGCCGCCGGCGGTTGATGGTGACTGCCGATGTGAAGGGAGCGATTGTGGTGAACGGTTTTTCGGCCGACGGCCTGGCGAAGGTGAGCGAAGTCCTCGAGGGCTACGTCGAGCGCGGCGAAGTGGCCGGCGCGGTAGCCATGATCTACCGCCACGGTGAGCTCGCCCAGGTGGACGCCGTCGGCTGGCGCGACCGCGCCGCCGACCTCCCCATGCAGCGCGACACCCTCTTCCGCATCGCCTCCATGACCAAACCCATTACCGCGGTAGCCGCGTTGACCCTGGTCCAGGACGGCCTCATCGACCTGCACGACCCCATCGACCCGTGGCTCCCCGAACTGGCGAACCGCACCGTCCTGCGCGACCCCGAAGGCCCCCTCGACGACGTAGTCCCCGCCGACCGCCCCATCACCCTCGAAGACCTCCTCACCTACCGCTTCGGCCTGGGCTGGGGCACCTCCAGCCTCGCCCCCCAATTGTTCGCCCTCACAGCCGATCCCATCGCCAGCGCCATCGGCGTCCCCAACGCCGAAAAACTCTCCCCCGACGAGTGGCTGAGCAAGCTCGGCGAACTCCCCCTGATCGCCCAGCCCGGCACCCTCTGGCGCTACCACACCGCCTCCGACGTCCTCGGCATCCTCCTCACCCGCATCACCGGCCAACCCCTGGAAACCGTTCTCCGCGAACGCGTTCTCAACCCCCTGGGCATGGTGGACACCAGTTTCGCAGTGCCCGAAGCGAAGCGAGCCCGCCTCAGCGTCCTCTACGGCCCCGACTCCACCGAACTGGACCGGCCCGCCACCACCGCCTGGTCCACCAACCCCCTCTTCCCCTCCGCCGGCGCAGGCCTAGTCTCCACCGTTGACGACTACTCCCGCTTCGCCCACATGCTCCTCAACGGCGGCGAACTCAACGGCGTCCGCATCCTGTCCCCCGACCTGTTCGCAGCCCTGAGCCGCGACCACCTCACCCCAGAACAGCACGCGAACCCCCCGTTCAACCCTCCACTGGGCCAAGCCATCTGGACAGACCAAGGCTTCGGCTACGGCGTCAAACTCCAAACAGAACCCAACGGCGGCGTCCCCTCGGTAGGCACCCTCTCCTGGCCCGGCGGCCTAGGCACCGACTGGTACGCCGACCCCGAAAAAGCCCTGGTAACCCTCCTCTTCGTCCAATCAGCCAACATAATCATCGCCGCCGAATGGCGCAGCCCCCTAGGCGCCGACTTCCTAACCACCGTCTACACCGCCCTGGAGGACTGATCTTGGTGGGGGGCTAGTAGAGGGTGCCCATGGCGGTGCGGACTTCGGACAGGGTGCGGTCTGCGAATTCGTTGGCGCGGTGGTTGCCTTCGCGGAGGATCGTGCTCGCGAAGTCTGGGTCGGCGGCTAGTTCGGTGCGGCGGGCTCGGTGGGTGGCGAAGTAGTCGTTTACCGCTTCGGTGGCGAGTTTTTTGAGGGCGCCGCTGCCGGCGTCGCCGATTTTGTCTGCGAGGGTTTGTTCGTCGCTGCCCAGGCAGAGGGCGGCGGTGGTGAGCAGGGCCGAGACGCCGGGGCGGGATTCGGGGTCGAAGGTGATGGTGCGGGTGGAGTCGGTGGGGGTGCGGCGGATCACGGCGGCGGTTTCGTCGGCGGTCATGGAGAGGGAGATGGCGTTGCCGTAGCTCTTGGACATTTTGCGGCCGTCCAGGCCGGGGATGTCGGGGGTAGAGGTGAGTAGGGCTTGGGGCTCGGGGAAGACGTGGCCGTAGCGTTCGTTGAAGCGGCGGGCTATTACTCGGGTTAGTTCCAGGTGGGGGAGTTGGTCTTTGCCTACCGGGACCAGGTTGCCTTTGCAGAAGAGGATGTCGGCGGCCTGGTGGACGGGGTAGGTGAGCATCAGGCCGCTCAAGGCTCGGCCGGAGGCTGCCAGTTCGGCTTTGACCGTGGGGTTGCGGTGGAGTTCGGCCTCGGTGACCAGGCTTAGGAACGGGAGCATGAGTTGGTTGAGGGCGGGGACCGCGGAGTGGGTGAAGATCGTCGCTTGGGTCATGTCGATGCCGGCGGCGGCGTAGTCGAGGACGGCGCTGTGGACGTTGTCGCGGACGGCGCCGAGGCTGTCGCGGTCGGTGATGACCTGGTAGTCGGCGAGGATGACCCAGAGGTCGACGCCGAGATTCTGGAGGCGGACGCGCTCGCGGATGGTGGCGAAGTAGTGGCCCAGATGCAGTCTGCCGGTGGGGCGTTCGCCGGTGAGGACGCGGAAGCGGTCGGGGTGGGCGGCTACCTCGGCGGCCAGTTCGTCACTGCGGTCGCGGGTGGCGGCGAAGGAATCCGAAGGGGTGGTCACCGTACAACTCCTGAAGTTTCATCGAGGACTGCACGCGCTGCCGGGTCCGGTCAGGAGAACGGGCTGCGTACAGCCCGTGGTCATGGTTGATCGGGCTGCTAGAGCAGCCGACGCCAAGCCTGACGGGTGGAATTCATCTGTCCACCTTAACAAGACGGGTCAGGCTCGGCCCAGGGCATATGTCACCAGCGTGGCGCGACAGTCACGGATGCGCGGACACCACCCGCGGCATGGGCGCGACCGAACCCGGGCAGGGCGCGGGGCACAGATGCCCGGCCATCGCGGTGTGCGGCGAACGATGCCGCAGCGACCCGATCATGGCGACCGCTTCGAGGGCGATCACGATGAACCCGTACCCGTAGGTGGTGGCGGCCAAGCCGAATCGCAGCACGCACAGCCCAGCGATCACCGCCGGAACACTCAGCGACAGATACGACACCACGTAGATGGCTGTCACCACCTCCGCGCGCGCCTCGGCGGGCGCCAGCCCGGTGAGCATGCGCAGCGCCCCCGAGAACGACGGCCCGAACCCGATCCCGGCCACGATGCTGGCGGCGAAGAACAGCCACACCGAATGCGTCGCCGCGGCCAACAACGCGACCGAGACACCACTCATGAGCAGAATCGGCCCGCGCAGCAACGCCTGATCGATGGTCCAGTCCCGGGCGAGCAGTGCGGTCACCGCCGACGTGCCCTGCAGCGCAACGACTACCAGCCCGCCCGCCAGCGGCGTGGACACGTGGAACTGCACCCGCATCAGCGCCCCGCCGAGCGCGAGGTAGAGCCCACCCAACGCCCAGGTGGCCGTGATCGACGGCACCAGGCTCACGAAGGCCGCCCGAACCGATTGCGGCACCGACACTCTGGGCTTCAGCGACGCCATTCCCTGCCCGTCGGGCCGCACCGTCTCCGGAATCAGCAGCACGCCGACCACGATGATGGTGAACGCCGCCGCCAGCAGCCAATACACCAGCCGAGTCGGCGCGGGCGCGTAGGCGACCAGCAGCCCGGAGCTGATCGCGCCCACCGCAAGCCCGCCGCCCGCCGCCACATTCGTCATCAGCGCCCCCAGCCGGGATTCGGCGGGCTGCAGGTCGATCAGGGTCGCGGTGATCGCGCCCGTAGCCAGGCCGGTGGCGATACCCTGCACGATGCGGGCGGTGAAAAGCCAGGTCACCGACTGCGCTTCGGCGAAGGCCAGCGTTCCGGCCAACTCCACCAGCACCGCCGCGACCAGCACCGGCCGCCGCCCGATGTGGTCCGACAGCGACCCGGCGAACAGCAAGGTCACCAGCAGCGCAATGGCATTGGCGGCATACACCCCGGTCGACACCAGCGACGAGTAATGCCACATCTGCTGATACACCGGATACATCGGCGACGGCGCCGCCGACGCGAACAGCAACAACCCCAGCGCGACCGCCAGCAGCCAGAAGGCCGCCGCATTCGAGATCCGGTAACGCGCAGGGGTTTCGACGCGTAGTGCGTCGTCGGGGAGGTTGGGCATGGTTCCTCGGGCAATTCGTCGGATGTGTGCGTGTTCGAGTGTGACCCATCGGATCACCACGCGCTCGGCGCGCAAATCAGCTCGGAGCGAACGGGCTGTAGCTCAGATGGACGGGATGAAGCCTGCGCGGACCTGGTGTGGACAGCGTGGCCGGGCGGAGCCGGAGTGGACGGGTTGTGCGGGTGCGGTTCGGACGTAGCCCAGCCTGGCTGAACGGAGCTCGACCGGTCATGGTGTCCCGACCTGCTGGCAGCGGGCTGGCAAGCCGGTACCAGGGGGCTGCCAGGCGGTTCGGGCAGGCTGACGCCGGTTCGCCTCTCCCGGAACGAAAGTCACGACAGTCGATGAACAGCGAAGAAATCCGGCGTGCGGGTCGGCGGGAATGGGTCGCGCTGGCGGTCCTCATCCTGCCGCTGCTGCTGGTCTCCATGGACGTCTCGGTGCTGTATTTCGCGGTGCCGTTCATTGTCCGCGATCTCGATCCCAGTGCGACACAGCAGCTGTGGATCTTCGATGTGTACGGCTTCGTGCTGGCCGGACTGCTGCTCACCATGGGCGCGCTCGGTGACCGCATCGGCCGCCGCAGGCTGCTGCTGATCGGTGCGGTCGGGTTCAGCGTGGCCTCCTTCGCGGCGGCTTACGCACCGAATGCGGAGTCGCTCATCGCGGCTCGCGCGGTGCTGGGCATTGCGGGGGCCACGCTCATGCCGTCCACCCTGGCGCTGATCCGCAATATCTTCACCCACGACGGCGACCGCACCAAGGCGATGGCCGTGTGGGCCGGAGTGATGACGGGCGGCGTCGCGATCGGACCGGTGCTCAGCGGCGCACTGCTGCAGTACTTCTGGTGGGGATCGGTGTTCCTGATCAATATCCCGGCGATGGTGGTGCTGCTGGTCGCGGCCCCGGCGCTGCTGCCGGAATTCCGTGGGGCGCGGACGGAGCGCTTCGACTGGCCGAGCGCGGCCTTGTCGCTGGCGGCGGTCTTCCCGGTCATCTACGGCTTGAAAGAGTGGGCCGCCAACGGATTCACCCCGGCGCGGCTGCTGATCCTGCTGGCCGGTCTCGCAGTCGGCGTGGTGTTCGCGATCCGGCAACGCAAGGTGCCCGAATCCATGCTGGATGCAGCGCTTTTCATCCGCCGCGCCTACTCGGTGTCGGTGGCCGCGCAGCTGCTCGGCATGTTCGCGCTGGTCGGCAACGCGGTGTTCGTGACCCAGTATCTGCAGTCGGTCCTCGGCTTGAGCCCGTTCATCGCGGCCCTGTGGAGCCTGGCCCCTGCCGTCCTGGTGGGCGGTGCCGCGCCGCTGGCAGCCGCGCTCGCGCCGAAGGTCGGCCCGGGTCCGGTGGTCGCCGCCGGATTCCTCGTCGCGGCTTCGGGTTTCGCGGTCATGGCCCTGGTGGGCGTGCATTCGCTGGTGCTGGTCTTGATCGCGGCAGGACTGCTTGGCGCGGGCCTGGTGATGGTGATGACCCTGGTCACCGACCTGGCAATCGGCACGGTCGCCCCCGAGCGAGCCGGTGCCGCCTCCGCGGTGCTCGAGACCGGAGGCGAATTCGGTGGTGCGCTGGGCATCGCGGTGCTCGGCAGCATCGGCGCGGCCGTCTACGAACACCACGTGGACCGAGCCGTTCCCGCCGACCTGCCCGCCGCCGCGGCCCACACCGTCCACGAAACCCTGGGCGGCGCAGTGGGTGTCAGCGCCGCCCTGCCCGGTGCGGCCGGTGACACATTGCTCGCCGCCGCTCGCGCGGCCTTCACCTCGGGCATGAACACCATGGCCGTGGCCGGTGCGCTCGTGATGGTGCTGGCCGCCCTCGGCTGCGGCCTGCTGCTGCGCACCGACCGGCCCGCCGCCGAACCCAGCGCAGCCGACGACGCGCTGGTCTGACCGGCAGCCGCCGCCTTCGCCAGGTGGCGCTAATTCAGCTGCCCGTCGCCTTTGCGGTAGCGCAGCGGCGGCACCTCGTAGCGGCGGCGGAAGGCGCGGCTGAACGCCGCCTCGGAGTCGTAGCCGACCTGATGGGCCAGGGCGGCAACCGGAATCGAGGTGGTGCGCAGCAGGGTCGCGGCGCGGGCCAGCCGCCGGTCGGCCAGGTAGGCGGCGGGCGGCTGGCCCATGCGGCGGGTGAATCGATCGGTGAACGTGGTGCGCGACATGGCCGCCAGGCCGGCCAGATCCGAGACCGACCAAGGGGCCGCGGGGGAGCGGTGGATGGCGGTCAGCACCGGCGCGAGCGCGGGATCGAGTGCGGCGGTGAGCCATCCGGGCGCGGCCGCATCGGTCGACCAGGCCCGCAGCGCGTGGATGAACAGCAGATCCAGGATGCGCGAGATCATCGCGGCCGCACCGGGTCTGGGCTCGATGACCTCGACCAGCAGCAGATCCAGACTGAGCGGCAACCACTCCCGGCCCGGACCCTGTCCGGAGATGACGATCGCGGGTGCGAGCACGGAAAGCAGTGGCGCCGCCTGCGGTTCGTCCACCAGGAACGACCCGGTCACCCAGGCGGCGGGGCCGTCGACGGCCTCGAGCTCGTGCGCGTCTCCGCGGGCCAGCACCACCATGTCCCCGGAACCGACTGTGGTGTCGGCTGATTCGCCCTCGACCCGTACTCGCACCGTGCCCCGCTCCACGATGTGCAGCACCCGCCCGGCCGGAACCCGCACCGGCGCACCGGGTCCGGCGGTGTGGCGGGAGACGCCCCGCCCCCGCAGCCGCACCGTCTCCAGGATCTCCGAGAGCGCATCCAAATCCCCGATTTCCGGTGAATCGGCAAAATTTCGCGGCGATTCCGTCATGGTCTTTGCCTCATCATCCGACTAGCGTAAATCCGGCAACCCGGGAAGCGAAGACGGATCAGCACTATGAGAGGAGATACGCCATGGCGGATAAGCCCGCGATAGTTCTGGTGCACGGATTCTGGGGTGGCGCGGCCCACTGGGCCAAGCTGATCGTGGAACTGCGCAAGCGTGGCTACGAGTCGCTGCATGCGGTGGAGAACCCGCTCACCTCCCTGGCCGACGACGCCGAGCGCACCCGCAAGATGGTGCGGCAGGTGGCGGGACCGGTACTGCTGGTGGGGCATTCGTACGGTGGCGCGGTCATCACCGAGGCTGGAACCGAGCCCAATGTCGAGGGTCTGGTCTATGTCGCGGCGTTCGCGCCGGACGCGGGGGAGAGCCCCGGTCAGCTCACCGAGCAGCTGCCGCCCGCCGCGGTCGATGTCATCGCCCCGGATTCCGACGGCTACCTCTGGATCGACCAGGACAAGTTCCACGGCGGCTTCTGCCAGGACCTGCCTGAGGACGAGGCACTGGTCATGGCCGTCACCCAGAAGGCCCCGCTCGGGTCCACCTTCGGTGACACCGTCACCGACCCGGCCTGGCGGTCCAAGCCGTCGTGGTACCAGGTCTCCACCGAGGACCGCATGATCAACCCGGACAACGAGCGCCGCATGGCCGAGCGCATGAACCCGCGCCGGACCGTCGAGTTGGCCGCGAGTCACGCCTCGCTGGCCTCGCAGCCGGTGGCCATCGCCGATCTGATCGATGCCGCGGTGGCCGATCTGGGCTACAACTAGCACGCTGTCGCCTCGCGGCGCATCCTGGCAGGGATGCGTCGCGGGGTTCTTGACTTTCTCCCTCCGCCCGCGCATCGTGGAATAGTTAGCAACGCTAATTGACGGGTGAAATCCGGTCGCCGGAACGCAACTCGCGACTCATGATGGCTGCGCGAGCCGAATCGGCGCGGATCCAGGGAGGCAGTTCATGGTCGACGACACCGCACGCGCGCAAATGACCCAGCAGATCGCCGACAGGCTCGCACAGAGCGAGGTCGCCAAGCGCTTCGAGCGCCTGATGGCCGACGAACAGATTCGCGTCGCCGTGCCGAAACCCGAGGTGAGCGCCGCGGCGCAGCAGTCCGGCCTGGGCCTGGCGCAGATCGCCGCGGCCCTCATGGAGGGTTATGCCGAGCGTCCGGCCATCGGCGAACGCGCCGCCGAGATCGTCGTCGACCCCGAGGGGCGGCGCACCCGGCGGCTGCTGCCCGAATACGAGACCACCAGCTACGGCGAGCTGTGGTCGCATGCCGGTCGGATCGCCGCCGGTCTGCATCACGGGGACCGTAATCCTTTGCGCGCCGGGGACTTCCTGGCCGTGCTCGGCTTCGCCAGCGGTGATTTCGCAGCCGTCGAACTCGCCGCCGTCCGGCTGGGCCTGGTCACCGTGCCGCTGCAGTCGAGTGCCTCTGCCGCGCAATGGCATTCGATCATCACCGAGACCGCGTCGCGGGCACTGGCGGTGAGCTTGGAACTGCTCGAACCCGCCCTCGACTGCGTGCTGAGCGGCACCCCGGTCACCTCGATCGTGGTGTTCGACTTCGAACCCGCCGACGACCGGCAGGCCGAGACCTTCGCCGCCGCGCAGCGTCGCGCCGAGGAGTCTGGCCTCGTCACCGTGGAATCACTTGCCGCCGTGGCAGATCGGGGTGCGACGCTGCCTGACGTCCCGCTGCACGTCGCGGCCGACGGGGACGAGCTCGCCCTGCTCATCTACACCTCCGGCAGCACCGGAACCCCGAAGGGCGCGATGTACCCGCACCGGCTGGTGGCCGGAATGTGGCTGGGCCCCACCATGATTCCGGCCCCGGTCGTGAACTTCTGCTACATGCCGCTGAGCCACGTGGCCGGGCGCATGGTGCTCAACGGCACCTTCTCCCGCGGCGGCACCGCCTACTTCGCCGCCTCCAGCGATATGTCGACCCTGTTCGAGGACATCGCCCTGGTCCGCCCCACCGAGATCTTCTTCGTACCGCGCGTGTGCGACATGGTGTTCCAGCGCTACCAGAGCGACACCGCCCGCCGCCGCGCAGCCGGTGAATCCGCCGCCGACGCCGACCTGGCCGTGAAAACCGCACTGCGCGAAGAGTTCCTGGGTGGTCGCCTGGCCCGCGTCATGGTCGGCAGCGCCCCCATCTCCGCGGAGATGAAGGAGTTCATGAACTCGGTGCTCGGGCAGCCGATGATCGACGGCTACGGCTCCACCGAGGCGGGCGGTGGCATCCTCATCGACAATGAGATCCGCCGCCCACTGGTCATCGACTACCGGCTCGAGGATGTGCCCGAACTCGGCTACTTCTCCACCGACAAGCCGCATCCGCGCGGTGAGCTGCTGGTCAAGACCATGATGCAGATCCCCGGCTACTTCAAACGCCCCGAGGTGACCGCGGAGATCTTCGACGCGGACGGCTTCTACCGCACCGGCGATATCGTCGCCGAGGTCCGGCCCGACTACCTCGTCTACGTGGACCGCCGCAACAACGTGCTCAAGCTGTCACAGGGCGAGTTCGTCGCCGTGGCGAAGCTGGAGGCCGCCTACGCCACCAGCCCGCTCATTGCGCAGATCTTCGTGCACGGCTCCAGTGAGCGAGCGCAATTGCTCGCGGTGATCGTGCCGACCGAGGCCGCCCGCGCACTCGAACCCGACGCGCGCGCCGCGGCCATCACCGCGTCGCTGCAGGACATCGCCAAGGCGTCGCAACTGGAATCCTATGAGATCCCGCGCGCCTTCCTGCTCGAGGACGAGCCGTTCACCCAGGAGAACGGGCTGCTGTCCGGCATCGGAAAGCACTTGCGGCCCAAGCTGAAAGAACGCTACGGCGCACGCCTGGACGAGCTGTACGCCGAGCTGGCGCAACAGCAGACCGACGAGCTGGCCGCCCTGCGTGCCGCGGCGGCCGACCTGCCGGTGCTCGAAACGGTGCGCCGGGCCGCTCGCGCGATTCTCGGTGGCGAAGAGCCCGCGCCCGACGCGCATTTCACCGACCTGGGCGGGGATTCGCTCTCGGCGCTGTCGTTCTCGACGCTGTTGCGCGAGCTGTTCGACGTCGAGGTGCCCGTCGGCGTCATCGTCAGCTCCGCCAACGGACTGGCCCAGCTCGCCACGCACATCGAAACCGAACGCGACTCCGGCGGCACCCGGCCGACCGCGGCAACCATCCACGGCGGCACCGAGATTCGCGCCACCGACCTCACCCTCGACCGGTTCGTCGACGCGCCGACCCTGGCGGCCGCGCCCACCTTGCCGCTCGCCTCGCAGCCGCCCCGCACGGTGCTGCTGACCGGTGCCAACGGCTACCTCGGCCGCTTCCTGTGCCTGGAATGGCTACAGCGCCTGGATGAGATCGACGGCACGCTGGTCTGCATTATTCGCGGCCGGGACGCCGAGGCCGCACGCCGACGGCTGGACGAGGTCTTCGACAGCGGCGATCCCGCGCTGCTCGCCCACTACCGCGAGCTGGCCCAGCGGCGGCTGAAGGTGCTTCCCGGCGACATCGGCGAGCCGAATTTCGGCCTGAGCCAAGCGGATTGGCAGGAGCTCGCCGACACCGTCGACCTCATCGTGCACCCGGCAGCACTGGTCAACCATGTCCTGCCCTACGGCCAACTGTTCGGCCCGAACGTGGTGGGCACCGCCGAGGTCATCCGCCTGGCCCTCACCACCACGCGCAAACCGGTCACCTACCTGTCCACCGTCGCGGTCGCCGCCCAGATCGACCCGGCCGTGTTCACCGAGGACGGCGACATCCGCGAGATCAGCGCCGTGCGCAGTCTCGACGACGGGTACGCCAACGGCTACGGCAACAGCAAGTGGGCCGGTGAAGTACTACTGCGCGAGGCGCACGACCTGTGCGGGCTGCCGGTGGCTGTATTCCGCTCGGACATGATCCTGGCGCACAGCGACTTCGCCGGACAGTTCAACCTGCCCGACATGTTCACCCGCCTGCTGCTCAGCGTGCTCGCCACCGGCCTGGCCCCGAAGTCGTTCTACGCCTTGGACTCCCACGGCAACCGCCGTCGCGCCCACTACGACGGCCTACCAGCCGACTTCACCGCCGCCGCCATCACCACCCTTGGTACGCGCGTCACCGAAGGCTTCGAAACCTACGACGTCCTCAACCCGCACGACGACGGCATCTCCCTCGACGAATTCATGGACTGGCTCATCGAATCCGGCCACCCCATCGACCGCATCGACGACTACGGCGACTGGTTCACCCGCTTCGACACCGCCCTGCGCACCCTGCCCGAACACCAGCGCACCGCCTCGGTCCAGCCGCTACTGCACGCCTACCACCGCCCCGGCCACCCCATCGCGGGCTCGCTGCTTCCGGCCAAACGGTTCCAGGCCGCGGTCCAGCAGGCGAAGCTCGGGCCGAACGGCGACATCCCGCACCTGACAAGGGAACTCATCGACAAGTACGTGACGGACCTACGCTTGCGCGGCTTGCTCTAACGCTCGCGCAGGTATCGGGAGAGCAGACCGGCCGCGTCGAGCCTCGCCAGGCTTTGCGCGGTCAGCCGGTCACGCCAATCCTCCAGAGCTCGGGCCAGGGAATCGGTGCCGCCCGCCGCGCGCACCTGTACGACAACGGTGGCGATCCGCCCGAGCGGGTAGCCGCCGCGGCGCAGTAGGTGCGCGAGCTCGGCGTCACGGCGGTCGTCGGCGGTGTAGCTGCGGTAGCCGGTGCCCGATTCCCTTGCCGGAAGCAGGATTCCGGCCCGCTCCCATTTCCGCAGCGTCGCCGCGGTCACCTGGAGATGGTGGGCCAGTTCGCCGATGCTCCAGGCGGTGGTCTCGGAAGTCGCTGCGGTGCCGTCGGTTTCGGCGGTCAGGTGGTGCACGGCCCGGCGGACGGTGTCGAGGGTGTCGCGATCGCGCAGCGACTGATCGTGGCCGCGATCGATCAGCAGCAGGGCGGTGTCCAGATCGTCCTCGTGGACGGCGGTCATGATCCGGCCCGCCGTCGCATGCCCGTAGGCCCGCACCAGCGCCAGGAACGCGTCCAGCGCGGCAACATGCGTCTCGGTGTAGATCCGGTAGCCGCTGGCCGTGCGGGCGGCGGGCGGCAGGAATCCGGCGTCCTCGTAGTTGCGCACGGCTTGGGCCGATAGACCGTGTGTGCGGGCTAGATCCGTGGGTCGCAGGTTGGACATCGGTTTGAGACTTTACTAGGAGATCGTGAAGACAACCTGGGCAGATATCGCACCAACTGCAAACGGACGTTTCAACGATACGATTCATGGACATGACTCAGGACATTCGAGACTTCGTCCCAGCCTCCTGCGAGCTGCTGGGCCTGGGGGAGCCGAACCACCAGGACCCCGCTTTCAGCCGGCTCCGCAATGAACTCCTCGCCACGCTGGTCGATCACGGCTTCCGCTCCATCGCCCTCGAGATCGACCGCGTCGCCGCGCTGACCGTCAACGACTACGTCCAGGGCGACCCCGGGGACCTCGAACAGGTTGTCCGCGCGGGCTTCTCCCACGAATGGGGCGAACGCGAGACCAACCGGCAGCTGATCGCCTGGATCCGCGACCACAACCGCACCCGGCCACCGGAAGATCGCGTCACCTTCCACGGATTCGACGCTCCCACAGAGAATTACAGTGCCCCCAGCCCCCGCCCCTACCTCGAATTCGCCCGCGACTACCTGGGCCTCGACCACGATGTGGCGCGCCTCGCCGGAGACGACCACCGGTGGAGCCGCCCGGAATCCGTCCTGGACCCGGCCATGTCCCCGGGCGCGACCCCCGAAGCGCGGCAACTGCACGACCTCGGCGAGGACATGCTCTTCGAACTCCACCGCCGCGCCCCCGAGCTGATCTCCGCCACGTCCCGCAGCCAATGGTTCAGGGCCGAAACGCATCTCACCGCCGGTCTGGGCCTGCTCCGCTACCACGCCCAGTGCGCCCGTCCCCTCCCGGCGGCCGTGCGCGTGACCCCGCTGCTCGCCATCCGCGACACGCTCATGGCCCACAACCTGCTCGCCATCCGCCGTCTGGAGTCCCGCCGCGGCCCGACCCTGGTCTTCTCCCACAACCTGCACCTGCAGCGCACCTCCAGCACCATGTCCCTGCCCGGCCAGGACCACACCTGGTCCAGCGCGGGCGCGATCATCGACGCCCTCGGCGATATCGACTACACGGTCATCGCCGGAAGCCTCGGCCGCAGTGCGGCTATCGGCCTGGGCGCACCCGCCCCGGACACCTACGAGGGCCTGCTGGACACCCACGTTCACACCTGGGGCCTGACCCCGGCCTACCAGGCCGGAACCGGCCACCCCCGCACGGATGCCGTTCCGCACGGCCATTTCCCGCTGACAGCGGACCTGCTCGAGCGGACCGACGTCATCCTCCACATCAGTGACGGCGCGGCGATATCGGAGCCGGTCCACCGCTGACCAACGCGGTGACCGTCCTGCGGTTCAGGACTCGGGATCGCCTGTCGCCGAGGCGATCTCCAGTCCGTGCTGCAGGGCGGCCACCGTGGCGTCGAGAATCTCGTAGAGCCCGCGCACCGACGGATCCGGCTGCGTCACCCAGTGGTCGAGGCCCACACCGAACGCCGAGAAGCAGGTGGAGGCCGCGAGTTTGGCGCGCAGATCGTCCTCGGCCAGTCCGCCGCGGTGGGCGAAATTGCGGGCCAGCGCGTCGCGGCGGCCGAAAGCGCCGGTGAAATTCTCCTGGCGCAGTTGCGGATTGGTAATCAGAACCAGGCGGGCCCGCCGCGCGGTGTCGGCCTGGCGGCGGCGCAACTCGGCCTGGGAATCGTCGAGCAGGAAATCACGCAGCGCGGCTCGCAGCGCGGCGAACACCGCCTCGCCGGGCGGGCGCAGGTCCAGCGCGGCCAGCAGATGCGCCATCACGTCCTCCTCGTGCGCGAACACGACGGCCGTCTTGGACGGGAAATGCCGGTGGAAGGTGCGGCGTGAGACGTGGGCGGCGTCGGCGATCTCCTGCACGGTGGTCTGCTCGAAGCCGCGGTGTTCGAACAGCAGCAGCGCGGCGTCGATCAATTCGCCGCGCACCCTGGCCTTTTCCCGTTCCCGCAGCCCGGTCGGTGCCGTCATCCCGTCCTCTCGTCGTCGTGTCGACCACCCTGGTGTCTCAATGTGACACTTCACAGGATAGTCTGACCGAAGTGTCTCACTGTGACACCAAGGCGAGATGAGTACGAGAGGACCCACCGATGACCCGACGCACCGTGATCACGCTGGTCTCGGCGGCACTGCTGGCCACCGGCCCGGTGACCGCCACCGCCCTGGCCGACCCGCCCGCCCGCACCGGGCAGGCCCCGGGAGTCGTGATCGGCGACGAGGCGCTACCGGAGAACCTATGGCTCGACGGCACGGGTTCGGCCCGCAAGCTGACCTACTGGACCCGCGACTCCTCCGATCAGCCCGCCCTGTCCACGGGTGTGGTGTTCACCCCCGCGGGCACCCCGCCGCCCGGCGGCTGGCCGGTGCTGTCCTGGGAGCACGGCACCGTCGGCATCGGCGACGACTGCGCGCCCTCGGTGACGGGCCGCTCCGACCGCGACAACGGCTTCCTGGCCACCTGGCTGAAGCAGGGTTACGCCATCGTCGCCACCGACTACATCGGGCTGGGCACCCCCGGCATCCACGCCTACCTCGACGGCCGCGCCGAGGCGCACGCCGCCATCGACATGGTCCGCGCCGCGCACGCGGTGAACGACACCCTCGCCCAGAAATGGGTGGCCATCGGCCAGTCACAGGGCGGCGGCGCAACGGTTTTCACCGCCTCGCTCGCGACTTCCTATGCGCCCGAACTGGATTACCGCGGCGCGGTGGCCACCGGCCCGGCCTCCAATATCGTCGACGCCGCCACCCTGATCGGCCCGAACACGCCGCCCATCGGCTCCTCGCACATCACCGCGTACGCCACCTACGTACTCAACGGCCTGAAGGCCGCGCGCCCCGACTTCGATCTCGACAGCTACCTCACCCCGCTCGGCAAGCAGCTGGTGACCGACGGGCAGACGCTCTGCTTCGCCGATATGGCCGACCGCGCCACCGGTATCTCGCTCAACCAGCTGGTGTCCAAGCCGCTGTCCGAGGGCGACTTCGTGCCCGTCGCGCGCACGGTCATGGATGTGCCGCTGACCGGTTACGACCGTCCGCTGTTCATCGGTCAGGGCACCAACGACACCGACGTGCCCGCGCCGCTGACCGCCAAGCTGGTGGCCGATATGGCCGCTGCCGGAACGCATCCCGAGGTGCACGTGTACCCGGGCAAGGATCACAGCGGCGCGATGATCGCGTCGCTGGCCGACAGCGTGCCGTTCGTGGCGCGCCTGTTCGCCTGACCCGAGACATGGGAAAGGCCGAGTGGCGCAACGCCGCTCGGCCTTGTCGAGGCAAGTCGGTTCAGCCGATGGTGACCGTGGTGTCGATGAGTCCGAAGACCTCACCCTGCGGTCCGGCCACGATGCCCATCCGCCCGAACGGGCTGTCGTCCGGCCCCATCATGACCGTCGCGCCCAGCTCCTTGGCCTTCTCCAGCGCGGCGTCGGTGCCCGCGACCTGGAACCAGGTCAGCCAGTAGTTGGCGTCCGGTCCGGGCTGGCCGGTGGTGTCGGCCGCGCCGCCCATGGGACGGCCGTCGGCTCCGGCGAAGGTGGAGTAGGTCATGCCGCCGCCACCGATCTCCTCGAAGGACCAGCCGAAGACCTGACGGTAGAACTCCTGCGACGGCGCGTACGCAGTGGTGTGCAGATCGTTCCAGCAGTACGCGCCGGGTTCGTTGAAGATCCCGGCTCCGGTGTGCGCCTTGGGCTCCCAGACGCCGAACACCGCGCCGCCGGGGTCGGCGGCGATGGCCATGCGGCCGACGTCCATGACGTCCATGGGCGGCATGAACACCATGCCGCCCGCCGCCTGCACCGCGCCCGCGACCGAGTCGGCGCTGTCGGCGGCGAAGTAGGTGGTCCACACCGAGGGCATCGGTCCCGGACCCATCTTGGGCCCGATGCCGGCGGCCGGGCGGCCGTCGAGCATGGCCATCAGATAGCCGCCGGCCTCCGGCGGGCTGTCGAGCACGTCCCAGCCCAGCAGCTGGGAGTAGAAGTCCCGCGCGGCGGCGGGATCGTCGACGGAGCAGTCGACCCAACACGGAGTTCCTTGCGGCCAAGGCTTGTCGGTTGTGGGCATGGGATCCTCCCGAGAACGGTCGGTGTGGGCCTGTCGGAGGGCAGGCGCATGGTCAGCTAACCACGCTTCCCGGTCCTCCGGACTCGTAATACCGACCGGTCGTGAATTGATATTGAACCTTCGCCGACGACTCGCCGACCGCTCTCACGCGCGGTGCGGATAGGCCCCGCCGTCGACCACGATCCGCTGGCCGGTGAGGTATCCGGCGGCGGGGGAGACCAGGAACGCCACCACGTCGGCGACCTCCTCCGGACGGCAGACATGACCGAACGGCGAACTCGCGTCGAGGTCCGCGGCCCGCGCGACGGCGCCGCCGCTGAGCGCCTTGGTGAGCCGGTCGCCCATATCCGAGGCGACCAGACCCGGCGCGACGATATTGACGTGAATCCCGTTGGCGGCCTCCTCCTTCGCGAGGGTGTGCGCCAGCGCCTCGAGCGCGGCCTTCGCCATGTTGTAGGGCGCGCCGTTCGCACCGAGACCGTGCGCGGCCACGCTGCTGATCATGACGATGTCGCCGCGCGGGCACTCGCGCATTCCCGGCAACACCAGCCCGCTCAGGTGATGCGGCCCGATGGCCTGAATGCGCAGCAGCCGTTCCACTTCGGCGGGATCGGTGTCCGCGACCGACCGGCCGCGGCTGGCGATGCCGCCATTGTGGACCAGCACGCTGATCGGTCCGAGCTCACCGCTCACCCGATCGACCATGGCGGCCACCGCGTCCGGATCGTCGACGGGAGCCTGCACGGCCAGCGCGCTCGCACCGGTCGCACGCAGTTCGGCCACGGTCTCCTCGGCCGATTTCTCATCCCGTGCCCAGTTCACCGCGACCGCCGCCCCGCGCGCGGCCAGCGCGTGGCTGATGGCCCGCCCGATCCCGCGTCCGCCGCCGGTCACCAGCGCCACCCGTCCCGCCAATTCGCCTGTTGCTGTGCTCATTCGGCCAACCTATGACACGGGGCACGTTTGCGTACGAGAGTGTCGGCCGTTACAGTCCGACCGTTGGGTACGCGGTTGTTTCCAAACGATGCCATGGGGATGGGATGAGACTTCGGAAGATCAGGGCCCGCACGCTGGGCGCGCTCGCACTGCTGGCCACGGCCGTGACCGTCGGGGCGATGGTCCAGCCGCTGGCCACGGCCGAACCCGACGCCGGAGCGCTGGGCGCGGGCTGGACCGCCACCGCCGATGCGCCGCCGCAGTATCCGGGCGTGCACATCGACTGGGATGTGCCGATCACCATGAGCGACGGCACCGTCCTGAAGGCCAATGTGTATCGGCCCATGGACGCCGCCGGGCACATCGTCGACACCCCGCTGCCCACCATCGTGAACCTCACCCCGTACACGAAACTCGTGTCCATGATCGCGGATTCGGCGCTGTCGATTCCGGGACTGTCGGACACGCTGTCGGGTTTCCTGCAGGGTTTCGACCTGTCCGGTGTCGGTCTCGGCGGCCTCTCCGACCTGGTCAAGACGCTCCCCGGCGGGGCGGCCCGGGTCTTCACCGCCGACCGCAAGCTGATCCAGTCCGGCTACACCCAGGTCGTCGCCGACGTGCGCGGCACCGGCTTCTCCGAGGGCGTCTGGCAGGTCTTCCAGGAGCGCGAACAGCGCGACAGCGCCGAGGTCATCGACTGGGCCGCGCAGCAGCCGTGGTCGGACGGCAAGGTCGGCATGTCCGGCATCTCCTACTCGGCCATCAACCAGCTGCAGGCCGCCGAACTGTCTATTCCGGCAAATTGGGGTAAATCGGTCTCAGTCGGGCTCGCTCTGGTGAAGCAGGCAGTGGCGTAATGCTCTCTGAATGAGGGAAATTCGAGCATTCGAAACGAGTGGTACCTAATTGACCACAAGGTGTTCCCGTAATTCGCCTGTGGCGGTGAAGATTCCGCGCTATCGTCGAACGCATGAGCGGTCTGGCCGCTGAAGTGCAAGTCAGATACACGTACCGACTGCGCATGTCGAGCACAGCTCGTAAGGCGATACTGGCTGAGTGGGATCGGTGCCGGTGGGTGTGGAATCAATGCGTGGCGCAATCGCGGATTGCGCACGCAAACAACACCTCCATCAGCTTCGCTGGTCTGTGTCGGATGCTCACGGAATGGCGAGCCGAACATGACTGGCTTCGCGCGGGTTCATCGGTGCCGCAGCAGCAAGTCATCCGAGACTTTTCGCGTTCACGACGAAAGGCGATGGCCGACATTGCGAATCGAGTGCCGCTGCGGCGCCGTGCTGGATGGCCGCGATTCAAGAAGAAGCACCTCGCACGACCGACGATGAACTACACCCTGCGTGGCCATCGACTCATCGATGGCGCGCTGATTCTGGCGGGCGGTATCTCGGTGCGGGTGGTGTGGTCGCGCGACTTGCCGGGCGTACCGTCGAGTGTCCGCATCTACTGTGACGCGCTCGGGCATTGGTACGCGTCATTTGTGGTTGCAGCGCCCCGGGATCCGCTCGCCAGCACTGGTTCGGCGATTGGCATCGACTGGGGCGTGGCTACGATCGCGACGACTACAAGTACCACTCACGATCTCGCTCATCCTCAGTATGGGCGGACCTCAGCCGCGCGATTGAGCCACTGCCAGCGAGCGATGGCGCGCCGTCGACCGGCGCGCGGGACTTCTGCTTCCGCTGGCTACCGGCGGGCCAAGATTCGGACCGCTCGGCTGCACATGAAGGTCGCACGCCAGCGTCGCGATACGGCTCACAAGTGGGCCAAAGCCGTGGTGCGGGACTTCGATCGGATTGCGGTCGAGGACTTCCGACCCCGCTTTCTGGCAGGTTCGAAGATGGCGCGTAAGGCCGCTGACGCTGCAATCGGCGCCAGCAAGCTGGCACTGACAGCGATGGCTCGCAAACATGGTCGCGAGATTGCCTTCGTGCCTCCGCAATTCAGCACAATGGACTGTGGGAGATGTGGTGCGAGAACCAAACACCACTTGCCACTATCCTTGCGTACCTACACTTGCGCTCGTTGTGGGCAGATTTCGAATCGCGACCTCAACGCTGCGCGCGTTGTTCTAAACAGGGCTGGTTTCGCCCCTGCTGGTGCTGAGAACGTCAGACCTGTGCGTTTGCTGAACGACCAGGCAGTTTGAGCCAGAAATCGCCCGCCTCACGTGGGCGAGGATTCAAGTTCTTCGACTACATCAACAATCTCGATAGCAGCTATTTTCTCGTCCTCGAAGGTGTCACGGGCGAGCAGATCGGCGTAGAAGCCGTTGCGCTCCACCAGTTCCCGATGCGTGCCGCGTTCCACGACCCGGCCTTGATCCAGCACCACGATCTGATCGGCGTCGCGGATGGTGGACAGCCGGTGCGCGATGGTGATGGTGGTCCGGTTGGCCGACAGGGCGTCGATGGCCGCCTGCACCTCCCGCTCGGTGCGGGTGTCCAGCGCGCTGGTCGCCTCGTCGAGCACCATGATCGGCGGATTGCGCAGGATGGCGCGGGCCACCGCCAGGCGCTGCTTCTCACCGCCGGAGAAGCGGTAGCCGCGTTCGCCGACCTTGGTGTCGTAGCCGTCGGGCAGGCTCATGATGTGGTCGTGGATCTGCGCGGCGCGGGCCGCCTCGTGCAGTTCCGCGTCCGTCGCTTCGGGTTTGGCGAAGCGCAGATTGTCCGCGACCGAGGAGTGGAACAGGTAGGTCTCCTGCGAGACCACGCCGACGGCGCTGGACAGGTCGGCGAAGGACAGGTCGCGCACATCGACACCGTCGACGGTGACCCGCCCCGAGGTGACGTCGTAGAGCCGGGCCACCAGGTAGCCGAGAGTCGTCTTGCCCGAACCGGTTTCGCCGACGATGGCGAGGCTGGTTCCGGCCGGCACGTCGATATCGATGTCGCTCAACACGTCTCGATCGGAGTCGTAGGCGAATCCGACATGCTCGAACCGCACCGCACCCGACACCTGCTTCGGCAGCTTCGCGGGCTTGCTCGGCTCGGTGATATCCGGTCGCAGATCCAGGTATTCGAAGATCCGCCCGAACAGCGCCAGGGAGCTCTGGATGTCGACACCGGTCGACAGCAGCATGACGGTCGGCCGCAGCAGTCCGCTCTGCAAGGTGGTGAACGCGACCAGGGTGCCGATCGACACCATGGGATGCCCGGAGGCGACGGTCATTCCGGCCGCCCAGTAGATCACCGCGGGCATGGCCGCCATGACGATCGAGATGGTCGACTGCCGCCAACGCCCGGCCATGCTGGAACGGATCTCCAGATCCACCAGCCCGCGCGATTCGTGAGTGAAATCGTCGACCAGGGCGGGCGCGCGACCCATGGTGCGCGACAACAGGATTCCGCTGACCGACAGCGATTCCTCCACGATGGCCGACATGCCCGCCAGCTTGCGCTGCTTTTCACCGGTGATGCGCCGGCGCTCGGAGCCGACCTTGCGGCTGATCCACACGAACAGCGGCAGCATCAGCAGCGAGACCAGGGTGAGCCGCCAATCCAGCGCGAACATGGCGATGACCGAGGCGACGACGGAGGTGAAGTTGGAGACCAGGGAAGTAAGGGTCGAGGTGACCGTGGACTGCATGCCGCCGATGTCATTGGCGATGCGCGACTGCACCTCGCCGGTGCGGGTGGTGGTGAAGAACGCCAGCGGCATGGACTGCAGCCGCGCGTACACCGCGGAGCGCAGATCGTGCATGACGTTCTGCCCGACCGCGGTCGAGATATAGGTCTGCAGGACACCGAACACGCTGTTGAGCGCGGCCACCGCGATCATGCCCACGGCCAGCAGGGTCAGCAGTCCGGTGCGACCGTGCGGCAGGGCGTCGTCGATGATCCCGCGCAGCAGGAACGGTGAGGCCAGCCCGGCCAGCGAGGCCAGACCGACGAGGGCCCCGACCAGGGCCAGGCGGCCGCGGTAGGGCTGGAAGAGCCGGACGATCCGGCCGAGTTCTGTCTGAGAGGTCTTCTCTGCTTGGTTCGAAGCCATAGCGCCTCCTTTCGATGCGGAGTCATGCGCTGTAACTGAGTCTGACTCATAATTGTTCCCGGGACAATGAGTTATGCTCTAGATCATGGCGAGCGACGACGACCTGGCCGAACTCTTCTTCCGCAGCACCAAGCGACTGCGCCGAGCCCAATCGGCCCGCCTGGCACCCCTCGGCCTCACCCCCGCGCAGGCTCGCGCGCTGCGCATCATCGGCCGCTTCGACGAGCACGCCGACGAACCCCTGCGCATGTCGGCGCTGGCCGAGCATCTCGGCATCGTCCCCCGCTCCGCGACCACCGTGGTCGACGCCCTCGTCACCGCCGGACTCGTTGCGCGCGAAACGGATCCGGCCAACCGCCGCGCCACCCTGGTCACCCCGACCGCCGCGGGCCGCAAGGTCCTGGCCGAGATGTCACAAGCCCGCCGCGACGCCGCCGGGGAGATGTTCGCCGCCCTCTCGCCCGATCAGCGCCAGGCCCTGCGCGATCTGCTGGCCACCCTGGTCGGCGACGACGTGCCGCGCCCCGAGTAGCAGGCCGGGTCCGCTCGATCGCGCGGGGTGGTCGCCCGGGCCTGTCCGGGGCCGGGAGTACGGTCGGTGACGCTCGTTGTCGATCCGCTCATTTCGACCCGGTAAGGAAGCGATATGCCACGGGAGTTGGCCGATCTACCGTTCGCGCGATTTCTGGAGCCGCGCGAGGAAATAGAGAGTGCGGGCGCCTACGACTGCGCGCACTTCGACGGTCTCTCGCTCGACGATCCGCAGGTGCGCGGCGTGACGTTCACCGAATGCGCGGTATCGGCCACCACGGTCACCGGCGGCTTCTTCCGGTATTCGCGATTCAATGATGTGTGGCTGGGCAGCACCCGCTGGATTCGCACCGATCTGTCCGAAACCAGTTGGATGGACGTGGAATTCGTCCTCGCGGCCCTGTCCGGTGTCGAGGCGTTCGGGTCGACGCTGCGGCGGGTGAGCTTCCACAACTGCAAGTTCGATTCGGTGAACCTGCGCGGCGCGGTGCTCAACGAGGTGAAGTTCGTGGACTGCGTGCTGCGCGATCTGGATGTCACCGACGCCAAGCTGACCTCGGTGAGCTTCCCCGGCACGGAGATCTCCGGGCTGACGCTGCGCAACGCCAAGTTGAAGAACGTGGACCTGCGCGAGGCCCGCTCGCTCGGCATCACCGGCGGCGTGGAATCGCTCTCCGGCGCGGTCATCACCAATATGCAGCTCCTGGACCTGGCCCCCGTCTTCGCCCACACCTTCGGAATCACGGTCAAGGATCTCTAGTCCGTAGCGTAAGTGAACTGACTCGAGTTACGCTCCTCACATGACGGAGTGGCAGCCCACGGCATGCATCCTGTGCGAGTGCAATTGCGGCATCCAGGTGCTGCTCGGGCCGGACGGCCGGACCTTCGAGAAGATTCGCGGCGACAAACTGCATCCCGCCTCGGAGGGCTACACCTGCAACAAGGCGCTGCAGCTGGATCGCTACCAGAACGGGCACACCGGGCGGCTGACCTCGCCGCTGCGGCGGCGGCCGGACGGCAGCTTCGAGGAAATCGATTGGGACACCGCGATTTCCGAGGTCTCGGCCCGGCTACTGGAGCTCGGCCACCACTTCGGCGGGGAATCGATCTTCTATTACGGCGGCGGCGGTCAGGGCAATCACCTGGGCGGTGCGTACGCGCCCGCCACCATGGCGGCCTACGGCATCAAGTACCGGTCCAGCGCGCTGGCGCAGGAGAAGACCGGTGACTTCTGGGTGGGCGCGCGCATGGCCGGACACCCGATGCGCGCCGATGTGGAGCATGCCGAGGTGGCGTTCTTCATCGGCAAGAATCCGTATCAGTCGCACGGCTTTCCGCGGGCCCGCACCGTGCTCAAGGAGATCGCCAAGGATCCCGCCCGGTCGATGATCGTGCTGGATCCGGTGCGCACCGAGACCGCCGAGCTGGCGGACTTCCACCTGCAACTGCGCCCCGGCACGGACGTCTATCTGCTGTCGGCGATGGCCGCGATCCTGGTGCGCGACAACCTGATCGACGAGGAGTGGCTGGCCGAGCATGCGACCGGCCTGGATGCGGTGCTGCCGGTACTGCGCGCGGTCCCGATCGAAAAGTACTGCGCCATCGCCGATGTCGACCTCGACCTGGTCACGGCCGCCACGCACCGCCTGGCGCGGGCCGAGTCCGTTGCCGCGCTCGAGGATCTGGGCGTGCAGATGAACCGGTACTCGACGGTGGTGAGCTATGTCGAGAAGCTGGTCTGGGTGCTCACCGGCAATGTCGGAAAGCCCGGCACCCAATACGCTTTCACCGGCCTGACCAATCTCGGTCACGACCGCGGGCATCCGGCGGGGGAGGGGCCCAAGAGCCCCGTGGTCGGCGCGCAGATCGTCAGCGGCCTGGTCCCCTGCAATGTGATCAGCGAGGAGATCCTGACCGATCACCCCGCCCGGTATCGCGGCATGATCGTCGAGAGCGCGAATCCCGCGCACTCGCTGGCGGATTCGGCGCGTATGCGCGAAGCGCTGGAGGCGCTGGAGCTGGTGGTGGTGATCGACGTCGCGATGACCGAGACCGCCCGGCTGGCCGACTACGTGCTGCCCGCCCCCACCCAGTTCGAGAAATACGAGGCCACGTTCTTCAATTTCGACTTCCCGCGCAATATCTTCCACCTGCGCCACCCGGTGCTCCCGGCACCGGACGGGGTACTGCCCGAACCTGAGATCCACGCCCGGCTGGCCGAGGCCGCCGGGGTTGTGGGCGAGGCCGACTACGCGCCGCTGCGGGCCGCGCTCGCGCAGGGCCGCGAAGCGTTCGCCATGGCCTTCCTGGGCGTCCTCGGCGATCCGGTCCGCTCGAAACTGGCTCCCGTGCTGCTGTACCGCACGCTGGGCGAGACGCTGCCCGATGGTGCCGCCTCGGCCGCACTGCTGTGGGCGGCGGCCTACAACATGGTCCGCAGGTTCCCGGCCAGCGTCGAACGTGCCGGGTACGGAACGGGTTTGGCGGCGGGGGAGCGGCTGTTCGAGGCCATCCTCACCGGCAAGCATGGTGTCGTCATCTCCGAGGACGATTACGCCGAGACCTGGAACAGGCTGCGTGACAAGGTGATCCGCCTGGAGATCCCGGAACTCCTGGACGTGATCGCCACCCTGCCCGACGCCCCGGACGACGGCGGCGACTGGCCGTTCATCCTCTCGGCCGGTGAACGCCGGGCCTTCACCGCCAACACCATCTTCCGGGATCCGGCCTGGCGCAAGCGCGATGCGGCCGGAACCTTGCGGATCAGCACCTCCGACGCGGACCGCCTCGGCCTGGCCGCCGGTGACCTGGTCCAGGTGACCACCCGGCGCGGCTCCGCCCAGGTCCCGGTCGAACCCACCGACCGCATGCGCCCGGGTCACCTGTCGCTGCCCAACGGCTTCGGCCTGTCGGTCGAGGACGCCGCGGGCACCCCCGTCACCACCGGCGCCGCCCCGAACGAGCTGACCTCCTTCGATTCCCGCGACGAATGGGTCGGCACCCCCTGGCACAAGTACGTCCCCGCCCGCCTGGATACCGTGACCGCATGAAACGAACGAGTTTCGCGAACTGGCCGTGCACCGTGGCCCGCACGGTCGACCTGCTGGGTGACTGGTGGACGCCACTGATCCTGCGCGAAGCTTTCTACGGCGCACAGCGTTTCGACGACTTCGAAGCAGCCTTGGGTCTCAGCCGCAATATCCTCACCCAGCGACTGACCCGCCTGGTGGAGGCCGGGTTGCTGACCAAGGTTCCGTACCAGGACCGCCCGGTCCGCCACGAGTACCGGCTGACCGATCAGGGGCGCGACTTCTTCCCGGTCATCGCGGCCATGATGGCCTGGGGCGACCGCTACCTCGCCCCCGACACCGGCAAGCCGATCGTCCTGCACCACACCACCTGCGACCACGACACCCACGCCGAAGTCGTCTGCTCCCACTGCCGCGAACCCCTTCGGCACGAGGACATCTCCGCCCGCCTGGGCCCGGGCTTCCCGCCGCGCCTGCGCGAATCCGCCATGGCGACAGGTCGTTTCGACGCCTAGTTCTGCGGCTCCTCGAGGCGATGCTCCTCGATATCGGTCGACAGGGACACGCCGTTCACCTCGAGGAAGAGGTGGCGGTCGGTGACCGAGAGGGTCAGTTCGTTGCGGCGGTCGAAGGCCGCGGCTCCGTCGGCGATGAAATCGCGGTCGAAGGCGTAGACGGGAATGTCGGCCGCGCGGTGAATCCGCTTGGCGGGCAAGGCGGCCAGCACCTTCACCGGGTCGCGGTGGGTGTAGATGGCGACTCGATCGGCGAGCTTGCTGGCGCGGTGGATGCGGTCGGAGTCGGGAGCGCCCACGTCGATCCAGCCGACGAGCCGGGTGGTGAGGTCGCGGATGACGACCGGCGGCTCGTCGGCCGAGGACACGCCGCCGTCGCTGAAGGTGATGCCCTCGGTGTATTCCAGGCAGTACGCCAGGATCCGGGTGAGCATGTACTCGGCGGTCTCGGAGGGATGCCGCGCGACCCGAAGCTCGAGCTCTTCGTAGACATTGCGGTCCACGTCCGCCAGGTGGATGGCGACGGTGTGGATGGTCGAGTTCAAGGCCATAAGGATTGCAGCTTATCCGGGTACGGCAGACTGGCAGGACTATGCCCCGCACCCGCCGCCGCCTGGTATCCGCGATCATGGCCACCGCCGTCCTCGCCGCAGCCGCCGGTTGCGCCCAGAAGCCCGTGACACCGCCGGAACAGCCGTCCTACACGGGACCCGCCGAGCAGCTCATCACGGTGATCGCGGATTCGGCCACCGCCACCTCGGCCACGCTGACCGCCTGGAATCGCAGCGACACCGGGTCCGGCAGCGGCTGGGTCCGCGCGATCGGACCCTTCCGTGCCGACGTCGGCGCGCAGGGTGTCGGCCCGACCAGTGAGACGGCGACCCGCTCCCCGGCCGGAATCTGGCCTCTCACAGAGGCATTCGGCATCGCCGCGAACAACGGCACCCGGCTGCCGTATCGGCGCGTGACCGATTCGGATTGGTGGGTCTCGGACGTGGACTCGCAGTACTACAACACCCACTACTCCTGCGCGCCCGGCACCTGCCCGTTCAACGAAGCAGCAGGTGAGGACCTGGGTACGGCCGGTCCGGCCTACGATCACGCGGTGGTCATCGACTACAACCGCTCGCCCGTGGTCCGGGGTGCGGGTTCGGCCTACTTCCTGCACGTCGGCGACGGTAATCCGACCGCGGGCTGTGTCGCCCTGCCGGGCGCGGAACTGGACGAGGTCATGCGCTGGCTGGATCCCGCGCGCGGCCCGGTCATCGACATCGCGGTGCGCGCCGCGAAGAACTGATCCCGCACGCGAATTCGCCTGTGCCGGTTCTCACAATGTCGCAAATGCGCCCGCAGCAAGAAACGGTGGAAGTGGCAATCCGGCCGATGTGTGCGAGCTATCGATTCGCACACTCCGAAATGCGAAATGTTTCGCTGAACTAAGGTTCGGGTATTCGACCTAGTCGAACACGATCACCGCACTGCGGTGATTGTCCGCTGGACGTATCGGGGCGTCCTCCGGACGGAAGGATATGAATTAATGGCCGCGAGCCTGATGATCGTGGGGGATGACGACCGTGTCCCCAGCGCCCTGCGAGAAGCGATGGAGCTGGAAGGGTACGACGTCGACGGGATCGGCGCCGCCGAGGTGGCGCTGGAGCGGCTGCGAGCCCAGGGCGCGCCCGATGTGATGATCGTGGACCTGCTGGTCGGTGAAATGGACGCCTTCACCTGTATTCGCGAGGTGCGCCGCGCGCACGAGGTGCCGATCCTGGTGGTCAGTGGCACCGAGGACACCCACGACGTGGTCGCCGCCCTCGAAGCGGGCGCGGACGATTTCGTGACGATGCCGTTCGAGACCAAGGAGATCAGCGCCCGGATCCGCGCGTTGCGCCGCCGCCCGCACCTGGGTGCGCTGCCGGAGGATCCGGTCGCCGAACCGCCCGCCGAGATCGTGCTGGACACCGATGATCATGGCCCGCTGGTGCTTTCGCCGGACGGCGGCGTGGTGCGCCGCGGCGACGACACGGTTCCGTTGACCATCACCGAATTCCGGCTGCTGTGCGAACTGGCCGCCAATCCCGGCCGGGTGCTGAGCCGCCCGTTGCTGCTCGAACGCGCCTGGGACGAAGGCTTCTTCGGGGATGAGCGGTTGGTCGACGTCCATGTGCGCCGGCTGCGCACCAAGATCGAGACCGATCCCTCCGAGCCGCGCATCGTGGTCACCGTCCGCGGTCTGGGATATCGCCTCGACATGCCGAAATAGCCCTCCTTACGGTGCCGCGTCACGGGATCGTCATGAGATCGCAATGAGTTCGCACGGTCGACCACAAAGATTCGTCGTCAGGCTGAGGGAGTCATGCAGATCCCAATCAGCAAATTTGACGCGATATCCCAGCAAACACTCGATATCCGGGAACCGGTGCTCGCCGACGGCGCGCATATGTGGCGCATCGCCACGGACTCCCGGGTGCTCGACACCAATTCCAGCTACGCCTACCTGCTGTGGTGCCGGGACTTCACCGACACCACGCGGGTGGTCGAGATCGACGGCGAGGTAGCCGGTTTCGTCATCGGCTACACCCGGCCCGCCTGGCCGCACACCCTGTTCGTCTGGCAGGTCGCCATCGATCATCCGCACCGCGGGCGCGGCCTGGCCGTGGCCATGCTCGAGGCGTTGCTGGACCGTTGTGCGGCACAGGGCATCACGCAGCTGGAAACCACTGTCTCCCCGGACAATCCGGCCTCGGTTGCCATGTTCTCGGCCGTGGCGCGCCGCCGCGGCGCGGCGCTCACCCGGACCCCGCTGTTCACGGCGGACCAGTTTCCGGACGGACACCAGCCCGAGGACCTGTACCGCATCGCACCGATCACCCCTCAGGAGGTATGGCGTTGACTATCCCCGACATGACGGTTTTCGCGGAGCTCGAATCGAACGTGCGCGGCTACTGCCGCTCCTGGCCGACGGTGTTCGACACCGCCTCCGGCGCCTGGCTGCGCGACGAGAGCGGCCGCGAGTACCTGGACTTCTTCGCGGGCGCGGGCGCGCTCAACTACGGCCACAACAATCCGGTGCTCAAACAGGCACTGCTCGAATACATCTCGGGTGATGGACTCACCCACGGCCTGGACATGTCCACCGTCGCCAAGCGGGAATTGCTGGAGACTCTGCGCGATCGCGTCCTGCGGCCGCGTGGCCTCGACTACAAGGTGCAGTTCCCCGGACCCACCGGCGCGAATGCCGTCGAGGCGGCGCTCAAGCTGGCGCGCAAGGCGACCGGCCGCACCGAGATCCTCAACTTCACCAACGCTTTTCACGGCATGACGCTGGGCGCGCTGTCGGTCACCGGCAATGCCGCCAAGCGTGCGGGTGCGGGAGTGCCGCTGCAGCACGCCACTTCGATGCCGTTCGACGGTTATCTGTCGGGCACGGAAGATGATTCGTTCGAATGGATGGAACGCGTCCTCGACGACGCCTCCTCGGGTCTGGACAGCCCGGCCGCCGTGATCGTCGAGACCGTGCAGGGCGAGGGCGGCGTCAATATCGCCGGCGTCGAATGGCTGCGCAAGCTGGCCGCATTGTGTTCCGCCCGCGAGATTCTGCTGATCGTCGACGACGTGCAGATGGGCTGCGGCCGCACCGGCCCGTTCTTCTCCTTCGAAATGGCCGGCATCACACCGGATATCGTGACGCTGTCCAAATCCATCGGCGGGTACGGCCTGCCCATGGCGCTGGTGCTGTTCAAACCCGAACTGGACCTGTGGAAGCCGGGCGAACACAACGGCACCTTCCGCGGCAACAACCCGGCCTTCGTCACCGCGCGTACGGCTCTGGAGCACTACTGGTCGGATGACGCGCTGGAGCTGGCCACCCGAGCCAAGAGCGACCGTCTCGACCGCGCCCTCACCGGCATGGTCTCGGCCTTCGACGGGATCAGCACCCGCGGCCGCGGCCTGGTGCACGGCATCGCCTTCGACGACGCCTCGCAGGCGGAGAAGGTGTGCGCGGCCGCCTTCCAGCGCGGACTGCTGGTGGAGACCTCCGGTCCCGAGGACGAAGTGGTGAAACTGCTTCCGCCGCTGACCATTACCGACACCGAACTCGATCACGGCCTGGAACTGCTGGCAGCGTCGATGGACGCCGTCGTCGGCGGAGGGCGCTGACATGATCGTGCGCACTACCCACGAGATCACCGGCACCGACCGGGATGTCGCCGGCTCGGGCTGGCGCAGCAAGCGCATCGTGCTCGGCGGCGACGGGGTGGGATTCTCCTTCCACGAGACCACCATCGAGGCCGACACGGTCCACGAGTTCCACTACCAGCATCACATCGAGGCCGTGTGGCTGGTCGAGGGTGACGGCACCCTGGTCGATCTCGAGACCGGGGTCACCTACGAGCTGGGCCCGGGTTCGATGTATCTGCTCAACGGCCACGAGCGCCACCGCCTGTTCGCCCGCACCCGCATGCGCATGCTGTGCGTGTTCAATCCGCCGGTGACCGGACGCGAGGTGCACGACGAGAACGGCGTGTACCCGTTGGTCGCCGTGGACGAGGAGGTCCTGAATGGTGTTGTCTGAGGACGGCTTTGCCAACCCCGAAAGAATCGACCGCTATCGCACCCGCACCGTCGCGGGCACGCCGCCCATCGATCGCGACGACCCGGCCGTCTGGGGTGAGATCGGCACGGCCGGTTTGGCCGAGTTCGACGACCACGGCTACGCGATCCTCGACGACCTGCTCGACCGCTACGAAGTGGTCGACGTCGTCGCCGAGATCGACCGGCTGACCGGCGATCCCGAGCTGATGCTGGACGAGCGCGTCATCCTCGAACGCGGCTCGCACCGGGTGCGCTCGATCTTCGAGGTGCATCGCCTCAGCACCCTGATCGCGGATCTGGTGCGCGAGAGCCGCATTGCCGGACTGGCCCGCCAAATCCTGGGCTCGGAGGTGTACCTGCACCAGACCCGGGTCAACTACATGCCCGGCTTCACCGGTAACGGCTTCTATTGGCATTCGGATTTCGAGACCTGGCATGCCGAGGACGGGATGCCCGCGCCGCGCGCGGTGAGCCTGTCGATCGCGTTGACCGACAACTTCCCGTTCAATGGCAGTCTCATGCTCATGCCGGGCTCCCACCGCACGTTCGTGCCCTGTCAGGGGGAGACGCCGCCGGATCATCACCGGGAGTCGTTGCGCGAGCAGGAGATCGGCGTCCCCTCACAGCAGGCGATCACCGATCTCGCGGGCAAGCACGGCATCACCCAGTTCACGGGTACCGCGGGTTCGGCGCTGCTGTTCGATTCGAATCTCATGCACGGTTCGGCGGGCAATATCACCCCGTTCCCGCGCTCGAATCTGTTCCTGGTGTTCAACAGCGTGGAGAACACGCTGCTGGATCCATTCGCCGCACCGTATCCGCGACCGGAGTATCTGGCGAGCCGGGACTTCACGCCGCTGATGTGAGCGACGGAAGTGTTCTCTAAACCAATGTCGTTCCACGTGGTAGCGATCACAGATTCCCCCGATGCACCGCTTCGACCGGCGGATCATCGGTTTGACGAGCAACCGCGTGGAACGATATTGGATCGCACTGATTCGAGAATATTGCACCGATTCTCTATGCTGGAAAGCATATGCAGAGAATTCGCTGGACCGTCGCCGTACCCCTGCTCGCCGTCGTAGTGCTCGCCACCGTCTGGGGGCGCGAATTATCCCTGCTGGCCGACATCCCGATATTCGCTCTGCTGCTCGCCGCCGTCCTGGCGGCCGTCCACCACGCCGAGGTGGTGGCGCATCGGGTCGGAGAACCGTTCGGCGCCTTGGTACTTGCCATCGCGGTGACCGTCATCGAAGTGGGATTGATTCTGACGCTGATGATTTCGGCGGGGGACAAGTCGGCGTCGCTGGCCCGCGACACCGTCTTCGCGGCGGTCATGATCACCTGCAACGGCATCCTCGGCCTCGTACTGCTGGTCGGTGCGTTGCGGCGCCGCGTCGCGGTCTTCAATGCCGAAGGCACCGGCGCGGCGCTGGCCACCGTGGCGACCCTGGCCACGCTGAGTCTGGTGTTGCCGACCTTCACGACAAGCGAACCGGGACCGCACTTCTCACCCGCGCAGCTGGCCTTCGCGGCGGTGGCGTCCCTGCTGCTGTACGGCTGTTTCGTGGCCATGCAGACCATCCGGCACAAAGAGGACTTCCTCGCGGTCGAGCCCGGCGCGGTCGAGGCGAACGAGCACGACCGACCGACCACCCGCGCCGCTCTCGGCAGCGCCGGTCTGCTGATCGCGGCGCTGGTCGGGGTGGTCGGCCTGGCCAAGGCGATCTCGCCCGCCATCGAATCCGGTGTCGAGGCAGCCGGTTTGCCGCGATCGGCCGTCGGCGTGGTGATCGCGCTGCTGGTGTTGCTGCCGGAGGCGCTGGCCGCGGTGCGGGCCGCGCGCGGCGGTCGCGTGCAGGTCGGTTTGAACCTCGCCCTCGGCTCGGGCATGGCCAGTATCGGTCTCACCATTCCCGCGATCGCGGTGGCATCGATCTGGATCGACACCCCGCTGCTGCTCGGCCTGGGTGCGACCGAAATGGTGTTGCTCGCGCTGACAGTGGTCGTCGGCCTGCTGACCGTGGTTCCGGGCCGGGCCACGATGTTGCAGGGCACGGTCCATCTGTCGTTGCTGGCGGCGTTCGTCTTCCTGGCCGTGGCACCGTAGGGGGAGCAGTGACCCCCACCGTGGGGTGATGTCCGCCAGCGCCCCGGATTCCTAGCGTCGGCGGCATGAAGCGAAGAGTGCGTCTGGGTGTGACGCTCGGGTTGGCCGGGCTGCTGCTGTCCGCGGTGACCGCGTGTGAGAGGTCATCGGGGGCGAGCCCGGCGTGGACGGCCTGCCAGGGCAGCGGGCTGGATCCGCGCCAGCAGTGCACGACGGTTTCGGTACCCCTCGACTACGAGAAGCCCGATGGTGAACGGATTTCCCTCGCCGTCTCCCGCATCCGCAGCCCGCACCCGGACAAGCGGCGCGGTGCCCTGCTCCTGGTTCCGGGCGGCCCGGGCGGGAACGGCCTCGGACTGCCGTCGACCCGGGGCGCGAAGCTGCCGGAGTCCGTCCGTGACGCCTACGACCTGATCGGTTTCGACCCGCGCGGCGTGGGCGCGAGCACGGCCGCGAATTGCCAACTGGCACCGCAGGATCTGGCCGTGGAGCGCTTGCGGTCGTGGCCCGACGCCGACGGCGGCATCGCGGGCAATGTCGAGATCGAGCAGCGGGTCGCGCAGAACTGTGTGCGCAACGGCGGCGCTCTGGTCCGGTCGATCGGGACCCGGACCGAGGCCCGGGATATCGACCGCATCCGAGAGGCGCTGGGGGAGAACAAGATATCCGCGTGGGGCGAGTCGTACGGCACCTACGTGCTGGCGGTCTACACGACCCTGTTCGGCGATCGCACCGACCGCGTGCTCTCCGACAGCAACGACGACCCCGACCCGAACATGGTCGAGCGCGGCTGGCAGGCGAACTACGCCGTGGGCGTGGAGGATCGCTTCCCCGACTTCGCCCGCTGGGCATCCACCGACGGCAACCCCGACCGGGTCGCCGCCACGCCCGAGGCGGTGCGCGACGAATTCCTCACTCTCGCAGCCCGTCTAGATCGCGGTCCACTGCCGTGGCAGGGGGCCGAGCTGTCGATGCTGAGCGGCAACGGATTACGCCAGATCCTCCTCGACGGACTCTACGACGACCACAACTTCCCCCGGGTGGCCCAGGTGATCAATGCCGCCGCCGCGTCGGCACCGCTGCCCGCCGCCCGCCCCGCACCGCCCGAGGAACCCGCCCAGCGATCGACCGCAGTCCTGGTCGCCACCCTGTGCAATGACGTGGCCTGGCCGACCGCCGTCGCGGATTACGCGACCGCCGTCACCGCGGATCGCGCCCGCTATCCGCTCACCGCCGGTATGCCGCACGGCTATTCACCGTGCGCGAACTGGCCGTATCCGCCCGCGCCGCGCACGGTCGTGAATTCCTCGGGCCCCTCGAATGTGCTGCTGGTGCAGAACCTCCGGGACCCGGCCACGCCCTACAGCGGTGCGCTGAACCTGCGCCGCGCCTACGGTGATCGGGCCCGGATGGTATCGATCGACGCCGGTGGTCATGGCGCATATCCGTCCCCGCTCGCCTGCGCGAACGACGCCGTCGAGCGATTCCTGCTCGACGGCACCCGCCCGGCCGCCGATCTCACCTGCCGGTAGCGGCCGGATCAGCCTGCGGCGGAAACGCTTCGGTGACCCCGGCTGCCGTACAGCTCCCGCGCCGCGGCCGGGGTCACCGTCTCCGCCAGCTCCGGGACCTCGAACTTCAGGTGCTGTTCGAGGATCTGCCCGGCCATCGGCGCGACGATCGGCGCGGCCATGATCAGACCCGCCTTGTTGAACAGGGTGAACAGCCAGACCAGAATGCGCGCAGCGGGTTTCACCAGCAGGTCCACAACGCGGGGCCGGTCGAAGCGGCCGAGGTGACGCATCCACTTGGGCAGCGTCGCGATGGAGGCGAACGACAGCAGTCGCGCACCCAGCGCGTAGGTCACCCCCGCGCCGTGCTTGGGCGAGGTGAACAGCATCTGGTGCATGCCGGACTCGGCGCGCTCCGAACTGCACAGGCGCGCACGGACATTCGCGTAGTACTCGCGGATGCCCTCGCGGGTGACCGGCACGTCCGCGGGGTCACAGGTCTGCAGTTCCGCGGCGATGCGGCACTCCTGCCAGTAGCGGGCCTCCTCCTCGGGAGTCAGTCCGGGACCGAACATCTCGTAGGCCTTGAGCACCGACTGCCAGCCCGTGATGTGGATCCACAGCTGGGTTTCCGGGTTGTTGGGGCTGTAGCGCTTGCCGCTGATCGGCTCGATGCCGGTGCTCTTGGCGTGCACGCCCATCAGGTGCTCGGAGGCCTGGATCGCGGTCTTCGAGTCGCCGATCGCCACGATCAGGAAGTAGGCGAAGGTGGCGTCGAGGCGGCCGCGCGGGTCGGCGTAGATCTTGCCGGTGTCGGCCACCGACGCGGTCAGGAAGGGATCGAAGAACTCCAGGGTGACTGCGCGCTGGAAGCCGATCACCGCCGTGGGGGAGGTCCACACCTTCCAGCTCGGCGAATCCGGGCCGAAGAAGCCGTAATCGGTTCGGCGGAGGTTGGTCGGATCGAAGTTCACTGGGGCTCCTCTACGGGCTCGATCCCATGCAATATGACGCAACCGTAGCAATTGCTGGCGCTGAATACAACGGGCGCGTAGCTTTAGTTCGGACAGACGCGTGACCTCGGGAACCGGGATGACAGAATGGGCCGGTGAAGGTGGAGTGGCAGTGAGCAAACCCCCTGCGACGGCAGCGAGCGCCCGCACGGCCGCGGATCGACCACGCCGCCGCTACGCGCCCCGGCTACCCCCGGAGGAACGCCGGGCCCAACTGCTCGACGCCGCCTTCGCCGTGCTGGAGAAGGCCGAACTGCACGAGCTGAGCATGGAGGCCGTGGCCGCCGAGGCCGGAGTCGGCAAGCCGGTGCTCTACACCGTGTTCAAGACCCGCGCCGACCTGGTCACCGCGCTGCTGGAACGCGAACGCGAACGCGCCCTCGACCAGGTCGCCGACACGCTGCCCACCGATCTGCTGGGTGCGGATCCGGTGGTGGCGGCGTCCGGGACCGTGCGGGCGTTCGTCGATGTGGCGCTGAGCAATCCGACCCGCTGGCGACTGCTGCTCGCGGGTCCAGGCAATGCCCCCGATGAGTACCGGGAGGCCATCCGAAGTTCCCGCGCGGGTATTTTCGACCAGGCCGAGGCGGTGGTCCGGATGGGTCTGATCGCCGATCCACGGTGGGCCGGAATCGATTCCGGCTTGCTGACGAACTCGCTGCTGACCATTGCGGAGATGCTGGGCCGCCTGGCGGTGAGCGATCCGGACGCCTATCCCCGCGAGCGGATCGAGGGCTTCGTGCAATTCATTGTCGGCCTGCTTGTCGGTGCCGCCGACTGATTCCCGGACTCAGCGCCCGGGCTCGCCGAGTTGGCGGGCCACCCGCGCGCCCATGAGCGTCGAGATCCCGGCCGGGGTTTGCGGGTCGTAACCGGTCAGTTCGGCGATGCGGGTGAGCCGGTAGGTCACCGTATTGCGGTGCACGGAAAGCTCACGGGCGGTGCCGTTCTGGTTGAAGTCCTGCAGGATGAACACCTCCAGGGTCTCGGCCAGCACCGGCTGCGCGTCGAGGGGATCGAGCACCCGGGTCAGGTTGGCGGTCGCGCCCGAGGTGGCGATGGCGTACTCGAAGACCATGTCCTCGCGGCGGCAGATCATGGCGGGCCGCCGCAGGGCGCGCCCGGTCTCGGCCAGCACCCGCGCCTCGGTGAAGGCGGCTGGTAGCAGATCGCGGGTCGGCGCGGCCGAAACGCCCACCCACAGCGCGGATTTCGCGGCGCGATTGCGGGGCTGCAGGATCTCGGTGAGGCTGTCGATGGCGGCGCTCTCGTCGGCGGCCGCGCGCAACGGCAGCAGGGTCGTCCAGCCGCCGCTGTCGCGGTAGAGGAAGCTCCCCGCGATGCCGCCCAGCCGCCGCCGCAGTTCGGTGAGGATGCCGGGCGCGGCGTCACCGAGCCGGATCACCGCCACCACATAGCTGTCCACCAGGGTGACCGCGGCGTCCTCGGCCCACTCGTACGGATCGCGGCCGGTGAGCAGGGCTTCGGCGATGGCCCGGTGCTGTTCGATGCGGTCGTAGCGGGATTGGCGCACATCGTCGACGCAGGCGTCCGCGATCCGGCTCGTCATCAGCGCCACGTACTGGGCCAGCCGGAACGCACTGGCCGCCGCGGTGACCGCGGCCTCGGGGGCGGGTGTGCCGATCACCTGATTCCAGACGAAGGTCAGCCCGACCCGATAGTTGGTGAGCGCCTCCGACATCGGCATCCCGTCGCGCACCAGCGACACCGCCCGCGCCACCAGCGGTTCGGTGTCGACCTCGCCGGGTTCGTCCCCGGTGCGCAGGAATCGGAAGAACAGGTCGATATTGAGCTGGGCGGCGGGCAGGAAGTCCGCGTCCATCATCGATGTCGGCAGCGCGTCATACGGCGGCGCGCCGACCGCGAAGTTCGCGATCAGCGCTACCGCCCGGTCCTGCCAGGCATCGATGAATTGTTCCGAACCGGCCTCCACGATGAGACCTCCCGTCGCCGCTGTCAGGGAGTGACGATAGCGAAGTCCGGGTTCGGTTCGTCCAGTGCGGCCACCAGCTCGCCGAAGGCGTTCGGATCGCCGTGCACCCGCAGCTCGCCGCGGGCGAACGCGCCCGGAACGTCCCGGTCCATGAGCAGCATCCGGATCAGGGTGGGGTGCGAGAGTTCGAAGGTGGCGTCGGCGTCGGGCAGGCCGTCGCCGGTGAAGCGGTCGTAGTGCACCAGCAGGCCGTTGCTCATCTCGACGCGGTGGGTCCGGCGCTGATCGGTGATCGTCCAGTCCACGACGAGTTTGAGCCCCCACGCCTTGGGGCCGTCCACGCGCAGCGCCATGGCGTCGAAGATCTGCTCGACGGTCAGGCCGTAGAGCATGGACGCGGCCGAGCTGGACTTGGTCGGGGTACCGAAGCCGCCGTTGCGCAGCTCGTACGCGCCGGACAGGTAGGCATTGCGCCAGGTGGCCGCCTCCGCGCCGTAGCCGAGCTGTTCGAAGGTGGCCGCCTGCAACGCCTTCGCCTGCTCGTTGGCCGGATCGGCGAAGATCACGTAGTTGACCACCTGCGCTACCCACCGGAAATCGCCTGCGTCATAGGCGATTCGGGCCTTGCGCAAGACCTCGTCGGCGCCGCCCATGAATTCCACGTGCCGCGTGGCGTTCTCGACCGGCGGATGCTCCCACAGGTGGGCGGGGTTGCCGTCGTACCAGCCCATGTAGCGCTGGTAGATGGCCTTCACATTGTGGCTGACGGTGCCGTAGTACCCGTGCGTGTGCCAGCTGTCGGTGAGTGCGGGCGGCAGCGGGAAGTCCTCGGCGATCTCGGTGCCGACCAGCCCCTGATTGAGCTTGCGCAGCGTCTGATCGTGCAGGTAGCCGTACATGTCCCGCTGCAACGACATGAATGTCACGACGCGCTCGGTGCCCCAGGTCGGCCACAGGTGCGAGGAGAACACCACATCGGCGTTGCGGGCGTAGCGGTTGATCGCCTCGGTGAGGTACTTGGCCCAGTTGTGGGCGTCGCGGACGAGCGCGCCACGCAGGGTCAGTAGATTGTGCATGGTGTGAATGGCGTTCTCCGCCATGCACAGTGCGCGATGGTCGGGCAGGAAGATGTTCATCTCCGCCGGTGCCTCGGTGTCGGGGGTCAGCTGGAACACCAGCCGCACGCCGTCCACGGTGATCTCCTCACCGCTGTCGGCGATATCCACGGTGGGCGCGATGATTCCGGCGGTGCCGACCGGAATCGTTTGTCCCAGTGCGGTTCCCACCGTGCCCTTGACGTCGCGCGGCAGGCCGTTGCCGAACATGTACCCGGCCCGGCGCGCCATGGCGGTCCCGGCGAAGATGTTCTCGGCCACCGCGTGTTCGAGGAAGCCCTCCGGCGCGATGACCGGGCAGCGGCCCTCGGCGGCGTCCTCGGCGGTGATGACGCCTTCCGCGCCGCCGAAGTGGTCGATGTGTGAGTGCGTGTAGATCAGCCCGGTGACCGGGCGATGCGCGCGATGGTCGCGGTAGAGAGCGAGTGCGGCCGCGGCGGTCTCGGCGGTGGTGAGTGGGTCGATGATGACGACGCCGGTCTCGCCCTCGATGAGGGTCATGTTGGAGATGTCGAAGCCGCGCACCTGGTAGACGCCCGGCACCACCTCGAAAAGCCCTTGCTGCGAGGCGAGTTCGGACTGCCGCCACAGGCTCGGGTGCACCGAGTAGGGGCAGTCGCCGCCGAGGAAGTCGTAGGAATCCCCGTCCCACACCACTTTTCCGTTCTCATCGGTGATCGCGCCGGGTTCGCGGCGCGCGATCAGGCCGCGGGCGGCGTCCTCGAAGTCGGCGGTGTCCGCGAACGGCAGCGTCGACAGGGCGCGCTGGTGGGCGGCGATGATGGGGGCGGTGGGTTCCGTGGGCTCGGTGGTCATCGGTGATCTCCTCGGTATCGGGTGATGTCTCGACCCTACGCGTTATTGCAGTCTGACTGCAATAAGAGGACCCTGTGAATGAACGCGCGACCTTGACGCAATCCATACGGGGACTCTGCGCGACGCGCTCGCCGAACTCGATCCGACCGGCTCGTGACGGGACTACGATGCGCGAATGACGGTTGGCACCGACCTGCCCAAGCCTGAATCCCTCTTCGACCTCGACGTCTGGCTGCATCGCTGGCCCGCCAGTTGCTACGCGACCGAATTGCATTACGGCGTACTGGTTTTCACCGGCTGTGATGCGTTCGACGAGCGGGACGCGGAGATCGCCCGACGAACCTATCCGGGACGCCGCGTCCTCATCGATGACACCGGCAAGTTGCAGGTGCATCCCGCCGGTGAGGATCCGCCGATCTCGATCTTCGATCCCGCCCACCCCTTCCGCACGGTGCTGCCGCCGGTTCACTGACGGCAACCTCCGTCGGGGGAGTCGCACCACTTCCCGGCCTGAAAAGTGACCCTTGCCACACGGCGGTACACGCGCGTACCGTCCGAGTGGTACGCAGAGGTACCAGGCTGGGAGATGGCGCATGACCACAGTGACACTGCCCGATGGACCCACCACGCCGGCCTTCGTCCAGGGCGTTCAGATCCTGGCCGGACGCACCCGCGCGTGGCGGCGACTGCACGAGCGCTACGGCTCGGCGTTCATGGTGAACATGCCGCGCTTCGGACCGACCCTGGTGCTGTCGGAGCCGTCCGAGGTCAAGGCGCTGTTCACCACGCACACCGATCTCGTCGACAACATCGACGCCAACCTGGGCCAATTCCTGGGCCCGGGTTCGCTTTTCGCGCTGCGCGGCGAGGAGCATCGCAAGGAACGCAAACTACTCACCCCGCCCTTCCACGGGCGGCGGCTGGCGGTCTACGAATCGCTGATCGAGGAGGAGGCCGTCCGCGAGCTGGCCGGATGGCCCTCGGGACGCGAGTTCGCGACCATGGACTCGATGATGCGGATCACGCTGAACGTGATCCTGCGCGCGGTTTTCGGGGCCGAGGGCGCTGAGTTCGACCAATTGCGCACGCTGCTACCGAAACTGGTGCTGGTCGGCTCCGCACTGGCGGCGCTTCCGGTGCCGCGCAAGCTGTTCGGGCGCTTCGGACCCTGGGCGCGCTTCGCCCAGCATCGTGCCGAGTACGACCGGATCGTGCTCCGGCTGATCGAGCGCGCGGCCGCTGATCCAGAGCTGAGCGAGCGCGACGACGTGCTGGCCATGCTGCTGCAGGCCCGCTACGACGACGGTTCGGCCATGACCCACAGCGAGATCGCCGACGAACTGCTCACCCTGCTCACCGCCGGGCACGAGACCACCGCCACCTCGCTGGCCTGGACCATCGAACGACTGCGGCGGCACCCGCACATTCTGGAGCGGCTGGTCGCCGAGGCCGACGCGGGCGGTTCCGCACTGCGCGAAGCGGTCCTGCTCGAGACCCAGCGCGTGCGCCCGGTCATCGACGCCACCGCACGCAAGGTGCGGGCGGACTCGCTGCAACTGGGGCGCTGGACGCTGCCGCGCGGGCAGGGTGTGATGGTCAGCATCCGGTTGATGCACGACAATCCTGAATTGTTCCCCAACCCAAGGGATTTCGACCCGGACCGCTTCCTGGGTGTCCGGCCGGGCACCTTCAGCTGGATTCCGTTCGGCGGCGGTGCGCGCCGCTGCATCGGCGCGGCCTTCGCGACCATGGAGATGAATGTGGTCTTGCGCGTACTGCTGCGCGATTTCACCCTGGATACCACCGACGATCCGGACGAGCGTGCGCACTTCCGTGGTGTCGCACTGGTTCCCGCGAAGAAGGGGCGGGCGGTGGTGTACCGGCGTCCGGCACGACCCGTGGCGGTCGCGACGGTGGAGACCGAGACCGGCGACAACGACAGCGCGCGTGGCGAACAGGTGACGGCATGAGTGAGCAGGTGGCCGAGGTCGGCCGGGACATCCAGCTGACCTATGACCGGACCGGCGGCGGGATCCCGCTGCTGTTGATCGCCGGACTCGGACAACAGAAGCACGAATGGCACGACGGGCTGCTGGCGCTGCTGGCCGCCCGCGGCTACGACGTCGTGCGCTTCGACAATCGCGATGTCGGCCGCTCCACGCACGCCCGCTTCCGGCCGCCGGGGCCGCTCGACATGCTCCGGAAACGCTGGGACCCACAGCAATACGATCTCGGCGATCTGGGCCTGGACACGCTCGGGCTGCTCGACACCCTCGGCTGGGACCGCGCGCATCTGGTCGGCATGTCGATGGGCGGCATGATCGCGCAGACCGTGGCGGCCCGGTATCCGAGCCGGGTGTCGTCGTTGATCTCGATCTTCTCCACCACCGGCGCGGCCCGGGTGGGTCGGCCCGCGCTCTCGACCTGGGCGCGCATGTTCGGCAAGCCCGCCAGCACCCGCGACGAGCACACCGACGCAGCGGTCAAGATGTACCGGCACATCGGCTCGGCCGGATATCCGTTCGACGAGAACCGGATTCGGGCTACCGCCGGGACCACCTGGGATCGGGACCCGCGCCCGGCCGCCGGAGTCGGGCGGCAGCTGGCCGGAATCATGAAGTCGGGAGACCGGACCGCGGAGGTCCGCACCATCACCGCGCCGACCCTGGTGTTGCACGGCGACCGCGACCGCATGGTGAATCCGACCGGCGGCGAGGTCACCGCGGCGGCCGTGCGCGGCGCGCGCCGCCACACCCTGCCCGGTATGGGTCACGATCTGCCCGAGGCGCTCTGGCCCACCCTCGCCGACCTCGTCGACACCCACATCCGCACCGCCGAATCCAGGAGTTCCGATGCCCCGAACGTCTAGGCCACTGTCGGGCCGCCCGGTCATGATCACCGGCGCGGCCTCCGGAATCGGCCGGGGGCTGGCCGAATTGCTGTCCCGTCGTGGGTCGCCCGTTGCCATCGCGGATATCGACGCCGAGGGGCTCAAGCAGACTGCGGCCGGGCTGAATGGTCCCGTACTGACCCGGGTGCTGGATGTCAGCGATGCTGCCGAGCAACTCGCCTTCGCCGACGAGGTGCGGGCATGGTTGCCGGCACCGCTGGCTGCGGTGTTCAACAATGCCGGTGTCGCGGTGTCGTCCTCGGTCATCGAAAGCGTGCCGCAGGATGACGAATGGTTGCGGCGCATCAACTTCGACGGGGTGGTGAACGGGACGCGGGCGTTCCTGCCCATCCTGGTCGAGCAGGGCAGCGGCGCGATCGTCAATACCTCCAGCGTGTTCGGGCTGGCGGGGATGCCGAACCAGAGTGCCTACTGTGCGGCGAAATTCGCGGTCCGCGGGTTCACCGACGCACTGCGGCAGGAACTTCGGGGCACCGGCGTCTCCGCGGTGACCGTGCATCCGGGCGGCATCAAGACCAATATCGCCCGCAACGGGCGGGTGCGCAAAGACCCCGAGGGCCGGGGCCGCACACACGAGCAGATCGCCGACGAATTCGAGGCCATCGCCATGACCACTCCGGCGAAGGCGGCCGAAATCATCTGCCGTGGAGTCGAAAACGGCAAGGCGCGGATTCTGGTCGGGCCGGACGCCTACATGTTCGACATTCTCACGCGGGTGAGCCCGACCCACTATTACGACATCGTGTCGGTCGTGATGGGCGCTGCCCGCGGCCGGGCCGCGAAGGGAGCGAGACGATGACCGAACACGTCGACGTGCTGATCGTCGGGGCCGGACTGTCGGGAATCGGTGCGGCACACCATCTTCAGGAGGCGTTCCCGCAGCGCAGCTACGCCATTCTCGAGGCACGCGAGGCCATGGGCGGCACCTGGGATTTGTTCCGGTATCCCGGCGTGCGCTCGGACTCCGATATGCACACCCTCGGCTACCGGTTCCGGCCGTGGGTGGCCGCCGAGGCCATCGCCGACGGGCCCGCCATCCTCGACTACATTCGCGACACCGCCGCCGAGGCGGGCATCGATCGGCGAATTCGGTACGGGCACAAGGTGACCGGGGCATCGTGGTCGTCCGACGACGCGCGCTGGACGGTGGGCTACACCCACGACGGGGCCGCCTCGACCATCACCTGCGACTTCCTCTACGTGTGCGGCGGCTACTACCGCTACGACGAGGGCTACACGCCGGAGTTCCCCGGCATCGAGGACTTCGCCGGGCAGATCGTGCATCCGCAGCACTGGCCCGCCGAACTCGATTACGCCGGAAAGCGTGTCGTGGTGATCGGCAGCGGGGCGACCGCGGTGACCCTGGTGCCCGCCATGGCCGACACCGCCGCCCAGGTGACCATGCTGCAGCGGTCCCCGACCTACATCCTGTCGGTGCCGACCATCGACGGCATCGCCACCAAGCTGCGCGAAAAGCTCGGCACGCGGCGCGCGTACGCGATCACCCGGTGGAAGAACGTGGCGGTCAGCACCCTCATCTATCAGCTCAGCCAGCGTCGACCGCAGATGATGCGCAAGTTCTTCCGCAATCTCGCGATCAAGCAGCTGCCCGAGGGCTACGACGTCGACACGCATTTCAAGCCCACCTACAACCCGTGGGATCAGCGGTTGTGCCTGGTGCCGGACGGGGATCTGTTCCGGGCCATCAGCGCGGGCAAGGCGGCGGTGGTGACCGATCGCGTCGAGCGGTTCACCGCGGACGGGATCCGGCTGGAGTCGGGCGCGGAACTGCCCGCCGACATCGTGGTGACCGCGACCGGATTGGATCTGCTGGCGCTCGGCGGCGTCGCGCTCACCGTCGATGGTCGCGAGATCGAGCCGCCCGACACCATGGCCTACAAGGGCATGATGCTCTCGGGCGTCCCCAATTTCGCCTTCACCATCGGCTACACCAATGCCTCGTGGACGCTCAAGGCCGACCTGGTCGCCGAATTCGTCTGCCGGTTGTTGCGGCACATGGACGCGCATGGCTACGACCGCGCCACGCCGTGGCCGGACCCGAGCATCACCGGCGGCCCGCTGCTGGATTTCCAGGCCGGATACGTGCTGCGCGCCATGGACCGCTTCCCCAAGGCCGGATCGCGGGCCCCGTGGCGGCTGGGCATGAACTACGCCCAGGACGTGATCACCTTGCGGCACGGGCGAATCGAGGACGGCACCATCCGCTTCGGCTATCGCGGCGCGCACACCACCGCCGCGGCCACCACCGACCCCGAACAGGTCACCGCCTGAGCGGGCACCCGCCGAGCCGCGGCGCGTCAAACCCGACACGCCGCGGCGCGCACGGAGACCCGCCGCGGCGCTCCAAGAGATCCGAGAAACTACGCTGATGCTCGTGACCCGTGCCGAACCCACCGCGAGGGCCGACTCCGAACCCGCCGTCGACTCGGGATTCCAGCGGCGCCTGCTGGACGCCATGGCCGACGCGGTTCGCGAGCGCGGGTACAAGGACACCACCGTCGCCGATGTGGTGCGGCTGGCCCGCACCTCGCGGCGCACCTTCTACGAGCACTTCGCCGATAAACAGGACTGTTTCGTGGCACTGCTCACCGAACGCAACAACGACACCATCCAGCAGATCTATGCGGCCGTCGACGCCACCGCACCCTGGGATGTGCAGGTGCATCAGGCGATCGAGTCGTGGATCGGGGCGTCGCGCGACGACACCTCCATCACGCTGGCCTGGATCCGCGACACCCCGGCACTGGGGGAGCGGGCCCGGCAGTTGCATCGCGACGCCGCCGAGGCGTTCATCGCGCTGATCCAGAACCTCACGGCCACACCGGAATTCCAATCGGCAGGGCTGCACCCGCCGAACCGGCAGATGGCGACGATCCTGTTCGGTGGGTTCCGGGAACTCATCGCCTCCACCGTCGAGGACGGGCGCGATGTCACCGAAATCATCGGGGTGGCAGTCGAAACCGCGCTGGCGTTGGTCGGGCCGCGCTACCGGGCCTGATCAGTCGTTGCGGGGACGCGCCCGGAAATGGGCGCGCTCACCCTGTTTGCCGAAGAGGCTGAGGAATTCGACCGGTTCGTCGTCGGCCGAGCCGAACCAGTGCGGTTCCCGGGTATCGAATTCGGCGGCCTCGCCGGGCTCCAGGATCAGATCGTGGGTGCCGAGCACGAACCGCAACCGTCCGTTGAGGACGTAGAGCCACTCGTAGCCCTCGTGCGTCTGCGGTGTCGGTTCGGTCCGGCCGGAACGTGGCGGCAGGATGATCTTGAACGCCTGAATCCCGCCGACGCGCCGGGTCAGCGGCAGCATCTGCATGCCGTGCCGGGTGATCGGGCGCATGTGCACGCGCGGGTCGCCGGTCTGCGGGGCGTCCACCAATTCGTCGAGGGTGACCTGATGGGCGCGGGCCAGGGGGAGCAGCTGTTCCAGGGTCGGGCGGCGGGCGCCCGACTCCAAGCGGGACAGGGTGCTGACCGAGATGCCGGTCTCGGCGGACAGCTCAGCGAGCGTGGTTTCCCGTTGTTTGCGCAGTTCACGCAGGCGCAGGCCCACACCGTCCAGGGCTCGGTCGAGGTCGGAGGTCATGATCCGAGTTTGCCATATCGGCAAACAAGGTTGCCAGCTTGGTCGTGGGCGCGGCATCTTCGAAGTCAGGAGGTGGTCATCGATGACCGATCAGCTGAACAGCAGCTATGACGTGGTGGTAGTCGGCGGTGGAGCCGCGGGACTGAACGGAGGACTGATGCTGGCCCGGGCGCGACGCTCGGTGGCGGTGATCGACGCGGGCAGCCCGCGCAACGCGCCCGCGCACGCGGTGCACGGATTGTTCGCCCGTGAGGGCGTCGCGCCCTCGGAACTGGTGGCGCGCGGGCGCGAGGAAGTGCGGCAGTACGGGGGCGTCGTGGTGTCGGGGGAAGTGAGTGGAATCGTCCGGGAGGGTGAGGAATTCGTCGTCACCCTGGCCGACGGCCAGTCGACGCGGGCGCGTCGGCTGCTGGTGACCACCGGCCTGGTCGACGAGCTGCCGCCGATCCCCGGGCTGCGCGAGCGCTGGGGCAACGATGTTATCCACTGCCCGTACTGCCACGGCTGGGAGGTGCGCGATCAGCCCATCGGCGTACTCGGCCTGGGGCCCATGGGCATTCATTTGGCGCTGCTGTTCCGGCAGTGGACGCCCGACGTCGTCTACTTCGCGCACACCAATACCCCGCCGACCGAGGAGGAAGCGGAGCAGTTGGCGGCCCGGGGAATTCGGGTCGTGGACGGGGAGATCGCGGCGGTCGAGGTGAGCGCGGACCGGCTCACCGGCGTGCGGCTGGCCGACGGCACCGTGGTCGCGCGCGGCGTGCTGGCCGCGCCCACCCGCATGGTGGCGCGCGCCGGATTCCTGGCGGACCTGGGCTTGGTACCGACCCAACACCCCACCGGCGCAGGCGAATACATCCCGGCCGATCCGATGGGCCGCACCGAGATTCCCGGGGTCTGGGCCGCCGGAAACGTCAGCGACCTGTCCGCGCAGGTGGGTGCCGCCGCGGCGGCCGGTGCCATGGCCGGGGCGCAGATCAATGCCGATCTGGTGGCCGAGGAGACCCGTCAGGCGGTCGAGGTACAGCGCGCGCTGGCGCGGGTGTGAATCAGCGCGGGGTGTGAATCACCCTTGCGGCGTGAGGATCGTCGGGAGCGCACCGTAGCGCAGGGCCGCCGCGAGATTGTCCGCGGCCTCCTTGGTGAAGTTCCCGACGATCTGCGCCTGACCTCCGGTGACGGCGCTCTGGATCACCGGCGCCGACACCACCTGGGAATCGACGGCGAAGGCGAACTGCTTGCCGAGATTCGCCGCGGTGTACTGCGCGAACTGCCGGGCCCCGGTATCGGTGAAGGTCACGTTCACCCCGTAGCGCGCCGTGCGGGTGTCCATCGCGCCCTTGGCGTCGGAGATCTCGCGCCCGTCGACGACCGCCGGTCCCAGCAGATAGACGGTATCGGCAGTATTGGCACAGGTCACCAGTGGTTGCGTGGCGTCGTCGCCGCCCAGCAGCGGATCGGGCAACCGACAGTCGATCCCGGCCATCGTGGCCGTCTGCACTGCCGGATCGTTGCTCTGCCGGGCGTCGCGGCCCGGCACGATCCGCTGTGTGGCCACCTGAAACGGCTTGCTGGTCAACACCGGTCGCAGCAATACCCGTCCGGTCTTGGCGAGCAGCCGGGCCACACTGCCGTCATCCCCGGCCACCACGATGGTCATCATGTCGGTGTCGACGCTGACCGTCGTCTTCCCGAGCCCCAACCCCTCGGCCCGCTTCTCCACGGTCTGCCGCGCCTGATCCATGGTCCCCGCCGACGGAATCCCGCCGTCCGCATTGCGCCCGAGGAAGGCGACCGCGGTTCCCGGCTTGTCCTGTCCGCCACAGGCAGTCGCCGCCGCCACGATCGCCAATCCGATGACCGTCGCCCGGCCCCACCGACCGACCGATCTCGACAAACTCATCCGGAACCCTTCATGGCGTGTGATTCCGCGATGATAGTCACGCCCGGACGACGACGCCCGCCCGGACACCGAACCACCGGGTGAGGGCGGAGCGCAGGGTTTCCGGTGTCCCGGTGGCCCAGGCGATGTACCCGTCGGGCCGGATGAGCAGCCTTTCCGCGTCCGGTGCCGGGACGATGTCGAGGCGATCCGACCAGGGGACGGCCGCCTCGGCGAGTTCCGGATCGGCCAGCAATACCGCTCGGCCGGAACGCAATCGGTGATAGAGGCGGCCGGTCTCGTCCGGGAGCGGCCGGTCCGGTGCGGCACGGCCGAGCAGCGGATGCGCGGGCGCGCCGGGCATGTCGTAGCGGATGTCCTGCCCGCTGATCATTCCCGCCAGGTAACCGGCGGGGCCGGGCAGCCGCATGAGCTCGGCGAACAGGTCGCGGAGTTCGGTGGGCGCGACGCTATCGGTCCACCCCAGCAGCGACTTCTGGGCCGCCACATTGGCCAGCACCCGCGCACCGACCGGATGCCGCTCGCTGTGGTAGGTGTCCAGCAGGCCGGGCGCGGCCCAGCCGTGCACGGCGGCAGCGAGTTTCCAGCCGAGATCGAACGCGTCCTGGATGCCGGTGTTCATGCCTTGACCGGCGAACGGGAGATGGACGTGAGCGGCATCCCCGGCGAGGAAGACGCGATCGTGGCGGTAGTCGCGCACCTGCCGGGCGGCGTCGGTGATGCGGAACCGGTAGCCGATCCGCTCGGGCTCGAGACCGAACAGGCTCGCCAGGCCCGCGCGGATCTCGGACTCCGACACCGGAACCCGGCGATCCCGGGGCTGGGAGGGACCGCCCAGACCCAACCGGAAGTGGTCGCCGTAGGGGATCAGGGTGGCCCAGTCGCCTTCGGGCGCCCAACGCCATTGGGACCCGCTGCCTTCGAAGGGGCGCCCGGCCAGCCATACGTCGGCGACGGCGGTGGTGTACCGGGCGGGGGTGCCCGGGAAGTCGATGCCGAGTGCGGTGCGCACCGTGCTGTGCGCGCCGTCGGCGGCCACGAGGTACGCGGCGCGGATGGTTCGAGTGTGACCGTCGTGCGCGACCGTGGCTACGATGCCTTCGGAATCACTGGTGACAGCGGTCAATTCGTGGCTCCGGTGGACCCGTGAACCCAGTTGCCGGAGTCGCTGTTCCAGGGTGGCCTCGACGATGTACTGCGGGATGAACCTGCCGGTCAGGCGTTCGTCGATCAGGTCGGCCTGGAATGGGAGCCCGGCGAAGTTACCGGGATTGCGGGGATGGTCGCCGGTGGCCAGCAGCGGTCGCAGCAGTCCGCGCTGGTCGAGGATTTCCAGTGTGCGGGAATGGACTCCGGCCGCCCGCGCCAGGGCATCGGGCTCGGCGAGCCGGTCGACCAGCAGTACGTCGACACCCGCGAGCCGCAGCTCGGCCGCCACCATCAGGCCGGTCGGACCTGCTCCGGCGATCAGTACATCGGTGTTCATGAGGCGCTCCTTCACCCTCGGTGCTTACCTCGACCACGGTCCCGCCGTCGTCCGCTACCGTCACGAAAAACCTTGTGGAATGCCGTAATTCGACATGTCAGGCTGGTGTGGTGCCGATTTTCGACCGCTACGACGAGCTCGACCGGCTCCTGGTCCACGCCCTGCACATCGACGGCCGCGCACCATTGAGCAAGCTCGCCGCCGTCCTCGGCGTCTCCGACAAGACCATTGCCCGCCGCTACGTCCGCCTGCGCGCCTCCGGGGCGCTGCGCGTGGTCGGCGTGTTCGATCCCTCGACCCTGGACCAAGTGGTCTGGTTCTTGCGTGTCCGCTGCGTTCCCTCGGCCGCGGAAGCCATCGCCGACTCCTTGGCCCGCCGTCCCGACACCACCTGGGTCAGCCTCACCTCCGCTGGCACCGAGATCACCTGCATGGTCCAGGTTTCCGACCCCGCCGACGGCGACACGCTGCTGCGCCGCCTACCCCGGGCCGCCCGCGTCGAATCCGTCACCGCCCACTACGTCCTGCACGGCTTCGTCGCCCCCTCCGACACCCTGGTCATGAAGCTCGGCCACCTCGACCCCGCACAGATCGAAGCCCTCCGCCCCGCTCTCACCCGGACCCCCACTCGCCTCACCCTCGACCCCACCGACCACACGCTCCTGACTGCCCTGTCCACCGACGGTCGCACCCCGCTCACCGATCTCGCCACCGCCACCGGCCGCCCGGAATCCGCCATCCGCCGCCGCCTCCATGCCCTCCGCGCCGCCGGAGCTCTCACCTACGAAGTCGAATTCGACTGGCGCCTTCTAGGTCTCGCTGTCCGAGCCCTCCTGTGGCTGACCTGCGCTCCGACCGAAACCCGCCCCCTCGGCGAAGCTCTCGCCACGCACCCCGAAGTAGCCTTCGTGGCCGCGACGACCGGCCCCACCAACCTCCTGGCCAGCATCCTCTGCCCCGACCACACTGCCCTCTACACCTACCTGACCGAACGCCTCGCCGACACCTCCGGCATCCAGCGGATCGAAACCGCCCCCATCCTCCGCACGGTCAAACGCATCGCCTACCCGCCACTCCGCCTCTGACACAACGAATGCCGCCTCGGAACCGACTGGCCGAGGCGGCATTTCGTTGGTGTCAGCCCGGGATCTGGGCGCCGAGGGCGCTGCCGATGCCGGCGCCGATGGGGGCGCCGATGGCGGCGCCGGCTACGCCGCCGATACCGGCGCCGATGAGGACGGTGGCGGGGCAGACGGGGGCGGCTACTACGCAGCCGATGGCGCCGCCTACGACGATGCCGACGGCTGCACCCGCGACGCCGCCGACTACGCCGCCGATCTGTCCGCCTGCGAGGGCTTGGGTTTGGCCTGCGGCGACCGGGGTGACCGCGGCTACGGGGGTGGCCACGGGTGCGGGGTCGGTGGCTACGGCGGAGGCGAGGCCGGTGCCGGTGGCCGTGAGGGCCGCGGCGATGATGGTGGTGGCGGCTATTTTGCGGAACATGGGTTACTCCTGGATCTGGTGGCGGACAACGGGTTTCGGATGACCGTCAGCATTTGGACTTATAGAAGTATTGATCGTTGGTGGACATGTTGTCCTGGGTGATGGCGATCATTGTGGTTTGGATGGTGCGGGTGACCGGCTTGCTGTCGAGGGCGGCGGCGGCTTGGTCTACGCCCTGTTTGCCGATGTCGCCGGGGTTTTGGGCGATCAGGGCCTGGACGGTGCCGTCTTTGAGGTCCTGGACCTGCTTGGGGCTGGCGTCGAAGCCGACCACCTTGACCTGGCCGAGTTTGCCCGCGTTGCGCAGGCCGGTGGCGGCGCCCTCGGCGGAGCTGAGGTTGGTGGCGAAGATGCCCGCCAGGTCGGGGTGGGCGGCCAGGGTGGCGGTGACGATGGAGGCGGCCTGGGCGGCCTCATTGTTGTTGTACTGCACGCCGAGTGGCGTCATGCCGGGGTGGTTCTTCTTCAGTTCGTCCTCGAAGCCCTGGGCGCGTTGATCAGTGGTGGAGGTTCCGGCCTTGGTGTTGATCACCAACACGGATCCTTTGTCGCCCACCAGTTTCGAGAGGGTCTGCGCCGCCAGCTCCCCGCCCTTGACATTGTCGGAGGAGATGGACGACAGCGCGATCGTGGTGTCCTCCAACGCGGTATCCACCTCGATCACCTTGATGCCCGCGTCTTTGGCCTGCTTGATCGGGCTGGCCATGGCCTGCGCGTGGGTGGGCGCGATCAGGATCGCGCCGGGCTTGCTCGCGATCACGCCGGTGACGATGGGCGTCTGCATCGAGGCGTCGAATTGGGTGGGGGCCTGGGTGTCGAGGGTGTAGCCGAGTTTCTTGGCCTCGTCCTGCGCACCGCACTGCATGGAGATGTAGAAGGGCTCGTTCGCGACACCGGGGATGAGCACGAGCTTTTTCGCGTCGGTGCCGCCCGAACTGCTCACCGAGCCACCGCATCCCGCCACTAGCCCGGCCACCGCCACGGCCACGGCGGCCACTATCGCCGCCCGTCCTGTCCTCATCATCAGGCCCTCACCTTCGAACTGCATTGTGTTATTTCCGGTCCCGGGACCGCCTGCGGATCTGGTCGAACCACACGGCCGCCACGAGCACGACGCTCACCGCGATGGGCTGCCAGAACACCGGCACCCCCGCGATGACGAAGCCCTTGCGCAAAACCGACGGGATGAACACCCCGATCACGGTGCCCAGCACCGACCCGACCCCGCCGAAGAGGCTGGTGCCGCCGATCACCACGCCCGCGATGGCGTCGAGATTGTCGGTACCGTGCCCGGCGATGGTGGTGGTGCCGAAGTAGGCGAGATTCATGAAACCCGCCAGGCCGGAGAGCATTCCGGCCATCAGATAGACCAGGATCAAATGCCGCGTGACACCGATCCCGGAGCGTCGTGCCGCCTCCGCGCTGGACCCGATCGCATAGGTGTAGCGCCCGAAGCGGGTGGTGTGCAGCAGCCACGCCCCGAACACCGTGACCAGTACCGCCACCAGCACCAGATCGGGAATCCCGCCCAGCACCGTGCCGAAACCCAGTGAGTCGCGCAGCTTTCCGGGCACCGTGCGGGTATCCACACCACCGGTGATCAACTGCGCCGCGCCGAGTGCCGCGCCGAACGAGCCGAGCGTCACGATGAGCGGCGGAATCTTGGCCTTGGCCACCAGGAATCCGTTGACCAGGCCCCAGATAGCCCCGCCTGCAAGCGATATCAGCAGTCCGAGCAGGATGATGCCCCACCCGGCGTGGCTGGCGTCCTCGCCCGGGCTCAGCCATTCCATGGTCTTGGCGGCGAGCACGCCGGAGAAGATCAGCACCATCCCGACCGACAGATCGATCCCGGCGGTAATGATCACGAACGTCATGCCGACCGACAGCACCAGCAACACCGAGGTCTCGATCAGCAAGGTCTGCAAGGTGAATCGGGTCGGGAAGGCGTCGGGCCGCGCGATGCTGAACGCCAGATACAGCACCACCAGCACGCACCCGATCCAGAAGGTGCCGGTCGAGGCGATCCGCCGCAGCGTCGACGGAACGGCCGTACGCAGGGCTGTCACGATTCGTCCTCCGTGGTCAGCGCGCCGGTCATGGCCCCCACGAGTTGTTCGAGGGTGGCATCGGCGGCGCTGAAGCGCGCCACTCGCCGCCCCAGCCGCAGCACCTCGATCCGATCGGCGACCGCCAGCACCTCCGGCATGTTGTGGCTGATCAACACCACCGCGATGCCCTGATCCCGCACCCGCCGAACGACATCCAGCACCCGCTCGCGCTGCACTACCCCGAGCGCGGCCGTCGGCTCGTCCATGAACACGACCTTGCTGGCCCACATGACCGCTCGCGCAACGGCAACCGTCTGTCGCTGTCCACCCGAGAGCGATCCGATCGGCACATCATCGCGCGGCAACACCACGCCGAGGCGCTGAAAGTGCTCGGCGGCCTGGCTTCTCATGGCCTTCCGGTCCAGCATCCCGAGCCTGCCCAGCACCCCCGCGCGCAGAAGTTCGCGTCCGAGAAACAGATTGGCGGCCGGGTCGAGATCGGGAGCCACGGCCAAGTCTTGATAGACGGTCTCGACCCCGAGCCGCCGCGCCGCCACCGGTGACGCCATCCGAACCGGCTTGCCATCCAGCAGGATTCGCCCGCCATCGGGCTGCTCGGCCCCGGACAGGCATTTGACCAGCGTGGATTTCCCCGCCCCGTTGTCCCCGATGAGCGCCACGACTTCGCCGGGCCCGACCTGAAAGCTGGCTCCCCGCAATGCTTCCACGCCGCCGTACCGCTTCTCGAGCAACTCGGCTTCGAGGACCACGGCAGGCATCGGCGATCACCCCGGCAACATCGACTGAAGCGGACGTCCGGTCCGCTCAACGAGCGTACGTTCGATCTCTCCGTGGCGTGGCGGATATGACGAACACGGCTAGGGTGGGCGCGTGACCCGCCTTGGAATCCGTGTGCCGCAAGTGTTGTGCACCGTCGCGTGGTGCGTATTGGCCGTTGGTTGTTCGCAGTCCGCGAACCATGCCCCGGCCGCCGATCAGGCGCTACCGAAGCCGGTCGGCTCCCTCGACACCCTGGGCGCCACCACCCCCGAGGCGACACCGGTGACTTCCGCGGCTGCGCCGAGCGCCGCACCCGCCTTCACCGAAGACGATGCGCGCTATACGGTTCGCCGCTACCTCTCGCGCTGGGTCGGCCAGCCCCTGCTGCCCGACGACACCGAGGGTCGATATCCCCTGGTCTGCACCGGTTCGGTGCTGGCGAACAATCCCGGAAAACTCACCGGCACAATATCCTTCGACAACGATCGGATGGCCGCGCGGCGCACCGGTGACGGTGGCGCGGAAGTGACCGTCCCGGTGACGAATTCGTCCACCATGACCACGATCGTCACCTTCACCCTGCGCGCGGGGGCGCAGAGCTACTGCATCGAGGACATCATCAACTGACTGCCGGGCTGGTCGGAGCGGCGCAGGAATTCCTGGGCCAGTTCGCGGTACTGCTCGGCGCCACGAGATTTCGGATCCCACTTGGTCAGCGGTTCCCCGGCGATGGTGGAGTCGGGGAACCGCACGGTCCGCGAGATCACCGTCTCGTAGAGCAGCTCACCGAAGGATTCGGCGACCCGATCGCGCACCTGCCGCGAGTGCAGCAGTCGCGGGTCGTACATGGTGACCACGATGCCCGAGAGTTCCAGGCCGGGATTCAGCCGCTCGCGCACCTTGTCCATGGTGTCGTTGAGCAGCGCCAGCCCGCGCAGCGAAAAGTATTCGCATTCCATCGGAACGATGACACCGTCCGCGCAGGCGAGCGCGTTCACGGTGAGCAGGCTCAGCGACGGCTGGCAGTCGATGAGGATGTAGTCGTAGCGGTCTCGGATCGGATCGAGCACCCGTCGCAGCGAATGTTCCCGCCCGACCTCGTTGACCAGTTGGATCTCCGCCGCGGACAGATCGATATTGCTGGGCAGCAGATGCAGATTCGCCACACTGGACTTGATGAGTACGTCATCGATCGGCGGCGCATTGCGCCCGAGTAGGTCGTACACCGTCAGTTCGAGCGTATGGTGCGCCACCCCCAGTGCCGCGGACAGCGCCCCCTGCGGATCGAGATCCACCAGCAGCACCTTCAGCCCCAACTCGGCAAGCGCGGCACCCAGATTGACCGTCGAGGTGGTCTTACCCACCCCGCCCTTCTGATTGCACAGCGCAATCACCCGGGCCTGCCCTGCCGCGCCGCCTGGATTGTTTGCCAACATTTAGCCACCCTAACCCGTGGCAACCGGTTTCCTTTGAACCCAGCCACTGAGTCCTCCCTCACGAGAAACTCGCCCCTGCCTCGCGACACGTCGTCGAGTGGCACACCGGCACCGGGCGATTCGGACAAATCCCCTCGGCGATGTGCCACTCGACGACCGGCTCCGGACTACTGACCGGGCAGGACGATGATCTTGACGTGCTGGTCGGGTTGCCGCAGTACGGTGAAGGCGTCGGCCACGCCGTCCAGGCCGACTCGGCCGGTGATCAGTGCCTCGGCATCGATTTCGCCGTCGGCGAGCCGCTGCAGCGTGATGTCGTAGGCGTTCTCGTACGGCCCGTGCCCGAAATTGACCGCGATGCGCCGGAACTGGCCGACCACCGGGATGATCGGTTCGTCGTCGAACGGCGCGGCCAGCACCTGGATGCGCGAATTGAACGGCATGGTCCGCATGAGCGTGCCGAGAATGCCCGCGCGACCACTGCATTCGTAGGCGATGAGAATGCCCGTGCCGGACTGCCCGACCACCGAGTCCGATTGCGCGACCGCCTCGGCCCACGCCTGGATCGGATCCTGTTCGTTCGGATCCACCACCAGATCCGCGCCGACCGCCCGCGCCAACTCGCGCCGCTTGGGCGAGGGCTCCGACGCGACGACCAGGCGCGCCCCGTGCGCCTTGGCCGCGATGATGGCCCCGAGTCCGATGGTCCCGCAGCCGATCACGAGCGCCGAATCCGCGGCGGTGAGCCCGGACTGCTGCACGTGCATCTCACCCACGTGCAGCGGTTCGGCCAGGGTGGCGTGCTCGAGCGACAGACCGTCCGGAACCTGCCGCACCCAGAAGGCGTCGACGACGATGCTCTCCCCGAACGCCCCGTGATACTCGTTCGAATACCCGATGATGGTCGGAATGCCGGTCGATTGCTCGGTCGCCAGCCCGATCCCGGCGACCCGATCCCCGACCGCGAAATCCGTGACCCCCGGCCCGATTTCGGAGACGATTCCGGCGTACTCGTGCCCGAGCACCACCGGTCGGTCGGTATCGAAGGTGGCCAGCGGATACCCGCTGCCGGCGGCCACCTGCACGAACCGGCACGGATCCTTCGACATCGACAGATCGCTGCCGCAGATGCCGCAGGCGGCCACCGCGATGCGCAGCTGCCCGGGACCCAGCGCGGGCGGGTCGGCCACCTCGGTGGCGCTGAAACGGCCGTTCAGAAACTGTGTGGCGCGCATGGGGTCACGCTCCCGTCGCGGCAGCGCCGCCGTAGTAGTCGGTGTGCGCCTTGGTGATCGCGGTGACCAGCTGCCCGATCAGCAGCTCCCGATTGTCGGCCGCGTACTGCAGGCTGTCCTCGCGCCGCCGATTGCGGTTCTTGAAATACGGGATCACCTCCGAAGCGAACAGCTCGTAGCTGCGCTTGGTGTCCTCCCAGCTGGCCATGTCCACGTGCAGCACGAGCATGGTGCCGAAGCCGCCGGTCTTCTCGATCAGCGCCTCGATCCGCGCGATCGCCTCGTCGGGCGTGCCGATGATGGCCTGCCCGAATTCGCCGAGGTTCTCATTGCGCCACTGATCGATGATGCCCTTGGGCGTGTCGGCCCACGCGGGCTGTTCACCGGTCTGCCGGTTCACGTACGCCGCCATGGATCCGATGCGGCGACTCACCGCGCGCTCGGCGTCGGCCCGTGTCTCGGCCAGGAAGATCGGGTTGACCAGCCGCCACCGCGACCGATCGGCGGTGTAACCGTTTTCGGCGCACACCTTCTCGTACACGCCCCAATTGCGATCCAGCACTTCGAATCCCATGGGCGAGCTGGCCGCCAGCGACAGCAGCGACAGCCCGTGCGTGCCCGCCAGCACCGACCCGTTGGGCGAGATGGTCGACGCGGTCGCGACCTCGATGCCCGCCGGGTCGTAGGTCGGCAGCTGGGCGCGGGCGTCACGCAACGTGAACCAGTCGGTGGTCATGTTCACGACCTCGCCGCGCAGCAGCGCCAGAATCGCTTCCAGGGCCTCACCTTGTCGGCGGCGCTGATCGGAGGGGTCGATGCCCATCATGTGCGCGTCGAGCGGAATCTTGCCGGGCCCGGTGCCGAAGATGAGTCGCCCGCGGGTCTGCAGATCCAGTTGGGTGATGCGGTCCACGGTGACCAGCGGATGGTGATACGGCAGCGACACCACGCCGGTGCCGAAGCGAATCCGCTGCGTGCGTTCGGCGGCCGCGGCGATGAAAACATCGGGCGCGGGCACGATTTCGGCTCCGGTGGAGTGGTGCTCGCCCATCCACGCCTCGTCGAACCCGAGGTGGTCCAGGTGCTCCATGAGATCGATATCGCGGCGCAGTTGCAGCGCGGGATCGGCGTCGAGGGGGTGATAGGGCGCGAGGAAGGCCCCGAATTTCATCGAATCAGCGGTCCACACCGTGGATCTCCTTACCCGAGTGCACCGGGCTTCGTCGCCCGCTGCGGTACCCCGAGTAAAACTGGATCAAGTGATCCATAAGTTGGTCGGTCCCGGTGAGTGGGAGACGGCCCGACGAGGCGATATGCCCGGTGTGCCAAGCTCGTGGACATGACCGTCCCGACCCAGAATCGCCAGGGCGCCGCGACCCGCACCCGGCTGGTGAAGACCGCCGAGCGTCTCTTCGCGGCCCACGGGGTGGACGCGGTGTCGGTGCGTGCGGTGAACGCGGCCGCCGGGCTCGGTCCCGCCTCGGTCAACTACCACTTCGGCACCAAGGACGATCTGATCGCGGCCGTGCTGCTCGATCTCGGCGCGACCGTCCGCGATCGCATTCGCGCCAATGCCGAGCGGCTCGCGGCCGACGAAACCCCGCCCACCGCGGAGTCTCTGGTGCGGGCGGTCACCGAGCCCTATCGGGACCTGTTGCTGCGGCACCGCACTCGCGGTATGCGCTGGATCAAGATCGTCACCCGGTTGTCGCTGCACGCCCACCCCGCGCTCACCGCCGCCGAAGGCGACCTGCCCGACCTGCTGCTCGTGCAGCTCCGCCGCGCGTTCCCGGATTCGGATCCGGCCCGCCTGGAAGCCCGCTGGGCCATCGCCCTCATGGGATTTCTGCAGGCCCTGAGCCGGGCCGACGAATGGCATCCCGGCACAACCCCGCCGCCCGAGCCGGAACTGACCGCGCTCTACGAGGATCAAGTGATCTTCCTCATCGGCGGATTGGACCGGCTGCTGGGTGGAACGATTCGCTGAATCTTCGGTGAAGCGAAGGTGGACGAAACATGACATACTTCGCGCACCCCTGAGACTGCGAAAGCGAGTCCCCCATGAGCGAAGACCCCGAACTCGCCCAAGCCCGAGTCCTGGTCAAGGAACTCCGCTCCCACGCCGACATGCTGAACCGCGAGCTGCAGTACGTGACTCGCCCCGATGCGCAGGCCCGCAAACGCGCCGACCTGCGCGCCGTCGAGAACCAGCTCGATCGCCTGCGCCGGCACTATCCCGCGCTGGCCGCGCCGCCGGAGGCGCTAGCGGGCTGAATTCCCTTGCCGCAGATCTCCGCCAGCGCGTGGAAAGCGCGCTTGGGGGTGAGGGTGCCGTCGGGCTGGACCGCGCAGACCCCGTATGAGGCGAGGTCGAGGTCGTAGTGCGGGTCGGGCCGGTGCGTGTAGGTGTATCCGGCGAAGGTGAACCAGAATGCGGTATCCACCGACTCCTCGTCGAAGAGCTCGAACAGGGCACGCATGTAGCGGACCGGCTCGTCCTCGTCGCGTAGGTAGTCGCCCTTGATCCGCGGCGGTTCCGCCTCGTAATCGAGGATGTCCCAGCCGATTCCGCCGCGTTCGGCCGCACCCCGATAGGTGCAGCAGCCGACCTCGGTGGCGGCCAGCGGCTTGCCCAGCTTCAGTAGTTCGCGCACCCCGGCCCGGTAGGCCGGGTCGGCGGGATCGCCGTAGGCGTCGACGCCGATGATGTCGAAGGGCGTCCAGTCGATCGACTCCCAGACGCCGGACGCGTAGGTGACCTTGCCGCTGAAGCGTTCCCGGACGCGCGCCACGATCCGCGCCAGCAGCTCGTTCAGGGTCGTGGCGGCCCGCTCGAGTTCGGCCGCGGTCTCACCGAAACCCTGGGTGAGCGTTGCGATGCGGGCGAAGCTGTCGTCGCCGGGCAGGAACCCCGGCCCGAAAAGGCTGAGCTCACAACCGGTGACGAAGACCTGCGCTCCGACCGATTCGGCCAGCTGTGCGCACTCGTCGAAGTAGGGGAGTAGTTCGTCCGAGGACAGTTCGCTGGGGAAGGGCGAGAACCAGACTTCGAGCCCGGCATCGACGGCGTGGCGAGCCGCGACGGTCAGGCGTTCGGGGTCGCCGCCGGTGATCCGGACGGCGTCGCACTGCAGATCCTCGGCGATGGTGCGTATTTCGCGTTGCACGGCGTCGGGATCGAAGTCGGGCCGCGTACTCCGGCCGCCCGGGGTGAAGCCGGTGTCATAGGTGATTCCTCTGGCTCGCATGGGCCCGACGTTAGGTTCGAGCCGATGGCCGGTCAACGGAATCACGGTCTGCCGGTGCGGTATCGGCGCTGGCCAGCCCGGGAATCGGTGATTGCAATGACCTTGCCGCTCAATGCCCGCGAGAGCCGCTGCGTTGCACCGGGTTCCGCATCCTGCGCATACTGGCGAGATAGCACCATGCGGAGGGATCGATGCCGGGCAGCAGGTTGAGCAGAGCCGATCGGGACCTGATCGGCGCGGGGCTGGCGCGCGGCCTGGACCATGCCGAGATCGCCCGGCGGTTGGGCCGTCCCACCTCCACGGTCACCCGGGAGGTCGCCCGCAACGGTGGTCCCGGCCGCTATCGCGCGGATCTCGCCCAGTTGGCGACCGCGCAGCGGGCCCGCCGCACACCCCGTCCGCCCGCGGCGCACTCGAGCGAGGCGCCCGAGAATCCCGGCGTGCCCGCGGAATTCGTCGCCGATCTCACCGCCGTGCTCATCGACAATGGCATGCCCCGCACCGCCGCCGGGGTCCTCGCGCACCTGTTCACCGCCGAATCCGCCAGCGCGACCGCCCTCGAACTGTCGAGCCGCCTGCGCGTCAGTCCCGCCACCATCTCCCACGCCGTGCACTTCCTGATGGGGCAGGGCCTGGTGTGCCGCACCCGCGACGCCGGGTCGCGCCGGCACCGCTACACCCTCGACGAGGAGGCCGGATACCGTTCGGCGTTGATCGGTTTCACCGCCAACCGGCGACTGGCCGCGACCGTCCGCCGCGGGGCGAGCCTGCTCGGCCCCGATTCCCTCGCCGCGACCCGCCTCGAACTGTCGGGTCGCTTCCTCGAAGCGCTGGGCGACGATGTGCTGCGCGCGGCGGAACAGCACTGGCACACCATGGTTCGCGCGGCTATCGGACCGGCTGCTCGGCAGTCTCGCCCGACCAGCTGATCCGGTGATCGAACATCCAGCCCAGACCGCCGACGCCTTCCTTGGCCGCCTTCTTGAGAAAGAACGGGGTGAGCTGCCGAACCAGAAAGCGGGCCAGGCCATTCTGGGACTTGTCACCGCTGGTCTTCGCACCGTGCTCGACCACCCGCTCGACCCGGTCGCGGCGGCGGCGCTCGAATTCGGCCAGGGCCGTGGGAGTGTCGGGCAGATCGCGCAGGCAGACGGCGAGGGTGACCGCGTCCTCGACGGCCATGGACACGCCCTGCCCCGACGATGAGGCCACTGCGTGCGCGGCGTCGCCGAGGATCACCATCGCGTCGTTGTGCCACTGTGTGACCGAGGGCATGTCGTACTGATTGAACCCGGCCACGAACCCGGCATCGGGGGTGGCGGCCACGATGCGGGCGGCCGGGCCGCGGTCCGCCTCGAGCATCGCCACCAGCTGCTCCCGCCACCGGGTGATGCTCGTCGCCGCCAGTGTCTCCTTCGAAAGCTCCTGCGCCCCCGGCATATTCGCGAACCACCAGATCTCGCCGTCCGGTGCGACCAGGTAGCCGAAGAACGCCTTCTTGCCGAAGATCATGTTGTAGACGCCGGGCCGCAGGCCGAGTTCGCGGTGCAGGCCCGGCTCGGCGACGAAACCGCCCAGCCCGTAGATGCCCAGATAATGCGCCTTCGGGGCCTGCGGGTCGATGATCTCCCTTGTGCGGGAATGGATTCCGTCCGCACCGATGAGCAGATCCGCCTCGGCGACGGTGCCGTCGGCGAACATAGCGCGCACCCCACCACCGGGCAGCGGCTGCGCATCGATGAGCCGCTTGCCAAATTCGTAGCGGATGCCCCGCGCGACGGCCTCGGCATTGAGCGCCCGGTAGAGGTCGCGGCGCTTGACGCTGTGGGTGACGGTGCCGTCCGGCAGCGTGCCGCCGATCGGCATGTCGACGATGTGCTTGCCGCCGCTGGTGTGGAAGGACAACGTGTCGGTGGCGTGACCGGTCTGCATGACGATCCGGTGCGCGTCGATCTCGGCCAGTGCGGACAGACCGTTGACCGCGACGGTGAGGTACGCGCCGATCTGTTCGGCGGCGGCGTCGTGGTGGGCCTCGTAGACGACGGCGTCCCATCCGGCCCGCTGCAGTGCCATCGCGGTGACGGGTCCGGCGATGCCGCCGCCGATGACCAGTGCCTTCTTCATGGGAGTCTCCTCGGGATTCTCTTGGCTGTGCTGTATCTTGATTATCAAGACATCAATAGTTTGACGATCAAGAGGTTTGAATGTCAAGAGAAAATTTGGCCGAGTTGCGTACCCGCGTCGGCCGGGAGTCTCAGGGGCTGCAGGCCGCGGTCGATGACGTCGACCAGGCCGCCGCCACCGTGTTCGGCGTCAACCGCACCGATCTGCGCTGTCTGGAGGTGCTGGTCGGCGGCGAGTCCACGCCCGGTGCGCTCGCCGTCGAACTGGGTCTGACCAGCGGCAGCGTCACCACCATGCTCGACCGGCTGGCCAAACTCGGTCTCGTCACTCGCGAACCGGAACCCGGTGATCGCCGCAAGGTGCTGGTCCGGATCACCCCCGCCGCCATGGCCAAGGCCTGGGAGATCTACGGCCCGATCGCCGAGGAGGGGACCGCGGAGATGGCGGGATACTCGGAGGCCGAACTGCGGACCATCACCGACTTCCTCGCTCGAAGCCGCGAACTCCAGATCAGCCACCGTGATCGCATCGCGGCGCTGCCCAAGTGGGTTCGCGACTCCAAGGCATAGGAGGCTGGCGCCGATCTCACAGACCCGTTGTCTCCCAGACGAATCCGTCCGGATCGGTGAAGGTGCCGACGGTGCCGCCGACGACCACGCGATGCGAGCCCGAACCCTCCGGGGAGACCCCGGCCTCCTTGGCCGCCGCCTTGCGCGGGTACATGGCCAGGGTGATCGGCGACCCCGGCGTGGCGAACTCGGCGTACTTGCCGCCGAAGCTCTTGGCCACGGTCAGCCCGCGCTCGACATAGAACTGCTTGGTGGCCTTCACATCCGCGACCCCGAGCAGCAGCACCACATCGTCGACCTCCCGAGTGAACGGCCCGGTGTCCTTCTTCTGCGAGGTGCTGATCTTCCAGATCGTGCCCTCCGGCGCCTGAATGATGCCGCCGTAACCCCAGAGGGTCTTCTTGGCGGGCTTGAGAACGGTGAACCCGGCCTCGACCGCGGTCCCGATGAGGCTGTCGACCGTGCTGGGCTGCGAGACGACGAGTGCGAGCAGGAATCCGCGGAATCCGGAGCTGGGCTGCTGTCCGGCCCGGAACCGCAGGCGGTCACCCAATCCGAAGGCGGCGTCGTAGGTGGCGGCCGCGGCATCCGGATCGGCGACCTCGAGGTGGACGGTGAGTGCGGTGCTGATGTCAGTGCTGATTTCCATGCCCATAACGCTAGATACGCTGGGCCGGTTGGACATCCGTGCCGACCACGGATCGCACTACGGAACTTGCCTGCGGACGATCAGTAGTAGGCCCAGGATGATCATGAGAACTCTGCTGGGGGAAGGGATTCGACCTCACCGCAATAGCCGGTGGGCGCGGGCTGAAACCTTCGGTCGGGCGGGGCCGGGTTGGCCGTGGTCGCGGTCTCGTGCCAGACTGGAGGGCAGGTTGAGAACGCAGCCGCCCCCCCCGATGGTGGGAGGTCAGTCATGTCAACCATTTCCATTTCCCCTGGTTCTTCCGACCACTACCTCGGATCGTCGGAGTGCGTGGTCGTGCGGGTGGACGGCGAGCTGGATATCACCGGGCTCGACACCTTCCGCCGGGCACTCGCGGTCGCGCTCTCCCGCACCCCGGCCACGATAGTCGTGGATCTGCGTGAGGCGCGATTTCTGAGCCTGCGCAATGCCGTCGCGCTGGCGGAGGCCATCGACGAGGCCGCGGTCGCGGACATCGAGATGCGGCTGCTGACCCGGCATAGCCAGGTGCGGCGCGTGCTGGAGATCACCGGTGCGGGCCTGCGGAACGAGCGGATGGTGGCAGCACGCCCGTCGTGACCGGCGGGGTGTCCGTTCCTCGCCTGGGGTGCCATCCGGGAGTGGATACTCTGTGGGTGACAACGGACGCGGACGACTTCTCCGATGACGCGCGGGCCTTCGAACAGGTCCTGGGCACGGGAGATCCGGTGCGAGTGGGCAGTTTTCGCTTCTGGTTCGCCGACCGGCGCTGGGAGTGGTCCGACGAGGTCGCGCAGATGCACGGGCATCTGCCCGGCGCCGTGCAGCCCACCACCGAACTGCTGTTGGCACACAAGCATCCCGAGGATCGTGAACAGGTCGCGACGATCCTCGCGCGGTCGGTGGACAATGGCGAGCCGTTCTCGAGTAGGCACCGGATCGTGGACACCGCAGGCGTGATCCACGACGTCATCGTGGTCGGTGACACCATGACCGACGACGACAATCTGGTCGTCGGCACCGCCGGCTACTACATCGACGTGACCGGCACCCTGCAACAGCAGCGGCAGGAGACCCTCGACGCGGCCCTGCCCGAGCTGTACGCCGCGCGGGCCGCCATCGAACAGGCCAAGGGCGCGTTGATCGTCATCTACGGCATCGACGCCGACCAGGCTTTCCGGCTGCTGACCTGGCGGTCGCAGGAAACCAACACCAAATTGCGGCTGCTGGCCACGCAATTGATGGCGGAATTGCGCACCCTCGCCGATTCCGCGGCCGCGGTGCGTCCCCGCTTCGATCATCTGCTGCTGACCGTCCATGAACGCGTGCAACAGGATTGACGCGCCGGGTTACTCGGCAGGCCGTTGGGGTACGCGGCCAATGGAACTTGATCGCGGCTAACAGAGCCGAATGGTGGTGTGGCCGATGCACGATAGAGAAGTGGACAGGTACCTCGACGGTTCCGAACCGGAGCTGCGGGCGCGGTCCGGTGAGCTCGAATTGCGGCTCCCGGCGCGCTTGGACCAACTGTCGATGCTGCGCGCCCTGGTCGAAACCATCATGCTGACAGCGGATTTCACCATCGACGCGGTGATCGACCTGCGTATCGCCCTGGACGAGGTGGTCACCACCCTGATCCTGTCGGCGGTTCCCGGAGCTGCCGTGGACTGTGCCTTCCGCTACGACACCCGGCGGATGGCCGTGCGGGTGGCGTCGGTGCTGGAGACCGACGGGGTATTGGAAGGTAACAGTTTCGGTAGGGATTTCCTGGAAACCTTGACAGATTCGTTCGAAATCGCCGCAGGGGCTTTCGATGCCGTGCCGGGTGGGTACCCGGTAGTTGTGCACCTGAGCCGACTACGGAGTGAGGACGATGACGGGTGACAGTTACGACGATATCGAGCCGCTGCTGAAAGAGCTTGCGACAGCGATGGAACGGGGCGATCCGAAGCAGGACGCCTTGCGCACCAAGGCAATCGACCGTTGTTTGCCCTTGGCCGAACACATCGCCCGCAAGTTCTCCGGCCGCGGCGAACCCTACGAGGACCTGCTGCAGGTGGCGCGGCTGGGGCTGGTCGTATCCATCGACCGCTTCGACGTGACCCGCGGGTCACGGTTCCTGTCCTTCGCCGTGCCCACCATCATGGGCGAGGTGCGCCGCCACTTCCGCGACAGCACCTGGGCGGTGCGAGTTCCGCGCCGCGTCAAGGAGATTCAACTGCGGCTGGCGGCCACCATGGAGACGCTGGCCCAGCGACTGGGACGCATGCCGAACGCGGGCGAGATCGCCATCGAACTCGGTGTCGACCGGGCCGAGATCACCCAGGCCATGTTGGCCGCCAACGCATATCAGAGTTCCTCGCTCGAGGCGTCGATGCCCGACAGTGGCATGAGCACACCGCTGTCGCTGCTGGATGCCCTGGGTGAGGAGGATCCCGCCTACGAGCTCGTCGAGCAGTATCTGGCGGTGCGGCCGCACGTGGAGCGGCTGCCCGAGCGGGAGCGGCAGGTGCTGGTGCTGCGGTTCTTCGAGAACCGGACTCAGGCGCAGATCGCCGACCGGCTGGGCGTCTCCCAGATGCACGTCTCCCGGATCCTGAACCGGACCCTGACCGGCCTGCGAACGGCCGCGCTCCGGGACTGAACCCGGAAGTTATAGCTCACAGCTATCTCACAGTCGCCTCGCGGCATGCAGGCAGTCTCGCGCCGATCTAATGGATATGAGTCCGAATCGAGAGCGCGCTGCGGGGGCCAAGATGATGCGTCGTCTGCTGGTGGGGATGGGTGTGGCCGTGGTCGCGGGGGCGTCGGTACTGGGCGCGCCCGCGGCCCTCGCGCACGCGCACAAGCCGGAGTCCGTCCCGGCCGTCGCCCCGGCGCCCGCGGCGACCGGGAAGCCGGCGAATGCGCAGCCATCTTCGGGACTGAGCGCGGCCGCGGCGGCCCAGCTCGCGCAGACCATGCAGGCGGCGGTGCAGTCCGTGTCGCCGGGCAGCCAGGTCGGCATCGATGTCACCGACACCACCACCGGTGCGACCCTGGTCGGCCTCAACACCGGGCAGCAGTTCTACACCGCGTCGGTGGTGAAGCTGCTGATCGCCCTCGACGAGTTCAACGGCCAAGGCTGGCAACCGGATCCGGAGGTCGCCGACCAGATGTCGCAGATGCTCTCGGCCAGCGACGACGACATCGCGGACGCCTTCTGGGATGCCAACGGCGGCAACGACATCGTGACGCGCATGGTGGATCTGATCGGGTTGCAGGACACCCAGCCGCCCGCCGACCCCGACGAGTGGGGTGAAACCCTCACTACCCCACAGGATGTGGTGGCGATCTACCACTACATCACTACGGTGGTGCCGCAGCCGTCGCGGGGCATTCTGATGAACGCGCTCGGCGCGGCCGACCAGACCGCCGCCGACGGGACCGACCAGTACTTCGGCATTCCGGACGCGCTGACCGGTGACACCTGGGCGATCAAGCAGGGCTGGATGACCCTCGACTCCTCCACCACGCTCGACACCACCGGCCTGGTCGGCAATGGGTCCGGACAGCCGCTGCGCTACGCCGTCGTCATCCTCACCACGCAGCCCGCCGATACCTCCTGGACCACCGGCGGCACCGCCCTCACCGACGCCGTCGACCCGCTGCGCACCGTCCTCGACCCGAAGGCGTCGTAACCCTGCTGCTGTCAGAACCCCTCGTCACGTCCTGTTTAGGTGCGGGGGTCCCGGGTATCGCGCCTAGTGGGCCGGATATGCGGACCCCGCAATAACTTCCGATCCGATGGAGGCAGGACGATGGGCATTTACAACGACCGACGGGCGTATCGCGGTAGCAGCGTGCAATACAGCGGAGGGTTCATGCTCCTCGTGGTGATCTGGCTGATCATCGGTGCCGTGGCCGCCGGGCAGCGGCACTACTACGACAATCGGCCGACCAATTGCGCGAGCACCGGAACCGTGGCGGTCACCATTCTGGCCGGACCGCTCAACTATGCGGGTGTGAACCCGAAGATCCACGACTGCGACGTGAAAATTCCGCAGCCGAGCCAATAGTCGGATTCAGCGATACTGGACCCGCTGTGGCAGTTCGGTAGTGGCCCATAGCTCGTCGAGGGTGTCGAAGAACACGTCCTCGCTGCGTGCCAGCGACAGGAACCGGTTCCACGAAGTGTCGGCCAGCGGATCGCTGAACCAGAAGCCTTCTTGCCGCGGTGCGGCCAACCGGTGTAGTGGCGGCAGTCGGGGCACCAGAAATGGGTCAGGGTCATCGGGGTATCGCCGCGGTCGGCACCGTGGAGATAGGTGCGAAGACTGGCGTGCCCGCAGTGCGGGCACGCGCCTTCCTCGATCGTCTTCCATGGTTGATTCCGGTGCAGAATCTCGTCGAGTTCTGCCAGCGAAAACCCGCGCCAGCGAGTCGCGTCCATGAATCCAGGCTATCGACGGCACCGCCCGCTGTAACGATGCCGGTAATTACGTGCCGGGTCCGGGTGATCTGCGCCTCGGCTACCAGGCAACCGGTAGAGCCTTCGGGCCGCGCAGCAGCATGCCGGTCTTCCACTCGACATCCTCGGCGGGGACAGCCAGGCGCAGGTCCGGGAAACGTTGCAGCAGCGCGGTGAGCGCGACCTGCAATTCCAGCCGGGCCAGTTGCGCGCCCACGCAATGGTGGAACCCGTGACCGAAGGTCAAGTGCGAGTTGTGGTGTCGGGTCAGGTCGAGGGTTTCCGGGTCGGGAAAGACAGTCTCGTCGCGGTTGGCGGTCTGCAGATCGACGAAGACCGCCTCACCGGCTCGGATCAGGGTGCCGGAGAGTTCGACGTCCTCGGTGGCGATGCGGGGGAACGCGCCGCCGTTGCTGAGTTGGGTGCGGCGCAGCAGTTCCTCGATGGCGGTCGGGATGAGGCTCGGATCCCGGTGCAGCCGGGTCCACTCGCCGTCGGTGGTGAGCAGCACGTAGACGAAGTTGGCGATCTGATTGGCGGTGGTCTCGTGCCCGGCGACGAGCAGCGTGATGCCGAGGGTGATGAGCTCGTCCTCGCTGAGCCGATCCTCGTTGTCGCGGGCCGCCACCAGGGCGCCCAGCAGATCGTCGCTGGGGTGGGCGCGGCGCTCGGCGATCTGCTCGGTGAGGTATCCAGCGACGGCGAGGTAGGCGGCGCCGCGTTCTTCGTCGGTGAAGGCGGTGGTGGACATGATCGCGTCGGCGAAGTCGCGGAAACGATGCTGATGTTCTGCTGGGACGCCGAGCATTTCGCAGATAATGGTCACCGGCATGGGCAGGGCCAGCGCGTTCACCAGGTTGGCGGGGGAGCCTGCCGCCGTCATGGCGGTGAGCATGTCGTCGACGATCTGCTCGGCCCGCGGCCGCAACTCTTGCACGCGCCGCGCGGTGAACGCGGTCATGGTGAGCTTGCGCAGGCGGGTCAGTTCCGGCGGATCCATACTGGTCGGAATATTGGGCAGGGCAGGGGTTTCGCGGACCCGCGGCACATCCTCGCGGCCGACGGTGGCCGCGCGGCTGAAGCGCGCGTCGCTGAGCACCGAACGCACATCGGCGTAGCGGGTGACCAACCAAGCCTCGCCGCCGAAGGGCAGCAGGATACGGGAGATGGGTTCCTCGCGTAGCAATTTCGCGGCCATCGGGTGCGGGTCCAGTCGGACCGGTTCGCCGAACGGATACTGGCGGACTTCGGTATGCGTGGTCACGCGGATTTTCCTCCTCCGAGGCCGCCCCGATCCCTCCGGGCGCGACCTGATTTCTGGAACACGTTACCGCGCAATGGGTTTTGCGTCTCTGCGTCGTATCGCCTCGGAACCCGCTCTGGGCGCGCTAATCTCGATGAGATGGGACATCGTGCAGTGTTCGCGTTTGCCTGTATCGTTCTGGCGGCTTGGTGTGCGGTCGTCACGCCCGGGGCTGCCACAGCTGACGCCGGGCTACCATCGGTGGGCGGCAATTTCCTGTGGGGTGTCTCCAGTTCCGGCTTCCAGAGCGAAGGCTTTGCACCCGACAGCAATTGGAGCCGCCACGCCGGAGCGGACTATCGAAACTCGGTCGATTTCCTGCATCGCTACGACGAGGACATCCGCAATGCCGCCGATCTCGGCGTCGGTGTCTACCGGGTGAGTGTGGAATGGGCACGGGTTGAACCCAGTCCGGGCGTTTGGGACTTTTCGTTCTATGACGGGATGCTCGCGCGGATTCGCGCTGCGGGCATCCAGCCGATGATCACCCTGGACCACTGGGTCTTTCCCGGCTGGGCGCTCGATCGCGGCGGTTGGCGCAATCCCGGCATGGTCGACGACTGGCTGACCAATGCCCGTGCGGTAGTGGATCGCTACGCGCATCTCGATCCGCTGTGGGTCACCTTCAACGAGCCGCTCAACTACTCGAGCAAAGAGCAGGAGATCGGGGACCTCGGCGCGCTCGATGTCGCCCCCATGATCGATCGAATGGTCACGGCGCACCGTGCGATCTACGACCACATCCACGCTGTACAGCCCGGTGCCATGGTCACCAGCAACATCGCCTACGCGGCCATGGGTGAGGCGACGGCCGACGCCTCCTTCATCGACCGGATCGCCGACAAACTCGACTACGTCGGAATCGACTACTACTACGGTGGATCGCTGAGTAACCCGCCGAATGTGGTTGCGCAGCTGACAAACCAGCCCTCCAGTCTGATCCTGGAGCCCGACGGCATCTATTACGCCCTGCGCAGATACGCCCAGAAGTTCCCTGGGCGTCCGCTCTATGTCGTCGAGAACGGCATGCCGTCCGACAACGGCTCGCCGACCACCGATGGCATGACTCGCGAAGACAATCTCCGTGACACCGTTTACTGGGTTCAGCGGGCCAAGGCTGACGGTATGAACGTCATCGGGTTCAACTATTGGAGCATCACCGACAACTACGAATGGGGCAGCTACTCGCCACGTTTCGGGCTGTACACCGTTGACGTGACCTCTGATTCGTCCTTGTCTCGGCGGCCGACTGCGGCGGTTCCGGCCTACCACGACATCATCGCCACCGGTGGTGTTCCAGGCGGCTACCTTCCTACCCGAGCGCCCGCTCTCTGCTCTATCCAGGACCTGCCGTCCAGTTGCCTCAATCCGGTGACAGTGCCTGGGCGTTGAGAGACAAGACCTGGAAGAACAAGAGCTGAAAGAACAAGAGATAAAAGCTGAAAAGATAAAAGCGGCCTGGAGGAGGAGATAGGAGGTGGCTGGGTTCGGCTGGCCTGCCGACGGTTCCAGCCACCTCACCGCTCGGCCGTTCATCGTCTCTGTGGAATTGTCAAAGACCAAAGGAACAGAATCTGCGGGAGTCTGTGAGGTTCTTGGTTTTTCGTTTGTCTTGTCTCGAGAAGGTGATGCGTGCGGTCTGGGGGCTGGGATCGCCGGGTGGCGGCTGCTGGGTCGCGTCAGCTCAGGTCCGGTAGGGCAGGCGACGTGCCCACACTTCTTCTTTTCAGTTCTGCGTACGCCCGCGATGACGAGCAGCCGGTCTGCAAGTAACCCGAGGGGCCCCACCTGTGGGTGAGGCTGCCACTCGAATTAGGGACGTAACCAGCGGCCGACCGCTAGTTCGCCGCCGTGATGGCGGTCGTTGACTCGCGGGGACCGGGTCGGATCCAGGTGGCGGGGTGCGATCCAGCCGATGCGTCCGGCGTGTTCGGAATCCGCGGGCATTACAACGGTTTTCCAGTCTTGCGGGCCGTCTCCGATGAGGGAGTGGCAGGCATCGCAAGCCAAGGTCAAGTTTTCGATGTCGGTCGCTCCACCTTTGGCCCAGTCGGTCACATGATGGACCTGGGTGAGGGTGGCGGGCGCGTTGCAGCCCGGGCGCGTGCAGCCGCGCTCGGCCGCGATCAACGCCAAACGTTGTGCGGTGTTGGCGAGGCGGTTCTTCTTGCTGTGCCCGAGATGCAGGGGGCGGCTGTGGTGGTCGAAGACTGCCAGGAACGGCTTGGCCTTCTCCGCCAGCGCGAGCGCCTCTTCCAGCGGCACCGTGCCACCCGAAGCGGTGGTGGCGACACCGGCGGCGGCTTCGACCTCGGCGAGGGTCATGGTGAAGATGGCCGAGACGGGCAGGCCGCGGTGCTGGCCGAGGTTGGTGGGCCCGAGTTCGGGGCGCAGGAACGCTACCAGGGCGTCGTGCTGACGCTGCGCGGCAGTGCGGTTGTCGCGCTGCGCGGCGGCTTCGATGACGGCGGGGTCGATTCCTTCGGCGCGCCACGGGCTTTCGGGGTCGGCGGGGTTGCACATGCCGGGGCGGGCGAGATCGGCGAAGATCGGGTCGAGCAGCGCTCGCGCGGTCGGAGTCAACTCCCCACTGATGGTGGACATGCCGTCGATACCCTGCTTGCCCAGGATCACGCCCCGGCGACGCTGACGGTCGGCGTCGGTGGTGGCGGTCCCGTCCGGGTCGAGGCGGTCGAGCACCCGCGCGGCGGCGGTGCGCAGGTCATCCGGGGTGGAGCGGGTAGCGAGATCGGCCAGTTCCGCTTCGGTCTTGGCGCGCTGCGCCGGGTTGATCTTCTCCGGGATGCGGTCGACAAGCTTGGCGATCACACGCGCGTGATCAGCCGAGATCTGGCCTTGTTCCTGAAGGTTGGCGGTCGATGCCAGCACCGGCGGCAGGGCCTGGCCGTCGTGCTGGTGGGCACCGAGCAGTGCGGCGGCCCGCACGCGTGAGGTGGCGTCGGCGTGGCTGAGGTGCAGGGTGTCTTCGAGGTACTTGTCGGTGCGTGCCTTCCATCCGGCTTTCTGTGGCAGGCACCGGGTTTCGACCCCGTCGATCAACCGGTGTTCGAACCCGGCGAGGCGACGCTTGCTGGTCTCGTACTCCCGCATCACCACCACGAACTCGTCATCCGACAGGGTTGTGAGCGGCTCGCACAGCAGCGTGTCGGTAACCCGCGCGAGCATCGCGATCGCGTCTGCGATCGTGATGTCGTCGAGAACCGTTGCGCCGCTGGTCATGCCTCCATTCTACCCGATTCGAACGCACATTCGAAGCGAATTCCATTGTGATATAAAGGTTTTCAGAACAATTCAATGACCCTCCTGGAAGTGTTATGTCCCATGGAATCCGAATTGTCCGACTACATAGCCAATTTGCCCCGCAAACGAATGGGCGCAGGAGCATTGTTCGTCGATGACCAAGCCCGAGCCCTCTTGGTCGAGCCAACCTACAAGGACTACTGGGAAATCCCAGGAGGCGTAGTAGAAGCAGGCGAATCACCCGGCGCAGCCGTGGTGAGAGAGGTCCGCGAAGAACTGGGCCTCACCATCCCCCTGGGCCGCCTGCTAGTGGTCGATTGGGTAGCCCCCGGCCTCTACCCCGACGACGGCCTCATGCTGATCTTCGACGGAGGCATCCTCGAACCCGACCAAACCGCAGCGATCGTCCTCCAACGCGAAGAACTTCGAAGCTGGTCCTGGTCTGACGAGTCCCAAACGGCCGCCCGCCTCCCAGAGGTTATGGCCCGCCGCGTAACCCAAGCCCTCCGCGCCCGGCGGGCAGGCACCCCGGCCTACCTCGAGAACGGACTCCCCATGGCATGACGGCGAATGCGCGAGGCGATGACCTAAGGGTTATGGCGTAGCGGTGCGACAGTTTTCTGTGGTGTTGGCGGTGGTGATGTAGTCGATGGCGTCATAGAGAGTCGGGTAGACGCGGTGGGCCAGGCCGGTGGTTTCCGGGGTGGCTGGGATCAAGTCGGGGATCAGCAGGCAGCGGAGGCCCGCGGCGTGGGCGGCGCGCAGGCCGTTGGGTGAGTCCTCGCAGGCCAGGGTGAACTCCGGGTCGGCGCGCAAGGCCGCGGTCGCTGTCAGGTACGGCTCGGGGTGGGGTTTGCCGTGGTGGACGTCCTGGCGGGTGACGATGGCGTCGAAGCGGTCGGCGAGGCCGACGGCACCCAGGTGATGGCGGGTGCGAACACGGTTGGACGAAGTGGCTATCGCCCGCGGGATTCCGCGATGATCCAGTTCGTCGAGCAGTTCGGTGACACCAGGTTTCACGGTGAGGCGACCGTCATCGACCAGCCGGGCGATCACGGTCTCGTGCCTGCGGAAGAACTCCTCCAGAGGGAAGTCCGGGCCGAAGGCGGTGACGGCCATCGCGCGGCAGGTATCGGCGGGCATGCCGATGAGGCTGTGACGGAACTGTTCCGACAGCTCGTACCCAAGCTCCTGCCCGGAGAGCCCCAGCGACTCCACCGCCAGCCGCTCGGAATCGAGCAGCAGCCCATCCATATCGAAAACGACGGCCCGAACCGGCTTTTCGCGTTCCTCAGTTCTCATGCCACCCGCCCTTCCGACTCGGGCCGCAGTCTGCGGCTGATCACTTCGGTGACATTGTCGTTGATCAATTCCGTCAAGGCGTCGCCGACCTCCTGCTGAATGTGGCCCAGGTGCGGCAGCGGTCCGAAGATATCGGTGCGTGCCAGGAACGCTCGGGCCCGCCGGTGCGGATCGGGGATCGCCGCCAGCCGAGCGAGTTCCGGCGCTCGCGGATCGACGACTTCCATTGCCGCACCCGCTGTTCCACACAGGTCGAACCAGCGGATCCAGGCCGCTATCAACAACGCCGCCCCGGGCGTCGGGCGACCCGTGGCGAGATTCTCGCGCATGGCCGCGGCCACCCGCGGCAACATCTTCTCCGAACCGTTGCGGCCCACCCGCGTCATCTCGTGCCGGATGGCGGGATTGCGGAATCTGCGCAGCAGATCCTCGACGGTGCGCCGTAACTCGGCGTCGGGCAGTCGCACGGTCGGTCCCTGCTCGTAGAGCATGAATTGCCGTGCCAGCGCCCGCAATATCGGATCCGCTCCGGCCTCGGCGATGGTCCGGTGCCCGGCGAGCGCACCCAGATACGCCAGCAGTAGGTGAGTTCCGTTGAGCAGCCGCAGTTTTGCCAATTCATGATCGGAGACGTCGGCGACGTAGTTCGCGCCCGCCAGGTCCCAGCGGGGACGCTCGCCGTCGAAGTTCTCGATGGTCCAGGTCATGAACGGTTCGGCGGAGACGGGGGCTCGGTCGTCGACGCCGCCGAGCCGGGAGCGGGCCGCCGCGTCGTCTTCGCTGTCGTCGGAGGCCACGATGCGGTCGACGACACTGGACGGGAACTGCACGTGCCGGTCGATCCACGTCGCCAGCCGGTCGTCGCGCAGGGCGGCGAAATCGGTGACGGCGCTGCGTAATTGGCGTCCGTTGGCCGCGAGATTGTCGCAGCTGAGCACCACCGGCGGGGTTCCGCCGCGACGCCGCACCGCCGCGAGTCCGCCCACCAGCATGCCGATCGCGGTGCACGGTTTTGCCGTGCACCGCAGATCGTGCCGCACCGGGTCGCTGCCCGAATCGAGCCGTCCCGTGGTGGGGGACAGGCAATACCCGCCGGTGGTGACCGTGAGCGTGACGATTCGAACCCGGGGATCGGCGACCCGGCGCACCACGCCGATCCGATCCGACGGCGCGTGCACCGCCGCCGTGATCGCGCCGACAACCTCCGCCCGTACTGCGCTCTCATCTCGCAGCAGAGTGGTGTACAGGTTGTCCTGCGCCCGCAGCGCGCCGACCACGTCGGGGCTGGACATCGCGACCGCCGCGATACCCCAGTTCCGATCGCCGGTGGCGGTCATGGCGTGCTGGGTGATCAAGGCCTGGTGTGCGCGGTGGAAGGCCCCGCAGCCCAGGTGCACGATCCCGGTCCCCAGCAGTCCGGGTGTGAAGGGCGGCCGCGTGACATCTCGCGGTAGTCCGCGCAAGGCTCCGACTCCGAGCCGTGGTGAAATCGGTTTCGCGTTCACTGGAATCGAATTGCTGCACATACCGCGCCCTCGCAAGCATTTGGAGTGGTTGGTGTGAAAGCGGACCGATCATCATTGAATTCGCCGCAGAACCCGAATCTAGATCACGTTTCCGGAAACCTCGACCGGCAATTACGCCTTTTCTCTGTTCGCTCTGTCACAGGAGAATCGGCAAAGTGGCCGTAGGAATTTCGTAAATGCGCAGCTGAATTCCCGTATTCGGACGGCGAATTCACCGATCGAGACCGCGGCACGGAGGGGCGCAGCAATTGCCTGGTTCTCGACCGGTGGGTGGGGATGTGAGTCGGGCGCTACCCGGAGCCGGTGCCGGGCATCCCGGTGCCGGGGGCGGCTCCGGTCAGGGCCCAGCCGGTCATGCTGTCGCCGCCGCGGCACATGGGCGTCAGTGCGACGGACCCGTGCGGCGGGACGACTCCGCTGAACGAATTCTGATACGGCGTCGGCGAGGACGGCAGCTGGCCTGGGGTCTGCGGCGTGGTCGCGGGGTTGGTGAGGCAGTAGGTGACGCCCGAGACCACATACGAGTCGTCGCCGTCGTTGGTGCAGGTCAGCCCGTCGCAGTTCAGGCCCGCGGCCATCTCCTGCGCCTGTGCCGGCGCGCTCCCGCCGAGGATCAGCGCGATGCCTCCGATTCCTGCCGCGAACGCGGTGGCAATCCGAACACTCATGTCGATACCTCCCGGAGTGGTGGGCGATCGCTCAACACCATCAGACGAGCAATCGTTTGGCAACCTGCGCGGGTGGATAGTGACCGTGCGGTGATGCGCGCGAATTCGCCGCGCTCCGCTGCGCCGCGACACACACTGGGAAGGAGCCCTGACGCCCGGATGCCCGATGGATCGTCGAATCAGACTGCCGCTGCGCAGGCAGGTCGGAAGGGGGAGGACAGTGATGTCGGTTCGTGAAGATGCCCGGGAGATCCAGGGTGAAATGGTGGAGTTGCGCCGCCGTCTGCATCGGGAGCCGGAGCTGGGGTTGATGCTGCCGCGGACGCAGGAACAGGTACTGGCGGCGATCGACGGTCTCGGGTTGGAAGTGACTGTCGGAGCCTCACTCTCGTCGGTTACCGCGGTGCTGCGCGGGGCGTCGCCCGGTCCGGCCGTGCTGCTGCGCGGCGATATGGACGCGCTGCCCGTCACCGAACGCACCGGTCTCAGCTTTGCCGCACCGGTCGATCGCATGCACGCCTGCGGGCACGACCTGCACGTCGCCATGCTCGCCGGGGCGGCCCGGCTGCTCTGTGCGCATCGCGAAAAGCTATCCGGCGATGTGGTTTTCATGTTCCAGCCGGGGGAGGAGGGGTACGACGGCGCGCGGCACATGGTCGAGGAAGGCGTGCTCGACGCCTCTGGTGACCGGGTGGTCGCGGCCTACGCACTGCATGTGCTGAGCATGTTGCGGACGGGGCGGATCACGACCCGCGGCGGCCCGTTCCTCTCCGCCTCCGACACGGTGCGGGTGACTGTGCGCGGTGCCGGCGGTCACGGGTCCATGCCGCATCAAGCTCTGGACCCGATTCCCGTGGCCTGCGAAATGGTGCTCGCCCTGCAGACATTGGTGACCCGACGCTTCGACATCCACGACCCCGTCGTCATCACGGTGGGCTCGATCCACGGCGGCACGCAGGGCAATGTCATTCCCGACGAGGCCGCGTTCGAGGCCACCGTGCGCAGCTATTCCGATCCGGCCCGCAACCGGGCGCAGGACGGCATCGTGCGGATGATCCGGGGGCTGGCGCAGGCGCACGGCGTCACCGCCGAGATCGACTATGAACCGATGTATCCGGTGACCGTGAACGACCAGGCCGAGGCCGAATTCGCCGCCGCGACCGCCGTCGAACTTTTCGGCGAGCATCGATTCGACTGGGCGCCGCACCCGGCCTCGGGGTCCGAGGACTTCTCCCGGGTGCTGGCGGCCGTCCCGGGAGCGATGCTGCTGCTCGGGGCCGCCCCGGCGGCGGTCGCGGAACCGGATCGGGCCCCGGCCAATCATTCGCCGCTGGCCGAGTTCGACGAGTCAGTGCTGGCCGATGGCGCCGCGCTGTACGCCGAACTTGCCTTGCGGCGACTCAGCCACGGGCCGAATGGGTTTCGGCACTGAGTAGTTCGACCAGCTGGTGTGCGAATGCGTCGGCGTCGGTGCGCATTCCATTGTGCGCGCCTGGAAACTCGGTGACCGTCAAGCCGAGACGAGTGGCGATTTCCACGGCGGGCCGATAGGGGAGCGCACCCCGGGTCTCTCGGCCGACGGCGAGGGTCAGCCTCTCCGCGCTCGTGCGCAATTTCTCGTAATCGGGTATGTACGAAGTGAATTCACGTAATTCGTGCTCGAGCATGAGCGGGCCGTTCGCCATCAGCCGCTCCCACATCGCGGCCGCGCGCGGCGACAACTCGTTCGGCTCGGGCGCGGGTTTCATCGCCGGTCCGATGCCCGCCAGGAACCGCGCCGACGCTGCGGCTAGGCCGTCGGTCCGGAACAGGGTGTGCACCTCCTCGATCATGGTGCGCTGCGCAGTGGCGTCGGGCAGCACGGCGAAGCACGGCGGCTCGTGCGCCACCAGTCGGCGCACTCGGTCGGGGTGGCGCGCCAACAGGTCGAGTCCGACGATGGCGCCCGCGCTGCCGCCAACGACATACGCGGGCTCGTCGGTGAGGTGGTCGATCAGCCGTAGCGCATCGTCACTCTGCACCGCTACGCGCTGGGTGACCTGCGGGCCGTCGAGTGTGCTGCGCGAGTAGCCGCGCGGATCGAGGGCGGCCACGGTGAAGTGTTGCGCGAGCACCTCGGCCAGCGGATCGACGGTTCCGGCGTCACCACCGCCCCCGGGCAGAAACACGAGAAGCGGTCCCGCACCGCGGATTTCGTAGAACAGGGTCGCGCCGGGAACACGCAGCGTATCGGACTTGATTCCCGTGTCGGGAGTCATCACAAGCTTCCTTCCTATGTTGCCTAGGAAGAAACCTAACATACTTAGGAACCTGCGGAGGGGGTGACGCGGGCGGCGAAGACGACGGTGTTGCCGCCCTTGCGCTTGGCCCGGTACATCGCTGCGTCCGAGGACCGCAACAGGCTGGTGAGTAGATACTCGCGGCCGCAGCGGTCCAGGTGCGCCGAATTCAGCAGGGCGGCACCGACACTGGCGGTGAGACGGACCGGGAGATCCTCGATCGATTCGATGGCGCGCCGCACCGCCTCGGCGGCGTCCGCGCAGGTGGTCGGCGACAGTCTCCCGATGAGGGCGAACTCTTCCCCGCCGGTGCGGGCGATCAGGAATTCACCCGCCACCGCGTCGAGTTCGGCGGCCGTGCGCACCAGCGCGTCATCGCCGACACTGTGCCCGAAGGTGTCGTTCACCGCCTTGAACCGATCGAGATCGACCGACAGCACGCAGATGTCCCCGGATCGGGCCGCGGCCAGGAAACCAGGCAGGTAATAGTCGAGACCGCGGCGATTGAGCAGCCCGGTCAGCGGGTCGGTGAGGGTGTCGACACGCATCAGCCAGGTGCAGAACTGCAGCGTCGGCAGCACCAGTACGGTCGCCGCCACCATGGTCAGCACGATCGCGGCCGCCAACGTGGTGTCGCCGTTCGCGCTGCCGTGCGCGATCCGTCCGGTCAGCGCCATGATCGAGACCAGTGACCAGACGGTGTGCACGGCAAGAGCTTTCGGACTGTGGAACAGGCTCAGATAGGCCCCTGTCACCACAAGCAGGATCGCGCCCACCGCACCGTAGACCCGGTCACTGTCCAGCATCCCCGCCGTGGTGATCGCCAGATCCGCCGCAGCCACCCACAACAGCGACTCGGTCTCGCACGGCCACGGCCCCAGCCACCACCGCAACGTCCACGCCGCCGCCAGCACCCCGATCGCCGCGAAAACCCACCGCGCGCCCGCGCCGCTCGGCCCCGCCGGCGACAACATCGTCAACACCGTGATCGCACACAAAACCACCCCGCCCAACCCCACGATGAACCGAACCAGCGGCAACGCGGCCGATCCCATCAGAGCCCCGACCAACCCCTGATAATCGGCCCGATCACGCCACCACCCCACCAGCAGAGAACGACTGTCGGCCATGGTCTACGCCTCGATAGGACGACCTACCCACGAATTAACCCGATGACCCGCACATGTGGGCCCGCCCGCACCAAACACTCGAAGACCCGCCCGATCCTACCGACCACCACCCCTCAGCGATGTGACCCAGACCACAATGACTCACCCAACCTCCGCCTCCGCGATCGCCACCGCCCCAGCCCATTCCGGCGAGACGCGGCGTCAGGCCGTTTCGTTCCACCTGCCTGGATTGGTCTGAGGCGGTGTGTCACGATCGGGGCATGGGTCCACAGGTGTCCGCTGAAATGATTGTCGCGGGGTGGAAGTCGCGGTTGGTCGTGCTTGCGGACAATCCGGAGTACGTCTTTCGGGATACGCCGCAGGAGGTGATCGACGAGCATCGTGCTTGGCTCATCACCTTCGGTGGGTGTCACGACGCGGAACTCGAAGCTGTTGAGGCGCGGGTGGGTGGACGGTTTCCGGCGGTGTTTCGTGAGTACCTGTTGGAATTGGGGGAGGCGTGCGGGGACCTGTTCCGGGGCAGCGACCGTGGAGGCATCCGCGACTTCGATCGTCTACGGGAGGATGCCCGGGAGATAGTCGACGAAGTCGGTGGCACCTGGACCATGCCCACGGACGCGGCCATTGTGCTCACCCATCAGGGCTACACGTTCGACTATGTACGCGCGACCGGCGGGTTCGACGGCCCGGTCATGCGGTGGACCGATGGGAAGCCGGACGAGGACAGACAGATCGCGGGCACGTTCGCCGACTACGTCGACGGGCAGCTGCGGCTCATGGAGCACAACAGTCGCCGCGCCCGTGAGACAGGTCGCTACTTCCTGACCCTGTTACCGGGCGGCGGAGGACGACAGGTGCACCCCGCTCGAAACACCGGCGACGACTAGCGTTCGCATGCGAAAGGCCAACGACGAGAGTGGCTTAGGACCGCCGGTGCCCTGGAGAACCTGATCACTGGGGGATGAGGGGGGTGTAGGTGGTGATGGTGTGCCCGGAGCGCCAGGGGCGGGAGGTGCCGGAGGTCCACCAGCGCCACCAGAGGGTGGGGTGGGTGGCTACTTTGGCGAAGACGGGGAGGGGGTCGAAGTAGTTGGTTCGGATGGTGGCTTTGCCGTCGCGGAGGTGGAAGCGGTCGATGTTCGGCCATTCGAGTTGGTGGTGGCCCAGCGTTGCTCGTAGGCGGAACTCGATGAAGAGGACCTCGGAGTCGCCTCGCCAGAGGTCTACGTGGGCGCGGAGATCCGGGAGGAAGCGCCAGATTCGTTCGAACTCTTCTTGTGCGGCTTCGATGCCTCGCATCGGGGCGGCCAGGGGCTGGGTCAGTACGACGTCGGGATGAAGGATCTCCGGGAGTCGTTGGGTGGATGGGTTTTTCCAGAAGTCGATGAAGTTCGCGACGAATTGTTCGGGCTCCGACATGTGCACGCTCCCCCTCGGGTGGGAACAGTTTCCCACCCTGATCGAACCGCAGCCCGCGGGCGGTGGGCAAGCCAATATCGTTGCGGGCCAACTGCGGTCAGGAGAGCGTGACGCCGACTATGGGGGTGGTGGTGGGGGCGGGGGAGCCGCCGGTGGGTTCGATGGAGAGGGCGAGTTGGGTGGCGTCGCCCAGGCGCATGAGGAGCGGCGTGGTGCTGGTGGGGAGGGTGGGGACTACGCCGGCGGAGCGGGGGTGGCCGGTGGGGGAGATGAGCCAGAGTTGGTAGGTGTGGTCGGGGGGTGGGGCGGGGACGGCGTCGAAATAGAGGACGGCTGCGCCGAGTTGGTGGGAGGCGTCGACGGTGACGGTGCCGCCGGTGGCCACCGGGATGGTTTGCTGGCGGGCGTCGTCGTGGGTGACGACCTGTTGCGCTGTCAGGTCGCCGGGGGTGGGAGATGGGTTGCGGTAGACCGCGATTCCCGTGCCGATGGCGATGATGATCGCGGCCGCGGCGGCGATCGCGTACAGGCGCAGACGGCGTCGTCGGGCGGCGCGGGCGACATCGATCGAGGCGACGTCGGCGGCGGGGGTGGCGAGTTGGGCGTCGAGGGCCGCGTCGATCGCGTATTCCACCTCGGCGGGCGCGGGCACGGCGTCGACCAGGGTCATCGAGGCCAGGGTTTCGCGCAGATCGTGCACGGTGGAACGGAATTCGGCGGCGGTGGGTTCGTCGGCGCCGTCGAGCAGTTGCTCGACGTTGCGGCGCTCGGCGATGGACAGCGCATCGAGGGCGTACGGGTAGGCCAGCTCGATCAGGTCGGCGGGGGGTTGGATGTCAGGCATCGCGCACCGATCCTGTCAGGCAGCTCTGGAGACGTTTGAGGCCGTCCCGGATTCTCGTCTTCACGGTATTGAGCGGAATACCCAGGTGCTCGGCCACTTCCGCGTAGGTCCGGCCGCCATAGTAGGCGAGCGCGACGGTTTCGCGTTGCGTGGTGGTGAGCGTGTCGAGGCAGCGGATGACCGCCCGCTCCTCGGAGCGCTGACTCACGGTCTCGGCGACGACATCGTGATCGCGGCCCAACTGCCGCTGCCCGTAGGTGAGATCCCGGATGGCGGCCGATGATTCGACCCGGACCCGGTCCACCGCGCGACGATGGGTGAGCATCATCAGCCAGCCGATCGGACTGGCCAGCCGCGAATCATATTGCGCGGCAGCGTTCCACACGTAGAGATACACCTCCTGGGTGATCTCCTCGGCCGGTGCCGACCGCCGCAGAATGCGCAGCGCGAGCCCGAACACCCGGTCGTGCGTCGAACGATAGAACCGTGTGAACGCCGCGCGATCACCGTCCGCGATCTCGTGCAGCAGTCCCGCGAGCAGCCGCGCCGCCTCCGCATCGGGTCCGACGCGCGGCGACGGGCAGGCTTCCCCGCCGGGACCGGTCGTGCCGTCGTTACCCGTGTCGATCGAGAGAATGCGGCGTTCATCCGCCATAGCGCTGTGTCTCCGTATGTAGGGATGACTCGGTGCTGCCGACGCCTCCGAGGCTAGCGGTGTCTGCCAGGACATACCTCGATTTCGATATGCGAGCCGATTCGGTTTGGTGGAAGCGGTGACCAAACCCTTCCGGGGAGCTGCGCGAAACCCATGCGGCGCTCATCTCGGATATGACGGAGCGTCGCCCGGGGCCCAGAGCCGCCCCACGGCAGAACGGTCACCGGCCGATCCAAGTCTCCCGACCCACGGCCGGTGACCTCTGACCACCAATCCCTCGGAAGGAATCCGATCATGAAACTCGTTCGACGCACGGCTGTCGTCACCATCGCCCTGGCCACCGCGGTCGGCATGTCCGCCTGTTCCAGCACCAAGTCCGACTCCGGCACCTCCTCCACCACCATGACGAGCTCCTCGGCGGCCGCGGCGGCTGCTGCCCTGGTCGGCCCAGGCTGCGCAGATTACGCAAAGCAGGTACCGACCGGCGCGGGCTCGGTCAGCGGCATGGCACAGGACCCCGTCGCGGTGGCGGCCTCGCACAATCCGCTGCTCACCACGCTGGTGGCGGCGGTGTCGGGCAAGCTGAACCCGCAGGTGAACCTGGTCGACACCCTCGATGGCGGGCAGTTCACCGTCTTCGCCCCGGTCGACGCCGCGTTCGCGAAAATCCCGGCCGCGACCGTGGATTCGCTGAAGACCGATTCGGCCGGGCTGTCGAAGATCCTGACCTACCACGTGGTGCCGGGCCGGATCGCACCCGATCAGATCGCCGGAACCCACAAGACCGTCGAGGGCGCGGACGTTTCCGTCACCCGCGACGGGGACACCATCAAGGTCGGCGACGCGTCGGTGATCTGCGGTGGCGTGCAGACGGCCAATGCGACCGTCTACATGATCGACACCGTGCTCATGCCGCCCGCCTGATGCCGACGCTGTCATGCCCGAACCCGTAGCTGTGCCCGAACCCGTAGTTGTCTCCGAATCCGCTGCGTGCGAACAGAATTCACGCTTGCCTTCGAAGGAACGGCCGCGCGCGGCGGCGATCGGCTGGTCGCACGCGGCGGCGGCCGGTGTGCTCGCCGCGGCGACCGTCCTGGGCGTCGGCCATCTCGTCGCCGTCCTGATCGATCCCGCATCCTCACCGTTCTTCGTACTCGGCGCGACCATGGTCGATCACACCCCACACCAGCTCAAGGACGCCGCGATCCGCCGCTTCGGCAGCCACGACAAGCAGGCCCTGTTCGCCTCCATGGCGGCGGTCATGGTCCTGGGTGCGGTCGTGGCCGGAGTGCTCGAGCGTCGGCGTCCGCTGGGCAGCGCCCTGCTGGTGGCGCTCGGCGGCGTCACCGTGTTCGCGGCACTACAAAGACCCACGGCCGCTTGGTGGTTCGCGATACCGGCGGTGGTGGGTGTGCTCGCGGGCATCGTGGTCCTGCGGGTGCTGACGGTGGGGCGACCGAGTTTTCGGCAGCCTGATCAGGGCGTCTCCCGCCGCCGATTCCTGATCTCCGCCGCGAGCGTGGGCGCACTGGCACTGGGTGCGGCCGCACTCGGGCAGACGCTTGCAACCCGGTTGCGGGATGTGACCGCGGACCGCGCCCGCTTCCTGCTGCCCCGCCCGGTCCGGACCGCACCCGCCGTGACGGCCCAGTCCGCGCCCAGCGTGCCCGGCCTGACCTCCTTCGTCACCCCCAACGACCGCTTCTACCGGGTCGACGCCGCACTGCAACTGCCCGCCCTCACCAGCGGCGACTGGCGCTTGCGAATCCACGGAATGGTCGACCACCCAGTGGAATTCGACTTCGACCGCTTGCGCCTGCGCTCCGCCGTCGAAAGCCTGATCACCCTCACCTGCGTCTCCAACGAGGTGGGCGGCGACCTCGCCGGAACGGCCCGCTGGCTGGGCTACCCGCTCGCCGACCTGCTCGACGAAGCCGGACCGCACCCGGACGCGGACCTGCTGCTGTCCCGCAGCATCGACGGATTCACCGCGGGCACACCGCTTTCCGCCGTCACCGACGGCCGTGACGCCCTGCTCGCGGTGGGCATGAACGGCGAACCGCTGCCGGTGGCGCACGGCTACCCGGCCCGCCTGATCGTCCCCGGCCTCTACGGCTACGTGTCGGCCACCAAATGGGTGGTCGACCTCGAGGTCACCCGCTTCGACCGCGCCCGCGCCTACTGGACACAACGCGGCTGGTCGGAACGCGGCCCGATCAAAACGGCCTCCCGCATCGACGTCCCCGCCGCCTTCACCACCGTGGACGCGGGCGAGGTGATCGTCGCGGGCGTGGCCTGGGCGCAGCATCGCGGCATCGCGAGCGTCGAGGTGCAAGTCGACGACGGCCCTTGGCAGCCTGCGGAACTGGCATCGCAGTACTCGAAAGACACCTGGCGGCAATGGATCTGGCGCTGGCAGGCGACCACGGGCACCCACACCGTCCGGGTCCGCGCCACCGACGGCGCCGGTGCGCTACAGGACCAGAACCGCACCCCGCCGTTCCCGGACGGCTCCACCGGTTGGCACAACCGGGTGATCACCGTCCGCTGACCGACCGAACAGGAGGAAACACAGGTGATTTCGCGATGAACGACCACGATCCGCGAATACTGCGGCTGGTGCGGGAACCCGACCTCGCGGACCTGACACCGACGACCTGCCCGGTCCGCGGCGACCGCGACCGGGACGCCGATGGGCTCGCCGAACTCATCGTCGCCACCGCCGACGGGGATCGGGAAGCCTTCACCGAGCTGTATCGCCGGACCAGTCACCGGGTGTACGGGCTGTCGCTGCGCATCCTGAACAATCGCGGCTCGGCCGAGGAGATCACCCAGGAGGTGTATCTCCAAGCCTGGTCACAGTCCGGACGCTACGACCGCGAACTCGCCGGCCCGATGGGCTGGCTGATGATGCTGACCCACCGCCGCGCCGTCGACCGCCTGCGCGCCGAGCAATCCAGCCTCGGCCGCGACAACCATTACGGCCGAGTCCATCTCGAACGCGACCGCGACGTGGTGGTCGATACCGTGGTGCAGCGCGCCGACCGCCGGGCGGTGCTGACCTGTCTGGACACCCTCACCGACCTGCAACGCGAGAGCATCGGCCTCGCCTACTACGGCGGACTGACCTACCCGGATGTGGCCGATCGCCTGGGAACGCCCCTGGCGACGGTGAAATCCCGTATTCGCGGCGGCCTCGAGCGGCTCGGGGCCTGTTTGAAAGGAGGTGGTCAACGATGACCACCGGCGGCCCGGACGTCGAACTACTGGACCTCGCCTACCCGTACGCGCTGGACGCGGTCACCGAGTGGGAACGCCGTGGCATCGAACGGCGGCGTGAACGCGCGGATCGGCTGACCGTCGCCGAATTCGACGGTGTGGTGGCGGAGCTGTACGACACGCTCGCCGAGCTCGCCGCCGTCGACAGCCGTCGACCGCCGAAACGCGTCGAGGCGAGGCTGATGCGTGCCGTGGACCAGGCGATTCGTGCCGCCGGTCGGCGCACACTGGAGCTGCCCGGCGGCGGTACACGTCGCGGCCCGCGGCTCGAATGGATGGCTGCCGCAGGTGTTTTGGTCGCCATCGCGATCGGCGTGGGTGTCCTGGTCGGCACGCATCGGCCGGGCGTGCCCGAGCCCTTGACCGCGAGCGTCATCGCCGCCCAGCCCGACGCCGTCACCCGGTCGGCCCCGATCATCGGCGGTGGCACTGTGCACATCGCCGCCGCCCCCGCGTTGTCGGCGATGACCGTCGCCTTCGACGGACTCGGTGCCCCGCCGCCGGATCGGGTGTATCAGGTCTGGCTGGTGGCCAACGGCGGACTGCCGCATTCGACCGCGATCCTCGACGCGGTACCCCGCCAGCCCTTGATCACCCCCTTCGGCGCCGCGGACCGGCTGGTGGTGACCGTGGAACCGACGGGCGGCTCGCCGCAACCGACGACCGTGCCGATCGCGAGTATCGAGCTGCGGTGAGGTAATTCGCGCACCGACCAAACCTCCGGCACACTCCTAGCGAACCTTCGGGAAGACCCCCTTCCCGAATGGAGTGACCGTGGACCTACGTTCTGCGATCGACCCGCGCCCCGCGCTGCGGCGGACCCTGGCCGGAGCCGTCGGTGCCGCCGCCGCGGTGATGGTCGCGGCCTATGGCATGCCTGCCGCGCACGCCGGGCCCGTCTATCCGGCGGCAGACCCCGACGGGTTCTATTCCGCGCCCGGCGATATCGGTGCCGCCGCGCCCGGGGATGTGCTGCGTTCCCGTCAGCTCGATGCAGGCAGTTGGCCGGGCGCAACCGTTTGGCAACTATTGTTCCGGTCGACGAATTCGACCGGTGCGCCCATTGCGGCGGTCACCACCTTGCTCACCCCGGGATCCGGTCCCCGTCCGCTGCTGTCGTATCAGCCGTTCGAGAATTCGCTCGGTCTGCAATGCGCGCCGTCGCACGCGCTGTTCAACGGTGGCATCCGGGAGGCGGGTGGGGTGAATCTGCTGCTGGCCCGCGGCTGGGCGGTGGCGGTGCCAGATCATCTCGGACCGTCGAGCGCGTACGGGGCGGCGCGGTTGGGCGGGCAGATCACCCTGGACGGAATTCGTGCGGTCAAGCGCTTCGCGCCTGCGGGACTGCAGGATTCGCCGGTCGGGCTGGCCGGATACTCCGGTGGCGCGATGTCGACCGGCTTCGCGGCGGCGCTCGCCCCGGACTACGCGCCGGAACTGCCGATCGTCGGCGTCGCACAGGGCGGGCTGCCCGCCAACCCCGGCAAGATGGCCCTGGAGATCGGTGACAAGCCACACCCGCTCTTCGGCCTCGGCTTCGCCGTCGCCGTCGGCCTGCAACGCGAATACCCCGACACGCTGCCGCTCGATCGAGCGCTCACCCCGGCCGGTTTCGCGCTGCGCGACCGCCTGGCCAACTCCTGCGCCGACGACATCGTCTCCATCGGCGCGGGCCACTCGCTGAGCGAATTCTTCACCGCCGGAATGGAATCCGAATCCGCCACCGTCGAAACAATGCACGCCAACGCCCTGGAAGTCTTCCCCGGCATCCCCCGCGCCCCGATCTACCAGTGGCACGGCGCCAACGACCAGGTCCCCCTGGACCAGGTAGCCGCCACCACCGCCCGCTACTGCGCCGCGGGCACCCCCGTCCAGTTCGACATCATCCCCGGCGCCGACCACGCCACCGCCATGCTCCCCGGTGCCCTCAACGCCATCACTTACCTGGCTGACCGCTTCGCGGGCCGACCGGCCCCCTCCAACTGCCACTGACCCGGTTCGATCTCGCTGCCGCCGAATGGCTTTCGCGAATACGTGCCTTGCAACAGCGATGCCCCGTCCGGTTCAGCCGGGCGGGGCATCGGCATGTTCAGCGCTTGCGGTCGTAGACCACGGCGAGCTCGCCGAGTTCGCCGACCGTCTGGCTGGTGAGCTGCCAGTGCGAGGCGGGGAGGCCGTCGACGAAGAGTCGCTCTCCGCCGCCGGTGATTTCGGGGGTGATCAGGAGGTAGAGACGGTCGACCAGGTTCGCCGCGAGCAGGGCCTTGGTGATGGTCGGGCTGGTATTGACCAAGATCTCGCCCGTGCCAACGGTTTTGAGCTCGGCGATGATCTGGGGGATGGGTCCGTTGACGACTCGGACATGCTCCCAGGGCATCTCGGTCACGGTGGTGGAGAAGATGACCTTCTCGGTGTCGAGCAGCCACTTGGCGTAGGCGCGATCGCGAGGATCGGCGTTGTCGTCCACGGCGACCGTGGACCAGTAGCCGAGGAAACCCTCCGCGTTGCTGCGTCCCAGGACGCCGGTCGTCGCGTTCTCGTGAATACGGCCGAGGTGGTTTCGCGCGGTCTCGGTGCTGGCGTAGGGGACGATCGCGCCCATATCGCCGGGGCCGCCCGCGCCGTGATAGTAGCCGTCGAGGCTCAGCACGATATTCGCGGCCACGATGCGTTGCTCGGAGGTGGTCATGATTGTCCTACTTCCTTTGTCTACGAGGTGATTTCGTGCGCGAGCTGGTCGAGGACCTGGCCCCAGCCGGTTTCGATGCCGGCGATGAAATCCGATGCGGTGATGACGGTGTCGGTGATGCCGAGGTCGAGCCGCAGCCGGGTGCCCTCGGGGATCTCGGTCAAGGTGACGTCGTAGCGGCCGGTGAACAGCACCGCACCGGCCGGATCGAACAGTGACATGTCGAATTCGAGATGCGCGGGTTCGTCGGCGACCCGCACCTGCCCGGCGGAGTGGTACCGCCCTTCGGCGTCGCGGTAATCGAGGATCACCCGACCACCCGGCCTCGCCTCGATCAGGCAGTCGGTGATCGTCATCGACGGTGGGGCCCACCAGGATTCGAGCAGCGCCGGATCCACCCAGTATCGCCACACGGTCTCCGGAGCCGCGGTGAACACGCGCTCGAATCCGAAGCTCCGGCCGTCCGCCCACCGATCCCGGTCGGCGCGCGCGGCCTCGGCGGCCAGCGCGTTGCGATACCTCTCGATCGTATCCAGTTCGCCCACGGTCGATTCGGCGAGCTCGACCAGTTCGGTCAACCGCCGCGCGAAGGCATCCAATGCCGCCACTTCGAGCGCCGCGATCCGCCGCTGCCCGAGCGGTGACACCGTCACCAGCCCCGCCTTGGCCAACGTCTGCAAATGCTTGGTCGCCTGCGGTTGCCGCAACCCGGTCAACTCCGCGATCTCACCCACCGACCGCGGTCGCCCGGCCAGCAACTCGACAATCCGCCACCGAGCATCGTCACCCAGCGCCGCCGCGATCTCCTCCATGCCCAACACATTCCCATAGGCGAATATTCATGTCAAGGAATATTCGCTGGCAGTAGAGTGGCGGGCATGGCCAAGTCGAGCAACGGAACCGTAGACCAGTACCTCGCCGATCTGTCCCACCCCCGCAAACCCGAGATCGAACAACTCCGCAAGGCGCTCCTCGGCGCCGCCCCGGGCATCACCGAGCAAATCAAATGGAACGCCCCCAGCTTCGGCCTCGACGGCGAAGACCGCATCACCATGCGCCTGCAACCCAAGAACGTGCTCGACCTGATCTTCCACCGCGGCGCCAAAAAGCGTTCCCCCTCCGACCCCTTCACCTTCGACGACCCCACCGGCCTCATCCGCTGGCTCGCCCCCGACCGAGGAATCATCGAATTCCAGGACCCCTCCACCCTGGAAACCAACCTCCCCGCCATCACCGACCTCGCCACCCGCTGGCTCCAAGCCACCGCCGACTGACCGGAGCCGGGTTATTCGAGTTCGGCAGTGGCGAGCGCGGCGAGCAAGGCATCGGGAGTGGGGACGTCGTAGAGGGCGAAGACGTCCTTTCTCTTGCTCAGCATGCTGGTTTCGTCGAGGGGCGAGGGTTTGCCGTTGCCACCGATGATTACGGTGACGTGGCGTCCATCGCGGCTGTGCCGGAACGACATCGGCAGGGTGTGCAGCGGAGCCTCCCGCAGCGCCCGCGTCCCGACGGCAATGAGCGCACGCTTCGTGGTAATCGCATATCTGGTGCGCTGACGCAGCCACCGCTTGCGGAAGATCCGGCCACCCGCGGCATACAGCCCGGCGCACAAGAACAGTGGCCCCACCACCCCGAATGGGATCACCGGACCCCCTGAGAACGCCACTGCCAGTGGAGCTGTCGACCCCGCCGCAAACAGCAGCCCGAATGGAATCTCGAAGAAATCGGTCACGATAAACCGCGCGTCAGGGTCGGGCCCACCCAGCCAGAGCAACTGCTCATCTGCCCGCAAATGCCGATGGATCCGAAAGTCGACCCCATCCCCACCCCGGTCCGCCACACCCGACCATGCGTACCGGCCGTCGTATTCGTCCTCGCTCATGCGCGGGCAGCACCGTCCTCAACGATATTCATCTGCCCGCTGACACCGACACGAGCCATACCCCTTCTATACCGCCACGGCACCCACTCCGCACGGCTAGCTCGGAGCGGGCCTGGTGAATCGAATGCCGTTGAACGTGGAGGTACAGCACGCACACATTGGGTCCAGACTCGATTCATCGATGTCCGGATTCACGACCTGCAGCGTTCCATCGGAGGCGACATACAGTCCGCTGTAATAGGTCGACTCACCGATCCGCACATAATCTCTACGGTCGGATTCCTGCACCGCCACCAGCCAGAAGATCGGTTCACTCCGATCGAGCCGAGACTCGGCCTCCGCGAAGGTCGCCTCCCAATCCGAGCCGACCCGCGACAGGAGAAACCGAAAGAGCGGCGTGTAATCACGTCCGCGCCCCTGCGCCCGCCCCATACCCTCCTGCGTCACATCGGATTTCGCAGCCTGCTTGGTGTTGCGCCGATGCCGGTACTCACCACCACGTGGACGCGACCCCCGCGCGGTGGTGTTGTCCTTCCGATACAGCGGCGGCTTGTCCACACGCCGAGCCTATGCCACAAGCGATTCCGACTACGGCGAGACACCGTGGGAGGAGGTTGCGTGGGCGGCGATGTCGAGCAGCAGCTTCAGGTACTCGTCGGGGGCGTCGGCCAGCACGTTGTGGCTTGTCGGGAGGCTGTGGGTGCGCCACGACGGGTCGTGCTGGAGTTTCTCGTAGACCGCAGTGAACGGGGTGCCTTCCCATTTGCTGAGGTAGATGTACTCGCGCAGGGCATCCGGCGGCGTCTCGCGCGTGAGCCGGATCCGTTGCAGGAACGACGCGAGGGGATGACCGGTGGCGCGTGGGTCCACGCCCGCGGGAACGGGCACGGTGATCCCGTCGTCGGCCGCTCCGTCGAGGAATATCTGCTGGAAGAGCGGGGAGGTGAGCTCGAAGCACGACTGGCCGTCAACAGGCACGTAGGCGTCGGAGTAGACCAATGCGGCGATCCGTTCGGAAACGCGGTCCGCGACACCGGTGATGACCATGCCGCCATAGCTGTGTCCCACGAGCACAACATTGTCGAGTTGCTCGAATTCCAAGACCGACACGACATCCTGGATATGGGTATCCAGATTCGTTGTGGGCGAGAGCAAATGGCTACGCTCCCCAACTCCTGTGAGAGTCACCGGATAGACGGCATGCCCGCGTCGACGAAGCTCGCTTGCCAGATCCGAGTACCACCATCCACCGAACCAGCCACCGGGAATCAAGACGAAGTTCACCATCGAACCCAACCGGCCCACCTCCTCGACTATTCCGGAGACCGTGTTGCGGGATTGATAACGATCGGCGCTGAGTTCAGAGCGAATCCGGCTTTCTCGAACCGGTGCTCGTGCCCCTAACGTGCAGGTATGCCAAATATTCAGCTGTCGGCGGTGATTGATGTTCGTGCCGAGTTCGTCGGCGAGTTCGAGCGGACTGTGGACGCACTCGCTGCAGCCGCATTCTACGAACCCGGGGTTCTCGATTACCGCATTTGGCGTGATCGCACTGCGCCGCAACGCTTTCTGATCCTCGAGCGCTACGCCGATCAGCAGGCTCTCGACACGCATATGGCCGTTCCGGCCGTGCAGGGGTTTGTTGCCGCCCTGCCCGGCTGGCTCGTGGCCGACAGTCAGGCTGCCCTCGACACCACCGAACAGGTGGGAGTCATTCCCCTGCTCAGTCTTTCGATCAGCCAGGCGTAGGAGGGGCTGTCACCAGGCGACGGTTTTTCCGAGGTAGTCGAGGTATTGCAGGCCCGGGTGGCGGTGCTGGGCGTCGATGGTGGTGACGAGGTTGGGGATGCTGTCGCTGATGGTGAGTGGGGCGTCGGGGCCGCCGACGTCGGTTTTGACCCAGCCGGGGGCGAGCAACAGCAGGGTGCGTTTGCCTTCGCGGTTGCGAGCGGCGTAGCTGCGCATCAGTTGGTTGAGGGCGGATTTGCTGGCGCGGTAGATCTCGAAACCGCCGCGTTCGTTGTTGGCGATGCTGCCCTGGCCGGAGGACATGATCGCGATGGTGCCGTCGGGGGTGACGAGGTCGCCGAGGGTTTCGATGACGCGCATCGGGCTGAGGGCGTTGGTGACCATGAGGCGGTTGAATTCCTCGGTGGCGATGGTCGCCGGGGTTTCGTCCGGGTCGTTGGTGACGCCCGCATTCACGTACAACAGCTCGAATGTGTGCGTCCCCAAACGCTCCCGAAGCGCCCGAACCTGTTCTGGCGCAGTGATATCGACCTGTTCGATCTCGAGCCGATCCCCGACGGCGTCCCGCAATTCGTGCAGCGGTGTGCGGCCGGACCCGCGCACGGTCGCCACCACCCGCGCACCCCGTTCGACGTATTCTGCGGAGATCGCACAACCCAGTCCGCGCGATGCGCCGATGAGCAGAACGGTGTTGTTCGGGGAAACAGTACTCACGGGCGCTCCTGTCGTTGCGGTGATCGCACGGGCAAGAAAAACGTTCGGTCGAGCCCGTTCACCTTACGAGCTTCAGACAGCGGCGCGGTGGAGCTGCTGGCTGATGAAGAGGGCTGCGCGGTCGAGGGCTTGGTCGGCTTCGTCGAGCACGCCGGTGAAGGATTGGAAGACGTGGGGTACGTCGGCAGTGATGTCGAGAATGACGTCGACCCCCGCGGCCCGGGCACGGGTAGCCAGCCGAGTGGAGTCATCGAGCAGCAATTCGTTCGTACCCGCTTGCAGCAGCATCGGCGGGAAGCCGCTCAGATCCGCGAGGATCGCCGGGCTGAGTAGCGGCTGGCGAGGGTCCTGTCCGGCGAGATACATGGCGCCGGTGCGCTCGACGGCCTCCCGAGTGAAAATTGGGTCGAACTCGGCTCTGGTGTCCATGCTTTCGCCGGTGCGGGTCATGTCGAGCCCGGGGGAGAACGCCACGATCGCGGCGGGCAACGGCAAACCCGCATCACGCGCCGCGAGACAGGTGGTGACGGCCAGCCCACCCCCGGCGGAATCGCCCGCGAACACGATGTCCGAGGCAGGTACGCCGTCGTCGAGCAGCGCCCGGTAAGCACTCACCGTGTCGTCGAGACCCGCCGGGAAAGGGTGCTCGGGTGCTAGCCGATAGTCCACCGAGAACGCGCGAATCCCGGTGCGGGTCACTAGATTCGCGGTCAGCGACATGGCCGTCTCGGGCGACCCGAAGACGAACCCGCCGCCGTGGAAGTACAAAATCGTCCCCGGCGTCGAAGTCTCGCTCGCTTCGACATGCACAGCGGGCCGGTCCCCGAGCGTCATGCTCCGGGTCCGTATCTCACTGGGCACGTTCATCTGCGCCATCAGCGCCCGGAATCCCGCCCGCAGGTCCTCCACCGACCGAGGCCCGCCGGCCCGCGGCTGCCGAAGTAGTGCATCAACCTTCGCCCGCTGCTCCCTGCTCATATCAACCTTCCTGGGAAGTATCTTCCACTACAATATATGCCATGGAATATACACCGGCCGACGCCGTCGACCTCCCAACCTTGTTCGCCGACCTGGTCCGCTGCGAAACCCGCCTCTACAACGCCCTCAACGACCGCCTCCGCGAACAACACGGCCTCCTCACCTCCCAGTTCGAATCCCTCCGCTACCTACGCAACCACCCCGGCGCCCGGGTAGCCGACCTAGCGAACGAGTTCGCCGCCGGCGTCGGCGCAATGAGCAAGGGAGTCGACCGCCTGGAGCAACAGGGCTGGGTATCCCGCCAACCAAACCCCGCAGACCGTCGCTCTTCCCTCCTCTCACTGACCGACGACGGCACCCGCCTCCTGGAAGCCGCAGAACAAACCTTCGCCCAACAGCTGACCGACAGACTCGCCCCCATCGCCCCCACCCCGTCACTCTCCACTGTCGCGCAGTTCTTCTCACTCCTACGCGCCACCCTCGAACGCGACCGCATCGGCCTCCCCGCAGGCTGAATCCATCGAACCCTTATCCGCGTCGAGCCGCTCTCGCGAGTGCGCGGTCACGCTGTTCTTCGAATCGCGCGGTGTCGATCCGCAGTTTGTCGAGATACTCGCCGAGCTCGTTGCGGATCCGGTCGCCGTGCGAGCTGAAGTCGTTGCGCTCGAAGATTTTCCAGGCACGCAGCACCGGCAGGACGACCTCTTCGAGGTGCTGCCGCGGATCGTAGATCCCGTGCTTGGCCATCAACACGGCATTGCGGCGCCAGTTCGGCATCCCGGCGCCCGGCATCTGAAAGTTCTTCAGCATGAGCGTGATTGCCTCGATGGCCTGGTCGGGCGCCAGGTCCAGGGCTGCGTCGCAGAGGTTGCGGTAGAAGATCATGTGGAGGTTCTCGTCGGCGGCGATGCGTTGCAGCATGCGGTCGGCGATCGGGTCGTGGCACACCTTGCCGGTGTTGCGGTGGCTGACCCGGGTGGCCAGCTCCTGAAATGTCACGTAGGCAATGGAGTGCAGAAATCCCCTGCCGGTGAGACTTTCGGCGTCCGCGCCCTTGTCCCGGGCAATGCTCATCGATGAGAAGCCGGCGGTCATGTGTGCCATGCGGGCCTGTTCGAGAGCCACCGGATCCACACCGCGCGTCACCACCAGATAGTCCCGCATCACGATGCCGTGCCGATTCTCCTCCGCGGTCCAGCGCCCGACCCACGTACCCCACGCGCCGTCCTGGGAGAAGTTCTCGGCGATCTCGCGGTGGTAGGACGGCAGGTTGTCCTCGGTCAGCAGATTGGTGATCATCGCGACCCGGGCGAGCTCGCCGAGCCTGGATTGCGCTGGATCCCAGTCCTGTCCGCCGAGCGCCGCGAAGTTTCGACCCTCATCCCAGGGCACGTAGTCGTGGGGATGCCAGTCCTTGGTCATGGACAGATGCCGATCGAGGTTCTGCGCAGCGACCGGTTCCAATTCGATGAGCAGTTCCAGCTGGGTCGCCGGTCTCGTCATATCGTGCTCCCTACCGACGGATCCGGCAGGCCCGCCTTGATCTGGTCGAATGCCTTCTGCAGCAATGCCTGGGAAGAAATCGGCGGGCTCGCCTGGAGATAGACCTCGGCTGCGGATTGCCACGCCGCGCCGATCGCCGCGGCCACCAGTCGCGGGTACACATCCCGGGACGGATCGGTCCGGCTGCGCTCGGCGATCACCGCGACCAATTCCTCATCGGTGAAACACACCTTCGACACCGCCGCCCGCATCTGTGGTCTCGCGAGCAGATCGCGCAGCACCGCGGGGCGATCACCGCTCGGGATCCGAGTTTCGCGCGCAGGCTCCGGCTCGTGCCGGTCGATGAACGCCGCAGCGATGGCCTCCCACAAGGGCTCATCCGCCGGCCTGGCGCGCAATGCCGCTGTGCTGCTTCGCAACCGCTCCACCTGCCGATAGGCCAACGCGTCGTACTTGGTCGTGAAGTAGTTGTTGAAGGTCCGCACCGACACCCGAACCCGGGCCGCGATCTCCTCCCGCCGCAAGCCCTCGACCCCGCGCTCGGCGAGCAATTCCCAAGCGGCATCACTGATTGCCTGACGTGTATCGATCTTCTTCCGCTCGCGCAGACCGAGCCCGGGTTCGTCCGTCACACGAGCACCGTAGCAAATATTGCCCATAGGCAACATTGCTCATGGGAAATATTTGCCTGATGCTGTGGTGCTGTTGATTAGTTAGGTGAGTGCTCACTAAACTAAGGTGTATGAGTTCACCTGCTCGGGCGCGGATGTCAGCGAGTGCGCGACGCGAACAGGTGTTGGCTGCGGCCATCGCCGAGTTCGCGGCCGGTGGATATGCGGCGACGACGACGGAGTCGATCGCTCGGCGGGCCGGGATTTCGCAGGCCTATCTGTTCAGGTTGTTTCCGACCAAGAAGGCGGTGTTCCTGGCCGCCACGGACCAGGGCTTCGACGCTGTCGAGAACGCTTTCCGCGGGGCCGCCGAGCGGAGTGCTCAGGAGTCTCGGCTGGATTCGATGGCCGAGGCCTATATCGATCTGCTGGGCGACCGCCAGTCGCTCACCTTTCAGCTGCAGGTGTACGCGGCGTCGGCTCTCGACGATGAGATCCGTGCCCTCGCGCGCGAACGTTTTCACAGCCTGTATCGGGTGGTGAAGGAGCTGTCCGGCAGTGACGCCGATGGCGCGTTCGACTTCATGGCGCAGGGCATGCTGCTGAATGTCACGAGTGTGCTGGATCTGGATCTGCTGAATCCCGACGGCACCGAATAACCTCATCGACTTTCTGTAGAACTCCGCGGTGGCCGAAACATCCACTGCGCGTGGATCTTTGCTGCCCGAAAGGGGTAAGGCAGTGTTCGAAAGACTGGGATATTTCGTACACCGGCGGCGACTGTCCGTGCTGGCGGTGACCGCGGTGCTCGCGATCCTCTCCGGCAGTTACGGCCTGGGTGTCTTCGGCGACATGGTGCCCAACGGGTTCGAGGCGCGCGGCTCCGACAGCCGCCATGCCGCCGAGTTGGCCGACAAATCCTTCGCCCAGCGCAGCCCCGACGCGGTCATCGTCTACCGCAGCGCCGACCGCACCGTGGATGACAACGGATTTCGCGCAGCCGTGACGGATACGATTGCGGCCCTGCCGAATTCGTCGGTTACCGGTTCCGTCGACTACTGGCAGACGAACCTGGCCGAGCTGGTCAGCCACGACCGGCACGCCACCTACGTGCTGCTGAACTTCGTCGGCGGCGACGACAATGCCAAGCAGGACAGCTACCTGAAGATCAAGGACAAGCTCGCGGCTCCGGGCCTGCAGACCTTCCGGGGCGGCAACACCCCGGCCGGATACGAGGCCGGAGACCAGGTGGGCAAGGACCTCGGGATGGCCGAGGGGCTGTCGTTCCCGGTGCTGTTCATCCTGCTCGTGATCGTTTTCGGCGGCTTCGTCGCGGCCAGTCTGCCGCTGGCGGTCGGCGGCCTGTCGATCCTGGGCTCGATGGCGGTCCTGCGAATCTTCGCGCAGTTCACCGACATCTCGGTCTTCGCCATGAGCCTGGTGACGATCCTGGGTTTGGCGGTCGCCATCGACTATGGCCTGTTCATCGTGAGCCGCTACCGCGAGGAGATGGAACAGGGCCACACCGGTGCGGACGCGCTCGCCCGCACCCTGTCCACCGCCGGGCGCACCGTCGCGGTCTCGGGCATCACGGTGGCGGTCGCGCTCGCGTCGATGAGCTTCTTCCCCTTCGTGTTCCTGAAGTCCATGGCCTACGGCGGCGTCGCGGCCGTGCTGCTGTCGATGTTCTTCTCGCTGGTCGCCCTCCCTGCGGTGCTGGCGCTGCTGGGGCATCGGATCAATGCGCTGTCGCTGTGGAAGCAGCGCTCGGCGATCCCCTGCGCCACCGGGTTCTGGTACCGGCTGGCGCAGGGCGTCATGCGCCGCCCGGTGCTCGTCGCCACCGCCGCCATCGCGCTGCTGCTGGTGCTGGCAGCGCCGGTGCTGCGCATCGAGTTCGGCGTGAACGACGCCCGGCAGCTGCCGGAGTCGGCGCAGGGTCGTCAGGTCTTCACCATGCTGGAGAAGGACTTCCCGAGCGGTGCGGCCAAGACCATCGACGCGGTGCTCGAACTGCCTGCCGCCGCCGATCGGCCGGATCAGCAAGTGGCACTGTCGGAATACGCGACGCGGCTCGGGAATGTCCCGGGCGCGCAGCGGGCCGAGATCACCGGCGTTGGCGGCAACGTCGCGCGGGTTTCGGTGACCTACTCGGGCGCGGCGGTGTCCAAGCCGAGCCGGGAACTGTTGCACCGCTTGGAGGATCAGGCCAAGCCCGCCGGTGCCAAGGTGTACTTCGGTGGCGAGACGGCCACCTACGACGACACCCTCAACCGGCTCGGTGACGCGCTGCCCGGGATGCTGCTCTACATCGCCGTCGCGACTTACCTGCTGCTGTTCGTGGCCTTCGGATCGGTCCTGTTGCCGCTCAAAGCGATCGCGATGAACCTGCTGTCGCTCTCGGCTACCTTCGGTGTGCTGGTGCTGGTGTTCCAGGACGGCCATCTGTCGAACCTGCTGGGCTTCACACCGACCGGCAATATCGAACCCAACATGCCGATCATGTTGTTCGCCTTGATCTTCGGCCTCTCCATGGACTACGAGGTGTTCCTGCTGTCGCGGGTGCGCGAGCAGTACGACCTGCTCGGTGACCCGACCGCGGCGGTGGCCACGAGCGTCCAGCGCACCGGCCGCTTGATCACCAGTGCCGCGCTGCTCATGTGCGTGCCGCTGGCGGCGATGGCGTCGAGCCAGGTGCTCACCATGATCCTGTTCGGCGTCGGCATGGTGGTGGCGATCGTGCTGGACGCCACCGTCGTTCGCATCCTGCTGGTGCCCGCCATCATGCGGCTGCTGGGCCACATCGGCTGGTGGGCTCCCGGCCCGCTGCGCCGGTTCTACGAGCGCCACGGCATCCACGAGTCCGACGGTGAGATCACCGCACCGGCCGCCGAACCGGTGGTAACCGCCTCATAGTCGCGAGAAAGCCCGTCATCCACCCCCGTAAAACAAGGAGATCGTCATGCCCGCTCTGCCCTGGACCAAGGGACCGCACCAGCCCGCCGACGGCGCCGCGCTACACGTGCTCACTTCCCGTCTGCCACTGACCAACTACCGCGACGTGCCCCGATTCCTGTACTGGACCATGCGGATTCGTGCCCAGTTGAAGTCCGCCCCCGGCTGCGTAGGCTTCGCCCTGGACGCCAAGCTCATCCACAAGACCTTCTGGACCCTGTCCGCATGGTCGGACAAGGCCGCCATGGACGAGTTCGCGCACACCGGCACCCACGCGAAGATGCTCGCCGACATGGCCGGTCGCATCGGCAACCCCAACTTCGTCGAAACGACCGGCTCGACCGCGGACATCCCGCTACCGTGGCCCGCGGCCCGAGCCCGGATCACCCCACCGCAATCCTGACACTGAGGCCCGCCGTGGGTGCCGGTGTCTAACGTTGGTGCGGTGGATCCTCTCTTCCGACGGGCAGACGACTCCGACGCCGCCGCACTCGCCGATGTGTGGCTGCGGTCCTACTCCGCAGCGCTACCGGCAGTCCGTCGAGCCCACGACGACGATACCGTCCGGCGCTGGTTCGCCGACGTTGTTGTCCCACACCACGAAACCTGGCTGGCCGAGGCCGACAACACCATCCTCGGCCTCCTGGTCCTGGCCGACGACGAACTCGAGCAGCTCTATCTCGACCCACCCAGGCAGGGGCAGGGGCTAGGCGACCGCTTCATGGAGCTGGCCAAACGCCGCCGCCCGAATGGTCTGGAGCTGTGGACCTTTCAGGTCAACAAGCCAGCTCGGCGCTTCTACGCCCGACACGGTTTCATCGAGGTCGAGCTGACCGACGGCCGCCGAAACGAGGAACAAGAACCGGACGTTCGCTGTGTCTGGCGCGGACGGTCGTGACTCCGTGGTGCTGAGTCAGCGAGTGGATTCGACGTCGGCCTTGATGCGTTCGAGAGTCTGCTGCATGCCTTTGCGGTTGGTTTTGCCTCGGGCCCAGCCGGCTAGGAGCCAGTAGAGGCGGAGGGGGAGGTTGTTGGCCAGGTGGAAGGATTCGGTGACGGCGGTGCCGGTGGGGGTGGGTTCGAGAAGGTAGCGCCAGGTGTTGATGGGGGTGCCGCCGGGGCCGAGGACGGTGAAGGCGAATTCGCGGCCGGGGTCGGCGGCGGTGACTCGGCAGATGGTGGAGTACTTGAGGCCCCAGCCGTTGCGGTTGACCTTGCCGCGGAATTTGGCGCCGACTACGGGACCGGTTGCGCCGCCGACCCATTCGGCGCCGTAGGTTTCGGGGCTGAAGCGGCCGACGTTGGTGACATCGCTGATCAGGTCCCAGATTTGCTGGGCGGGGGCGGCCATCTGGACGGTGACTTCATCGTGCACGATGCTTACCCTACGGCAGGGTAGGCACTTCGCGTCAGGTGGAGATGCGCTTGGCGTCGCTCATCAGCCAGCGGCCGTCGGGTTGTTCCTCGGCGGTCACCACCCAGGCGGTGAGGGTGACGGCGGGGGTGGGGGCGAGATCGGTGGTGGTGGATTGTTTGACGTATCCGACACCGAGCGCTGTCGTACCGGTGATCGCGCGCAGGCCGCAATTGAATTCGAGCACTTCGCTACGACTGTTGGTGGCGAGGAAGTATTGATGGGTGGCGGGGTGGGTGTCGATCAGTTGCTGCCGATAGGCGCCCGTCGTCGCATCCAGGGAACCCGCGAAATAGTCGTCCAGCGATTGCGGGTCGTAGGTGGAGATGTGACTCAAATGCAGGTGTATGGCGTGCAGCGCGGCAATATGGCGGCTGCCGATCTTGGCGATTTCGGGAGCGAGACCGGCGGCGGGTTCGGTCCGGGTCGGAATCGAGTCGGGTTTCGTCGTGCTGGTGACAGTGCCCTTGCTCGCGGTATTGCGGGGACCGTCGTCATTTCCGGACCAGACCGCAGCGCCGACCGCGAGCGCGCTCAGCGGCAGTACCCCGGCGATGGCCGCGAGCTTGCGCCTGGAAACCGTCCGCTCCGAAGAGGAGTCGGGAAACGGGGGCGGCTCGGCGGGCGGAAAGGACATTGACGATCTCTCGGATTCAGACAAGGGATTCCTCACGGTTCCACGCAATTCTGGGCTGCCAGGAAACGGTACTTGCCCGCTGTGGATCCGTTGGGATATCCGCTGAATTCGATTGTTTCACTACGATGGTTTGTCGGAATTAGGCGAATTATGCTTCTTCGGTGACGAACTCGGCGGACGAGGAAAGAAATAAGCTGTGCGACTTTGGTATTCGGCATAGCCGGGCCGACTGCGCATCACCAGTTCGAGTAGTCGAGCGCCGGTGCCGCGAATCAGGACATAGGACATGATCACGGGTGCGAAGACCGTCAACACCCCCGGCCAAGCCGACGCCGCGATCAGCCACAGACCCCACCACACGCAGAAGTCGCCGAAGTAGTTCGGATGCCGGGTCCACGCCCACAGCCCACGATCCATGATGTGACCGCGATTGGCCGGATCGTCCTTGAAGCGGGCGAGTTGGTAATCCCCGACCGCCTCGAACAGCACCCCGACAATCCACCCGATCACCCCCGCCGCGAAGACCCACCACGCCAGGCCCCGAGTTTCCCCGGCGGCCGCGGACACCTGAATCGGCAGCGAGATCACCCATTGCGCCACGGCCTGGGTGAGGAAGATCCGGACGAACACCACTCCCGGCGACCGACCGTGCCGATCCAGCAGCGCACTGTAGCGCGGATCCTCGCCATGCCCCGAGGTCCGGCGCGCCAGATGCCAACTCAGCCGCGTCCCCCAGATGAGGACGAGCAGGAAGAGCACGACCCGGCGCAGCATCGACCCGTCACCGACCACCAGCGCGACCGCGGCGACGAGCGCGAAGCCCACCCCCCAAATCACATCCACCACGTTGTAGCGTCCGGCCCGCCTGCCGACCAGATACGTCCCGACCTGCAGCACCATCAGCACCAAGGCCGACAGCAGCGAAACTCTCAGCGCCGCATCCCAGTTCATGACGACACAACCGCCTTCGACGGCCGATACCGACCCGCGTGCGTGGCCGCCGGTCGATACGCGACGATCTGATCCACCCCCATGCGCCCCTGCTCGAAGGCGAGCGCTCCGCCGACCAGATACAACCGCCAGGTGCGCGCGCCCTCCACACCGAGCAGTGTCACCGCCTCCTCCCAGCGGTCCTCGAGCCGCCGCAGCCAGGCGTGCGCCGTCCACACGTAGTGTTCCCGAAGCGCCTGCACGTCACGCACTTCCAGCCCGGCGTCCTCCAGCCGGGCGATGGTGTCACCCACCGGCCGCATGGCCATATCGGGTGCGATGAACGATTCGATGAACGGGCCGCCCCCGGGGTGTCGTCCGCGCCGCGACATCTGCTGCACCAGCACCGGCGCGCCGGGAGCGGCGGCCTCGTGCAGGGCCCGCGCATACAGCGGGTAATTGCGTTCGCCGACATGCTCACCCATTTCGAGCGAGGCGACCGCGTCGAAACCGCCGTCGGTGAGGTCGCGATAGTCCAGCAGCCGGACCTGCACGAGCCCGGTGAGTCCCCGTTGCGCGACACAGTTTTCGATGTACTGCTGCTGCGCACGCGAGATCGTGATGCCGACGACCTCCACGCTGTAGTGCTCCGCCGCGTGCAGCGACAGTGATCCCCAGCCGCAGCCGACGTCCAGCAGCCGCATGCCGGGTTGCAGCCCCAGCTTGTCGCAGACCAGATCCAATTTGCCCTGCTGTGCCCGAGCGAGCTCGTCGCTATCGGGGCTGTCGGGCGCGCCATCCGGAAAGTAGGCACACGAGTACGCCATCGATGGGTCGAGCAGCATCCGGTAGAAGTCGTTGGAGGCGTCGTAGTGATGGCTGATCGCGGCGCGGTCGCGCGGCTGCCGGTTCCGCCGCCCGTGTAGCCGTGCCTGCGTGGACGGCGCGGGCGGCCGGATCCCGAGCGCGCCGATCTGCGCGCACACCAGGAGCAGGCGAGCGAGATCCGCAGGCCGCGGACGCCCGATGCGACGGTCCGCGACGGTCCGCCAGACGGTGCTCAGGGTCTCACCCAGATCCCCGTCCACGTCGAGCTCCCCGGTGACATACGCCTGCGCCGCCCCGAGTTCGCCTGGATGCCAGAGGATTCGGCGCAAGGCACGCGGACTGCGCAGCACGACCTCCGGGCCGCCGAGCGGCCCGGCACCGCTGCCGTCCCAGGCGGTCAGCCGCACCGGCAGCGGCCCGCGCAGCAGCGGCCGCAGGGCGGATTCGAGTCGGGTGGCGACGTTCACGGGTGCTCCTCGGGCCGGTCGAGAACGATCTGCTGGACATCGAGGTAACGGGACCGGAATCCCGCCTCGGAGTAGGCGAGGTAGAACTGCCACAGCCGCCGGAAGGTCGCGTCGAAGCCCAGCGCCGCGACTTCCGGTGCGCGACTGTCGAATCGCTCCCGCCACAGGCGCAGGGTCTCGGCGTAATGCATACCGAGACCACGGCGTTCGCGGACTCGCAGCCGGGTGCGGCCCGCCGCGGCCTCGATCGCCCGGGTGGAAGGCAGCGATCCGCCGGGGAAGATGTACTTCTGGATCCAGGTGTGGGTGCGGCGGGAGGCGCGCATCCGGTTGTGCGGCATGGTGATCGCCTGCAATGCCACCCGCCCGCCCGGCGCCAGCCGCTGGTCGAGCAGATCGAAATACACCGGCCAGTACCGGTAGCCGATCGCCTCGATCATCTCCACCGACACGATGGCGTCGTACTCACCGCGGATATCGCGATAGTCGCGCAGTTCGAGCACGACAGACTCGCTGAATCCCGCCGCCGCCACCCGGATTCGGGCCAGCTCCAACTGCCTTGTCGACAGGGTCACCGAGTGCACCGTAGCGCCGCGCGCAGCGGCCCGAACACACAATTCGCCCCAGCCGCTGCCGATTTCGAGCACGCGGCTGCCCGCGCGCACCCCTGCGTCGTCGAGCAGCCGATCGACCTTGCGCCGCTGCGCGGCGGCCAACTGCTCCCATGTCGCGATCGCCGAATCCTCGAACAGCGCAGCGGAATACGTCATGGTCTCATCGAGGAACAGCTGGAACAGCTCGTTGGACAGGTCGTAGTGGTGCTCGATATTGCTGCGCGCGTTCGCCGTCGTCCCGAGATCGCTCGCCGGTGGTGACGGCAGCAAGGCGAACCGCAGGCGCTGCAGCGGGGCGGGAACAAGGCGCGGCAGGCGCTCGGCCAGCACCGTCAGCACGGCGGTCGGGTCCGGCGAGGTCCACTCGCCCGCCAGATAGGACTCACCGAATCCGATCAGTCCCTGCGTGCCGACCCGAGCGAAGAAGGCGTCCGGATCGCGCAGGATCATCCGGGGCAGCGGCTCGGTGCACGCGCCGACACCCAGGACGGTCCCGTCGGGATACTCCACCCGCACCGCCAGCCGCGCTACCGCCCGGCGGAAGAGCAGCGCACAACCGTTGGCGAGCAGTCGCGACCGCACTCCGCTCGGGACCGGCGGGATCAGTCCGGTTCCCACGGTGTCGAGGCAGGATCCGGTCATGGGGTGCTCCTTACGGATTCGGGGCGGCAGGTGCGCGGGACGATCGGAACTCCCCGCGCCCACAGGGCGATGCCGTGCCGGCGGATGCGGGCCGCGGTCAGCCAGGGCGACAGGGGCGCACGCCATTGCGCACGCAGGATGGTGCCGGTGGTTACAGGAACTCGATGGCCGGTCACCGAGGCGAAGAAGGGCTGCTCACCGTCGCGGCGCAGCACGATCCGCAGCGCCAGGTCCTCGGTCGGTTCGGGGAGCCGCAGCTCGTAGCGGCCCTGCACCGGATTGAACGGCGAGACGTAGAAACGCTTTTCGGTGACCGACCGGCCTTCGGAGTCGGGGCGCAGCAGGTAGGCGTGGCGGCCGCCATAGGTGTTGTGCACCTCGGCGATCACGCAGCGCAGCCGTCCGTCCGGACCGTGACACCAGAAGACGCTGAGCGGATCGAAGCCGTACCCGAGTGCCCGCGCCGACATGAGGCCGGTGACATGCCCACCCGCGCAATCGATGTCGTGCTCGGCGAGCAGACTGTCGACCCGGGACCGCAGATCGGTGCCGGGGCCGGACAGGTGATCGGCGGCCCGGAAATAGCCCAGCGGCCGCAACGGCATCGGCAGCCGCGGCGGCGCGTCCAGATCGAAATACCAGCTGTAGCTGCGATATTCGAACTCGTGGTGCACGGGCGCCCGCCGCACGTGACGGATCCGAGTGAAGTAGAGCGCCGGTGGGGGAGCGGTCATCGCGCGGCCACCCGAGGAGTCGGCACTTCCGGCCGAGACTCCCACCGTCCGCCTATCCGCTCCGCGGCCCGCAGACCCGAGCGTGCGCCGTCCTCGTGGAAACCCCAGCCGTGATAGGCCCCGGCGAACGCCAGCCGATCACTATCGATGGTGGGCAGGTAGCGCTGCGCCGCAACGGATTCCGGAGTGTAGATCGGGTGCTCGTAGGTCATCTCCGCGATCACGTGTTCCGCTGCGATCCGATCCGTTCCACCGAGGGTGACCAGGAAGCGTCGATCCGTCACGTGGTCGAGTCCCATCAGCCGGGTGAGATCGTAGGTCACGATGACGCCGTCGCCCGGCTGCGCGGGAATCAGGTAGTTCCAGGATGCCCGTGCCCGGCGGGCCTGCGGCAGTAAGGACGCATCGGTATGCAGCCGTGCGTGATTCACCGAGTACGGCATGGCTCCCAGCACGGACCGGGTCAGATCACTCGGCTCGGTCAACATCGCCAGCGCCTGGTGCGGATGGGTGGCGATGACCACGGCATCGAAGCGCCGCGTGCCGCCCGATGTCGTCACGAGCACGCCGTCGTCACGCTCGGCGACGCCGGATACCGCTGTCCCGGTGTGTATCTCATCGATCCGGTCCGCGATCTTGTCGACGTACCGGCCGGATCCGCCCACCACCGTCCGCCAGCTGGGGGAGCCGTACACGCTCAACATCCCGTGGTGGTCGAGGAACCGGAACAGATAGTGCGCCGGATACCGGTCGGCCAGGCCCGGATCGCAGGACCACACGGCCGCCACCAGCGGCGTCATGAAGTTGTCCCGGAAGTACCGGCTGAACCGGTGCTGGCGCAGGAACTCCGCGAGCGGCATCCCGGAATCGGGCTGCCGCAGCAGTTCCCGCGCGGCGCGATGGAATCGAGGCACCTCCGCGAGCATCCCGAGGTAGCGCGGACGGGTCAGGGCGCGAGCGGTCGGGAACAGTCCGGGCAGGCCCTTGGCGCCGGCGTACTCGAGCCCGGTGGCATCGGCGCGCACCGACATCGACATGTCCGTGTCCCGGGTGTGCACACCCAATTCGTGGAACAGCCGCAGCAGCGTCGGATAGGTCCGGTCATTGTGGACGATGAATCCGGAGTCGATCCGCACCCGCCGGCCCGGCGCGAACTCCACCTCGTGGGTGTGCGCGTGGCCGCCGAGTCGATCGTCCTGCTCGAAGAGCGTCACCCGATCGGTCAGCGCGAGCACGTAGGCGGCCGTCAATCCGGCGACCCCGCTGCCGATCACCGCGACATCGTGACCGCCGCGCACATCGCTCATCGGCCGCCCCGCCGCTGTTCATTCACACCCATACGCGGATTTCGACATGCGGCCCGGGGCGGTTTGGTCGCCCGCGGGTTTTACCGATTGTTCGAGTCCTCCAGGCGGGACGCCAGTCGGCGAAGGCCATCGCGGACGCGGGTTTTCACGGTCGAGGCCCGGGTTCCGAGGCGGTCGGCGATCTCGTCGTAGCTCTGCCCGCCGTAGTAGACGAGGACGATGCTCTCGCGCTGGCGCTGGGTCAATTCGTCGAGGCAGCGGGCGACCTCGCGTTCCTCGAGGTGCTGTTCGACGACTTCGAGCACGGCGTCGTGGTCGCGGTTGATATGGGTCTCGCCGTAGAGCACGTCACGGCGCGTGGCCGAACACTCGCTGCGGACGCGGTCCACGGCGCGGCGGTGGGTCAGCATCTTGATCCACCCCATGGGGCTGGCCATGGACGCGTCATAGCGCCCGGCCTGCGACCAGACTTGAAGGAATACCTCCTGCGCGACGTCCTCGGCAGCCGATCTGTCATGCAGTACCCAGCCCGCGAAGCCGAGCACCCGTTTATGAGTGAGCCGGTAGAACGTGGTGAAGGCGTCGCTGTCGCCGCGGCCCACCTCGGTGAGCAGACCTGCCAAGCGGTGGGAGAGTTCGGTCTCGGGGAGGCACGCGGAAATGGTCATCGCGATCGATCCTTCGTTGGTGCACGGACACAGCAGAAGGTGGAGCAGCGAACTTGGACAGGGCTTCGTGTAGGCGATGCGGAGGGTTTGGTGACCGGTTGGTTTAATTTGAGGCGAATCTGTGGAGTGATTCAGATCACACTCGAGCGGCCCATCGCCGACCGGTAGCGCACCGACTATCCGGTAATCGATGTGTGCTCACACGACACCGGAGGTCCGAAACTCGTGACCCGTCACGCCCCGTTCTTCGACGACATCCAGGCCCACTACGACCTGTCCGACGAGTTCTTCGCGCTGTTCCTCGACCCCTCCCGCACCTACAGCTGCGCCTACTGGGAACGCCCCGACTACACCCTCGAACAGGCGCAACGCGCCAAGATCGATCTCGCCCTGGGCAAATGCGACCTGCGGCCCGGCATGACCCTGCTCGACGTCGGCTGCGGCTGGGGTTCGACCATGCTGCGCGCGCTCGACGCCTACGACCTCAATGTCATCGGCCTGACCCTGAGCCGCAATCAGCACGATTACATCCGTGGACAGCTCGACCGGCGCGCACCGGGCGGCCGTCACGCCGAGGTCCGGTTACAAGGCTGGGAGGAATTCGACGGCCAAGTCGATCGCATCGTCAGCATCGGAGCCTTCGAGCACTTCCGCAAGGAGCGCTACCCCGACTTCTTCGACTTCGCCTACGCGGCGCTGCCCGCCGACGGCCGAATGCTGTTGCACACCATCGTGATGTACACCCAGGGCGACCTGCACGACCGCGGAATCACCTACACCCGTGCGGATGTCGAGTTCCTGAAGTTCATCCGCAAGGAGATCTTCCCCAACGGCTGCCTGCCCTTCCCGGCCAGCACCGCCTTCGGGGGCGTCAAAGAATTCGCCGAAGCAGGTGGCTTCGAAGTCGAGCGCATCCACGCTTTGCAACTGCACTACGCTCGCACCCTCGATCACTGGGCAGCCGGCCTGAGCCAACACCGCGACGAAGCAATCGCCTTGTGCGGCAACGAAACCTACGACACCTATATGCGCTACCTGACCGGCTGCGCCGACCGCTTCCGCTCAGGTCTGATCGACGTCATGCAATTCACCTGCGTCAAACCCGCGGTCGGCTGACGTCCGCTCACTCGCTGTCGAGCACTGTCGAGCCCAGCAGGGTGAGGGCGGCGTAGGAGAGGGTCGGTTCGAGGTCGGGAAGGGCTGCCGGGCCGAGGGTTTGGAGGCAGTCGCGGATGCGGTCGTCGATGCCGCCCAGCAGGAAGTCGTAGACCTCGTCGGGCAGGGTGCCGGTCAGGACGCCCTGCTGGACTCCGATGTCGCGGGCCGCGCGCATGCGGCCGGCGAAGACCGTCATGAGTCGCCGCCGGTAGCCCGCGATGATCGGGCCTGCGATGGTCGCCTCGATGTGCAGGGCGCGCGCGGCGGCGGGTTCCTGGACGAGGATGTTCAAGTAGCCCGCCAGCGAATCGCGGACGAGCTGCTGCCAATCGAAGGGTTCCGTGGGCTGGACGGCCGCGGTGAGTCGCCCGGTGGCCACCTCGACGAGCACCTCGAAGGCCGCGGCGAAGCAGGCTTCCTTGGAATCGAAAAGCTCGTAGAAGGTGCGGCGGGAAATCTTGGCCCGCGACACCAGCTCGGCAACACTGACGGCGTGATACCCGTGCTCGGCGACAGCGTCGATGATCGCGGTGTAGAGCCGCGCCAACTGCGAATCGGCGACTTCCTCGCGGGTCAGCCCGTGCGGGCCCCGCGGTAGTCGGTCCACGTCGGCCGAAACACTCATCCGACCACGGTAGCAATGGAATCCCGCCGTGCTCTCACATCGGTGGCGGCGACGAGTGGGGTACGTTACTGTTTTCCTCATCATCGAGGTTGCTGTGCACTCTCTTTCGAGTAAGTGACGAACTGATCGCCGGGGTGGAGACAGAACGTGAGCTCAGCGCGAGGCAATGAACAGGATGTCGCCCGGGGCGAGCAGGTCGTCTACGCCGAATTCCCGGGCGGCAGTTGGCAGTCGCGGATCGTCCGCCGGTCGGTGCGGTACACGCTGAAACCGCTGTTGTGGTTGTGGGCGAGGTCCTCGGGCCTACCCTGGCCGTACCGCACGGCCGACCAGTTCGGCAGGTTCCTGTGGTCGCCGCGCGGACTCGCCCGGCAGTGGATCACCCTCGCGAACTGCCGGGCCGAACTGGTCGAACCGGCCCAGCCCCGAGGGGATCGCGTGGTGCTCTACTTCCATGGCGGCGCCTTCTACGTGGGCGGCAGGTGGTTGCATCGGCAACTCGTGGGCCGGTACGCGAAAGCGCTGTCGGCGCCTGTGCTGAGCGTCGACTACCGGATGCTGCCGAGGCACTCGGTCGCCGACGCCATCGACGACTGCCTGGCCGCCTACCGCTATCTCCTCGCCCTGGGCGTGAAACCCGAACGCATTGTCTTCATGGGTGATTCGGCCGGTGGCTACCTCGCCTTCGCGACCGCTCTCACCGCCCGGGACGAAGGTCTCCCACTCCCCGGGGCCATCACCGCCATGTCGCCACTCACCGGTTGGGACACCACGCGCATGACCTCCGCCCTGACCGCCGCGACCTGCGATGTCTTCCCGATTTCGGCGGTGCCGATCTTCACCCGGAACGCGCAGCGCGCCAACGGTCGGCAACCGCTGCTCTCACCCGTCGACAGCGACCTGACCGGCCTGCCGCCCACCCTGATCCAGTCGACCTCGACGGAAATGACCTTCCCCGACGCCGAACTCCTGGCCACCAGACTCGCCGAGTACGGTGTGCCCTGCGAATTCCAGGTGTGGCTGCGGCAGGTGCATGTCTTCCAGGCGGCGGCCCTGGTTGTCCCCGAATCCCGGCTGGCGATCGCGGAAATGGTGGCGTTCATCGACCGCACCCTGGCGGTCTCCGCGCCATGAGAGTCGAGCCCCACGCCCCGGACTCCGTCGGCTGCGCCGAACTGATCGCCGAACTCGAGACGACCTTCGGCGTCCGCGTCACGAAGAACGACATCCCCACCACCCGCACACTGCGCGAAGTGTGGGAAGCCATGGAACGCAACCTGCGTGACGCGTAATCTGGGCGAGATACGTTGGCAGGGTGGGGGATACCGTGAACAAGCCGATGCTCGAACTATCCGATGTCGTCGATGCCTCGCCGACCCGCGTGCTCGAACTCGCCGCGCGTCGCTTCGCGGCCATTCCGGGCGCGGACAAACACGGCGTCGAGATCGATCATGAGCGGGGAAGCGTCGCCTACCAAGGCGGTTGGTGGTTCCGCGGCGAATACGACGTGGCCGAGGTTGCCGGACAGACGAAGGTCACCTACCGCATCTACAACGTCGCCGCGCGGAGCAGCAGATGGGCTGTGCCACTGGCGAACCGGTTCTTCATCGGCTTCAAGCAGCACGCCGAAGCCGAATTCGAGGACCTGTTGCGGGAAGCCCGCGGCAGCGCCGGATAACCGGCCACGCGTTCTCCAATCAAGCACTTGGACAACGTGATTGCGTGCTTGCCCGCTACCACAGGGGGAGAATCGCCGGATCTCACCTCGAGGGTGGACGTGAGATAGATCGCGAAGTCTTCATTCCGGGTCCGATGCGAGGCACAATTCCAGCCACAGTAATTTTCCAGCAAACTTCCTGGGTGGGCTGAGTGGAGGTAACTGACCATGTCGCTCAGAGTGGTTTTTCCGATGGCAGTGATGCTGGCCGTATCCCTTGCCGGGGTCGAAGCTCATGCGGATGCGCCGACCGATGTCGAACAGGCTGTGCAGCAGGCGGTTCGTCGGCACGTCGAGGCCTTGAACGCCGGGGATGTGGTCACGCTACGGAACTCGGCATGCGGGGCGGTCGCGGAGGACTTCCGTGACTTCGGGCCACTTTCCGACCTGATGATCTGGTGGGAGGGCCCCGGCCGAGGCCGCCGGATCGAAGTGGAGCGTTTCACCGACATCCGTGTGTCCGATCAAACCGCAGTCGCCGACACCGAATTGCGGACTTCCTCGGCACCCGGCTCACAGAATGTGGGCTTCAGGCTCGAACTCGGCGGGAACGGCTGGCAGGTCTGCTCCACTGATCGGCCGATCCCCTGACAGGGGTCCTCTTCACATGGCGTGACAGATGAGGATGACCAGGACGCACAGGGGTGCGGCGAGGGTTGCGATGAGGGATAGCCATGTTCCGCCGCGCGCGATGGACCTTCGCGTGAGATCGATTTCGAACACGGCATTTCCCCAGTCGGCAAGCAATACGTTTCGAACGGAAATGTAATCGCCGTCACATCCATAGCGCAGCCGCGAATCCTCCAAGATCCCATCGACCGTTCGGCAGCTGGGTTGGGCGAAAGCCCCAACGAGGTCAGCTTCGGTTGATCAGGTCCAGTCCCTCCGCGGTAGGGCGGACGTCGCCGAAGGAGCGGTAGATGGTGTGGAGGGTGGCGTTGTGCTCCCGATCGGTGCGGGCGGCGTTCGCGTCGGCGACCATCGGTACTCGGAAGCCGAGGGTGGAGGCGTCTCGGGCGGAGGATTCGCAGCAGACGTTGGTGACGGTTCCGGTGATCAGGATGGTCTCGATGCGGCGCTGCTCGAGGAGGCGCGGCAAGTCGCAGCGGCCGGGAAAGAAGGCGCTGTAGGCGGATTTGTCGACGAACAGGTCGTCGTCGCGGGCGGCGAGGTCGGGCCAGAGCCGGGTCGGCAAGGGGCCGGAAATCGTTGGACTACTGTAGGTTTCGGCCGTCGCCGGGCCGAAGAACTCGATCGCCCGCGCGGTGGCCGCCCCGGTCGCGGGCAGCACCCAGGCGATGGTCCCGCCCGCCGCCCGTAGTGCCGCGGCCAGCCGGTTGATATTGGGCACGATCGCGCGACAGTAAGGATTCTCGTCGACATGCAGTGGCACCATATCGATCACGGCCAGCGCGGTCCGGCGCGGATCGAGGTGCGGGTAGGCGAAGCGGCGGCCTCGACGCGCTTCGTGCCGCGCATACTCGCGGTCGTCGATGTGCCAATCGTGGGTTTCCGGCAGCTGAGCAGTGCCTTCGGGCATGGGCCAACCTCCCTGGTGTCGACCCATCCGGGTCTACCAGAGTCCGGTGCGCTGGTGGGACGTGGCGTCGAGGGTCCCATGCGCGGCGTGAATTGCCCTGAGCGGCTGCGGAGTCTGCGCCTAGTTTGCTGGATATGACCAGCTATATCGACGTTTCACGAGAACCCGTCGTTTCCACGATCGCCGTCGGCGACTTCCTGACGGCGTCGTGGCTGGGTGATTGTGGCGTGCAGGGGGATCGGGTCGTGGTGTCTGTGGGCGGGGACCGGAGGCTTTCGGTGGCTGCGGGTCTCGCGACCGGGCGGCGGGTTTTGTGGTGTGAGTCGCGGATGCTGTCCGGGTATTCGTACCGTTGGGCCGTGGAGGAACTGGCCGGGGTGTGGGGCTGGTTGCTGGATGAGGTCGGTGTTGCGGCGAACTCTGTTGCGGTGCTGGGTGATTCCGCCGGTGGGAATCTGCTGTCCGGCTTGTTGCGGGTTTCGGTGGCGGAGGGGCGCGAGATCCCGGGGGAGGGCGTGATGGTGTCACCGGCGCGCCGGTGGACGCTCCGAGGTGTTCAGGGAGCCGGGTCTGCTTTCACCGCACCGGTGTTGCGGGATATGTTCGCCGCATATCCTTCTACCTCCGGTGGATTGCCGCCGTACCTGGTACAGGTCGCGACGGCTGACGCTCTTGTCGCGGAGTGGCCGGGATTCGCGCGGGCGGCGGTCGACTCGGCTCTTTCGGCGAAGTTGCGGATTCCTGTCGACGGTTGACCACGTCTTTGGGGGCAGCCTTAAACAGGCTGACAGGTATGTAACTTGTTAGGCTCGCCGAATGATTGCCGGCACTATCCCGATGCGAACCGCCGTCCTGCTCCAGGACGCGGCATTGAGAGTTGGTGCATCACAGGGGCACATCGCCAGCCTATCGGTAGTGGAGGAGTCCACCGCAGACCGGGAGCAGCTGCGGGTGCCGATCGAGTCGGCCTGGCGGATGTGGGAACTGATCGGCTCGGTCGGCGGCCCCGGGGCGGGCCTGTGTGTGTCGGCCACCGCCGAGCACGGGTCCCTCGGGGTCTGGGACTACCTGTTCGCCAGCCGCGCGACCCTGGCCGACAGTCTGCGCACGGTGATGGAATTCCGTTCCGCGGTCACCGATCCCACCGTCGTGTGGGAGGTGCTCGAGGACGATCGGCTGCTCACTGTCCGCGTCGGCGTCGCCGAGGAGTCCGACCCGCTGTTCATCCCGGTCGAGGAGTTCGTACTCTCGATCATCCTGCAGCGCGTCCGCGCCGCGACCAAGCAGCACGTCATCCCGGTCCGGGTCGCCTTCACCCACCGCGTCACGCACCGCTACCCGCAGATGATCGACGAATTCGGAACCAGCTGTGTCGATTTCGGCGCACCGTTCTCCGAGATCACCTTCCTCGACGTGAGCATGCTGCCCACCGGCGACGATCCGATGCTGGGCGACATGCTCTGCCACTACGCCGAACTGCAACTCGAGGCCTCGCGCACGGTGCCGGATTGGCGCGGCAAACTGCATCACGCGATATCGGATGCGATGACGCGCGGTGACCTCGGGCTCGACACCATCGCCTGCCGCCTGGCGATCAGCCCCCGCACCCTGCAACGCCGCCTGCGGGAAGTCGACAGCACCTGGCGTGCCGAGGTCGAGCAGGTCCGGCGCGATCAGGTCACCCATCTGTTGCGCGACACCGGATATTCGGTCCAATCCGTCGCTGCCCGAGCCGGTTACACCGACGCCAGGACCTTGCGCCGCGCCTTCCATCGGTGGACCGGGCAGACGCCCGGGGAGTTCCGTGCCGAACTCTCGGAGAAGCACGCCGGATAGTTCTTGCGGCGCAGGGGCTTTCGGGTTGGGCCGTGATTCGACGTTCACGCCGCCTTGAGAACGGCGGATGTCTTGGTGGCGCGCAGGAATTCGGTGGCATTGAGCACGTACCGCAGCATGAGCCGGATCGGCAGCGGCATATCGGCGGCGGTGGGGTCGTGGTAAACGCGCGGGTTCGTGAGCTCGATGTGGCGACCGAGGTGCACCAGTTCGAATGATCCCGCGGCCGTCACATTGCGCACCCAATCGGACTTGCTGCCGTAGGTCAGCGCGATGACGAAGTCGTCGCCGCGGCGGAAGGCCCACAGCGGAGTCCGGAAGGTGCGTCCCGACTTTCGACCGTGGTGGACCACCAGCGCCCAGCCGGGCAGCCACGGGGCGAGGAAGCGAGTGATCTGGTTGAGGCTGTACTTGTTGGCCTGGGCGATCCAGCGTGGCATGGCCATGAGGGAAACTCCTCACTTGTGGAATTTTGTCTCTCCACGGTAAGCCCGGCGGCTCGGGAAAGTCAACGAGTGTAGAGTTTCTCGAACCATGCCACCGATAGGACGCCGCCCCGGCCACGCCGACACCCGAGCGGTCCTCCTCGACACCGCGCGAAAGCGCTTCGCGGAGACCGGCTACGACCGCACCTCGGTCCGCGACATCGCCGTCGCGGCCGGGGTCGACCCCGCCCTCATCCGCCACTACTTCGGCAACAAGGAGGGCCTGTTCCGCGCCACCATGGGCTGGCCCTTCGACCCCGAGGCCCTGGCCGCCCGCATCGTCGACGGCGAGCTGGACGGCGTCGGCGAACGGCTGACCCGGGTTTTCCTGACCCTCTGGGACGCACCGGAATCCCGCGGCCGCCTGGAGGCGATCCTGCGCGGCGCGGCGACCCACGAGGAATCCGCCACCCTGGCCCGCCAATTCATCCAAGGCCAGCTCTATCAACTCCTGGCCGCCGCCCTGCCCGCCCCCGACGCGGAACTACGCATCGATCTGGCCATGTCCCAACTCCTCGGCACCGCCTACCTGCGCTACATCCTGAAGGTGGAACCCATTGCCTCCGAACCGATCGAGTCTCTCGTAGCCCGTCTCACCCCGGCGATCACCGCCCACCTCACGGCCTAGAGCAGACAAAGGGCAACGCCCCGGCAGGAAATCCAGCCGGGGCGTTGCCGATGGTGGAGCCGGGTCAGCGGGTGAGGCCGGTTTCGATGGCCTCGATGATGCGGGGGCGCAATTCGGCGGCGCTGATGATCGCGTCGACCGAGCCCACCTGGACCGCTCGCTGAATGTTGTGAACACGGTCGAATTCCGCGGCCACTTCACCGAGCTTCTCGGCGCGGACCGACGAGCGCAGTTCGTCGCGTTCGGCGGTGATGGTCGCGCGATCGGTGCCCGACGCGGTGACCGCGCGGGCCTCGAAATCCTTCACCCGCGGGTCGGAGGCGGTGCGGGCGTTGACTTCTCCGGAGAACACGACCGCGGCGGCGGGCGCGCCACCGAGGACCGAGGCGAAGGAGCCTTCCAGCGCGAGCACCGTCATGTTCGGGTTCAGGGCCTTGGAGAAGACCACGAACGCGCCACCGTGGTAGCGGGAGATGACGCAGAACACGATCGGGCCGTCGAAATTGACGATGGCACGGCCGATTTCGGCGCCGTACTCCAGCTGCACCTTGCGCATCGACTCCGGCGAGCCGTCGAAGCCGGACAGGTTGGCCAGCACCACCAGCGGGCGGTTGCCGCTGGCCGCGTTGATCGCCCGGGCCGCCTTCTTGGACGACTGCGGGAACAAGGTGCCCGCGGTGTAGGTGTCCGGGCCGTCGGTGGCCGGGAAGCCGCGCCGCGGCACGCTGCGGGACTCGATGCCCAACAGGCACACCGGAATTCCGCCCAGGCGTGCGTCGAAGACGACTGCGGTCTCGGCATCGGCCATGCCCGCCCAGCGTTCCAGCACCTGCTGGTCCTGGTCGGCCAGCGCCCGCATCACGGTGCGAATATCGAAGGGCTTCTTGCGATCCGGATTGTGGGTCGCGGAGAAGATCTCGCCGACGGTCTTGAAATCGCTGTCCGCGATCACGTGCGGGAAATCGGAGACGTCGCGGTCCAGCGGGTCGGCCGAGCGCACCCGCCGCGGACCCGACTCACCCGGCGCCACATACGTGTAGTCGTAGTGGGCCATCAGGATGTCCCGTGCGGCAAGCAGATTCGGCGCCCAGTACTGCGCCTGGCCGTTGGGGCCCATGACGCGGTCGTAGCCGCCGATGCCGAAGTTGTCCTCCGCCGAGACCGCGCCGGAGAAGTCCAGCGCCTGCTTACCGGTCAGCACCATCGCCGATTCCGGCGTCATGATCAGCACGCCCTTGGTGTGCATGAGCATGGTCGCCTCGGCGTTCCAGTACGGCTGCGCACCGACATTGATGCCGTTGACGACGATATTGATCTCGCCGCCGTCCTGGGTGAACTCGACGATCCGCTTGAGTGCGGCCGCCACCCAGTCCATGTTCTCGGTGCCCGACTTCATCGAGATGCGCGCGCCCGAGGACAGCGCGTACCACTCCAGCGGGACCTGCAACTGCTCGGCCAGATCCAGGGCCGCGATCACCCGGCGGCACTCCGGTTCCGACAGCGCGCCAAGGGATTTCGTCGGATCACCGAGCAGCGCCACGCGCTGGATACCGCCCGGATGCTGGGCGGTCGCAGTGGTGACCACACCGGCCACGAGCGCGGCTTTGTTGTTGCCCTTGGGGCGATCGACGGGCACCAGCGCGTGGTTCTCGTCGAGGTCGTATTCGGTGAAATCACCGAGCAGACCGGTCAATTCGTACGGGTAGACGGTGTTGCGGCTACCGGCCCGCAGCACCTTCTGCCGGTACTCGTCGAGCGGCTCGACCGGATCATCGGTCCGCTCATCGACACTCACGACAATGGAGCCGGTGGTGTCGAACGAGATCCGCACCGCGATCTTGGTCAGTTCCCCGGTCTCGGGGTCGCGCTGCCGCGCGATGAGCAGGATCTCCTCGAGCCCCGCGCCCTGGGTCATCGGCAGCACGTGCCCGCCGATCACCTTCTCCAGCTCGGTGCGGGTCACGTCGACCACCGGCCAGATGTACATGACGATCCGGTTGGTGTTGAAGCGCTTGGCCGACGGCCGCTGTGCCTGCGCGCGGCGCAGCGAGTCCAGGCAGGTGGCGATGGTGCTCTCCGCGCTCGGCAGCACCAGCAAGCGGCCGTCCTGCTCGCGCAGCGCGGCCAGGTCACGCACCTGCGCGAACACGATGAGCCGGTCGTCGTTCGGATTCTCCTTGGCGACCGCGCGGAACAGGTACACCTCTTCGTCGTCCGAGGACGGCAGTCGGGTGAGGTCGAACTTGCGCAGCCGGCGCATCTGCATGCGCTGGGCGATATAGGGGTGCAGACCCCGGATGAGCCGTTCCTCGGTCATGCCGGTGGTTGCGGGACGGAAGGTGAAGTGGTGGTGCATGACCGCACCGCCGCTGCCCGCCACCGTGCACGTGATCCGGTGCACCTGATCCGGAAGCGGGTGCGAGACAAGCGCTTCCTGCAGCGCCGCCGCCATCGCCTCGAAGTCCTCGGGCTGCTTCTCCCAGCTGAGGTAGATGTCGGCCTCGACCGACGCGGCGCCGTGCGCCACCTGCGCCAGACCGCTCACGACGGCCTCGAGTTCGTCGAAGCTCACCGCGGCCGACACCAGATTCACACCGCGGCGCTCCGCGACGACGAAGGTGTGCCCGGCAGCCTCTTCGGTGCGGACGTTCGCGAGATCCTTGTTGCCGTAGTAGCGGCGGGTCAGCACCTCCAGCACGGCGGTGTTGTCCGCAGCCCCGCGCACCAAGCGCTGGCCGAGGAGGCGCACCAGCGGTTCGGTGGCGCGCACCATGTCCGCGATCCGCTCGGCGCGCTCGGTGGTATCCGGGTGCGCGTCAAGGAAACTCAGGTGCTTGCGCACGGTGGTGTACACACGGGCGCGGTTGCGGCGCAGCAGCGGATGCGCGTACCAGGCGTACGCCACACCACGTGCCAGGTCGGCGAGACCCGGGAAACGCACCTGGGTCGCGGTCACCAGACGCTCCAGCGCCAAGCCGACGGGCTCCCGCAGCGCGCGGTCCGGTCCCGGCTCGGTCAGCCACTCGCGCAGCAGCGCGGCGATGACCGTGGCGGTGTCGGCGGGACGCTGCTGGGCCAGGAAGATCCGGAAGACCGCGGACTCGAGGTCGGGGGAGCGATCCAGTTCGGTGACGCCGTAGTGCGCGAGCGCCGTGGCGAGCTTGGCGCGGTAGGACTCCGGCAAGCCGGCCCGTTCGACATCGAGGCTCTGCAGGTAGCCGTGGAAGAACTCGCGGGCGCTGTGCACGTGGCCGTGCACGCCGTCGTCGTCCCACGAGCGGTTGTGGCTGAGTTCGGTGAGATCGGCGAACACCTGCACGAGTTCGATCTCTTCGGCGAGGGGGCGGCGGTTGTCCGCGATCGCGCCCTGACGCACGGCGAGGTAGTCCTCGAGCACCCGCTGGTCCTCGTGCGGGTCCACATCGAAGCCCAGCAGCATGCTGCGCAGGTCCTGCAGACTGCGGGTCAACGCCTCCTGCGGGCGGATCGGCGCGAGCACGCCCGGCAGATCCAGCTCGACCGCACCGGTCGCCGCGGTGTCCTCGGCCTCGTCGTCGTCGCTCAGCGGTTCCAGCCGCAGCAGCGGCGCGCCGGTCTCCACCTGGGAGCCGACCGAGACCGCGCACTCCTTGAGCCGGGCCCGGAACGGCGCGCGCAGTACCGTTTCCATCTTCATGGACTCGAGCACCAGCACCGGAGCGCCCGCCTCGACCTCGTCACCGACCTGCAGCGGGGTGGCGACCACCAGCGCGGGCGCGGGGGAACGGACGACGCCGCCCTCGTCGCGGCTGATGCGATGGGTCACGCCCTCCACGTCGACCAGGTGCACCGGCCCGTGGGTGTCGGCGACCACGCGGAAACGGCTGCCGTTCACCACGATCTGACCGGTGTGGCGGTCGAAACGCTCGAGATCCACATCGGCGGCACGCATTTCGCCGCCCGCCTCGATGCCGATCCGGAAGCGGTGCGCGCCGATGCGGGCAACCCGCACCCGGTAGCTCACGCCGCGCAGCTTCAGCTCGTGCGGGCGACCGCTCTGGTGCTGCACCTGGGGACGGCCACCGGCGGCGGTGGACAGCAGGCGCTCGCGCTCGACCTGCTCCTCTTCCTCGTAGGCGTCGATGGCGGCCAGGGCCACCGCGATCGCCGAATGACGGTGCGAGACCAGGCGACCCTGCGCGCGCACCCGGTCGATCCAGCCGGTGTCGGCGCTGCCGTCGATCACCTCGGGCTGATCGAGCAGATCCAGCACGAAGCTCTTGTTGGTCGAGCCGCCCTCGATGACGACCCGGGTCTGGGCCATCGCGCGACGCAGTCGGCCCAGCGCCTCGTCGCGATTACGGCCGTAGGCAATGATCTTCGCGATCATGGAGTCGAAATCGGCGGGGATGGTGTCGCCCTCGCTGACGCCGGTGTCGACGCGAATGCCCGGGCCCGCGGGCAGATCCAGCCGGGCGATACGGCCGGGGGCGGGCGCGAAGTCGCGGTCGGGATCCTCGGCGTTGAGCCGGGCCTCGATGGCGTGGCCGCGTTCGGCCGGGGGCTCACCCTCGAGCTTGTGGCCCGAGGCGACCATCAACTGTGCGCGCACCAGGTCGAAACCGGTGGTGGACTCGGTGATCGGGTGCTCGACCTGCAGACGGGTGTTGACCTCGAGGAAGGCGAACAACTCGTCACCGGGGTGGTACAGGAATTCGACCGTTGCCGCGCCGCAGTATCCGACCGCGATCGCCAGCCGCTCGGCCGAGGCCTTCAGATCCGCGACCTGCTCGGGACGCAGCACCGGCGAGGCGGATTCCTCGATGACCTTCTGATTGCGCCGCTGCACCGAGCAGTCGCGCACGCCCAGCGCCCACGCGGTGCCCTGACCGTCGGCGATCACCTGCACCTCGACGTGGCGGGCGCCGGTGACCAGGCGCTCCAGGAACACGATGCCGCTGCCGAAGGCGCGGGCGGCCTCCTGCCGGGTGCGCTCGTAGGCGTCGACCAGCTCGGCTTCGTTGGTGATCATGCGAATACCGCGTCCGCCGCCACCGGCGGTCGCCTTCAGCATGAGCGGGTAGCCGATCTCCTCGGCGGCGGCCACCGCGGCCTCGACGGTGTCGACGCCGCCGCGGCTCCACGGCGCGACCGGCACCCCGACCTCTTCGGCGATCAGCTTCGCGCCGATCTTGTCGCCCAGCTTGCGCATGGCGTCGGGGCTCGGACCGATGAAGGTCACCCCGATCTGCTCACACAGCTCCGCGAACGCCGGATCCTCGGCGACGAAACCCCAACCAACCCATGCGGAATCGGCCTTGGTCGCCTTCAGCGCCTGCTCGAGTGCCTTCAGATCCAGGTACGGCCGCGCGGATGCGGGTCCCAGATCGTAGGCGATGTCGGCCTCGCGCACGAAGGTCGCGTTCCGATCGACATCGGTGTGCAGGGCGATCGTCTGGATCGCAAGTCCGGTCTCGGCTGCGAGATCTCGGACAGCATGAATCAGTCGGACCGCGGCCTCTCCGCGGTTAACAATGGCAATACGGCTGAACACCGCCTGCTCCCTCCATAGCGTCGCATTTGACCCGGTCGGGCAACGTTGCGACTGCCGGTCCCGGGTAGTCTGCACCGTCGCCCGGTGCAGTGACCACCCCGATAGGGGGTTACTCGTACGTATTCGTTTAGATCTGTCTACGACGGCGCGTTCGCGTGGAAGGGGATCCCGAGTGACCGACATTCTCGACGTACTGCACTCCCGCTGGGCGGAGTCCGCCGCCGAAGCGATCGTGACCGGCGACGACCACCCACACCTCACCTTCACCACCGACGAAATCGCCGACCTCATCGATTACATCGCCAATCTGCGCCGCACGGTAACCAACGCGGCCGCCGCCTTCGACCGGATTCATGTGGCCCTGGACCAACACACCGCCCACCCGGAAGCCCAAGCCCGCCAAGCCAGCACCATCGCCCGATATGCGGCCGAGCATTTGTCGGGCTCGCGGCCGACGATGGACGGCACGGCAACCTGACGGCATCCCGCTAGGGTCCCCATTCCTCCAGAAACCGAAGGATCACGTCCCGGCTGCCGCTCACCGCTGCCAGGCGCTCGGCGAATCGCTCCGGCTGCTGTTCCGCGAGTTGCCGATACACATCGACGGACTCGTTCATTGCGCGCAAGGCCTCTTCGGTTTGCTTCGCATTGAATGCGTAAGTCCCGAGTTGGTGTAGTGCTGTCGCGAGGGCGGGCTCGTATGCGGGCCGACGGGCCGCGACAGCCCGCAGGATTCGAACGAGTTCCTCGGCGACGACACGGGCGTCCCGTGGATTGTCGGATTTGAAGAATGCCCGGCCGAGACTGTCGAGCGCGACGACGAGCATCGGCCCGAACCGGCGAGGGTCGCGACCCAGCTGAGCGTGACACAACTTGAATGCCTCCACGGCGGAACCCGCTGCCGCGTTGGGGCATTCGAGGTCCATGAGAATATCCGCCTGCATACACAGCGTGCGGATCAACTCGATGCGATAGCCAACCAGCCGAGATCCCGTGTGCTGCCGACAGATTTCAATGGCATCCTCGACAACGCTCCAAGCGTCCGTGGCCCGCCCGTTCTCCGCCAACGCCGATGAGAGCTTCTCCAGTGCGTACGCCAGGTTCAGCTCCGCCAGTGGCCCCGCCCATGCGAACCGCCGCACGATCGCGACCACGCTCTCCATGATCTCCGGATCCCGCTCGCCCTCCCGAACCGATTCCCAGAACCGGCGCCCCAACCAGCGCATCATCAACTCCACCCCCTTCCCCCGTCGAGTTACCCAACCGAGCGTATCCCCAACCGGTCGGTTCTAATGGCGTTGTCCCCCAAGGAAACCGGCGAGCCGTCTCCCCAACGGTGTTACCTTCCAAAGAGTCTCTGATGCAGCAGTGCACCGGCAGCTGGACCGCTCAGGAGGAACCCATGGGCCTGTTCGACTTCTTCGACAACGACAGCGCCAAGCGTGACCAGGTCTACAACATCGACCCGAACAACGAAGACCACAAGGCCAAGCTGTCCCACGAACTGATCGGCGGCGCAGCCGGTTTCGAAGCCATGAAAGCCTACGAGCAGCACTGCGCCGCAAACGGCAAGCCCGCCTCCCACGCCCTGGCCAAAGAGTTGATCGCCGGCTTCGCCGCCGCCGAATGCGACAAACTCTTCGAAACCAAGGGCTTGGATGCCTGGGACCGAGAAGAGGCCAAACGCCACGCCACAAACCAGGCCCAACAAGCCCTCAACCAGTCCGGCCACTTCTAGCCACGGTTCCCCGGACCACGATTGCCAGCCATCGCTGCGAGACCATTGTTCAGACGCCTCCCCGCGTGTGATCGCGGGCCATCGAGATCTGCCGTCGCCCTTGGAGGCTGGCCCACAGGGCGCAGGAAAAGGTGACCGTCGCGGTGGCACTGAACCAATCGCCAGGCTCTAGGGTCGTCCGTTTTTACAGATCGTGCGCGCCCCTGGTCTGAGGTTTCGGCACGGGATCCCCGTGCGGCAACTCCATGACGTTGTCCCACCAACTGCTCAGTGGGCTGGGGTCGGGCCATAGGAGGGTGTGATTGGCATTCCCGGTGGAATCGTTGAATGGCTTTCGGGGCATTCGATCCTCCTAGCTACTGACTCTGTCGGCGAAGTCGCGCCGGCACCCCGACGCTGTCGCGCACTACCTCCGCTGGACGCGCGCCCATTCGTTGCCGGAGTGGTTGTATGAGCCACCGTAGTTCACTACTGTATACCTACAGTGTAGACACGAGGTTCATGCGACGGTGGTCGGTCGGGTGGGCCTCATGACTCACACCGGATACGTATCGCGGAACGCTTCGCGCACCACGGCAGCGTCCGGCGCGCGTTGGTCCTCGATCCCCAAGACCACTTCGGCAACGCGCCAGTAGTTTGACGGGACCAGCCGTCCGGACTCCACGGCCCGCAACGCCACGTCCGCTGCCTCATCGGGTTTGTCGGCGGCGACCAGCGCCAGACCCAGATCCAGGTTCGCCGAAGCGATCCGGCGCGGCCGGACCGACGCAGCACCCGCCAGCTCGGCGAGCACGTGCCGGGCGTAGGACTCGGCCGCCGGATCACCGAGCCAGGCCAGCGTTGTCGCCACATAGGCATCCGACTTGGCGGGGTCGTAGCGGAAATGATGCTCCGGCCGCTCGGGAACGCTGAGCCCGGACACCAGCCGCGCGACCCGCCGCAGCGCCCCGTATGTGCCCTTGCTGTCTCCCAACCGCGCCAGCGCGCGGCCCTCCTGCGCGGTGGCCTGAATGAACACCGAACTGTCCTGCGGGGCAACGGCTTGCGCCGCACGGGACAGTTTGGCGGCGGTGGGGAAGTCACCAGCGGTGAGCAACTGCCACGCGCGGGTCTCCAGGCACCACGCCGATATCTCTTGGTGGCCCGCCTCCTGCGCGATGTCCCGCGCCGCGTGGCCGCGCGCCGCGGCGGAGGACGTCTCGCCCAGGTCGATATGACAGGTGCACGCGAGCAGCGACAGCCATCCGACCGTGACGAGCAGGCGGCGATGCTGGGTCAAGGTCTTGCGGCTCTCCATCAAACGGGACGCATACCCGAGGTGCTGACGAATGCGCACCAGCAGCACCGCGGGCGGTGTCGTCGGATAGGCCGATGCCAAGTCGTCGACCGCCGCCTCCAGGCGGTCGAGAGCGTCGCCCCCGATATCCGAGGCGGCAACGCGCACAATCCATTCCGCCCCCGCCCGTTCCCCGTCCGCCGACTCACCTAGAGCGGACTGATAGGCAGCGACGACATCGGCGGGAACAGGCCGCTTCCCGGATTCGATGAGCGACAGATACGAGGGGCTGTAGTGGGTGAGCAGTGCGATTTCACGCAGTCCCACTCCCGCCGCCTCACGCGTGGCCCGTAACAGCGCGCCCGATTCCATGCGTCCTCTCCAGCCTCGGCCGACCGGCAAACACGTTGTCAACACCGTATCCCCGTGTAGCCGTAAATACCCCGCCTAGCGTGGATTTCGGGCACCCGCCGGCAGCGGACTACCGCGCCGAACAGATCCGAGCGGCGGGTGTCGGCCCACAGCGCGCACGCGATCGGCAAGGGGGACAACATGGCGACCGGGACCACGGCGGAGGCCGCAGTGCTGTGTGTGCTCGCACCGGGCGGGATGCTGACCGCCGCACAGATCAGCGAACAGGCCCAAATCACCGGGTGGTCAACCCGCCGGGCAATAGGTCAGCTCGAATCACGCGGCCTGATCATGGCAACGCCACACGCCTCCCGCTGGTCGATCACCCCGCGAGGCCGCGTGGCTTGGTCCACGAAGTTCAGGCGGTACGCACAATGACTCCCGAAAAGCCCCGGCCCGCACGGCGATCCGCACCCCGTCGTATCGGGGCGGAGGTGAAGTACCTCCAGCACGCGGACGGTTCGTGGTCGCTAGTCGGCCGCGACGGCGGGCCTGTCGCCATGGGCACCTATCGTGCACAGCTCACGAACTGGAATCGGACATGGAATCCCTTGCGGCCCTGGGCGTGACCGTGATCGACGTGGAAGCCGTGAGCATTCAGGAGCTTCCGGGCCGCAATGAACTCCTCGAGCTTGACGACGATCGCGAGTGAGTGACTGCGCCGATGGATTCATAGCGGCGCAAATCGGGGTGTGCTGATAACAATCGGGAAGTTTACGCGCGGGGCGCGAGAGCTCGAAAAGAACGATCCCCGTCTCGAGCTTGTTGATGGTTCCGTGTTGATTGAAATGTTCAATTCCATGTTCGGTCCGCTATGGAGCGAGAATCGTGAACGGATCTGTTGGGGATTAGGTTGATCGCAATTTTCGGCACTGACCGATGAACAGGGAGACGATCATGGACTTACTAATTGCCCCCATCGTGCCGTTGCCCCCACTGTGCCTTCTCCTTTGCGCAGCATGGATTGGTGTCCTGCCTTCAGAGACTATCTGCATGCGCTGACACAAACGGGCCGGACCGAGATAGCTTTCGGCTCCGCTCTTCCACCGACAGGCCGCGAGGCAGTGATGCTGGAGCGCACTAGACTAGCCGCGCTGCCGACAGCCACAGTTAGGGGGCGGGTGCTGCAGGTGGCGGGGCGCCTCGAAACCGGCGCAGCCAGTCGCGGGGGCGGATCCACCGACGCCGGACACGGAGGGCTATTGGACCGTAGCGGATGAGCAGGGAAAGCAGAATGACGACAGTGACGAGAAAAACCGGCATTGCGAGCTGGGCGGCGGGTTGGACCCACGTGTCGCCAATAAGATGGAATGTATCAAACCGACTCGTTCCCACCTGAATGCACTCATATTTGGGCGATTGCCCCGGGGCAGTTTCAAGGCGGCGAGAGTCAAGCGCGCCTTCACAAGGACCGGAATACACGTAGTAATACCAGGCGATGGGCTGCGAAGTCAGCTGGCCGGCCGAGCGGTAGATTACGTACGTGATTATCTGGGCGGGCAGAAGTATCGCCGCGAAGTTGGCCCAGGCACTTAAAAGACTAATTCGTGCAGCGGCTTTCGCAACACGGGCTACGAGTACAAGTACAAGAATGATTGCCGCGTAAGCAGTCCCCGCTAGCCACCAGGGATGGTAGTCGAGCAGGCCAGTGTACTTGTGGAATAGGTACTGCGGACTCCAATCGCTTCCCAATCGCCACCGATACGGCATCTCCATCTCATAGTCATTTAGCTTGATGGCGTCAGGGAAGTTTCCCTTCAAACCGACTGCTGGCGGATCGGCGAGCTGCGGGGGGCGAAAGTCGGAGTGCTGGACGGGCCACGCCCACGTGGTGAGAATGCTCAAGGGGGGCAAGACGATTGCAGTGTACAGCGCTCGCTGAGTGTACGAGGACATGCTGCCGAGGTACCGAGCGCGCTGATAGGCCCAAAAGCCTTGGATTCTCGCGTCGTTGAGTAGCCCGATGCGGCTGATTTCGCGGTGAACGGCTTTGTCCAGGACATTGCGGTCGCCAGCATGGATGTCGGGGTCTTTTAGGAGTTCAAGCAGGGATTTGAGGTTCTCGTGGGGTGTTTTGCGAGCGTTTCGGATGGCAAAGGCGCCACCGATGAGGGCTACGGAAACCGCGCTGCTACTGGCCACGACTGCTTCGAAGATCCCCGCCACACTGTCCAGGCTAGCGAGATTCAGCACCTGCCAGCGCCCAAGTTTCGTGGAACCTCAAGTTGTGCAAGTCCTTCGGCTGGATCTTTCATCATGCAGTCGTGGATGTACCGCGGCCCTGCTCACCTGAAGGTGAGCCCAGATCTCACGAGGCAACACCGTCAACTGAGAGGCACCCAGCTGCCCGCTCCGACGACTTGACAGGCCTATCCGCGAATTCGTGGACAAGATCGATGGTGCGCGGTCGAGGCCGGAGCGCCGTAGCGATGCCCCCGAGCTCCTGGATGCGGTTTGCGACGTTGGGCTCGCATTCCGCGACAGACCCCGCCCGAAGATCGCGCAGGATTGGGCGAGCCGAGATCCGATCGTTCGCGCGGGCAGCAGTGGGGCAGAGACTCTGGAAGCGAGGTGGTCTGTAAGCGAGACGCCGCAGACGACTGCCGCCTGGACAAGCCCGGCTCGTTGATTGATGGCTACGAGATGCAACCTACGGTGGCCGTAGAGTGACGAAGGACGTTGCAGTGCCGCGAGACAACGAACTAGACAATAACTCCGGACCATCCGTGCTTGCGCTCGCAATGCCAGCGACGCGCCTGTCTCTGGACACTTCCTGAACGCGCAAGGCACCGATCGCTGTACCCCCAGGACTGCCTCTCGGACGGTCAGCACTGGGCCTCAGGGGCCTTGGGTTCACTGTTGTCAGTCACCGATGAGACACTCGACATCGATATAGATTGCCTGACAACAGGATTGGTGGTTCGGCATGTCTCATGCGTTGTGGGTTCACGTTCCCGGCCGACTGGGTGCACCCGAAGAGGTAGTCCGCGCCGATCAGATCATCGCGCTGCGTGTCCACGAAAGACCCGCCGATGTCCGCGGTCGGCCAGCGTCGTGCCAGATCGACGTGAAAGTGTTCCCCCACGACACCGATAGTCGGACCCTCGTAACCGGGCTGTCCACGCGCACGGTCGCTGACTTGATGATCAGACAATTCATCCGTGCTTGTGTCGATTATCGCGACTCTCCAGCGATTTTGACGCTTACCCCGCAGGGAGTTGAGATCAGCAACCTCAGCGGAACCGAACTGCCGTAGTCAATGCGGCCAGAGTTCAGGGCAGATGTCGTCACACCTCGTTCACGGTTACGAGTTTGCCCGGTTCTTGTTTCTGGTTCAGGTCCGGTTCCTATGCAGGGACCAGTGACTACACCCTCCTTCGCGGCGTAGAGTCACATGGCGGCTTTGCTATGAACCACCCGGGCTATGCAAGCAGCACGCAGCGGTTGGACACAACTCGTGGGGGACAGATGAGTAACTCGGACGATTCGGACAAGCGGATGTCTCGGGAAGTCAGGGCCCAGGAGTTGCGTGCGATCAAGCGAGCCGATTCGATCAGCCAACTTGCGGCGGCGCTCAAAGAACGACAACTACGCCTTGGTGTCAGTGACGAGGAGATCGCCAAACAATGCGATCTTCCAATAGCTTCAGTGGCAAGTATGCTTGCAGGCGATTTCATCCCGCAGAGGGCGTGTTTCCAATCCGTTCTCGGAGCACTTGCAGTGAAAGACTACGGCCCATGGTTTGATGCTCGCCGCAGGATATTTATCTTTCGCCCTTCGGCTCCACGCCCTACTAATTCGACACCTCCAATTCAGCGTCCTCCGAGCCCAACTGTGTCGGTGGCGGGAAATAACGCCCGGGTAAACGTCTATACCGAGCCAGCAAAGCAACCTGAGGAACGGGAAGATGCAGCAACGCAGAAAGTCCGTTACTCCTTCCGCTTCTTGAATCACTCACTCTGGCAGTCAACGATCACCTTCGCGTTGAGCATGATCATCACGACAGCCGGGTCAGTCATCCTATTGATAGGCGCTTGGCTTGCTGTAGCGCATGCAGGTGACCCCCAATCCAACTATCCGGGGATAATTACTGCACTATCTGGCATAGCAATCACCGCCAGCGGAGGGGCATTCACCGTTCAGGCGAATAGGGCGCGCCAGCACGCGACCGAACAGACAGATCGAGTTCGTGACGAACTGAAGGCTGACCTCGCGTACGAGAGAGCGTCCAAACAGATCGCAAAGATCCAAGATTCAGATTTGCGGGATCGGCTTCTAGCAATCAGCGCTCTCAAAGAGCTTGATCTGAGTCCCACCCCTGTGGATCTAGATCGCCATCTTCCGGTAAAGAGGATTGAGTCGGTCAGGCTTCCGAGTGGACAGCAGGACTGACGGCGAACGTCCCGAAACATGCTGACCGTCTACAACACATCAGAGCAGGCTCATTTGAACGACGTGAGGAACCAGGGCGTGACACTGACCGTCGCGGCACTTCGTGGAAGAAGCTAATCCGATGCCGGGTGGTGACCACTGGTTGCTGTGGCAGCTTGCCTATGCCAGGATCCCCGCTCGGACTAGTTGGGCACGCGCAGCTTCTATTCGGATTGGCGGCTAGAGTTCGAATTCGATACCGGCGACCTCTACCGGTGTAATGATCGGCTTTGTCGATGTGACCTGGTATTCGCCATCGATTGGGCTGGAGTGGAGGGTCCGGGTTTCCCGCAAGGGATCGACGATGAGGTATTCGACCACTCCGGCCTCGGCGTAGATGCGGGCCTTGTCGATGTAATCGGCCTCGACGCTGCTGGGGGAGACGCCCTCGAAGAAGGCCAGCGCGTTGTTCGCGTGCAGGGGCTCGCCCTTGCGGAAGATCGCTACGTCGGGGGCCTTGTCGTTCTCTCCGGTGCCGGCGATCTTCACGTCCGAGGTGGTCACTAGTGCGGCGTCTGCGAGCCGGACTCGAAAGGCGATCTCCTGGATGATGTTCCAGTGTTCCGGCCGCCGAGGGGACACCACGATCACTTCGCCTTGTGCGTGTGCGCGAAATCCCTCGGGTACGTCCATGCCCGCCGCTATCTCCACGAGCTGGTAGTGGAGGCTAATCGGGGCTCCTGGTTCTTGGTCGCCATGGCGATGGTAACCACCGGTGACGATCGAGCGGAGTCGAGCGGACGACTTGGAGATATGAGTAGAGCCGGTCCGAGGACCGGCTCTACTCATCTGTCGGGCTGACAGGATTTGAACCTGCGACCACTTGACCCCCAGCTTCGCATCTAGATCGTTTGCGCACGTCAGACACGCCGATCGTGTTTGCCGAGATCCCAGGCGATCAGGCGTTGTTCGCCGCGACGAATGCCGTGTGGCCACCACATGGCCACCATGATAGGGGTCGTAGAGATCCTTGCCGACAGGGACGAGACATCGTCGCTGTTCATCGCGTTCGGGTTGGACGGTGGTCGATCCCATCCGGCTCCCACGTGGGGTGCAGGGTTGGATTTCATGCGGTCCTGGAGTCGACTTGGGCCCGGTATGTGACACGAAATCCTCTGCTACTCAAAGGACTAGGAGCTGTCGGTTCGTGTGTGTACATTGCTCCCATGTCACTGGGGGACGACCTCGCCGAGGTTCTCAGCATTCAGGCCGATCGCACCTCGGATCCCAAGGACCCGATGATGCAGCGCCGCAAGGAGTTGGTCGAGCGAGTCATTCCCCGAGAGCTGGAACGCATTCTCCGTGAGGTGAATCCGGAGTGGAAGGCGGAGGGTAGCGGCGGGAAAGGTACGCCCGCAGAGGTACCGTGGACCCGGTTTTTCGACCCCGAACTGAGCACCAAGGCGGGCGTCGGTTGGTATGCCGTCTTTTTGTTCAGTGCCTCCGGTGAGGCGGTTTACCTGTCACTCAACCAGGGAACGACGACCTGGAGTCCAGAGAAGAAGGACTTCATCTTCCGATCCGACAGCGATCTGCAGGCTCGTGCACAATCGGCTCGGAAGCTCCTCACCTGGGCGGGTTTGCAGTCGGTGTTCGATGATCTCGACCTCAATGCGAAGCAGAAGCTCGGGCGTGCCTACCAGGTCGGCAACGTTCACGCCTACCGGTACAGGTCGTTCGCGATGTTTGAAACGGTGGCTCTCGACCTCGATATCGCGCATATCGCCGAGATGCTCGAGTTGCTGTACGAGTGTGAATTGCGTGGCGTCGACTTCGGAGATCCGGAGGCCCTCACCGAATCGGACGTGCCACAGCGAACCGTTCAGCAGCAGCGCTCGTCTCTGGCAGGCAGTGAGGGGGCAATCTCAGCGACCGTTGAAGTCCGTATGGTTGCCGGGGGCGAGATCTCACTGACCCGCACAGTAGTACTGCCCTCGGTGACCGATGACGATGTCGACGGACCCGACATGCTCGATATCGATGCGGATGCGCGGGCGTTGGCGACGGTCATTGCAGCCAAGCAGGTTGTCCCCCCGCTTGCGATTGCACTCTACGGGGAGTGGGGCAGCGGGAAATCCTACTTCATGCACAGTGTCGAGCGGCATATCAAGCAGTTCGGGGCCAGCGACCGAGCCGGGCAGGTTTTCCAGCCCGGCACCGCCCATATTCGTTTCAAGGCGTGGCATTACGAACGCGGCCATCTGATGGCCAGTCTGCATCAACAGATCTTCGAGGCCCTCGACGTCAAGGGGCCGCGGTTCGAGCGAGAACGCACAGCAGCCAACCAGACGATCACAGAACTCCAGGACGAGATCAAAACCATCGGTGGTGAAGTCGAGGCTGCGCAGAAGAAGCGAAAGGGCATCCAGGACAAGATCGACGAAGTTCGGTCCGAGCAAGACGACGAGAACGAACTCTTGAAATCGGTCACCATTCAGGACATCGTCAACGACGCCAGGTCCAACCCTGAAGTGCGGAAATGGCTCGACCAGACTATGAAGGACCTGGGTCTGCACGACCTGCAAGACAGCGTGCTGAAGTTGTTGGGCACGGCCCGTGAAGTCGACGCACTCAAGGAGCGAATCAAGTTCCTGGGAAAGCCGGGCCGCTGGGGGTGGTGGTCGTCGCCTCTGATGGGGGCCGCTCTCGCCACGCTGATCGTGCTGGCGGTGACGGTGGGTCTCGGCTACTGGGCTGCAGGGCCCATCAGGGCGATGGGAACCTCGATCGGGGTAGTTGCCTCGCTGGCGACCGGTATGGCTACCGCAGTCGGTAAGCAGATCCGTTTGGTGCGCAAGGTCATTCAGCCGGCCGAGGATCTCCAGTCTCTCGTCGAACAACGCCTCGAGACCAAACGCGCACAGGACCAAGCCGAGATCGAGAAGCTGCAGACGAAGTTGACCACGGCCGACCAAGCGGTCGCGGAGGTGGAGAAGAAGAAAGCCGCCAAGGAAGGCGAGCTCGACAAGGCCGAGCGGCAGCGTGATGATCTGAAACCCGGATCGATTCTGAAGCGGTTCATCGCAGAACGTGCGGCGACCGCCGAGTACGACGAGCACCTCGGTGTTGTCACGCGGATCCACCGGGACCTGCACGAACTGAGCGAATGCCTCAAGGATGCGCTCGAGGATGAGGCATCGCCCTTCAAGCGTGTGGTGCTGTACATCGACGACCTCGATCGGTGTGCAGCACCGACGGTGATGGCCGTTCTGGAGGCCGTGCATCTGTTCTTGGCGCTGCCGCAGTTCGTGGTGATCGTTGGCGTCGACCATCGCAGTCTGGAGAACTCCCTGCGGGGCGCGCATGGTGAGTTGCTGTCCGCCGAAGCCAACGCTTTGGCGCCGTCGGACTACCTGGAGAAGATCTTCCAACTGACCTACACATTGCCGCCGATGACGCCGGATGGGTGTCGCGCAGTCCTTCGTGATGCCATCAAACGCCGCCCCGCCCGCATCGAACTCGAAATTTCTTCGGCAACTACGGAACCCGACTCCGAACCGGTGCCCGGTGAAGCAGTCGAAGGTGCCGGATCACCGTCGGATTCTCCGGCTGAGCAGGCGACGGGCACAGATCCTGTCGCACGATCCAACGAGCAAGATTCGTCGCCGGTCGATCAATATGTGATCAGCTCGCTCGACATTACCGATGACGACTGTGAGGTCCTCGACCAACTCGCTGTCTTGGTCGCAACGACACCGCGGCGAGCCAAGCGGTTCTTGACCATCTACATCGTGGTACGGGCACGCCTGGCACGGCTCGATTACAACGCCGCCGCGGTCGCTCTACTGGTAGCCGCTCTGGTAGGAGCTCCCAACACGCTCGGACGGGCGCTACGTAAGGTCGACGAGGTCTCGGTGCCGACACGAACATTCGGTGGCTGGGTCACCGAAAGCATTGGCACCGAACGGTTTCCGGCAGAGCTCGCACGGGTCGCAACGTTCCTTGAGAATGCCGGAATTCTCCTGGAACTGCCACTGGAGGACGTCATTGCACATCGGCGAGAGGTCGTTCGCTACACCATTGGCATCACTCACGACACTCCTGAGGTGCTCACGGAGAGTGCTGGAAAGTCCACGATTATCGCTGCATCCGCGATCACCAACGGACACCTCCAGAGCGGAGACCAGTCCTAGAAACGACAGCGCCGGGCACGTGAGTAGCGGCGTTGAAGGCGAGGACGATTGCGCCGATCGTGGCGAGGATCTGAGTGATCATGCCACCACGGTCTGCATTGGTCCGGTTTGGGCGGGACATGATTGGTCAACCGAACTCGGCCTACTCTGGCCGGTAACGATGCATCTGGTTCAGAATCCGGACCGAACCAGCCGAACAGGCTTCGCGCGCAAGTACAGTCTTGTGCTCAGTTGTTGATGACTGGGAGAGTTCCGTCATGGACTACGCGGTCGTCAACAACAACGACGTCGTTTGCCTTGTCAGACCTCTTGACCTCCCACTGGATGAGTTCGCGCTTGCTCCGGATTGACTTGTCGGGAACTCGTAATGAGATGAGACCAACGACATTGTCTCGGATCACCTGCGCAGCTTCATTGGATTCTTCCTGGTCGGCTATGAGCGAGATGACTATGACGCCCCGTGTGTCGCTTCTCCCGAGCCCCTCGACGTCCGCGCCTTCCGGTACAGGGTTGGCGGAGAGGATGTTACGCTTGTTCTCTCCGGTGAAGTCAATACGCGGAGGCCGCCGTCGTGTGCGCTTCCACACGGGGGCCTTGAGGCCGAGTTCGTCGAACCAGAGCATCCGTCCGGGAGATTGACGCTGTGGCCAAATGATCGCCCAGTCTTTGATCCTTTGCTTCTCCGTGGCGTTCGCGATGAAAGTCCGAAGAGGTGTGATGACCTGGTTGTAGTCCGGATGCCACGTCAGCATGTCGAACAGGTCCAGAAAGTGCCGCCCATCAATCGTTCCGACACGAGCTTGCTGATGTTTCGTCTTGCCATCTGCTTGATCGAAATACGGAAGGGCGACTGATTTCGTAGCGAGTTCGAGTAGCGGCAGCACAACGTGCTTGAGATTCGCCTCGTGCTTGCTCTTTTCCTCCCGGTTCGGGATTGAGGACAGCTGATGGAATGCTCCAACGGAGGCGCGGGCCTTCACGACCGCGTTGAACATCTTGTTCCGGTTCGTTGGCTTCAGCCATGGAAGGTGCTGACTGACCAACGGAGGGATCTGGTGGGGCACCATGATTGGCTTGCCATCCTCGTCGAGTCCGGCGAACTTGCCAATCTCGTCGCGGAATGCTTCTTCGTCGAGAAGTAGCGCCTCGAAGGCTTCGTAGAGGTCCACCTTGCGGTCCCGGCGAATATATAGGCGAACGAGATCACGGTAGCCGTCTCGAAACCCGAACCAACGACCAGCCTGCATAAGCGTGTCGGCCTGATTCGCCTTGCGTCGAAAGTACGAGATCGTGAGGCCCTCGATTGTGAAGCCGCGGCTGACCTTGGTCCCGCCCACGATCACCCTCCACACGTTGCCCTTGTCGAAGTCAAGCGCCTGCTGTTGGGCTTGGATGTTCGCATCTGAATTGACGATCAGTACCGGATCGGCACCCGCACTGGTCATCTCGGCAATTGCTTCTCGCACATACGGTTTGACCTGGTCGAATGACTCCGGGACGGGTTCGCGCTTGGCTCGGGCCCGCATCACTTCGAGGAAATCGTCGTCGAAGAGCCTGCACAGGCGAGCCAATCCCTCGCTGGAGGTGAACTTCCCGCTGTTCCAGAGACTGCGGACGACGACAGCTGATTTGAGCTGAACACTGTTGGCAACGTTCTCGTGAACGAGCATCGTGTGGTGTCGAAAGACCCTGCCCGTCTTGGTTTCACAGTACTTCTTGATGGCGCCGCTGAGCACCCAGGCATCGAGCGCCTTTCCGAGCTCTTCCTTCCAAAGGTCGGGATCGCGATCTGGATCGCCCTTGACGGCCCGCACGTAAGCGAGTTCGTTAGAGGTTGCGACCGTCTTCGGAATCGTGTCCCAATCTGCGTCGAGATCATGGAACTCTTGGACGCCCATATAGCCTTCTGGGCGAGGTAGCGACAGCACGAAATCTGATGGAAACAGGTTTGTTTCGTCGTCCGGATCGATGAATACGTTTGCGAATGGTGTCGCGGTGTACCCTACGTATTGCGCCCGGGGGACGATCTTGAGGATTTCGGTAATTCGTTCGTTGATTTCAGTGCGCTTGCTGGACTTCTTGGGGTCCTTTGTGTTGATCGAGGCGATGTCTGACTCGTCGTCAATGACCAGTGCCGGTAGCTCCTTGAGCATGGCCTGCATCGGCTTGAGGTCCCTGATGAGCTTTTTCAAGGGAGCCGAGTTCTTTTTGATGATCACGACGTAAGCGTCAGTGTGGAAGAGGTTTTCGGCCGCGTTTAGTGTCTTAGTCTTGTCGAGCCGGTCATACCGCAGTTGCGACATCCCGTGGGGAAGGCTCTTGTAATCTCCCTTGTGTGTGGTGACCCGTCGGATCCGGGCCACACCGGGTTGGTCGAGCGCGACCTGAGTGTGCTTGACGAACCTGTTGGCGAGCCAATCCTCGTCCTGTTGGTAATCCAGCCCTTCAGCAACGTCCAGATCGTCTGGATCCTGGCCCGCGAGGACGTTCTCGACGCCCATCAGCTCCATATCGATTCGCCGCTGTGTCTGGGCGCGAAGGATCTCGATTGTGCCGGTCATGACTATCACGAGGCGGTAGCCGGCGTCGATGGCTTTGGCGATCACGCCGGTGAAATTCGCTGTCTTTCCACTCTGGACATAGCCCACCACAAGGCCTTTGGTCTGTTTTACGTCAACGCGGACGGGGTCGGTTAATCGCTCGACGACATCGGTGGTGCTCTGATCGAGGGTGGTGATCGACGATGCCGGCAACTTCTTCACCTGCGTCAGGTACTGCTTGTAGTCGTCCCAGTAGAGCGTGCTGCGCTCGTGGCGCGCTTGTTCGTACCAGGGCTCGAACTCCTTCGAAATGACAATGGTGTCTTGCACGTGCACCCGGATCGTCTCCCGCAAAGCCGCCTCGGCATGTTCGCTGAGCCCGAGGGCGTGGACCACGGCGACTCGCCGCGCAGTCGTGCCCGACACCGTCTCCTTGCCGTGTGGATCGCAGAGCTTGAGGTCTTCGCTGGCATCCCATTTGGCGAACGCGAGTCGTAGCTGGATCATGCCGCCGTCGTTCGGCGGCGCCATGTCGACAAAGGCGAGGAACTCCGCCTCCGAGACCGGGCGCTGCGCAAACAGAGCCAGAATCGGCAGCAGCGGCGCCGGGTCCTGCTCGCCTAGCCCTTGGAGCAGATTTTTCAGGGGCTGGGACAGGATGAGGGCGTCGAGGCTCATACGGTCTCCTCCGGGACTTCAACAAAGCCGGCCAAGGTGCCGGGAAGGGGCTGGTGGGCGAAGTGTGTGACATCGACTCGGTACGAAAGATCGCTCACGGCAGTCATATTCGTGATGACCTGGGCGAGTCGGTCGAAGGTCAGCGCCGGGAAGCGGTCGTCGACACTGTAGGCACGCGGTGGTTTCCGCTTTGCCCAGAAGGTCGTGTAGAGCGCGGCGTGCTCCTCGTTCCAGCCGCACGCCGCCAACGCGGCATCGACCTTTGCCCGGTGTCCCCGGGAATTGGCACGAAGCTGCGAGACTATCTGCGAAAGAGTCCGCCCGCCTTCGTGATTGCTGCGGGTGAGCTGAATTGAGATCAGGCTCAGGGGAACCCCGTGGAGGGGAACCAGCTGCGTGAATCCGTGGATCGTGTGCCTTCGCCGCTCCGTGGACGTCGTCTTGATCTCGAGGTGAATCTCGCCGAAGACGAAATCGTGTTCTTCGCCGAGCGGCCCCAGCCACGACTCGATCGCAGGCCCCACACCAAGCTTGTCGATGAGATACTCAAGGACCAGCAGTTCACCGTAGAGGCCGATCTCCCTGTCCAGACTCAAGCCAATATTGCTTGCAAACATGTTGCGATGCTTAGTGATTGCGGTCGCAATGGCGACGGCCAGGGGCGCCTTCTCGAGCTGAAGCTGGTCTGCGGCACTGGTCAGAAGTCCGTAAGCGCCATGCAGATTCTCCTCGACTGCCACGCTGAGCTCAGCGAGATCCTCGCCGTCGGACGCGACGATCCTTAGTGCGATATTCCGCCACTTCGAGACGTCCGGCTCTGGCGGCGAGAAGGGCGTGATGAGCGCGATCGTTTCATTGGCGGGGTCGAGATCGAGGACGCACTCGGGTGTGCCCGAAATAGGCAGCAGGACAGGGTTTCCGGCGTCCCAGAACGCATCGACGTTGGCCAGCGAGTAGTGGCGTGCGTCGTCGACTTGCTCAGTCACCGCGGCGCATCTCTGCTTCGACTTCGACTGCGGCGCCGAGAATTGCGCTCCAGAGGGCGACATTGTCCTTGTCCTTCGAGCCGAGATAGGAACCTTCGAATATCTGATGGGTGAGTAGGAACATCAGCGCCTTGACGAGCGGCGCATCGTTCAAGCTGCCCCCGTTCGGGGCCAGGAGGTGGCGGTAGCGCTGATTCAGCAGGAGGGTGCTGTCGATGAAGTCGATGTCGAAGAACTGCCCCTGCGCGAGTCGAGTCCACCGGACATCCAGAGTATCGAACTTCTTCACGCCCAACTCGGTCGTGATCTGCTTGCGAACAGCCGGTGCGAACCCCTTGCCGGGAGTGATGACCGGTTGACGCTTGCTCATCTTCTTGTTACCGGTTTTGTAGGTGTCCTCGGCGTCGGCGAGAAACTGGTCGAACGTCGTCCCGTCCTTGGCCGCAGCCCGCCCCAACGCGTCTCGAAAACGGGGCTCGAAGCGCAGTCCAGCCTTTTCTGGGTTCATCGTGAGCAGGGTGCCGATAGCCGATGCGTCATCGATAATGACCCGGGCCAGCTGACGCTGACGCGACGGGTTCGCCACGTCGGACCAGCCGCCGACCTGCAGCAGCCTGTCTCGTCGGTAGATGTAGAAGCCCTGGAACATTTCGCCCGGTTTACCTTCGATCCGAAAGCCTGGGATATCGGTCTTGGCTGGCCAGACGCAGCACCGCAGCGACACCTGCTGATCGCCTGCGCTGGCCACGATGGTCTTGGGATAGCCCGATCTCCCGGAACTGGCATACCCGAACGGGTCGATGGCCTTGACCGGTGCGCCGATAGCTTCGTCCGCCTGTGCAAGTTCGTCGACGAGGATATCGATCTCGAGGGCGTTCTTCTCGATGAGCCGGTGGAAGGTGACGCCCAGGTGCGAACACAACGTCCGTTCGGTCTCGGCCATCCATGTACGGGCTTCCTCGATGTTGGCTCCACGGTATGTGCTGCGCAGTTCCGACCAGACGACGGTCGTACCCCAGGGGGAGTCGATCATCCGTCTGCGTTTCTCCTGCGCAGCGGCTGCCGCGACCTCCGACAATCGTTCGCAGGAGAAATCCTTGGAGAAGTCCGCCCGACGAATCCGTCGCCCGATGGGAACGGCACCACGCTTACTCGACCACACGGTCAGCACATCACTGCGGCTGAAGGACGCGGCCTTGAGGCCCACGCCGAAGTGGCCTAGGTCGTTGTCGCAGTAGTCGCGCTGCAGACCAAGGGTCATGGCCCTATCGGCCACAGTCGCGTCCATCCCCTTGCCGTTGTCGACTACCTCGACCTGGACGAGCCGATCGTTCTTGGTCAGCAGCCGGATCGAGATCCGGGTGGCTTCCGCGTCCATGCAGTTGTCGACCAGATCGGCGATCGCTGACTTGAACGTGTGATGAGCACCGAGGCTCTTCACCAGGCCAGCATCGGGCTCGAGCCGGATGATGTCCACTACGTCGGTTTCGACTACCACTCGGAGGAAGTTCCTTCCCGGATCACCTGTATGTCAACGAGTTTCAATCTGCCAGTCACGCACCAACACCGGGTGGGAAGGGTGTCCCGCGGTCGTTGATACGTCGCCCCAGACAGTGGCAGGCGTTACAGCTGCCGTACCGTCCAATCGTATGTGGGCATATGTTTTCTCCGCTCCTAGAAGCCCGAGATCGGCGCCCTCAGCGCCGTCCACACCGCGCCACAATGCGCTCGTCGCTCACAAGGACGCTGGCCTGTCGGAGAGAGTGTGTCGGTGCTCCTTCGTAGGCTGTAATTGGTCGTGGCGTAGGTCGGAGGCTTCATGGCTGGTGGAGGGTATGAGATGCGGGCGTGGTCGCTGTTGACGAAGATGGGTGGCCACTCGTGGGTGAGCAACGAGGGCTATCCGGATGCACTCGGCTCGCACTATGCCTACGACAGCGGGGTGGCGAACCATCTACAGGTCAAGGTCGGACACCAAGTGGTCCTTCGTGATACCGACTATGTCTATGGTGTGTCGCGCGTTGACGGACTGACCTCGACCCAGGGCACGAAAGTTCGGCACAAGTGTCCGAAATGCGGGAAGGCGGACCTGTCGTTCCGGAAGAGCGGTAAGCCGACGGTCTATCTGTGCCGGCACGAAGGATGCCGACATGAGTTCGACGTTCCTCTCACCGTCAGTGACCCGGTGACCTTGTACGTTGCCAGCTACGGCTCTGAGTGGCAAGCCCTTGACGGTGCCGTTCCCGCGGCGGAACTTGAACTGCTGCTGGATAAGTCGAAGCAGAACGCCATCCGTCGGTGCGATTCTGACGGACTGAAGAAGCTCCTGGATCGGGTCTCGGTGACCGTTCACAACACCCCGTTGGCTGCGGGAAAGCCGACGACTCCGACAAGTGGCCATCGGACCGCAATGGTGCGGGTTCGCAACGGGCAAGCAAAGTTTCGTCAGCAATTGCTTGAGCGATACGGTCTGGTGTGTGCAGTGACGGGGCCTTGTCCTGCCAAAGCCCTGGAAGCCGCTCACCTGCGGGCTTTCGCCACACATGCCGTCCACGATGTAGATGAGGGCTTACTACTCAGATCTGATATCCATAGTCTTTTCGACGCCGGACAGATCGCCATTGACCCTGTATCTCTGACTGTCGTTGTGGCGCCAATGCTCAAGAAGTATGCCAATTACGCTGTCCTCGAAGGACTCCCGATCGCTACCGGAAGCTACATCAAGGCGCTTTCGGATCACCACAAGGAAGCGACAGCCAGTTGGTAACCTGCGCATCGATCAGCCCCCCGAGCACTCGACATTCTTCGACTCGGGGACCGACCGTGAACGGTGGCAGCACCCGTGGTCTGGGCCCTCTACAGACGGCACTGCTTGAGTACCTGGATCAGGAAGATTGGGCCGCTACCGTTTACGAGATCGCCATGGAGATCTTCCATGAGGACGATGGCGATCCCCCGAACGACAGCGAGACTCAGGCCGTCTACAGAAGCCTGAAGCGCCTTGAGAACCGCGGGCTGGTTCGAGGCATCCGAACACGGATTAGGGACATCGGTTATCGAACGGCCTGGCGATCGCTCTCAGGTCCAAGCCATCGCGTCTTCGACCCAGGTGGCTAGTTGCGGGCATTGGGCCCTGGCAGACCTTGAGACGCTGGCGGCGCAGATGCACGCACTGACCGGAGAATTCGTACGGACGCACAGGGGCTCAGGACACACCCATTCATTGGAGGCTGTCCGGTGGATTGATCATCTGCCTACCGCACGACCACCTACTCCTCGCTACCTTCCTCATAGATTGCTTGTCCAACGGGCCCCAACGGTATTGGAGGGGCTGGCAGTGGTCGGGGCGACGGGTGCAGGACCTGGAAGGTGGCGCTGCTGTATCCGTTCCTCCCTTGCTCACCCTCGGGGAGCCCAGCGATCGCATCCTCGCTAGTCAAAAGAGACGCGGCGACGTTGGCTAGGCGTGCACGGGTCGCGGCCAGGAAGTCATCTCTTGTTCGATTGGTTAGATCCCAGGCGATACCTAGCCGGATCAGCCCATGGTCAGAACCTGCGGTATCGGCACCGACCTGGTCGGCGACGGACTCATAGTTCTGAATCCAAAACCTCACGAGCCCTTCGGTGCTGTCTCGCAGCAATCGATGAGGCCGCGACCAGGGTCCGTTGCGTTGCGGCAACGTTGCTCGGACTGCGTCGATTCTGCCCATGGCCCACAAGATCACAAAGAGATTCTCAAGGGTGGTGCGCCGCTCTTCCGGTAAGACAACGCCACGGCGATCGAGAAGCACGGAACCGAGTTGGTGCCGAGCCTCCGCAACCCGGTCTGATGCGACGTAGTCAATGACATTCAACACCCGATCGTACTGAGCCCGAAGTGCCGTCAGCCATCCGAAGACGATTGCCGCGATGGCACCAGCGGATCCGACACTAGCTGTTGCGATAACTCCCCAAGGCACGGACCACAATATACGTCCACACGGGATCTGTTGTGTCGGTTAACGATTGGACAGCCATGAACAGTATCTTCATGACCTGGACGAGCAAGGACCTCGCCTTCATCGCACGGTCCTGAGCCGGCCGGATCGTTGATTCCCTATGGGACAAGCGATCCTGGCTCAAGTGGACAGTCATCGGATCTGTTCTGCACGAAACGCTCCAGACACTCCGAGGAAGCAAAGTTCCGCGAGGTCCGATGCGGACTTGATGCGGACCTGATCGGATTCGTCGTCCGATCAGAATCGCATCAGCATGCCCTGAAAACCTCTGCCTACCTGCGCCTTCGGCGCAGGGTTGCTGGCTCGCATGGCCAACATTCACCCCCGCTTCGCTGAGGTGAATGTTGGCCATGCGAGCCAGCAACCAATACAAACCAGTTGGTAGACAAGAGGAATCGAAATGCGATGGGAGAAAGAGAGACCACAAGAAGGAGGACCACAAAACGGTGACCACAAAGTGGGGGCTTGCGCCCCACCTCGCCTCGCTGGTGCCGTTGATCATCGACGGCGCCATCACACAGGCCACTATCGCCCTGCCCGTGCTGGCCCGCAGCCCACGCAGCGACAACACACCGGGCAACGAGGTGGTGCGCACCGATTACGACCCGGTGCGCACCGCCGACACCGTGCGCACCACGTCGGTGCGAGAAATCCACACCGAGACCCGATCCACCGCAACCGAACTCCGGCCCGGATTAGTGATGAGTGAGATCGGATCGGGTGAGCCGGTGGCGCTTGAGGCCGCTGGTGCGCAGGATCGGTGGGCCACAATTGCGGAATCGGTTTGTCATGCCGACCCCGCGGGCCGCCGCGACCCCGACAAGGTCGCGACCATCCTGCGATTGAAATTCGAAGACAACTGGTCACATTCGCGGATCGCCGAACACGTCGAGCTCAGTTCCTCGGCAGTCACCCGAACCCTCACCGCGGCCCGCAACCACATCGACGGAGCGGAAGGAGGAACCCTGCAATGGACCGAATGAGCCCGGAACAGATCCTTGAAACTGGCTGGTACACAACCGAGGAGGTCGCCGCTGAACTGAAGGTCGATCCATCGAGCCTGCGACGCTGGCGTACGGCACGGCCGCCGCAAGGGCCGCCGTTCGTTCAGATCTCCGGCCGCATCACCCGCTACCGCGGTGCCGACGTGATCGCCTACCTGATGCGCCGGCGGATCGATCCGGCGGTGGCCTGATGGGCGACTCGGTCAGCATGGTGCCGCTGGGTGTAGAAATCCGCGGCAGCATCGAAGAACGGAAGCGCGCCAAACCCTTTCTGGCCCGCGTCCGGTGGACCGATCCGGCGACGGGAAAGCGGGACAGCAAGTCGCAGGCCTTCGAGGAACGCGGCGAAGCCGAAGCCTGGATCGAGCGGATCAAGAACGCCGCGGCCCGCGGCGTCGACCCGAAGATGGCGACCGCAACCCTGAAGGACTACGGAGACGCGGACTGGGACATCGCCATGCGGGGTGTCGAACCCAAGACCCTGGACCCATACCGGGCGGGATGGCGTCGGCGGATCGTGCCCACACTCGGGCATCTGCCGATCACCATGATCACGGCAGGAGTCGCTGATCGTGCGGTCGGCATGTGGATCTCGGAGGGACACGGCCGATCCACGATCAAGAACACGTTGGCCACGCTCGGCCGGATCATGGACCAGGCCGTGCGCGATGAGGTGATCGACCGCAACCGGGTGGAAGTGCCCGGGTGGCAACGGCAGTACGCACGGCACGAGGATGAGTTGAACAACCCTCGCGCACTGGCGCTACCGGACTGGCAGACCCTCACGGCGCTAGCCGATGCCTTGGTCGCCAGATCCTGGGAGCAGTACGAGGTTTGGGGCGAAGTCGTCATCTTCGAGGCATGTACCGCGGCCCGCATCGGAGAGGTGGCCGGCTGCCTGGTCGAGGACATCGATATCGACACCTGGCTGTGGATATTGCGGCGACAGACGACGCCGGGACCGGGTGGCCTCCTGGACAAGGGCACGAAAGGTAAACGCGCTCGCAAGGTTCCGATCATCGAAGAACTTCGGCCGATCGTCCTGAGAGCGATCGCTCGCGCGCGGGCCCGCGTGGACGCGGACCCGCGATGAGGAACGCCGATGCGGCCACCCGCGCCGAGGCGTACCGAAAAGAGCGACTGTTCTTAGGGCCTCGCGGCGGACGGATCCAGATCACGGTTCTCCGTCGCGCAACCCACTGGGATGAGGTGGTCGCCGAACTCGGCTACGAACACCTCCGCAGACACACCCTTCGGCACACCGGGCTGACGTGGTTCGCCGACGCCGGCGTTCTGCTACATCTGCTCCAGGAGATCGCCGGCCACGCCGACCCTCGAGTCACCAAGTTGTATCTGCATCCGAACATCACCGCGCTGCAGAAAGCCGGCGATCTGCTGTCCCTGCACCTCGAAGCGCCCAAACGGCCACCATCTACGGCTGATCAAATAAAAGCAAATCCCCTCCGACCGAGGTCGGAGGGGATTTTTCTTGGTCGGGCTGACAGGATTTGAACCTGCGACCACTTGACCCCCAGTCAAGTGCGCTACCAAGCTGCGCCACAGCCCGTTGCATTTGCTCTCGCTCGTGCTCGACGAGATTACCCCAGTACCCCCCTCAACATCCAAATCGGCTGGTTATCGGCGTGTGGCGGGGGTTGGAGAGGGCGACGGGGGCCGCTCAGGGTTGTTCTGGCGCAGGGGAATCCGGGGTGCGGATGAAGGGGGCGGCTATGTCGGGGCTGAGGGGGGAAGAGGGGGTGGGTGGGCGGTGGGTGGTGGCGGCGGTGGCTTCGGGTTCGTTGTTGGTGGTTAGGCGGTGCACTGTGCGTTCGAGGATGGGGAGGATTTGGGAGACCTTGAGGGTGCCGTCGGCGCATTGGGCGAGGAGGGAGTAGGTCATGTTGGAGAGGATTACGGCTATGTCGGAGAGGTAGGCGGGGTTGGCGCCGGAGAGGACGGCGGCGGCTATGGGGAAGACGGCGTCCAGGCCGTGGTTGTCGAGGCGGGTGGAGGAGCTGGTGCGGGCTCGGTGGTAGGCCTCGAGCATGATGGGGTGGCGTTCCCAGGGGGAGAAGACGTGGCGGATTACTCGGATGAGGCCGTCGTGGAGGGATTCGTCGGGGGTGGGGGGTTCCATCGGGAGGTAGGTGTTTTCTTCCATCCAGAGTTCGATGGCGGAGACGAGCAGGTCGTCGCGGGTGGGGAAGAGTTTGTAGATGGTGCTGAGGGAGACGCGGGCGCGGCGGGCTACTTCGCGCAGTTGGACGGCGTCGTAGCCGTCGGATTCCAGCAGGGCGCGCACCTCGTGGAGGATTCGCGCTCGCAGTGCCTCTTCCGTTTCCCTGGCCATACCGCTACGGTAACGCCGTTACTTGGGTAACCCGGTTACTCAACTCGTGTGATGGAAGTCCGTAGCGAAAGATCGCGATGCCTCGTCAGCAGCACCTGTCCGCTTCACCCCTGCTCCGAACCGCCGTGGCGGGGGCTGCCGCCTGCCTCGCCGTGGCGGCGACCGCGCTCGCGGCCACGCCGGCTGCCGCCGAGCCGGTGAACGATTTCTATTACCCGCCAGCACAATTCGATGCGACGCCGGGCGCGGTGATCAAGACCGAGCCGATGTCGGTGTACGCCGCGGCTCCCGGGTCGGACGGCAACTGGCCGCTCCCGGCCCAGCGGGTGATGTACACCTCGCGCACCCAGGACGACGCGCCCGTGGCCGTGACCGGGACCTTCATCGATTCGACGCGGCCGTGGCAGGGGAGTGTCCCCCGTCCGACGGTGTTGATCGCGCCGGGCACGGTCGGGCAGGGGGATCAGTGCGCCTTGTCGCTGGCATTCCCGACGGGGATCTACGCGAGCCTCACTCCGCCCACGTTCTCGGCCAATCAGGAGGCGCTGTCCGCGTTCGCGTGGAACGCGCTGGGTGCGCGGGTGTTCGTGACCGACTACATCGGGATGGGCACGCCGGGAATTCACACCTACGCCAACCGGATCGAGGAGGCCCACGCCGTGCTCGACGCGGCCCGCGCGGCGAACCGATTGGCGGGCAGCGGGACCGGGACTCCGCTCGCGTTCTGGGGTTACTCGCAGGGCGGTGGTGCGAGCGCGGCAGCAGCGGAGATGCAACCGGGGTACGCGCCGGAGTTGAATGTGAAGGGGACCTGGGCGGGTGCGCCGACCGCGGATCTCTCGGCCATTCTGGACCGGATCGAGGGGAGTCTGATCGGCGGCGCGGTCGGGTTCGCGCTGAACGGATTCCTGGATCGGTATCCGGACTTGCGGCCGGAATTCAATGCCCGGGTGACGCCTGCGGGGCAGCAGTTGTTGCAGGAACTGTCGAACGAATGCATCGGCGATGTGATCGCCCTGCATCCGTTCCTGCGCACCAACGCATTCACCGTCGACGGCAGGCCGCTCGTCGACCACATGCGTGAAATCCCTGCGATCCAAACCATATTGCGGCAGCAACGCATCGGATCGCTGACACCCTCCAGCCCGGTATTCATCACCAGCGGCCGCAATGACGACACCGTTCCCTACGGTCAGGCTCGGCAATTGGCGACCGACTGGTGCGCCTCAGGGGCCACGGTCACCTTCCGGACCGATGAACTGCCGCCCATTCTTGCGGGCACCACGATCCCCAATCATTTCGGTCCGGAAATCATCGACGGATTCGGCACCAACAATGCGATCGGCTATCTGATGGATCGGCTGAACGACAAGCCGCTCTCCGGCTGTGCCATCGACTGAATCTTCAAGAATCCGTTCCCTTTTCAAGGTGTGATATGTCAGATATCTCGCGTCGTTCCCTGCTGTCCGGAGCCGCCGCGCTGCTCGCGTCCGCGCCGCTGGCTCGCGCCGGCTCCGCGATCGCCGCGCGGGTCAACCGGGTCGAGCTCACCCGAGAAGACCATCGAGTAATCGTCATCGGTTCCGGATTCGGCGGTGGCGTCACCGCTTTGCGCCTCGCGGAGGCCGGTGTCCCGGTGCTGCTGCTCGAACGCGGCATGCGCTGGCCGACCGGACCGAACGCGCAGACTTTCCCGCGGGCCACCGCGCCGGACAAGCGCATGCTGTGGCATCGCTCCGGCCCCGAATTGTTCGGTAGGCCGGTCGCTTTCGAGGCCTACACCGGGCTGGTCGAGGCCGTGCCCGGCGAGAATATGACCGCCCTGTGTGCCGCCGGTCTGGGTGGCGGATCGCTTGTCTACCAGGGCATGTCGTTGCAGCCCACCGAAGCGGCATTCCGTACCCACTTCCCGGACGGCTTCGACTGGCAGGCCCTCGACAGGGTCTATTACCCGCGAGTGGCCCGCATGCTGGGCCTGGCCGTCGCCCCCGATGAGCTGATCGACACGAGGAATTACACGGCCGCAAGGGCTTTCGCCGACCATGCCCGTGCGGCCGGTCTACCGGTGTCGAAGATCCCCATGCCCATCGACTGGAACTACGCCCTCGCCGAGCTGCGTGGCGAAATGACCCCCTCCTACACCAACGGCGACGGCTCGCTGGGCGTGAACAACGGCGGCAAGCACACCGTCGACGTCACCTATATCGCCGCCGCCGAGGCCACCGGCCGCGTCACCGTCGAAACCCTGCACGAGGTCACCGATCTCGCGCGAGCCGCCGACGGCCGCTGGAACGTGCACGTGGACCGCACCGACACCACGGGCACCGTGCTGGAGAACAAGATCCTCACCGCCGACGCGGTGGTGCTCGCCGCGGGCAGCCTCAACACCACCAAGCTCCTGGTTCGCGCGGCCGCCACCGGCCAAATCCCCGACCTCCCCGACGATCTCGGACGCGGCTGGGGCACCAACGCCGACCGCATCTACGTCTGGACCGACCCCGCACAGGAATTCGGCCTCGCCCAAGGCGGCCCCGTCGTCTACGGCAGCCTGAACTGGGATGACCCCGCCACCGCCCACACCGTCATCCAGGCGTCCATTCCACCGCTGTCGGTCGACGCGCACAGCACCATGCTCGTCGGCTACGGCGTCAGCACCGGCCGCGGCGAATTCCGCTACGACGCGAAGGCCGGCGCCGCGACCCTGCACTGGCCCGTCGACGGCGATTCGGCCATCCAGGACAATCACATCGGCCCCACGGTCCGCCGCATCGCAGGCGAGACGAGCACCTTGCTCGACACGAATGCCGTGTTCCCCTCCACGTGGCATCCGCTCGGCGGCGCGAGCGTGGGCACCGTCTGCGACCTGGAGGGGCGTGTTCTGGGCCAGTCCGGCCTCTATGTCCTGGACGGTGCGCTCATGCCAGGCAACACCGCGGCCTGCAACCCGTCCATGACGATCGCCGCTATCGCGGAACGCGCCCTGGACCGTCTGGTCGCGGCCGACGTCGGGCGCACGCTGTGACGTGCTGGCGCGCGGCGTCACCCTCGACCGTGGAAAAGCCCGCGCCCGAATCACCGGGATCAGGCGCGGTCGGTGCGGGTTAGGCGCAGGGCTGGGTTCCGGCGGCTGTTACCGGAATCCACATCTCACCGGCCCAGCCGGGCAGCACGATGCCGTCGGGGAAGCCGGGCTGCGCGCCGGTGTCGAATTGGCCGACCAGGTGGTGGTATTCGGCCGTCGTGGGAGTCCATTTGATGGTGACGGTGTTGCCGCCGATGGTCGTGGTGCCGGTGCTCGTCCCGTTGTCGGACACCCACGCGTTGCGTGCGGCGGGGGATCCTCCGCTCAGGCTCGACAGCATGGCCGAGCCCGATGAAGCCGCCTGTGAGGCAGGGATTTTCGAGATGGTCACGGTGAGCGCGCAGCCCACCTCGGGGCTGCCGTGGACGGTAGTGCAGACCGATGACTCGCCGCACGCCTCGGGGTCCGTGCTCGTGCCGCCGCCGACCTGGACGGTGGCGGTGCCCCGGTCGGTGTACGGCGGGAGGTTCGGGTTGCCGTTGCCGTATCCGTAGCCCAGCACATGCGTGCCGGGAGTCAGCGGGGTCCACTGGAAGGTCCAGGTGGATGTCGTGCCGCTGCAGCCGGCGCCTGCCGGCAGGCTCGTTGTGGAGGTCCACGCGGACCGGATGATCACGCCGCCGGAGGTGTCCGACAGCCCCCCGCTCACGCACCCGGACACCGGAACCACGACATTGTAGGTCTGCCCGACCTGAAAGTTGCTGCCCTGCAAGGTCATTCCCGTGCCTGCCACGTCGGCGTTGGCCGCGGGGCCGGCGCTGAGCGCGGTGACGGCGGAGGCGGCGGCGGTGATACCGGCCGCGGCGAGGGTGCGAGCTGATGTCCGGGTACTCATGATGCGGTAATTCTCGATTCGGCAACGCTTTTGGGGCGGATCGACCATTTGCGAATCGCACTGTTCACCGATCGCCGACCGGTCGCACGCCCCCGTTTCTGGGGGCAACGTTTCACGCCCGCAATCGACCCCTCGGGGGTTAGATCAGTTGCTCCCGCGCTGCGTCGGCACAGCGCGCGCACAGCTCTCACAGCTGACACATAGGTTCGGCCCAGCTACGCCCCAGTCGGTTCACCGACGCTGTACAGATGTCTGTGGTGACCTCGGGAAACACCCCGATCGAGCGAGCCGCCCTGCGGCGTGCCGACGGGAGTCCCCTCACGGTGCTGGTGGTGGACGACGAACCGGCGCTGGCGGAGTTGCTGGGTTTGGCGCTGCGCTACGAGGGGTGGACGGTCGAGACCGCGCTGGACGGGCGCACGGCCGTGGCCAAGGCTCGGGAGTCGCGGCCCGATGTGGTTGTCCTCGACCTGATGCTGCCGGATATGACCGGGCTGCAGGTGCTGGAGCGATTGCGGCAGCTGCGGCCGGAGCTGCCCGTGCTGATGCTGACCGCCAAGGATTCGGTGGAGGACCGCATTGCCGGGTTGACCGCGGGCGGCGACGACTACGTCACCAAGCCGTTCAGCATCGAGGAGGTGGTGCTGCGGTTGCGGGCGCTGCTGCGGCGCGCGGGCGTCGCCACCGAGAACAGTTGCTCGCGGCTGGTGGTCGGCGACCTCGAGCTCGACGAGGACAGCCACGAGGTCAGCCGCGATGGCGTCGACATCGTGCTCACCTCAACGGAATTCGAGCTACTACGCCTGTTCATGCGCAATCCGCGCCGCGTGCTGAGCAAGGCGCAGATTCTGGACCGGGTCTGGAGCTACGACTTCGGCGGCCGCTCCAACATCGTCGAACTGTATGTCTCCTATCTGCGTAAGAAGATCGACAGCGGTCGTGCACCGATGATCCACACACTGCGAGGGGCCGGCTATGTCCTCAAACCCGCCCGTTGAGACGGTCCGCGTCGAGACGAAGCCGTCCGACGAAATGCCTGGACCCGCAACGCCGGATCTCCCCGAGCCACCGACCCCGCTCTCGCCGTCCCCGCGTCGTCGCTGGTCGCTGCGGGCCCGGCTGCTGGTCGGGCAGGTAGTGCTGCTGGTGATCGCGGTCGCGGGCATCGGCATCGCGACCGAGCTTGCGCTGCAACAGTTCCTGGTGCACCAGGTGGATGTGAGCTTGGCCGAGACGGCCAAACGGGCGCTCGGCGATTCCGGCGGCGGCCCGGCCCTGGGACCGCGGCCGCCCGATCAGCACGGGCCGCCGCCCCCGGTGAGCGCCGAGGACTACGGGCCAGGCCCGGATTTCCTGAATCGTCGTAGCATTCAACCGAATACGATCGGCGCACTGGTCGAATCCGGTGGATCGATCAGCGCGGCCCGGGTCCATTCCGATGGAAACCAGTCGCTGCTGTCGGATACGGCCCGTAAGGAACTCGCGGCCCTTCCCACGGGAAAGCCGGTGACCCTGACCATTTCGGGTGAGGGCCACTATCGCGTGCTCGCCTTGCCGACCTGGTCGGGCCAGACCGTGATTGCCGCCCTGCCGCTAGCCCCGGTCGACGCCATCCTGATGCGGGTGTTCCTGGTGCTGCTCATCGTCACCGCCGGTGTACTGGCGGTCGCGATCTCCGCAGGTATCTGGGTGGTCCGCCGCGCGCTGGCTCCCCTGGATCGGGTGGCGGGGACCGCCGCGCGGGTCGCAGATCTGCGGCTGGATCGCGGGGAAGTGACTCTCCCCGTCCGGGTTCCGGCCGCCGACGCCGACCAGCGCACCGAGGTGGGGCAGCTCGGCGCGGCCGTCAACCGCATGCTCGACCACATCGCGAGCGCGCTCGAGGCCCGCCATGCCAGCGAAACCCGCATCCGCCGCTTCCTGGCCGACGCCAGCCACGAGTTGCGTACCCCGCTGTCGTCCATTCGCGGTTACGCGGAACTGGCTCAGCGGGAGCGTGATTCGGTGCCCGAGGTGGTCGCGCACGCCATGAGTCGGGTCGATTCGGAATCCCGGCGGATGACCACGCTGGTCGAGGACATGCTGCTGCTGGCCCGCCTGGATGCCGGGCGCGGGCTCGAACAGAAGACCGTGGACCTCACGCAGTTGACCGTGGACGCGGTGGCCGACGCTCACATCGCCGGTCCGGAACTGAAGTGGCAGTTGGAATTACCACCCGAACCGATCGAGGTCACCGGCGACGCCGCGCGCTTGCATCAGGTCCTGGCCAATTTGCTGACCAACGCCCGAATCCACACCGGCCCCGGCACCATCGTCACCACCGCCCTGACCGGCGACGGCCGGGGCGGGGCGCGATGGCGGGTCACCGACAACGGCCCGGGCATCCCCGCGGAACTGCAACCCGAGGTCTTCGAGCGCTTCGCCCGCGGTGACTCGTCCCGATCACGCCGAGCAGGCAGCACCGGCCTGGGATTGGCCATCGTAGCGGCAGTGGTGAAGGCACACGGCGGTGACATCACCCTCGAAAGTGAGCCCGGCAGAACCGAATTCACCGTGCACCTCCCCGCCACCAAGCCCGAACTGAACTGAGCGGCCCGACTTGGACCGAGCCGCCCGACCTGAATTCAGCGGCCTGAGCTGAGGCGAGCTGCCGGACCTGGGTCGGGGCGGCTGGGGTCTGGGTCAGCCGAAGGAGCCGGTTGAGGGCAGTGGGGCGGGTTGCTGGTCGGGCTGCTGCTGGTCCGGGCCGCGGTCGTGGTCGCCGGGGTGGTCGCGGTGGTCCTGGTCGCCGCGGTGATCGTCGCCGCCGCGGTCGTGGTTCCAATCGGGGTCGGCGATCTGGGTGACCACCGGGACGCCGTTGTCGGGCGTGGCGGCGGTGGCCGGGATGGCGAGGGCGGCGAGCGGCACCACGGTCAGCGCACCGGCTACGGCCAGGCGGACGGTCATGCGGCGCATGCGGGAGGGGGTCTGCGAGGAGGAATTCAAGGCGCGGAACCTTTCTCGGAGGGAAGCTGGCCGTTCGGCCTGCCGTGACTTCCATCCAAAGCTCCGCGCATTGGGTGGTGATGGGTCCTGGCTATGTCCCAGCTGAGAGTTCCGGATCCCGCTCAGTTGGCGCCCATGAGCATGTCTCGATGGGTGTCGACCTGATCGCGCAGCGCCTCGACGATGGCGGCGACCTCGGGGCGGCGCAGCGTTTCCGCACGGCTGACCAGCCAATAGGTCAGCCGGACCGCGATTTCGGGCAGGACCCGGACTAGATCGGTGTGGCGGTCGGCCATGAAGCAGGGGAGCAGGCCGAGCCCGGCGGCCGCGCGGGTGGCCTCGACATGGACGAAAACATTGGTGGAGGACAGGGATTCGCGCATCATGGGCGCGAACGTGGGAGCCAGGTCCAGGTCGTCGACCTGCAGCATGGAGTCGATGAAGTAGACCAGCGGATGATCGGCCAGGTCCTCGAGGCTGCTCGGGGCGTGATGGTCGGCGAGATACCGGTGGGAGGCATAGAGGCCGAGCGTGTAGTCGCCCAGCGCGATGGCGCGCGCCCGGCGCAACTGCGGTTTGCCCACCACCACTTCGATATCGAAGCCGGAGCGTTGCAGGGATGCCAGCCGGGTCGCCGTGACGATCTCGACGGTGAGCTTGGGATGGCGACGCTGCACTCCGGCGATGGCGGGCGCGGCCAGGTAGGCGCTGAACCCGTCGGTGGCCGACATGCGGACCACGCCTTCGAGTGTCGGGGTATCGGAAGTGAGTGAGCGGACCGCCGATTCGATGGCTTCGGCCGCGGTCAATGCCTCACGCCCCAGATCGGTGAGTTCCCAGCCACCCGCGCCGCGGATCAAAACCCGCCCGCCCAGCGCCTGTTCGAGGCTGGTAATGCGCCGCGAGATGGTGGTGTGGTTGATCCCCAGTTCCTCCGCGGCCGACACGTACCGACCGGTCCGGCCGACCGCCAGCAACACCAGCAGATCGTCGGGGCTCGGCCGACTGGAGACGGGGCCCGATCGACTTGCTGCGGAGCTGCCTTGGATCGCGGCGGAGCCTGCTCGATCGGCGGCGGGTGCGGGGCGATCGGCGGGAGGCCCGGGTCGATCGGTGGCCGCGCCGGGACCACTGGCTGTAGCCCCGGGGCGATTGATGACAGGCCCGGATCCACCTGTGGTGGAGGTCACGCTCATTTCTGCATTCTTGCAGATTGTGGCTGCGGAACTGGTCATTGCAGCGATCTCTGTGTGCACGAATACTCCTTGGCATCGAAGTTTGTGGGCCGCATCACAGATGAGGGTGAGGCGGCCCGAGCGTGAAGGAGTAACTCGATGAGCGTCCGGGATACCGCGCCGGGAGCGGGCGGCGGGCTGGCCGGATTGCGGCGCGTGGTCGCCGCGTCCATGGCCGGGACAGTGGTCGAATGGTATGAATTCTTCCTCTACGGCACCGCGGCCACGCTGGTGTTCAGCAAGGTCTTCTTCGCCCAGGGCGGCAATGACCTCGACGGCATTCTCGCCGCATTCATCACCTACGCGGTCGGTTTCGCGGCCCGGCCGTTGGGCGGCATCGTCTTCGGGCACTACGGCGACAAGCACGGCCGCAAGAAGCTGCTGCAGCTGAGCCTGGTGCTGGTGGGTGCGGCCACCTTCCTGATGGGCTGCCTGCCGACGTTCGGTCAGGTCGGCTACCTGGCCCCGGTGCTGCTGGTGGTGCTGCGCTTCGTGCAGGGCTTCGCCATCGGCGGAGAGTGGGGCGGCGCGGTTCTGCTTGTGGCGGAACACAGTCCGAGCAAGAGTCGCGCGTTCTGGGCGTCGTGGCCGCAGGCGGCGGTGCCGCTGGGCAATATGCTCGCCACGGTGGTGCTGCTGGCGCTGACCTCGACGCTGTCGGACGCGGCGTTCCTGTCGTGGGGCTGGCGAGTGGCGTTCTGGCTGTCGGCGGTGGTGGTGCTGATCGGCTACTACGTGCGCACCAAGATCACCGACGCGCCGATTTTCCTTGCCGCGCAACAACTTGCGGAGCAGGAGAAGGCGGCCTCGATCAGCGCGCTCGAGGTGCTCAAGCGGTATCCGCGCGGCGTGTTCACCGCCATGGGTCTGCGCTTCGGCGAGAACATCATGTACTACCTGGTGGTCACCTTCTCGATCACGTACCTCAAGGTGCACGTGGGGGCGAACACCAAGGTGATCCTGTGGTGGCTGCTGGTCGCGCACGCCGTGCACTTCCTGGTCATTCCGCAGGTCGGGCGGGTCTCGGATCGCTTCGGCCGCAAGCCCGTCTACCTGGTGGGTGCGATCCTGGCGGGCACCTGGGGCTTCTTCGCCTTCCCGATGATGGACAGCAAGAACAACGCGATCATCCTGTCCGCCATCGTGATCGGCCTGATCTTCCACGGCATGATGTATTCCGCGCAGCCCGCGATCATGGCCGAGATGTTCCCCACCCGCATGCGGTATTCCGGTGTGTCCCTGGGTTATCAGGTGACCTCGCTGGTGGCGGGTTCGCTGGCCCCGATCATCGCGGTGCGGCTGCTGGAGGACTACAAGTCCTCGGTGCCGATCGCCTGGTATCTCGCGGGTGCGGCCGCGGTGACCGCGGTGGCGGTGCTGTTCGTCCGCGAGACCAAGGGTGTGGAGCTGGAGGCGATCGACCGAGCGGACGCGGAAAGCATGGCGGCGCAGGGAAATTCGACGGTGACGGATGCGAAGGTGAAGGTGGCATGACTCAGGGACCCCTGCTCGGCGAACTATCCGGGCGGACGGCACTGGTGACGGGCGGCGCGAGCGGGATCGGGGCGGCCTGTGCCCGCGAGCTCGCCGCCCGCGGCGCGGAGGTGACCGTCGCCGACATCGACGGCGAGGGCGCGGAGAAGGTGGCCGCCGAATTCGGCGGCCACACCTGGCAGGTGGATCTGTCGCAGGTGACGGCGCTCGAAGAGCTCACCCTCGGCACCGACATCCTGGTCAACAACGCCGGGGTGCAGACCGTCAGCCCGATCACCGAGTTCCCGCCCGAGCGCTTCCGCGGCATGCTGGCGCTGATGGTGGAAGCGCCGTTCCTGCTCACCCGCGCCGCCCTGCCGCACATGTACAAGCAGGGGTTCGGCCGGATCATCAATCTCTCGTCGGTGCACGGACTTCGGGCCTCGGCGTTCAAAGCGGCGTATGTCACCGCCAAGCACGCGCTCGAAGGGCTGTCCAAGGTGACGGCCCTCGAGGGTGGGCTGTACGGGGTGACCAGCAACTGCGTCAACCCCGGCTATGTGCGAACACCGCTGGTGGACAAGCAGATCGCCGATCAAGCCTTCGCGCACGGCATTCCCGAGCAGGAGGTGGTGGAGCGAATCATGCTGACCGACAACGCGATCAAGCGGCTCATCGAGCCGGACGAGGTCGCCTCGCTGGTGGCCTGGCTGGCCTCCGACGCCGCCCGCATGGTGACCGGTGCCTCGTACACCATGGACGGCGGATGGAGCGCCCGATGATCGAGGTCGCCGAGGCGGCGCACGCGCCGCAATGGGTGCCGGGCGAGACGGATATCGCGGCGGCCAGGATCACCGACTTCGCCCGATTCGTGGAGCGACGCTACGGGATTCGTACCGACGACTACACCGCACTGTGGCAGTGGTCGGTCGACGATATCGCCGGGTTCTGGTGGATGGTGTGGGAGTACTTCGACCTGGGTGAGGCCCCGGTCGAGGTGCTCGCGGGTACCGAGATGCCGGGTGCGCGCTGGTTTCCCGACACCAAGGTCAACTACGTCGACCGGGTGATCCGGCAGGCGCGCACCGACCGGCCCGCGATCCTCGGGTTGAGCGAGGAAACCGCGCAGCAGGAGGTGTCCTGGGCCGAGATGCTCTCCCGCACCGCGGGTCTGGCTCGTACGCTGCGGAATCTCGGTGTCGGTCCCGGCGATCGGGTCGTGGGTTACCTGCCCAATATCCCCGAGGCCGTCATCGGCTTCCTGGCCGCCGCGAGTATCGGTGCCGTCTGGAGCGCGTGCGGGCAGGACTACACCGCCTCGGCCGCGCTCGACCGGCTCGGTCAGTTGGAGCCGGTCGTGCTCATCACCGCCGACGGCTACCGATACGGTGGCAAAGCGCACGACAAGCTCGGTGAGATCGCCACGCTGCGAGCAGGTTTGCCCTCGCTGCGGGCGACCGTGCTGGTGTCTCGGATCGGTGGGAGCCTGTCGGATGCCCTGAACTGGAATGCGGTCACCGACCACCCGGGGGAGCCGCTCGTCCCCGAACCGGTCGATTTCGAGCATCCGCTGTGGGTGCTCTACTCCTCCGGCACCACCGGCAAACCCAAGGGCATCGTGCACGGCCACGGCGGCGTCCTGCTGGAGCACCTGAAAGCGATTGCCCTGCAGTCGGATATCGGTCCCAGCGATACCTTCTTCTGGTACACCAGCCCGAGCTGGATGATGTGGAACTTCCAGGTCTCCGGGCTGCTGGCGGGCGCGACGATCGTCTGCTACGACGGCAGCCCCACCTATTCGGCTCCGGATACCCTGTGGGACTTGGCTTCCCGCACGCGAACCACGGTGCTGGGTACCAGCCCCGGCTATGTGCTCGCATGCGAAAAGGTGGGCGCGCGGCCTGCCCTCGAACACGACCTGACCGCCCTGCGTCAGATCGGCATCACCGGTTCGGCCTTCCCGGCGACATCGTCGATCTGGTTGCGCGACAACGTCGGTGACATCCCGGTGTCCTCGATCAGCGGCGGCACCGATGTGGTGTCGGCGTTCATGGGCGGCGTCCGCACCGTCCCCGTGCGTCCCGGCGAGCTCTCGGCCCCGTATCTCGGTGTGGCGCTGGAAGCCTGGGACGAGTCCGGTCGCCCGGTTAGCGACGCGGTCGGGGAGCTGGTGATCACCAAGCCCATGCCCTCCATGCCGGTCGCCTTCTGGAACGACCCCGACGGCAGCCGCTATCGCGACGCCTACTTCGACATCTACCCCGGCGTATGGCGGCACGGTGACTGGATCACCCGAACGGCCCACGGCGGCATCACCATTCACGGCCGCTCGGATTCCACGCTCAATCGCAATGGCATCCGCATGGGCAGCGCCGACATCTACCAGACGGTCGAGGCGCTCCCCGAGATCGCCGAATCCCTGGTCCTGGGTATCGAACAGCCCGATGCCGGGTATTGGATGCCCTTGTTCGTCGTCCTCGCGCCCGGCCTGGCCCTGACCGACGAGCTGAAGCAGAAGATCACCACGGCGATCCGCGTCGAACTCTCGCCCCGCCACGTCCCGGACGAGATCATCGCCGCCCCCGGGATTCCTCACACCCGCACCGGCAAGAAACTCGAGGTACCCCTGAAACGCTTGCTGCAGGGCGCGGATCCGGCCCGCGTCATCGACCCGACCGCCGTCGACGATCCCGCCCTGCTGGCGTGGTATCTCGAACATTCCGGCGGTTAACGATCGGCCGAGGTGGTACGAATCAAGACTGCGATCATTTCGCATCGCCGTCGGGGTATCGATTCCTGCTCGAGGAGGATTCCCATGCGTACCACCACCTTCGATCCAGCATCGCGTGTCCCGGGCTCGCGGCGGCTCGCCGTCGCGCTCCTGGGTATCGCCACCGGTGTCGCCGTGCTGAGCGGCTGTTCCAGCTCATCGTCACCCGGCCCGACCTCGGCGCCGCCGACTACCCCGGTCGTGACGCCGACCTCCACGTCGGCCACCGGCATACCCGCACCGACGGGAACCGGTGGCGCACAACCGACGACCGAGGTGCCGGTGCCCCCGGCCCCGACCGGACCGGAACTGCCTCCGCCGACCGTCACCACGCCCGTGCCCCCGGTAAGCCCGACCACGCCGAATCCGAATCCGCCGCCCGGCACCACCTTCACCGGTGAGGGCCTCACCGCCGCGCAGGCCACCGCCGAGCAGCAGGCGGTCGACAACGGCCATCAGCCGTGGCGCTTGGACACCGTGTCGGTGGCGAAGGCGTTCGTGCAGGGCCGATTCGGATGGACCAACGTGCAGACCAGCACCGGCGCACCGATGGTCGTGTTCGTCACCAACCAGGACGGCAGCAAGGTCTCGCTGCACCTCATCCAGCCCGCCACCAAGGGCGACAAGGGCATCTGGGAGGTCGACAGCGGCGTCTGGGATTGACCGCCCACGCTCTCGGGCCCCTCGAACCGACCGTGCCATGATCGTCGGGTGGAGGAAAAGCACTTGGTGTACTGCCGAATCGAACGCGCCGGAGCCGTCCTGGTAATCCGGCGCGCCGCCGGTGTGTTCCTGGCCGGGCGATGGGAGTTGCCCGGCGGTGGCGTCGAATCGGGCGAGCGACCGGAGGCGGCGGCGGTGCGCGAGGTGGGGGAGGAGACCGGGCTGTCGGTCGAGGTGCTCGCCGAGCGGTCAGCGCACTCCTGGATGGACGTCGCCGGTCGCCCCCTGCGGATTCACGCGCGGGTATACGAAGTGGCCGAGCACGACCCACGGCCCGTCACCCTCAACCCCGACGAGCATGACGACCACGCCTGGGTCACTCCCGACGAGGCGAAATCCCTCGACCTTGCCGACCACTTCCGCGAAGCAGTCATCGGATCCTGGTGAGAATGCGCTGGTGCAGCTGAACGCCGAGAAGGTGTGTGCGCCAGTGCATTCTCGCGAAGGGTGTCAGAGGGAGCGCAGGGCGGCGATGTCGGGGGCGGGGAACCTGGTGCCCGTGATTGCGTCGGGAACGGGAGTACCCGCGGTCAGATTCAGCGGGATGTGCCCGGCCCACGCCTCGACCGCATCGTCCTTGGCTTCATCGCGGGCGAAGCCACTGCGGGTCTTGATCGAGAATTCCTCGATGGGCAGCCACAGCACGGCCGTGTAGCCCGCCTCCTCCACATTCGGGCGACGCGCCGCATGCGGTCCGGACAGCCGTCCAGGGATGATGCCCTCCACAATGCGCCCCAACGCGTCGGCCCGCTCCTGCGGATCCTCCACGGCCGTGGCATTTCCGAAGATCATGACGCTGCGATAGGCGGCGGAATGGTGCGAAGCGGCACGGCCGAGAATGAGGCCGTCGACCTGGGTGACGGTGACGCAGATGGGCGAGCCCGTGGTCACGGTCTGGATGAACCGACCGTGGATCGACCCGTGCAGCAGCAGCCGATCCCCTTCGCGCACATGCAGAACCGGAACCACGACCGGCCCGTCCGGGGTCGTGAACCCCACGTGCGCGACCAGTGCCTCGTCGAGGATGGCATAAGCGTCGTCCCGGTCGTAGGTGACTCGTTCGGGGTATCGCTGGGCCGTGGTGCGCGCGGTAGGCGACATGATCGCCACTCTAGGGTTCCAACGCTGGTCAACGGCACCGCGAAACGCCGTAGAGCCGGTCCGATGTGGCTGGAGCGTCGATCGCGCGGAGTCAGTTGTACGGGGCAGGCGTGGTGGTCGGAGTGACCGGGCTCGTGACGGCCGAGGTCGAGGGACCGAGGGCTCCGACGCCGAGGGTGATCGGTGCATCCGTGGCAATGGCGTTGCCCGCGGCCGGATTCTGGTCGATGACCTTGCCGACATTGCCGGAGTCGGTGACCTTCACCGTGGTTTGCTTGAGCGTGCCCTTCCAGCCGAGCGCCTGCAGGATCGCGGCCACGTCCGTGTACGCCTTGCCGACCAGATTCGGCACGGTGACGGTGGTCGTGGTGGTGCCGGTGGAAACGTAGACGGTGACGGTGGACCCGATCGCACGGGATGTTCCGGCCGCCGGATCCAGGGCTACCACAGTGCCTTTCGCTCGCTTGTCCTCGCGCTGCGCCTCCTGCACGACAAATCCGGCCTTCTCGAGTTCCGCCTTGGCGTAGGCGACCGTATTGCCGATCTCCTCGGGCACCGCGACGGTTTTCGGGGGCACCTTGGTCACGGTCGTGGTCGGTTGTTCGCTGGTGGTGGTCGGCGTTGGTTGTTCGGTCGTTGTGGTAACCGGCACGGTGGTCGTGGTGATCGGCACCACGGTCGTGGTGGTGACCGCTGAAGGCGGCTGATGGCTGTCGCCGACGCGAACGATGAAATACACGATCAGGGCGAGCGCCGTCCCCAGCGCCAACCCGATGATTATCCGGGTGACAGTACTGCGTCTGCCGGATTCGACCGGGCCGCTATCGATTCCGGCGTCATGGGGTCCGGTCCGATCGGGCGGGGCGATCACCGGCACGGTCTCGGGCGGCGCGATCAGGGTCGGGGGTGGGCCCGTCGGCGCCACCAAGGTTCGTGGCGGCATCGTGCGGCCGGACGACCCAGTGGCGGCGTGCGGCCCGGCAGCGACCTGGCGTCCGGTGGCGGGCTGCGGCCTGGCCGTGGCCGTGTGGGCGGGTGGTCCGGTGTTGACGGGCGGACCGGTGGTGTGCGCCTGCACATTCGGACGCGGCGGTGCGGTGCGGGTGGTGCCGGGCGCACCGACCCGGTCGGCGGTTCGGGCCATCGGTCCGGAGTGGGGGCCAGTCGGCTGTTTCAGGGCTTGCGCCGCATTCCACGCCAGCTGTGTGCACGTGTCGTAGCGTTGCGCGGGCTGCTTGGCCATGGCGCGCGCGATGACCTCGTCGAATCCTCGTGGCAGGGCGGGGTTTCGATGCGATGGCAGCGGAACCGGATCGTAGGCGTGCGCGTAGATGATGCGGCTGACGCTCTGCCCCGGATAGGGCGGTTCCCCGGTCAGCATATGAAACAGCGTGCAGCCCAGCGAATACACGTCCGCGCGCGGATCGACGTCGCCGGGCTGCGTCAGCCGTTCCGGTGCGGAGTATTGGAAACTGGCCAGGATCTCGCCGCGCCGGGTCAGCTCGCGGCTCTCGTCGAGGGCCTTGGCAATGCCGAAGTCGGTGAGCAGGGCGCGTTCCCGTCGCCCGTCGGTGAGCAGGATATTGGCGGGTTTGACGTCGCGGTGCAGGATCCCGGTTTCGTGCGCGTGGTCTAGGGCGGCGGCGGTCTCGGTGATGATGCGGACCGCCCGTGCGGGATGCATGGCGCCGTCCCGCAGTGCCCGCGCGACGTCGCTGCCGTCGACGAAGGTCATGGAGATCCACAGCCGGTCGTCGTCCTCGCCGCGCGCGTAGACGGTGACGATATTCGGATGTGACAGCCGCGCAACGGTATCCGCTTCGCGCCGGAAGCGGATCCGGTGGTCGGCTTCACCGCCGTCGGGCATGGTCAGCAGCTTGAGCGCCACGAAGCGCGGCAGGTCGCGATCGCGTGCCTGGTATACCGCGCCCATGCCCCCGGCCCCGAGCTTGCGCAGTATTTGGTATCCGGCGAAATACTCGCCGGGCTTGAGCGTGCTGACCAACTGCCACCTCCCCGTCGCATGAATATCGCGGTGGAGGCCGAGGGCGAAACGAGGCGGGCGAATCCCGCGCGGTTTCAGGAGATATAGGTGATGAGTTCGTCGATGTAGGCGCGGAAGAGGGCCGACATGTCCACGGTGTCCGGGTCCACCAGCCACTGCAGTTGCAGGCCGTCCATCATGGCGAACACCTGGCGGGCCACCACCGCCGGATCGATCTCGGCGCGGATGCTGCCGTCGGCGATGCCCGCGCGCAGCGCGCCGGACAGGTACGTCTCGAGGTCGCGGTAGCGGCGCAGCGCCCACTCGTGGGCGGGATGGTCGGCGGTGACGGCCTCGCTGGTGAGCACGGTGAACAGCCGGACCAGGCCAGGGACGTGCATATTGTGGTCGACGAGCTGGGCCAGGCGCAGCAGCGCGTCCTTGCCGTGCAACTGCTGATCGAAGCCGAGCCGGTCGTAGTCGAGCCGGTCGCGGTAGTCGAGCACAGCGGACAGCAGTGCGGGCTTGTTGGGGAAGTAGTGCAGCAGTCCTGGCTGCGACAGGCCGCAGCGTTCGGCGATCTCGGCGACGGAGGTGTTGTGATAGCCGTTGTCGGCGAAGGCTTTCAGCGCTTCGTCGATGATCTGCTCGCGGCGGTCTTCGCCCCGTCGGCGGCGTCGGGGGTGGGGCGTCATGCAATGGGACACTAGTGAAGCGGCTCGACCAGGCAAAATCCATCTGAGGTAACGAGTAGATAACAGTACCTACTAACCACTCGGTAAACTGGAATTCCACTGGCACACTCGTGCCAGCCGTACAGGGCAGTACGAGGAAAGGGAATGCCGATGAGTCAGGCCCCGATCACGCCGATCACGCTGCAGGGCGCGGCCGGAAAACTGGCAGGCTGGGTGGCCGAGCCGCCCGCGGGCATCGAAGCGCGCGGCACCGCACTGCTGGTGCCGGGCTTCACCGGTTCGAAGGAAGACTTCACCGACCTGCTGCCCATGCTCGCCGCCGCCGGGTACCGGACCTACGCCTACGACCAGCGCGGTCAGTGGCAGTCCGAGGGGCCCGACGAGGTATCCGGCTACACCATGGCCGATTTCGTCGGCGACCTGCAGGGCGTCGTCGATCAGATCTCGCCGGACGCACCCGTGCATCTGGTCGGGCATTCCTTCGGCGGCTATGTCGCCCGGGTCGCGGTCGTCGAACGGCCCGCGCGCTTCCGCAGCTTCACCCTGCTCGCCTCGGGCCCGTCCTCGGTGGAGGAGATCAACTTCCCGCCCCCGGCGCTGGTCGCGCAGGCGGTGGAAGCCGGTGGGCAGGAGATCATCTGGCAGCAGTTGAACGCGGCCATGGCCATGGCCGACCAACGGCCCACGCCGGAGCGCCTGGAATTCCTGCATCGGCGGATCCTGGAGACCAAGAAGGCCAACATCATCGGGATTCTGAATTGCATGACCGAGCCGCCGCTGAAAGACCCTGCCGCGCTGCGTGATTCGGGCGTCCCGATCCTGGTCGCGTACGGCGACACCAATGATCTGTGGGCCCCGGCCGTGCACGAGGAGTTCGCGCGGCAACTCGGCGCGCGCACCGCCGTGTATCCCGGATCCGGCCATGTGCCCAACGAGGACGTCCCCGCCGACGTGTCCGCCGATCTGGTGACCTTCTGGAAGGAACAGGCATGACCGATATCGACGACCTACTCGCCAAGCTCGATCTGCCCGCCAAGATCCGCCTGATCTCGGGTGCGAACTTCTTCCGTTTCGCGGGCGAACCCGGCATCGGCCTGGCCGAAATGCCGGTCTCCGACGGCCCTTCCGGGGTCCGCGGCGAGCAGTGGGACGAGCGCGACCCGTCGGTGAGCCTGCCCTCGGGCACCGCGCTGGCCGCCACCTGGGATCGTGACCTGCTCACCGAGATCGGCGCCCTGATCGCCGCCGAGGCCCGCCGCAAGGACGTGTACGCGGTCCTCGGCCCCACCATCAACCTGCATCGATCCCCGCTCGGCGGACGGCATTTCGAATGCTTCTCCGAGGACCCGCTACTCACCGCCGAGATCGCGGAAGCGTATGTCCGTTCGGTGCAGGCGCACGGGGTGAGCGCGTGCCCGAAGCACTACGTGGCCAACGACTCCGAGACCGAACGCTTCACCGCCGATGTGGTGGCCGACGAGCGCACGCTGCGCGAGCTGTACCTGTACCCGTTCGAGCGTTCCGTCGAGGCGGGCGCGTGGATGATCATGGCCGCCTACAACTCGGTCAACGGCGTCACCATGACCGAGAACGACTTGCTCGACGAACCCTTGAAGGGAGAGTGGGGATTCGACGGCCTGGTCGTCTCGGACTGGACCGCCGTGCGCTCCACCGCGGGCGCGGCCAAGGGCAACGACCTGGCCATGCCCGGACCGTGGGAACTGTGGGGCGCGCCGCTGGAGGAGGCGGTTCGCAAGGGTGAGGTGCCCGAGGCAGCTATTGACGAAAAGGTCAGGCGCATCCTGCGATTCGCCGTTCGTGTGGGCGCGCTGAACGGGACGCCGCAGCCTGTCCCTACTTTCAGCGACGAGGCCGCCGCCGGGGTGGTCCGCGCGGCCGCAGCCAAGGCGATGGTGCTGGCGAGCAATGACGGCACGCTGCCGCTGCGCGCGCCCGCCAGCGTGGCGCTGCTCGGATCCGCCGCTGCTGAACCGCGTTTCATGGGTGGCGGCAGCGCGACAGTCATTCCCGGGCACACCACCTCGCCGCTGGAGGGTCTCTCCGAGGTGCTGCCGGTCGCTTACACGCCCGGTGTGCACCTGAGCGAGAACATGATTCCGGTCCCGATGGACCTGGTCACCGATCCCGAGACAGGCACTCCGGGGCTGTCGCTGACCTATCTCGACGGTGACACCGTTCTGGATACCGAGCATCGAAGCGCGGGCAGCCTCATGCTGTTCGGCAATCCAAATGCCATGCAGGCCAAGGCCATCGAGCTGCGTGGCCGGCTGCGCGCCGACATGGCGGGGGAGTGGCGCATCGGTTGCGCCGGGGTCGGCACGCTGAGCGTGACTCTTGACGGCGAGCAGGCGCTCGAGGAGTCGGTGTTGCCCGCGGGCGCCGACCCGGTCGAGATGCTGTTGAATCCGCCGCAGCGCTTCGTCACCCGCACCCTCGCCGAGGGGCAGGAAGTCGACGTGCTGGTGCGGTTGGTGCCGGGCGGTGGTTTCCCCGCCATGGGCATTACCTACGCGGTCGGCCGCCCGCGTCGCGCCGCCGGCGAAGAGTTCGCCGCCGCTGTCGAATTGGCGCGCACCTCCGAGGTCGCGATTGTGGTGGTGGGTACCACCGAGCAGATCGAGTCCGAGGGCTTCGACCGCACCAGCCTGGCGTTGCCCGGCCGTCAGGACGAGCTCGTCGCCGCCGTCGCCGCGGTCAATCCGCGCACCATCGTGGTGGTGAATTCCGGTTCGCCCGTGGAGATGCCGTGGCGCGACGATGTCGCGGCGGTGCTGCTCACCTGGTTCCCCGGACAGGAATTCGGTGCGGCCCTGGCCGATGTGCTCACCGGTGCCACCGAACCGGGCGGACGACTTCCCACCACCTGGCCCAAGACCATGGCCGACGTGCCGGTGCTGGACACCAAGCCGGGCGCGGACAATGCGCTGCCGTACACCGAGGGCATTCACATCGGTTACCGGGCGTGGCTGAAATCCGGTGTGGCCCCGGCCTATCCGTTCGGTCACGGGCTCGGCTACACCAGCTGGTCGCTGGACGACCTGACGGTGTCGGGTCGCACCGCCACCGTGACCATCACCAATACCGGTGATCGGCCCGGCCGCCAGGTCGTGCAGGCCTACCTGTCACGCGAGGGCAGCACGGTCGATCGCCCGGTGCGCTGGCTGTCAGGGTTCGCGGTGGTCGAGGCGGGCGCGGGTGAATCCGTCACCGCCACCATCGAAGTGCCGAAGCGGTCCTTCCAGCACTGGACCGATCAGGGCTGGGCCATCGAACCCGGCTCCTTCACCCTGCACGTCGGCACCTCGGTGCTCGCTCTTCCGCTCACGGCCGAGATCGGCTGATTCACCTCGACGACAACGGATTCCGGCCGGTGACGGCCGGAATCCGTGTCTTCCGCACGTCTTGGATCCCCTGTGGCACCTCCCGAAGCCGCCGATCGGCCGACTTCCACCGCGACCACCCGTGGCCTGCTGCCGCTGCTGTTCGCGGGCAACGCGGCCATGTACGTGCTGTACATCGGCGTCGGCAGCGTGCTGCTGCCCTTGCAGATCGAGCACATCGACGCCGCGGCCAAGGTCGCGAATCTCGGTCTGGTGGGCGGTGTCGCGGCGATCTTCGCGACCGTGTTCAACCCGGTGGCGGGTGCGCTGTCGGACCGTTCGGGCCGCCGCAATCCGTGGATCCTCGGCGGCGGACTCGCCGCGATTGTGGCCATGGCTGTGCTCGGCAGCGTGCACACCGTGCTGCTGGTGGCGATCGGCTGGTGCCTGGGGCAGGCGGTGATGAACATCTACCAGTCGGCGCTGACCTCCGTTGTCCCCGACCGGATTCCGATCGATCGCCGTGGGGTGGCGTCGGCGGCGGTGGGGTTAGGGTTGCCGGTCGGCTCCACCGTCGGGGTGTTGCTGGCTTCGGCGTTCTCGCAGCACTATCGCACCGGATATCTGGTGTTGGGTGTGCTGGTGGCCGCGGCGGCGGTGCTGTTCACCTCGGCCGCTCGCGAACGGCGCATGCCCGCGAAACAGCCTGTCCCACTGCGTGTCCAGGCGGCCGCCTTCCTGGCGGTGCTGCGCGAGCACGATTTCCGGTGGGCATTCATCGGCCGGGCGTTGCTGGTGCTGGGCTACTTCGCGGTCACGGGCTATCAGTTGTATATCTTGCAGGATCACATCAGCCTGCCCGCCGGATTGGAGCCGTCGCGGGCGGTGGCGGTGCTGACGCCCATTTCCGCTGTGGCCATGGCGATTTCGACCGTTCTCGGTGGCGTGCTCTCCGATCGGTTGAATCGGCGCAAACTGTTCGTGGGGCTGTCGGCTGCGCTGGCAGCGGGCGCGCAGGTGATTCCGCTGCTGTCGCCGACCTGGCCTGGCATGGTCGCGTTCGCGGCGGTAAACGGTTTGGCTTTCGGCTGTTTCATGGCGGTGGACACCGCGTTGGTCACCTTGGTGTTGCCCAAGGCCGAGGATGCCGCCCGCGATATGGGGGTGCTCAATATCGCCAATGCGGGTCCGCAAATCATCGGGCCTTTCGTGGCGTCGGCGGTGGTGAGTCTCGGTGGCTATCCGCCGCTTTTCCTCGTGGGCGGGCTGCTGTCGATCTTGGGAGCGGCCGCGGTACTGCCGATTCGGGCGGTGCGCTGACATAGCGTGCCGGAGTTTCGCCTCGGCTTTGGATTCCGCTGCTTACCTGACAAGATCAGGTATTATCTTGCCGCATTGAAAGGGGCTGCACAGCAACCTTTTTGCAATGCGTGGATCCATGGGTAGGGGGTTTCGGGGGAAGACGAACGAAGAGAAACTTCAGCGAAGTTGTCGAAGCGCAGGGGCTGTTCGTCGGCACGGTGAGGGTGTTGACGGCGAAATGACTCGGGCCCGCTGCTGCCGCTCGCACCATAAGGAATCTCGCGTGTCCGAAAATTTCCCGGATCATCCCGCTGCCCTGTCCGCTACTCCCACAGACCTGTCCGTGCTGCTGCGTCCGTCGCCGCCCGGAGCGCCGACCGATGTGGTGCGCATGCACCCGCGCAACGGTTTTCTGCTGTGGGCCGATCTTCCGCCCGTGCTTGTGCTGGGCAGTTCCGGTGGTTCCGGCGCGACCACGACCGCGCTCGGTATCGCGGGGGCCGCCGCTTACGACTACGGCGAGCATTCGCCGATCGTGGTGGACGCCACCACCACCGGCGGTGACCTGGCCGCCCGCGGCTGCGACACCATCGACGCGGCCGGCACCGTGCAGTCTTGGCTGAACATGAGCCACCGCAGTCTGCCCTCGACCGTGATCGACAGTTGCGGTGAGAACAGTTCGGGCGTCGGCGTCTTGCCGCGCGGGCCCGAAGCCCTCCCGCGTCGCGAGACCTACTCCTCGGTGCATCGTGATCTGGTCGAGGCGGGCTGCCTGCCCGTCTACGACGGCGGCGCGCCGGTCACCAATCGCATGGTCGCCCCGCTGCTATCGGATTCCCGTATCTCCCTGGTGATCACGCTCGCCGCGCGCCCCGACGCGGTGAACCGGCTCAAGCCCGCGCTGATCTGGCTGGACGACAACTACAGCCAGTACCACCTGGCCGAAGCGGTCATCGTCGTCACCCGCCAACACCCCAAGGACGGCCCCCTCGTCACCGAACACGTCCGCAAATACCTCGGCGATGTCGTCCGTGCCGTCGCCGAAATCCCTTACGACTCCCACCTCGGCTCCGGCAACCCCGTCAGCTGGCGCAAACTCGCACCCCCCACCCGAGCCGCCTACCGCCAACTCGTGAACCTGCTCCGCTGACCCGCGGATTGTCGGCGGGGTTCGGTCACGACCGCAGGGTGGCGGTGGCGATGTCGAGGAATTCGCGGACGAGTTTGTCGGGGTGGTCCCTGGTGGCCAGGCAGGTTTCGGCGCCGGGGGCGTCGATGACGGGGCGGTAGACGATGTCGGGGCGGACGTAGGCGCGCACCACGCTGAGGGGGACCAGGGCGAGGCCGTGGCCGGAGGCGATGAGTTCGAACTTTTCCTCGAGGGTCGAGGTGCGGCGGTTTGCGACGTCGAGCATGCGTTCGGTGTCGAGGTCGGCGCGGAAGAGTTGGGTGCGGGCGGCGAGGGGATGCGTCGCGGGCATGCAGGCGACGCGGGGGTCGTGGCCGACGGGGGTGGTGCGCAAGCCGGAATCGTCGAAAGGTCTACGCAGGTAGCCGATTTGGGCGCGGCCGTCGTGCAGGGGTGCGGCGGGTTCCCACCACTGGGCCGGGACGATGTCGGTCTGGATGTCCGGGTGGCGGGCGGCGAATTCCTTCAATGCCTCGGAGATGTGCAGGCCGGGGGAGAAGGCGATCACCAGTCGCCGCACCCCGCGGTCGATCTCGTGCACGCGCCGCACCGCCGCGTCGACGGTCGCGAGAATCCGCTGCGCCTCCTCGTGCAGCTGCTCACCGGCGGCCGTCAATTCGACCGTGCGGGTGGTCCGCACGAACAGCGCGCAATCCAGTTCCTGTTCGAACGCCTTGATCTGACGGCTCAGCACCGGCTGGGCGATATAGAGCTTCTCCGCCGCCCGTCCGAAATGCCGGTGCTCGGCCACCGCGGCGAAGTAGCGGAGCTTGCGCAGATCCAGATCCATACCTCCACGGTATCAATCGGCGGAAAGGGTCTTGGACGCCGAGTCGCGCCCTCGACAGACTCGAAGCATGATCGTCATCACCGCTCCCACCGGCCACATCGGCAGCCAGCTGCTGGAGATCCTGCTCGAAACGCCCTCTCGCAGTGACGAATTGCGTGTCATCGTGCGAGACCCCGCCAAGCTCCCGGAGACGGTCCGCGACCGCGTCGACATCGTCACCGGCTCGCACGGCGACCCCGACGTCGTGGACCGCGCCTTCACCGGCGCCGACGCCGTCTTCTGGCTGATCCCGCCCGACCATTCCGCCCCCAGCATCGACGCCGTCTACACCGACTTCACCCGGGCCGCCGCGAAGGCTTTCACCACCCATGGGATCCGCCACGTCGTAGGCGTCTCCGCCCTCGGCCGCGGCACCCCCGTCGCAGCCCACGCCGGTCACGTCACCGCCACCCTGGCCGTCGACGACCTCATCGCGAGCACCGGCGTCTCCTACCGAGCCCTGACCAACCCCTCGTTCATGGACAACGTTGTCTGGCAGGCACACTCGATCTGCGAATCCGGCATCTTCACCGGCACCCAACCCGCCGACTACGCAGCCCCCCTGGTAGCCACCCGCGACATCGCCGCCGCAGCCGCCTCCCTCCTCCTAGACCGCACCTGGACCGGCACCGCCGAAGTCCCCCTCCTGGGCCCCGAAGACCTGACCCCCACCGACATGGCCCACACCCTCTCCGAAGTCCTGGGCCGCGAAATCCATTACGAGCAGGAATCTCTCGACACCTTCCAAGCCCACCTGACCGCCCGAGGCGCCTCCCCCGAAATAGTGACCGCCTACATCGCCATGATGCACGCCAAAAACCACGGCCTCGACAACGCCATCCCCCGCACCCCCGCCACCACAACCCCCACCACCTTCCGCACCTGGTGCGAGCAAACCCTAGCCCCCGCAGTCCTCGCCTAACTGAGGGCAACCAAGATCAGGGAGTACTCACCGCGGAATTCTGTCCGTTTCCCCGCGCTGAGTACTCCTGACCTTGTGGGGTCAGGCGTTGTTCTTGTCCAGTAGGAGCTTCAGGACGTCTGGGTATTGGTCGGGGAAGTCCATGGGGACTATGCCGTAGTGGGCTGGTTGGGAGCTGTGGGCGGAGAGGTAGGTGGCGACTTTGGGCATGATGGCGGCGGCGTTGTCTTTGGGCCAGGCGCTGTCGGCGAAGCTGGTGAAGTTGATGTATTGGAGGGTGTTGGTGGGGTCGGCGGCGGCGCGGTCGAAGCAGGCGCTGACGTAGCTGAATTTGTCGCCGCCGGAGGAGCCGAAGTTGGAGGTGCCGGAGGTCAGGCCGGCTAGGCCGGCGTCTTTGTAGCGGTCTTGGAGGTAGAAGTGGTCGTTGGTGAAGACGCCGTTGTCGCCGCTGGGCCATTGCAGGCAGCCCAGGGAGTTGGCGAATTGGGCGATGAGGATGATGCGGCCTCGGGCTTCGCCGAGGGTGGGGATTCGGTTGTCCAGGAAGAAGAGTGGGCGGTAGCCCTTGGTGTCGAGGTAGCCGTTGAAGATCTTTTCGAAGTTCGCGCCGACGTCGTTGTTGGTGCCGTCTTCCTTCTTCACCCGCATGATGAGGACCTCGCCGGGGTTGCGGGTCAGGAAGGTGCGGCATTGGTCGAGCACGGTGTCGAAGGTGATGCCCTGATAGAACTGGGCGTGGTAGATGCCGAACGAATCAGCGGTGTGGTCCTGTAAACCGTTGCAGCGCATGTCGAGAAAGCGGATGCCGTGCGCGAACTGGTCGGGCAGCGACCAGTTCTGGGTGTGCACCCATTCGGTGCCGTTGGCCGCGCTGGTGCAGCCGGAATCGTGCGTGCCCGGGATGGTCAGTCGCAGCATCGAGGTGGCGTCCGGCAGCGCCGACATCCAGGACTGCGGCGGCGCGGCGGTGGTCCGCAGGTGCGGAAACGCCTGGGCGGCAGGGGAGGTCAGGGCCGTGGCGGCGGCACCGACGGCGGCGGCCAAGGTCGTGCGGGCGAAGTCCCGCCGGGTCAAGCTCATAGAGCGGGGAGCCTAACCTGGACAAGAGACCAAGATCGCCGTTTTGCCCGATTTAACCCTGTGTGCGATTCAATCCTGTTCGGTGGTGAGCGTGATCGTCGTCCACCCGCCCACATGGATCCGGTCGCCAGGCTGCAACGCCACCGCCGTCTTCGGCGGAATCGGCTCCGCACTGTCATTGAGGCAGGTCCCGTTGGTGGACCCCAGATCGGTGACCGTCACCCCGCCCCCGGTGATGTGCAGGATCGCATGCGACCGCGACACCGCGATATCCGCCGGAGCCACCGACAGATCGATATCCGGGTGCAACCCCTGCGAGGCACTGCGCTTGCCGATCAGAATATTGGGCCCCAGCAGCGGAATTCGCCGATCCGGGTAGTAGTCGGGGAAATCAACCCGCTCCACATCCGGCCCCTTCTGCGCCTGCATCCGCGCATAGTGCGCGGCGTCGGCGGTCACGGTGGCGACCCACACCGGGCCCGAACCGTTGTTCAGCACCGTCGCTGCCGGGCTGTTGATGTTGCGGGTCTCGCCTTCCGTATCAGGCAAAACCGGCGGCGCGGCAGGCGGCGGTGGCAGCGCCGAATCATGCCCGCAGTTCTCGCAGAACCGCCCTTCGGAGGGCGCCCCGCAGGCCGGGCACAATGCGGATGACGGTGCGGGAGCGGCGAATCCGCTCCCGATCGGCGCGCCGCAGACGTCGCAGTAGTCGGTGGCGGTGGACTCGTGTCCCTCCGTGCAACGCGCCATCACGGCTCCTTGCGGACGCGTGCGGTCTTGGAGGACCGCACGTCGAGTGCCATCTCGTCGACGGGATCGACCTTGTTGCGCAGCTTGACGGTACCGGTCCGCTCATCCACCACATCGACCACGCTGAGCAGCAGCTTGGCGGTGTTCTCATTGCCGGACTCGGTCGCCAGATGGTAGGCCCGCTGGAGTTTGGCCGTGGCAGTGGCGAGATCACCCTGCTTGCGCGCGGTCAGCCCCTCCTGCACGGTCTGCGCGAGTTCGGCCTGCCCGGTGTAGTGCGCGACCCGGCGACTGATACGAGCCGACTTGTCGGTATCGGTGGTCCAGGTGGCCTTGACCAGCCCCTGGCCCAGGATCTCGCCGTCGGCAAGCACACTCACTCGCGCGGCCAGCTTCTCCCGATCCGGCGCGGCGGGTTCCACCTCGAGCTGCACGTGATAATCGCGATCCTCGGCACCCCAGGAGCCCAGCGCGTACTCACCCACCTGCGGCCCGACCTCGGTGCGCCGCGCGGTGAGTTCCTCGATGAACGGCGCGACCTGTTTGACGAACACGATCTTCGCACCCACCGGCGTCCACATCCGCAGCGTGAGTTCGGGAATCGTCTTCTCCATGGACGTCGTCATCATGGCCGCGAAATCCTGGGCCAGCCCGTCGGCGGTCTTCACGATGTCGACGGTTCCGTGCAGTGCGGAAGCGATGGCACGCAACTCGTTCGGCTCCCAGTCCGCCCCGACACCGCGGCAGTCACAGGTGAACACGCCCTGCGACAGCCGGATCTCCTCGGCCAGCCGCTCCGGCTTCTCGTGCTCGTTCTTGCCGTCGGTCAGCAGGATGGCATGCACCATCGCCCCGGGATGCTGTTGCGCGATCAGCCGCGACAACCCCAGCCAGGTGCCGATGGCGGTGCCGCCGTGCGGGGACAGCCGATCCAGTGCGTGCCGGGCATTGGTGCGCTCGACGCGGCTCGCGATCGCCGAGGCCCCCTGTCGCGGATACACCACCTGCGCCTTGTCGGTCCCCTCGACGATGGCGAAGCGGGTGCCGTCGGGCATCACGTCCAGCGCTGCGAGGGTGGCCCGGCGCGCGCCACCGAATTTGTCGGAGCCGCCCATGGATCCGGAGGTGTCGATGATCAGGATCTCGACGCGATCCTGCGGCGGCGCGGCCACCGCCAGCTCGTCGGTGGCCTCGACGGTGACGATGGCGTCGACCGTGCGGGCCCCGTCGGCGAGGTATTCGTTCTGGTCTACGGCGACCGAAAGGCCTTTGTGCTCAGCGGAAGTCACGGTGTGTCTCCTGAGGGTGTACGGGACGGAACAGGTACGAGGGCGACGGTGATGTTGTCCTTGCCACCCGCCCCCAGCGCGTGCTCGACCAGGGCGCGGGCCGCGGGCAGCGCGGGCAGCGTGCTGGTGAAGCGGGACAGCGCCGCCGCCTCGGGCAGGTAGTTCCACAGCCCGTCGCTGCACAGCAGCAGCACCCCGGGCGCGTCGGTGTGCAGTGATCGCACACAGTTGGGTGACCACTGCCCTTCGCTGTCGGCGCCCAGCCAGCGGGTGAGCACGTGGGCGTGCGGGCCGTCCATGGCGGTCTCGAGGTCCAGCAGGCCCTGGTCGACCATCGCCTGGGCGAGGGTGTCGTCGACGGTGAGCCGATCCGAGCCGTCCCGACCGGGGTCTCCGGCGGGCAGCCAATAGGCCCGGCTGTCACCGACATTCGCGACGGTGATGGCCGCGCCGCCGTCGTCCTCGAACTGGACGAGGGCCGAAACATAGGTGCAGGACGGGGATTTGCCGTCCGGCGTCCCGACCGCCTTGACCGCCTCCGCGGCGGCGGTGAGCCCGGCCATCACGCAGTCGTGCGGGGAAAGATCCTGTGCCAGCGCGGTCAGGCAGGCCTCCAGTCCGGCCCGCACGGCCGCGCCGGAGGCCGCCTGCGGGTCCTCGGAGGTGGACACGCCGTCGCAGACCGCGATCACGGCCGCGGCCGGTCGCTCGGGCGCGGTGCCGTCGAGGATGGCGGCCGCGACCGAGTCCTCGTTGCGGGCATGCAGCAGTCCGCGATCGGTGATCAGGTAGGCCGCGCCCAAGTCGGCCTCGAAGCGATCGCGTTCGGGGCCGAGCTCACCGCAGCTGGCGCAGTAGCCGTCCGGATCGAATTCCGTTGCCCCGCAACCGGTGCAGTCCGGTGCGGGACTCGACTCGAAGGTGGCGGTGGTGCCGGTGACCGGATCCAGCCGCGCATTGCGGGCGGCCGCGGCGACCGGCACGGTGGATCCGGAGCCGGGCCGGAACTCCGTGGGCGGCAAGGCGATCTGCCGCATGCCGAGCTTCGCCCCGCATTCCTCGCAGAAGCGGTCGGTGTCGGCGGCGAAGGCGCCGCAGTGCGGGCAGCGGGCCGTCACAGCAGGGTCCTCGGGCGCACCGCATTGGCCTGCTCCACGAGGGCGATGCGTTCCCACATGTCGTCGGTCTCGTGCGCCAGGTCGCGATAACAGCGTTCCAAACCGGTGCGTACCCCTTGCTGATCGAGCGCCACCCCCAGCAGCGGGGAGTGGTCGGCGGGCACCCTGCCCAGTTGCAGCCAGCGCAACGCCGCGTCCAGCACTCCCATGCGGGCTTGCGCGGCACGGCGTTTCGAGTCCAGGGTCAGGCTATCGATGCGCTTGCCCGCATCGCGAACCAATTGTTCGGTGAGCTGACTCGAATCAGACACGGCCAGCAGGGTTTCCACCGCCGTCACCCCGGCCTCGTGATGCACCGCGGAGGCCGTGTCCACCTGGTCGAGGACGGTGACCGCGCCGCCTCGATCCCCGACCGCGCGCCGCATGCGCGCCGCGCCGAAGGCGGCACTGGTGAAGGTGCGGTCGGTGCCCCAGACCATGTCGTAGTAGCGGGTGGCGCGCTCGCGCGCGGGGGCGGGATCGGCCCCGGGGATCGGGACTGCGGGCACTGCGTGCTTGCCGTTCGGGGCCGACTGCTCCTGTTCGACGGCGAGCATCTCGGCGGCGGCCGCCATGAGTTCGGCGGTCACCGCGAGTGCCAGCTTCGGGGCGGCCTCACCGGGCAATGCGCTGTAGAGGGCGTCGAATTCGGCTGCGGCGGCGGGCCAATCGCGCTGCAGCAGCCGGGCCTGACCGGCATACCAGGTCAACCGCCAATCCCCGCCGAGCGCGTCACCGACCTCGTCGAGCCGCCGCAGCGCATCGTCGGGATCACCGAATTCCAGTGCGGCCCTGATCAATCGCAGCGGAATCTCCACGGATTCGCCCTGCCCGGTGACCACCGACGCCAGGCCCGCGGTCAGCTCCCGCTCCAGATCGGCCGGCGTACCCGCACTCGTGGAGGCGAGCAGGGCCGCGCCACTGTCGCCGGGATCGACCAGCGGCACCGGCAGGGCGGCGATGATAGCCCGCGGATCATCCGGCAGCCGATCGCCGACCCCGAAAACCGCACGCGGCGGCCCGAACCGGGTGGACAGACCCGGCCGCGGCCGCCCGTCCTCGTCGGCGAGCACCTCGCGCAGGATGCCGGTGAGCTGATCGCTCATCTCGGTCATGGAGGTGAACCGCGCATCGGGGTCGGCGTCGGTGGCGCGCACCAGGAATCGGTACAGCGATTCGTGCTTGGCCATGAGCGGTTCGGTGTCCGGGCCAGGCAGCGGCCCGAGTTCGTTGTTCACCGGCGGGATCCGCATGATCAGCGCGGCCAGTGTGCGGCCCACGGTGTACACCTCCGACGCCACCGTCGGCCCGGTCTCGGCGATCTCCTTGGCCTGGTATCCCGGTGTGCCGTAGATGGTTTCGTTCTGATCGTGCAGGCTGATGACCGCGCCCAGGTCGATGAGCTTGAGCTGCTCCTCGGTCTGCATCACGTTGTCGGGCTTGAAATCGCAGTAGGCCAGTCCGCGTTCGTGCAGATACTCCATCGCGGGCAGCATCTCGAGGATGTAGGCGATGGCGCGCGCGGGCGGCAGATACCGCTGATCGGCCGTGCGCTGTTCGCGCAGCAGCTGTTTGAGCGATTTGCCGCCCACGTACTCCATGACGATGTAGCCGACCGGCTTGCCGTCGGGGCCGGTGTCCTCGGCGAAGTTGTAGATCCGCACGATATTCGGGTGATCGACCTGCGCCAGGAAGCGCTTCTCGGCCACCGCGGCCCGCATGGCGTCCACGTCGCCGGTATTGAGCAGGCCCTTGAGCACCACCGGCCGGTCGTCGACCTTGTGGTCCACGGCCAGGTAGATCCAGCCCAGGCCGCCGTGCGCCAGCGGGCCCAGCACCTCGTACTGGCCGCCGACCACATCGGTGCGACCCAGCTTGGGGGTGAAGGAGAACTTGGTCCCGCAGTGCGGGCAGAACCCTTCGGCGCGACCGGGTTTGCCGTCCCGGCTACGGCCGACCGGCCGTCCGCACTTGCCGCAATCGCGATGGCTCTCCGGCACTTCGGCATCGGTGAGAACGGCCTCGGCCGGATCCTTGCGCGGCACCGACGGCACCTTGACCATGCCCGCGCCCAACCGCCCGCGACTGCCGCCGGTCGAGCCCGAGCGTCCGGTGCGCACCGAACGACCACTGCGAGAGGCCCCGCTGCGCACGGTGGACCCGGCACCGCTGGCCCGTCCGCTCTCGCGCGCGGTGGTGGCCATGGCCGACACAGGAGCAGGCGCGCTACCGCAGGTGTCGCAGTACCCGTCGGAAATGGTTCCGCCGCAACCGGGTTCGGCGCAGCGGTCCGAGGCCGGTGCGGAAGCCGAGTTCGGCGCGGCGGCCGAACCTGCGGGCGCGGAGGCCGGGGTCGAGGCTGCGGGTGCCGCGCTCGGGGCGGTGCCGCAGACGAGGCAGTATCCGTCCTCGATGGTCCCGGTGCAGCCGGGTTCGGTGCAGTTCATGATCGCCTCCCCGATTTCTGCGTGATGAGCTGGCGGTAGTCCGTGACGGCGCGGGTGACCGCGGCCAGGTCGCAGGGTCTGCGGGAGAGCAGGCCCGCGGCAATTCGGCTGGAGGCCAGCACATCCTGGTCCTCGCTGACGCCCAGGCGGGCGGCCTTGGCGCGGTAGGAACTGAAACGGCCCTGCAGTTCCACCCGCCGGTCGAGCAGGCCCTGTGCCAGTGCTTCGGTGTGCTGGGCCGCGCCGACCGCGTCACCCAGCCGCCGATGCAGCTCCCACAGTGCCGAGGGCGCGGGCGGATTGGCTTCCAGCGCGGTCAATTCCGCACCGTAGACGGCGCTGTCGTCGACCGGTCGCGGCAAGGGCGCGGCCAGAATGGTGCGCTCCACTTCGACCCGGGCGTGATCGGCGCGCTCGTAGGTGCGGCGCAACGACTCGATGCGCGAGCGCACCCGCTCGACCGCGCCGTCCCAATCCGTCGACATGGCACGCAGTTCGGTGAGCACGGCGGTGGCCGCGCGCATGCGCCGCGACAGGTCGGCGAGCCGCTGGTCGAGATAGTCGGGACCGAGCGCGAGCGGATCGGTGGCGACCTGCGTGGCGAGCGCGTCGATATCGGCGGCGAGCGCGTGCAATTCGGGCACCGAGTCGCCGACCCGATCCAATTCCGCACGCAGCGGCGCGATATCGGCGATGACCCGGTTGTTGACCGCCTCGACGGCGTCGAGCACCGCCACCACGGACGGGAATGCCGCGCGCATGCGATCGAGCATCTCGGTGATGCCGATCAACTCCACTTGTTCGCGCGGACCGCTCAGTGAGCGCTGCGACATCGGAATCGTGTGCCGCGCCACCTCGACCGGCTGCCCGTGCAGCAGCCGGGTCAGCTCCTCGCGGTCCAGCGCGTCCAGCCGCCGCCGGGCGCGCGTCGCCTTGGCCTGATCCAGCACCGTGCCCAGCCGCCCGAAGTCCTCCCACATCAACTCCAGCGCCGCTCGCGCCGGAGCCCATCGCGCCTCGGTGGCCCCGGTGGGCGGGAACCGGCGCAGCAGCACCAGTCCGGGATGCTTGTCCAGCTCGACCAGGGTCGCGGCGATGGTCTCGATTTCGCGTGCGCGCTCGGCGATTTCACGATCTATTTCGGCGACGCTGAGAATGTGCCCAGGATTCCCGTGCATGGCCTGGCTCAATCGCTGTAGAGGGGGGCCGGGGGACCGTTGGACGGGCCCATCACGCTGAGCCGGTCGTTGTACATACGCTGCCAGGTGCCGTCGTTGCGGATGCGCTCGAGGACGCCGTTGACGAAGCGCACCAGATCGGTGTTCTTCTGCTGCACGCCGACGGCATACACGTCGGTGGCCATCGGGGGTCCGACGATGTCGAGGTTGGGATCCTGGATCTTCAACCCGTACAGCAGCGGCATGTCGGTGCTCGCGGCATCGACCTCACCCTGCTGCAGCGCGGTCAGACAGTCCAGCCAGTTCTCGATGCCGATCACGGTGGGGCGCTGCTTGTCCGGCAACGCGAACACCGCGTCCAAGGTGGTCGAGCCCGGGATGCCGCACACCTTCTTGCCGCCCAGATCGGCCGCGGAGTTGATGCCGGACCCCTTGGTGACCAGCACCCGCTGATCGGTCGAGAAGTACACCGAGGAGAACTGGATGTCCTTGCGGCGCGTGCAGGTCGGCGTGAAGTCCTGCACCACGAGATCGACCTCGTTGTTCGTCAGCGCCGCCGCCCGGTGCGAGGAGTCGATGGGGTGCAGTTCGGCCTTGTCGGGGTCGCCGAGCAGGTCGCGCGCGATCTCGTGGGCCAGATCGATGTCGAAGCCCTCGAGCTGACCGGTGCTCGGATTGCGGAAGCCGAACAGGAATTGGTTCTGGTCCACGCCGATACGGATCTTGCCGCTGGCCCGAATGGCCGCCACCGACGGCGCCGAGATGCTGTCGGATTTGGGGCGCAGGCTCGCGGTCGGTTCGCCGCAGGACTTGTCATTGCGCTGCGGGGGCGGGGCGGTGGCGATAACCGTTGCGCCCGCGGGCAATCGGTTCTCCGCGGGCAGCTGGAAGGGCGCGGCGTCCGGCGTCGATCCGCACGCGCCCGCCAGCAGTGCCACGGCTGCCAGCAGCAGCATGCGCATGCGCGTCTTCACAGGAACTCCTTCAACCGTGGCCACACCCCGACCACGATGGCGACCGCCGCGGCCAACAGCAGCACCAGCGTGCCCCAGGGGCTGAGGGTGAGGGCATTTCCGGCCGTGTTCACATCGTCGCGCACTTCCTGCCGGGTGCGGTCCAGTTCGGCCTTCAAGGCATTGTCGAGTGCGCTGAACTGAGCGGCCGAGCCCTTGCCGTCGGTCTTGACCGACTGGGTGACCGCGCCGCTGTAGTCATTGCTCTTGTAGGCGGCGACTTCGAGCGTGTGGCCGTCCTGCCAGCTCGAGAAGGCGTTCTGGGCGGCAGAATCCGTGCTCACCAGACCTGCCAGGTCCGCCCGCAGCTTGTCGGAGTCGGTTTTGAAGCGGCCATCGCTGGCATCGATATCGGTGCGGGTGACCAGTTGCAGGGTTTCCTCGTTGCGCGCCTGCTGAGCCAGAATGCGGGCGTCCGCCAGCTTCTCGAAGCGCGCGGTGGCCCCGGTGTCGATGGCGGCCGAGGCCGCGATAGTGGTGGCGACGATCCACAGCAGCGCCACCACGGTCAGCCCGGCGGCGGTGATCACGCCCGAGTTGACCCAGCGGTTGGTGCGGCGCAACAGGATCCACGAGCCGTACCCGCAGGCGGCCAGCAGCAGCACCAGGATCCCGGTGCTCCACCACGGCAGTCCGGTGATGGCGTCCTGATCGTCGTGCAGCTGCGTCACCCGGATTGTCTGCAGTTCCTTCGCGTCCTTCAGGATCGAGCCCTGCATGAGCGCCGAAGCCTGTCGCAGATACGCGGAACCGACGGGCAGGTTCTGGCGGTTGTTCGCTCGCGCGGCCTCGATATCGCCGGTGTAACTGGGCAATTCGGCAGCGATCCGGCCGAGGATGGCGCGCGTCTCGCTGTCGGAGGCGCCCGTGGTGGCCTCCGCGAGGGCGGCGGCCGCATCGGTGAGCGCGTTCTCGTAGCGAGTGCGCACCTCGTGAGATTCCACACCGCCGGAGAGATAGGCCGTGGAGGCCGCGGCATCGGCGGTCGACAGCGCCACGTACAACCGCTGCGAAGCATTGGCGAGGGGTTCGGTATGCGCCAGCACGGTGTCGTGGCGAGTGATCTTGGCGCTCTGCGCGCTCTCCGAAACCAGACCGGCGATCAGAGCCAAGAGTGCGAGGGCAGCGCCCACCGCACCGATGACGCCCGGCGCGGTGCGCACGAAACGTCGCGTCCATTGCGCGGCATTGCGCATGGTCGTCGGTAGACGACTCCTCAACTCCGTTTCCCCCGTTCGAACCGGCCGGTGCTCCCCGTAGCCAGATCGTACGGGAGTGATCGCACCCTGTCGATCGAGTTCCAACTGGTCGGAATTTATTGGTGAGCCGTTCATTTCGAATGCACGTGCATTCGTGACCGAACCGCGAAATCCAGATTTAACCGTAGGTAATCGTCGGGAAACGTTACGGCACAACACTTGGTTCACCCAATGTGACGCCAGACACCTTATGTCACAACGTAATTTAGTGCTGGAGTAGGTATGGTGCCTGCCTGCTCCGCGGTGAGGTAGCGCTGAACAATGTCACCGTATCCCGACTGGCTGAACCCCGGCGACAATGCCTGGCAACTGGTTGCCGCCACTCTAGTCGGTCTCATGAGCATTCCCGGTATCGCGATCTTGTATGGCGGTATCGTGCAACGCAAATGGGCCGTCAATACCATGCTCATGGCATTCACCGGATTCTCGCTGGTCCTGGTCGTATGGGTGCTGTGGGGCTTCAAGATGGGGTTCGGCGAACCCATCAAACTCGGCCCAGGAATTCTGCGGGCCGCAATCGGCAAGCCACACACCATTCTCGGCTCGAATAATCAAGAGCAGGCGGTGATTCCGCTCCTCGACGGGCTCATGCCCAAGTTCCGGTTCTCCGAGACGACGCTGGCTTACTTCCAGTTCGTCTTCGCGGCCATCACCCCGTTGCTGTTCCTGGGCAGCGTGATCGGGCGCATCAATTTCAAGGTGTGGCTGATCTTCGTCCCGCTCTGGTCGACGCTGGCCTATTCGGTCAATGCCTTCCTGATCTGGGGCGGCGGCTGGTGGTCACAGATGGGCGCGCTCGACTACTCCGGCGGGTACGTCATCCACTTGGCCGCGGGTACTACGGGATTCGTGGCCGCGGCGGTCATCGGGCCACGGCTCGCGCGTGATCGAGAACGTGCGGTCCCCAACAACCTGCCCATGGCCGCGGCCGGTGCGGGCATCCTGTGGCTGGGCTGGAACGGATTCAACGGCGGTGACCCGTACTTCTCCGGGTCCGACGCCTCACTCGCGGTGATCAACACCAACCTGGCCACCGCGGTCGCGGTGCTGACCTGGGTGCTCTGGGACATGTTCGCCGGTCCGTCGCGGAAGCCCAACTTCCTCGGCGCGGTCAACGGCATGATCGCCGGCCTGGTCGCCATCACCCCGGCGGCCGGTTTCGTGAACAGCTTCGGCGCCATGGTGATCGGGCTCATCGCCTCGACCCTGGTGTGGCTGTCGTGGAACAAGCTCGGGCGCACCCGACTGTTCCGCAAGGTCGACGACACCCTCGGTGTGGTCCACACGCACGGCGTGGCGGGCCTGGCGGGCGGCATGCTCGTCGGCGTACTCGCCGATCCGAATATCAAGGTGTACCTGGGCACCGGTGGCGCGGCCGATTCCACCTACGGCGGCTGGCTCTACGGGCACAATCCGAAACTCTTGCTCTGGCAGGCGGGTGCGGCCGGCACGGTCATCGTGTGGGACGCGTTCATCACGTTCGCGATCCTGAAGATATTGAGTCTGTTCATGAGTCTGCGAATGCCGGACGAAGTGCTCGAGACCGGTGACGTCGGGGCGCACGAAGAGGAGGCCTACCCCGATGAGACGCTCGTGCACGCGCAATCGGGGGTGCTGAAGAAACCGCCCGTGCGCGCGCCCGCGGAACAGGATGGAGCGGAGATTCCGGCCAAGGAATCCTGATGTCGGCGCCGCTGCAGTTGGGCGGCATGATCGGATACCACGGTATGGACGCGGGCGGCGGCGCGGACGCGAAACTCTTGACGCTGGTGTTGCCGCCCGGCCTGTTCGATCAGATCAAACAGGCCCTGGCCGCGTTCGGCGTCCGGCGCATGGTCGTCACCCAGATCTATCGGGTCGACGACCGTGACAACCGCGTCGAAAGCTATCGCGGACAGCGTTTCGAAACCGATGTCTCCGCCGGGTTGCGCGTCGAATTGCTCGCCCGGACAGAGGATGTCACCGATCTGGTCCGCATGATCGGATCGATCGGATCCAATCACGAGGCCGCCAATATACAGATCTGGATGATCGACGCACGCCGACTGTGATCGGTGTGAAAAGTGATTGCCACTGCTCCCGCCCCGGCCGTATGGCCGGGGCGGGAGTTCTGTTGTGCGTCGGGCGTACGGCAATTCGGCGGTGGGAGTTCACTTTTGGCAGTGCGGTTGGCCTTCGGCATGGTTGCCGAACGGGATCGGCGAGCCTGGCTGGTCGACACAGGGGAGCCCATCGGTCACGACGGACCCGCCGGTGCGGCCGTCGTCCTCGGTCCGCGCGACAGTGACTCGGCGCGAGTGGCCATCGCCTGCGCCGATCTGGCCGGACTCATCGAACTCGGCGGCACCGTGATCGCCGGAGCCGGAATCGATCTCGGCGAAGGGTTCGTCTCCGCCCGGCTGGCCGGTGCGCCCGGCGACCGCCGCGACGCCGTGCTGGCCGCGCTGCGGGTATTGAAACTCGGCGGCGCGTGGCGGCTGGGGGAGCGCGGGGCCACGCTCGTCGCACTTTTCGGCGTCACCGCCACCAAGCCGGTAGGGGCTGCGGCCGAGCAGGCCATCGGCGAAGGACACTGGGCCACCGTGATTCTGGCATCGGCGGCTGCCGACCTGCTCGGTCCCGAACAGTTGGTGCGCGTGCTCGCGTTGCGCGCGCCCGACGGGGTCGATCCGATTCCGGACGGCGCGCCCTCGGTGCTGGCGGCCAACCTTCTCCGGGTACTCGAACCGTACTCGCCGCGGCGGCGTCTGGAGTTGGTGCTGGACCTGTGGGCCGAGGTCTGCGCCCGACAGCTCGCCGACGCGGACCGCGAACGCCTGATCGCCAGCCACGACCTGTCGAGCCGGGAGGCGTTGTCCGAGCGCTATCGGCAGTTCGACGAGGCGGAAGTCATCAAACTGGCCCAGGATTCGACATCCCGCCCGTTGACCCTGTTGAGCGCCATCCACTTCCGGCCCACCTGGCACAGCCTGTGGCGGCATTCCGTCGAGCGGGCGATCCAGGATGCGCTGGCAGCAACGGTGTTGCTGCGCGCTGCCGTGGCGGTGCACGAACTCGGCGTAGCCGCGGGTATCGCGCAGGTCCGCGATGAATTTGCCGCCACCTCAGCACTGTTCACCCGCGCCGAGGTCCGACGAGCGCTCCGTACGGACAATGTCCCGACACCCCACGGAACGTCGCTGCCCGCCCGCCCCATCGTCCACATCCGCGAGATCGACGTCTGGCTACGCCAACACGAGCCGCAAGGCCCCGCCTTCGGCAAGTTCGTCCGCACCCGTCTCCGCACCGCCCTGGCCTACGGCATCGTCGTCCACACCCGCTGTCGCAGCCTGTTCGTCCACGAAATTCCCTACGACGTACTCCCCGAGGAATGGGACTCGAAATCCCTGCGCGCCTGGCGCACCGAAATCGGCCACACCCCTTACCGCGCACCCGAGCACTGGCACTGCGAACCCCTCGTCCGCCACACCCGCCCCAACCTCGCCACCCGCCTCGCCGAGGCCGAGCGCATCGCCGTAGTGGAAGCCGCCGACACCGAACAGACCGGTGACGTGGCGCAGACACGTGATGCGGCGGAGGGCACTTCCGAAGCCTCGGGGTCGAAGGCAGGCGAGCAGGCGTCGGATCTCTTGTGGCTGGCGGACCTGGCCGACGCGGTGGCCCGAGCACGCGGGCACGAGGCGGCCACGGTCGAGCCCTACTACCGGGTCCCCGAATTCGATCTGAATCCGCCACGGCCGCAGCCCGACCCGCTGACACCGCGCTCGGACTCGATCCCGCTCGCGGTGGCCGGTGCCGCCCAGCTGCTCTCGCTCGGCGCGCCCTCGCCTGCCCGCTGCCGGGACTGGGCCGGGCTGTGCGCGGCACTCGTGGACAGCGGTGTCATCGCGTCGGCGCTCACCAGCGAATTCGATGTGGACGACACGGTATTGGCGTACGACGGCACGATCCTGCCGGGAACCACCGTGCGCCTGCAGATCGCGCGTGGCGCGTCCCGCCTCGCCGAGTGGTCGGACTTCATGGGCAATTGCATTGCCGGACAGTGGTATCAGGACCACGCCTCGCGCGGCATCAGCATCCTCCTCGCCCTGCGCGACGAGCACGACGTCATCGCGGCCAATGCCGAACTCGGACGCACCGGCCACGGCTGGACGGTCCGCGAAATGGCGGGCCGCTTCAACAACGAAGCCGATCCCGCACTGCGCCAGGCACTCCAAAGCTGGGCCGCCACCCTGCGCCACGAACAATCCAACTCAGAACCGCCCGAACCGGACCCCGCCACCCCGCCAGCCCGAGCCCGCCGCCGCGCCGCCTCGAACCCGATCCGTGAGGTCGCCCCCGCCCTGCACGAGGCAGCCCGCAAAGCAATGATCGACGCCGAACCCGCCCTCCACACCCTCGCCGCCCTGACCGGCAACCTCCACGGCGACCCCAAAATCCTGACCGCCCTACGCCGCACCCCCGCCGACCGCCTGACGCGCCTGTGCGCTGATCACCTCACCGCCCAGCCCGCCGACCTACCACTCCTGTGGTCCGCCACCGCCACCCGCCCCCTCGCACACGCCGTCGATTCCCTCGACCCGCCGCTCCTGACCCGTCACCCACGCCTGCGCACCATCACCACAGACGCCCCGATCCCCTCGAAAACCCTGCGCGCCTTGGTAAAAGACCCCGACATCGCCACCGCCCGCTCGATGGACCTGATCGCCCACCGCATCCGAGCAGCCATCGGCCGCCTAGCCCGCCGAGACGACCCCGCCCTGGCCCACGCCCTCACCCATCACCCCACCCCCGACCTACTCTGCCCCCTGATCCTGGCCACCACATGCGCACCGCCCCACCACATCCCGCTCACCCAGATCACCCCACCCCGAGCCCTCACCATCCCGGGCTTCCCCACCACCACCCTCGACGACCCCGAGGGCCCGTGGCACACCGCCTGGCCCGCCACCCTCGAACTGGGCTTGACTCCAACCGATCTCGGCCCCGACCGAGAACACTTCTGGACCCACCTAGCCGACCACGGCCTACTGATCCCCACCACCTGGCTCCCCACCGGCGGCTGGCCGACCTTGTGGTCCCGTGCTTACGCTCGAGCGAGATAGCCGGTCGGGGCGCTCAGGTCACCAGCGGTCTACTCAGCTCGCTGCGCCGGAGTCGAGGATCTGCTCGGCGCGGTCAACTACTAGTGCCAGGTCCAGCCAGCGCGTCAGCTCATCAAGGTCCGAGCAACCGTTGACCCGGTTGCGAATCTCATCGGTGACAGCAAGCCCCCGCCGATCGAGCACCCGCAGAACAGACCCCGCGAGAGCCTCCGCCCGCCCCTCGGCCTTCCCCTCGGCCCGGCCGATGGCCTGGTGTTCCTGTGCAAAGTCGCTTTCCCAGTGGTAGTTCTCGATTGCCATGGCCACGAGCCGCTCCCACTCTTTCCGGTACCGGGCAGGTACACATTTGCTGATGTAGTCATGGTAGTGGACACGCCAGTCCGGCTCGAGGTGCTGCATTGCCTCGAGCGCCATGGCGAGAACGGCTCGGCGCTCGGTGTCGCCGAGGTGGCCAGGTGCGGAGAGCAGGGCGAGTTCGGGCCATTGATCGGCCTCAGCCACGGTGGTGATGGCGGGCAGCATGCCGGGTCAATAGGTGCGGGGTCGGAAGATGAAGTCGGGGTGGCCGGTGTCGATCGGGGTGGCCACCTTGCGTGCCGTCGGCTCGTCGGGACAGAAGGCGAGGAGCAGCACTCGACAGCCCAATCGTTGACGGACGTGGGTGACATAAGCGGGCCAGCTCAGTGCGATGCGTTCGAGGTCGGCTGCGCCGCATGAGTTCTGCACCTCGTGGACGATCGCGAATTAGGGCTTGTCCGCGTCGATTCCGACGAGCACCACGTCGAGGTGGAGTTCGCCCGGGGACAGCAGGGTGACCGTCTCCGGGCCCGGACGCCAGCACGGCAGATCAGGAACCGACAATCCGAGTACCGTGCGGGCGATCAGAGACGCGACCTCGGGGCGGTGGCGGAGCAGTTGCAGTGGAATCTCGTGGCGGATCGAGGGCACTTGGCCGACGGTAGCCGTCGCATCGAACGTATGTTCTGAATTGCTGGGACCCGCCCTGTTGCTCCGAATTGCCCGTGTCGGTGGATCAGGCGCCGGTGGGGAGGGTGGCGACCGCTTCGAGGATTTCTTCCGTGGTGGCGGTGGTGCCGAGGCGGGGGAAGATTTTTTCGATGGAGTGGGTGTGGGAGGCGGGGTCTCGGTCGGCGGAGGCGTCGGTGGCGATGACGACGTGGTAGCCGTGTTCGTGGGCGGCTCGGGCGGTGGATTCGACGCCGATGCTGGTGGCGATGCCGGCCAGGACGATGGTGGTGATGCCGCGGCGGCGGAGCTGGGTGTCGAGGTCGGTGCCGTGGAATGCGCCCCACTGATGTTTGGTGACGCGGACGTCGGAGGGCTGGACGTCGAGTTCGTCGACGAGTTCGTCCCAGCCCTGGGGCAGGGCGCCGCTGGCGCCCCGGGGCTGCATGGTGCGGCCGGGGGGCATGTCGGCGCCGTCCGGGGAGAAGGAGACGCGGACCAAGACCACGGGCAGGTGCTGTTCGCGGAATGCCTTGGCCAGCTGGGCTCCCCGCTGGATCACCTCGGCGGCGGTGTGCGGCTCGGTGGGCATGGCGGCGATGCCGCGCTGCAGGTCGATGAGTACCAGGGCGGTCTTCGGGTCGAGCAGGTCCGTGGTCATGGGCTGTTCCCTTCGGATGGCGGTGAAATCGGTTCGGGGGATTGCGAAAGGTCGGTGGTCAGTCCTCGACCAGCCGGGACAGCAGGGGGATCGCGGCGATCAGCGAATCCTGCTCGGCGGCAGAGAGTTTGGTGACGATCGCGGTGGCGAGCCAGTCCTCCTTGGCGTCGTGGGCGCGGCGCAGCAGCGCGCGGCCCGTCTCGCTGAGGGACCTGAGGACCTGGCGCTGATCGGTGGGATGCGGTGCGCGGGACACCAATCCGCGTTCTTCCAGGGCGGTGAGGGTGGTGCGCATCGACTGGGGTCGGACGCGTTCGGCGCGTGCGAGGTCGGCCACCGACATCGGGCCTTCGGTGCCGAGACGGCTCAGCACGACGGCTTGCGAGGGCGTCATCTCGATTGCACCGCGAGCCGCGCGCAGCTGCCGCAACAACCGGCTGGCCACCACCCGGAGCTCACCGGCCGCCGCGGCCACCTCGGCCGTGGCTCTGGACTCCTGGTTCGCGCTCACCAGGCCAGCCTGCCACAATCGCAGTCAAACTTGCAAGTTTACCTGTCTAATTATGCCCAGTGCGAGACATCCAGCCCGGGGTAGCGCAGGACCATTCCCGCCCGTGTTTCCGCAGTCTTGCCGCTGCCCCCCACTCCTCATCGGCCCGCAGCCAGTGGATTTCGCGGAGGTCAGGAGAGGGCGTCGAGCAGACCCGACGCGGTTGCCTGACGCACGCCCCGCCGCGCGAGATATCCGTTGGCCAGCAACAGCAGCGTCTTGTTCGGTGGCGCAACGAATCCCGATGCCGTGTGGGGCGCGTATACGGCCTGTCCGTCGGATACGTCGAGCCAGCCGGTGTGCTGGCGCGTCTCCAAACCGATGAGCGCGGGCCGGTAATCGTGGGAGAGCAGCCCCGCGCGCCGACCACCGTCCGGTACTCCGGCTGGTACGGACACCCGCAGGCCGTTTGCATCTGCGGTTCCCAACTCGAACGGCACCACCACCGGAAATCCATCCGCCTGCCGATATCCGAGCAAGTGATGCGGCAGTTTCCCGGCCCTCTTAGCAGCTTTGCCGACATCGACGCGCGGACTGGTGCCCTTCCCCGGAGCCCGTTGCGCCGCAGGATCTTCCGCCTTCAAGGCGTCCCCGAACACCTCCGGCTCCCCGGCCGCCGCCAGATCCGGCCACACGATGATCCGCCGCACTTCGATCGTGACCAGCACCCGGTCGGCGTAATAGGCGCTGAGCCACCGGTCCCAGAACGGCCCCCGCTTCAGCGCGCCCAGATACGGTGCCGCTTGCTCCCCGATGCTGTCGAGCGCGTCCTGATCCGGTGTCGGATCGAACTCAGCGATGCCCTGAACCAGCACGTACCGCTGATTCGCCGCATCCCCGATCCCATGGGCGCGGGTGTGATATGCGAGTGCGACCCGCGGATCCTTCTTGATCCGCAACAACTTCCGCCCGAACCCGAGCGAGGTCGTCACACCCACCGTCCCGCGCTCCCGATCCCGCAACCCGATCGGCGCGAGGGTCGAAACGACCACCCCGCCCGCATCGGTATTGATCCCCAGCGCGCAGGTCAAATCGCCCCCGAGCACCTCGTCGACGGCATCAGGCCAGGCCACACCCATGCCGCAGAGTCTAGAAACCTGACAACCACCCCACACCCGCAATGCCCGATCGCCAGTCAACCCCACGTGACGCCCCGCACCGGAACCCCGTCCGAATACCGCCAAATGCCATGGCTGATTTCCGCCGGTGATCGCCTTTCCGGTCCGCCAGAGTGGGTGATGGACAAGGAACGAGCGATCGAGGAGGAAGCGATGACCGTGTACACGACAATGAGCAGCCCGGTGGGAGAACTGCTGCTCACCGGGGAACTGCGCGAGGGCGAGTTGGTGCTGACCGCGGTGTCGATGGCCGGGTCGAAGAGTGTTCTGGTGCAACCGGATTGGGTCGACGACGCGGCCGCGTTCGCGGCCGTGGTACCGCAGCTGACCGCCTATTTCGTGGGCGAGCGTACCGGCTTCGACCTCCGATTCGCCGACGGTGGCACCGAATTCCAGCGGCGAGTGTGGCAGGCGCTGGAGGAGATCCCCTACGGCAGTACCACCACCTACGGGGAGATCGCCCGCCGGATCGGGGCCTCCCGGGCCGCGGTGCGGGCGGTCGGCTCGGCGATCGGCGCGAATCCGCTGCTCATCGTGCGGCCCTGCCACCGCGTGATCGGCGCGGACGGGTCACTCACCGGATACGCCGGGGGAGTGGAACGCAAGCAGCAACTCCTGGAATTGGAGCGGGTCGCGTGACGACCGGCACCCTGCCCTCGGTGTGGGCCGGGCGGGTCGCCCAGCAGGACTGGGCGGCCCTCGCCCCGGAACTCGACGAGCATGGCCACGCCCTGCTCGGCCAGCTGCTGACCGCCGACGAATGTCGCACCCTCGCCGGTCTTTACGATGATACGGAGCGTTTCCGCTCGACGATCGACATGGCCCGCCACCGGTTCGGCTCGGGCGAGTACCGCTACTTCACCCACGAGCTGCCCCGCATCGTGGCCGAGCTGCGCGCCGCCCTCTACCCGAAACTCCTTCCCATCGCCCGGGATTGGGCCGCCCGCCTGGGCCGCCCCGGCACCTGGCCCGACACCCTCGACGAGTGGATCGACCGCTGCCATCGCGCCGGGCAGGTGAAGAGCTCCCAGATCCTGCTGCGCTACGGCCCCGGCGACTGGAACGCCCTACACCGAGACCTGTTCGGCGACATGGTGTTTCCTCTCCAGGTCGTGATCGGTCTGGACGCACCCGGCGTGGACTACACCGGCGGCGAGTTCCTCATGGTCGAGCAGCGCCCCCGCGCCCAATCCCGCGGCGCGGCAATGGCATTGCCTCAGGGCCACGGCCTCATCTTCACCACCCGCGACCGCCCGGTACAGGGTGCCCGCGGCTGGTCGGCCGCACCCATGCGCCACGGCGTCAGCACCGTCCGATCCGGGCAACGCCACACCCTGGGCCTGGTCTTCCACGATGCCTGACCCGCCCTACACCCTGCTCGGCCCGAACGGCCTCTACCCCAGCCACACCCCCGGCACCTTCGGCGGCCACCGTCGCTTGCGCATCTACGGTCGGCTGGATTGCCCAGCCGCCCTCCGCGCCCTGGCCCGCGGCGGCTACGCCACCCACCGAGTCTTCTTCGCCGACGAGGCCACCGCCATCGCCTCCGGCTACCGCCCCTGCGCAGTCTGCTCACGCCCCGCCTATCGCGAATGGCAAGCCCGCCACACCGACTAGCGCACGACAATTCGTGGTGACTGGTCGGTAGATAAGCTGGTTCGCATGCTGACCACGTTGGCCGTGGAGAATTACCGGTCCCTGCGCAATCTGCGGGTCCGGCTCGGGCGGATGAATGTGGTCACGGGAGCCAATGGCAGCGGTAAGTCGAGTTTGTATCGAGTGCTGCGGCTGCTGGCCGATTTCGCGCACAATGGCGCGGTCGCGGGACTGGCTCGGGAGGGCGGGCTGGAGTCGACCTTCTTCGCCGGGCCCGGACGCTCGGGGCCGAGCACGCCGCTGCGATTGCGGATCGGGTTCGCGGGGGAGGACTTCGGATACGCGGCGGAACTGGGCATCCCGATTCCCGGGGAGTCGATGTTCAATCTCGACCCGGAGATCAAGGCCGAGGCGGCCTGGGCCGGACCGGTGCTGCGGCCCTCGACCCTGCTGGCCGATCGCGGTGGACCGGTGGTGCGGTTGCGCGAGGAAGCCGGCGGCTGGGGCATGGTCCCGCACACCGTGAAGCCCTACGACTCCATGCTCTCCGAGCTGGCCGACCCGCAGCGCGCCCCCGACCTGCTGGTGCTGCGCGAACGCATTCGCTCCTGGCGCTTCTACGACCACCTGCGCACCGATGTCGCCGCGCCCGCCCGCACACCGCAGCTCGGCACCCGCACCATGGCGCTGGCCCACGACGGCGCGGACGCGGCCGCCGCCCTGCAGACCATCCTCGAGATCGGCGACGCCGCGGCCCTGGCCGAGGCCGTGGACAATGCCTTCCCGGGCAGTCGCCTCGAGATCGTCGGCGACGGCGGCCGCTTCGAGCTACTGCTGCACCAGCCCAAGCTGTTCCGCCCGCTGGCCGCCCCCGAACTGTCCGACGGCACCCTGCGCTACCTGCTGCTCGCCGCCGCGCTGCTGTCCCCGCGCCCGCCGCAGCTGCTGGTGCTCAACGAGCCCGAGACCAGCCTGCATCCGGAGTTGCTGGACCCGCTGGGACGGTTGATCGCGCGGGCCGCGAAGGAGACCCAGGTCGTGGTGGTCAGCCACTCCGACGAATTGATCGGTGTCATCGACGAATACACCGACGCGAACATGATCGAATTGGTGAAACGGGAGGGAGCGACAACGGTGGCGGGACAGGGACGCTTGGAAGAACCGGCCTGGTATTGGCCGGACCGTTAGTCGTCGGTGACGTGGAAACCTATTCTGAGGGCGTGAGTGTGGAAACCGTCGGTGAGCAGGGTCCGTTGCCGCGTGGGCGACACGGGCTGACTCGCGAGCAGGTGGAGGCGTCACAGTACGCGCGGTTGTGCACCGCCGTGCTGGACGCGGTGGGGGAACTGGGCTTCGCGGCCACCACGGTGGCCGATATCGTGACCCGGGCACAGGTGGCGCGCCGCACCTTCTACGCGGTCTTCGGCAGCAAGGACGAATGCTTCGGCGCCGCTTATGATCTCGCGGTCGGCGCGGCCCTGGAACAACTCCGCGAGACCGTCACCGGCCTCGAAGGCGTGAATTTCGAGGACCGCGTGCGGATTTCGTTCGAGATCTATCTCAATGTGCTCGCCATGCAACCGCAGGCGGCCCGCGCGTTGTATGTCGAAACCCTCGCGGCCGGACCGGGATTGATCGAACACCGGCTGCGCGTGCACGAGCGCTTCGCCGACTACATCATGGCCGTGGTGAATGTCGGCGTGCGCGACGGTGATCTGTCCGCCGAACCGGACCGCCAGCTGATCGACATGCTGCTCGGCGGCATCGACGACCGTGTGCGCGCCTGCCTGCACCAGAAGGGCGCCCAGGCGCTGCCGGAACTGGTGCCGCTGTTCACCCGCTCGGCGATCGCACTGGCCTCCACACCCGCCCGCGAATCCTGAACGCGGGCTGTTGGTCGCCACAACCCCCGACCGCCCTCGGCGCGGGGCACTGTCACCTGACACAGCGCCGGTGACACAGGCCACAGCCTGATCCTACGGTCGCAAGCGGATTCGACGCATTCGGTCCGATCCGCGTGAGGCAGTAGGAGATTTCATGAGGCCGACCATCCGTACCCTCGGCAGTACCGTGTTCGCCGGCGCCACCGCCGTGGCTCTCGCCTGCTCGACCGCGGTGGCCGAACCCGCCGACACCGGCAGCAGTTCCGGCTCGGCGATCGTCAGCACCGCCTCGGACACGGTCGGCGTCGGCCCCGAGATGTCGGCCTACCTCGCGGCCTTCGCCTACGGCCTGGCCCATCCGGATGCCGCGCCGCCCGGATCCAACGACTGGAATTGCAAACCCACCGCCGAACATCCGCGTCCGGTGGTGTTGGTGCACGGCACCTGGCTCAATACCTATGACAGCTTCTCGTTCCTGTCCCCCCAGGTCGCCCGCGCCGGATTCTGCGTGTTCGCCTTCAATTTCGGCCGCGAGACCCCGTTGAGTGGTGGCGGGATCGGCCCGATCCTGCCCGGCCGCTACGGCGTCGGCCCGATGGAGGACTCCGCCCGGCAGCTCGCCCAGTTCGTGGATCGGGTGCTGGCCGCGACCGGCGCGCCCGCCATCGACGTGCTCGCGCACTCCCAGGGCGGGCCGGTCACCAGCCAGTACCTGAAATTCGAAGGCGGGCAGGGGAAAGTCGGCAAGGTGATCAGCTTCGGCGCGACCACGCACGGCACCTCGCTGCTGGGCATCGCGAGCCTGGGACGCTTCATCACCAATCTCGGCCTGGATATCCTCGGCTTCTATCAGCCGCTGATCGGGCAGGCCAATACCGAACAGGTTGTGGGCTCGGACTTCTACGCGAAATTGAACTCCAGCGGCGACACCGTGCCGGGCGTCGCGTACACCGCCGTCGGCACCACCCACGACGAAATCTCCAACCCCTACGACTGGACCTTCCTCACGCCCGGCCCCGACGCCACCGTGGAAAACATCACGCTGCAACAGGATTGCCCCGAGGACGTGTCCGACCACCTGACCATCATGTATTCGCCCCGCGCGGCATCCATCGCGCTGCACGCCCTCGATCCGACCGCCTACCCGAACCTCGTGTGCACGTTCAATCCTTGGATCATCGGCGGCTCCGGCCACATCTAGCCTGCTGTTGTCTCTGCCCGCTCGACGAAAGGAACGCTATGACGATCGGCGAATCGATCGAATCTGTCGATTTCACAGAAGATTTCGGCACACCCGGCGCGCGGCCGCTGCTGCCCGGCCTGGACCCGTTCTACCGTTCGCCGATCGACCCGAGTTCCGTTGCGCCGGGAACGATCCTGCGCTCGCGGCCGGTGCGGCTCGGACTGCTCGGGAGCATCCCGCAGCGGGTCAAGGCGTGGCAATTACTCTACCGCAGTACCGATCTCAACGGCAATCCGGAAGCTGCGGTGACCACCGTCCTGCTGCCCTGGGACGCCGATCCGTCCGCGGACCGCCCGCTGGTGTCGTTCCAGTGCGCCATCGACGCGGTCGCCCCGAAGTGCTTCCCCTCCTACGCTTTACAGCATCGCGCCCGCGCCCTGGGTGCGATCCCGCAGATCGAATTCCCGCTCATCGCCGCCGCCCTCGCACGCGGCTGGGCAGTCTCGGTGCCGGATCACGAGGGCCAGGGCGGCCATTTCGGCGCGGCCCGCGAACCCGGCTACCGCGCCCTCGACGGACTGCGTGCCGCCCTGCGATTCGCCCCGCTGGGCCTGCACCCGCGCACCCGAATCGGGTTGTGGGGCTACTCCGGTGGCGGCCTGGCCACCGCGTGGGCCGCGGAACTCGCGGCGAGCTACGCCCCGGAACTCGATATCGCCGGTGCGGTCGCGGGCTCGCCGGTCGGCGATCCGGCGGCGGCCTTCGTGCGGCTCAACGGTTCACCCTTCGCGGGTTTCGCCATGGTCTTCACCGCGGGGCTGCGCCGCGCCTACCCGCACCTGGACGACGCCGTGCGCGACATCGTCTCCACCGAGTACCTCGAGCTGCTCGACCGCGCCGAATCCATCGCCACCCTGCCCCTGCTGGCCCGCTACGCCGGTCGAAATGCCCACCGGCACATCCGCGGTGGGCTCGGCGCGCTGCTGACCCGCCCCGCCATGCGGCAGGTTCTCGACGACATCGAGCCCGCGGGGCAGGCGCCCGCCATGCCGCTGCTGGTCGTCCAGGGTGTCAACGACGAGGTGATCGCCGTCGCCGATGTCGACGCCCACGTCCAGCGCTACCGGGCCCGCGGCGCGCACGTCCGCTACCTGCGTGATCGCCTCAGTACCCATCTGCCGCTGCAGTTCCTGGCGACGCCGGTCATGGTCGACTGGCTGGCCGACCGACTCGCCGACCGTCCACTGCCGCCGTCGGAGGTCCGCACCGTCTGGTCGGTGGCCGTCTCGCCGCGCGCGCTGGCCGAGCACGGTCACTTCATCGCGCTGCTGGCGACCATGCTGTCCGGCCGTCCGATCCGAACCCGCTCGGCCTTGCGGTAGCTGCGCGCCACCAATGCCGAACGCAGATACCACAATCCGGACGGCTGGGCCGGATCGAATCCGGTCAGCTGCCCGATCCGTTTGAGCCGATTGTCGACGGTATTGGTGTGCACGCCCAGCAGTCGCGCCGTATGCCGACGGCTCAGATCGTTACCGATGTGGCGGCGCAACGTCTCGAGCAGTTCGGGGTACTCGTCCAGCGGATCCAACAGCGTCCCGAGGTATTCGCGGCCCGGACCCGGTCGGGTGAGCTGGTACTCCATGGCGAGATCGTCGAAGCGGTGCAGTCCGGGCGCGCATTCCAGCCGGTGCACCATGTCCAGCAGTTCGTGCGCGTGCTCGGCGGCCTCCGGAATGCGCGACGTCTCGGCGTGGATCACGGTGGCGGTCAGCGGAACCTGTGCGGCCGTGGACAATCCGGCGATCAGCTCGCCGATGTCGGCGGCGCCGACCTCGCTCGCGGGCAGCAGCACGGTCCCGCCGTCGGCGCTCAGCAGCGACAGGGCCCGGCCCTCGGCGCGGCGGGCCAGCTCCGACTGCACGCGCCGCAGCTTGCGCCGGGCCACCACCTCGCCGTCCACGCGCGGGTCGGATTCGCCCGCGTGCGCCGGAATGCTCAGGGCCAGAATGTAATACGACTCGTCGATCTCGAGGCCGCCCGCGCGTGCCATGGTCGAGGTCGGATGCCCGGCCAGCAGCGCCGAAGCCACCGTGTGCACCGCCGTGTGATGCTCGGCCACCACCGCCCGATGCTCACGAACATAGGCCACGGCGAAGGCCGAATCCACCATGGCCAGTACCTCGAACAGTCGGCGTGCCGTCACCGCAAGCCGCGCATAGTCCTCGGGACCGGTGGCGTCGACGATGAGATCGAAACCCAGCGCGAAACCGTCGTGCACGGCGCGATGAATGGTCCCGATGGGAATGCCTTCGCGCGCCCAGTCCGCGCCCGCGCGTTGCAGCCGTTCGATTTTCGCGCCGACTTCACGGCCCTCCAGGACCGCGGCCGCCAGCTCCAAGCAGGTCCGGGTGACCGCGGTCACCTCGCCGCGCAACGCGTCACCGGGCAGTGTGCCGCAGCGGGCCACGTGCTCGGCGAAATGCGCGACCAGCGTGGTCGAGAGCGAGCGGACATCACGCAGCGGATCGGAGATCGGTGCGGCCGTCGCGGTTTCGGCGGATCCGGCCGGGGCGAGCGGATGCCGGGTATTCCCCGCCGAACTCATTGCCTTCACCATGTCGATCCCTCCACAGCCAATCTGGGAACGCCAGCGTTCCTACTGGTGCGTAACTGTAGCCTGGGTCACCTTGCGCGGCAATATGCTTGACCGATCCCGCCAGCGCGGTGGGTGCCTTCGTCCCGCCGACACGCCCGACACACCGCCGGGACAGCCCTATCGGCCGCGGAGGCAGGGGCCGCCATACCCGGGGCCACACTGTGAACTCCCCCGGCCGCCCAGGTACGCGGGGCGGCCGGGATCGGGTTCAGCGGGCGAGACCGGCGAAGAACTCCCGGATGTCACCGACCAGCAGGTCGGGCACCTCCAGCGCCGGAAAGTGGCCGCCGGAGTAGAACTCCGACCAGTGCACGACATTGTGGGCCTTCTCCGCGAAGCGGCGGATCGCGAAGTCCGCGGTCGTGAACACCGCGACACCGGTGGGCACGGTGCCCTTCGGCTTGGGCGCGAAGGTGGTGTAGTCGTGGAACCGCTCGTAGTAATAGTTCGCGACGCTGCGCGCGGTATCGGTGAGCCAGTAGATGCTCACCGTGGTCAGGATCCGATCCCGATCGATGGCATCCTCGGGCAGCTCGTGCGCCGCGTCGGTCCACTCCTTGTACTTCTCCACGATCCAGCCCAGCTGTCCGGCGGGTGAATCCGCGAGCAACTGCGCGATCGTGTTCGGCCGTGACCCGGCCAGATTCATGTAGGCCGCGCCGTCGTCCTGCCACTGCTTCATGGCGGCCAGCCGCTGCTTCTCGGCCTCGGTGAGCGCGGCCATATCGGCGGGATCGCCGGTCGGGAAGGTGACCAGGGCGTTGGCGTGCACGCCGATCACGTGCTCGCTGTGCTCGCGGCCCAGGCGCGGTGCCACGAACGCGCCGTGATCGCCGCCCTGCACGCCGTAGCGCCCGTAGCCCAGCCGGGCCATCAGCTCGGCCAGCGCGGCCGCGACCTTGCCGTCGCCCCAACCGGTCTCGGTGAGCGGGCCGGAGAAGCCGTGGCCGGGCAGGGTGGGGATGACCAGGTGGAAGGCCGGGGCGTCGGGCTCGCCGTGCGCGGCCGGGTCGGTCAGCGGGCCGATCATGGCCAGGAAGTCGGCGGGGGTGCCGGGCCAGCCGTGGATCAGCAGGAGCGGCGTGGCGTCGGCCTGCTCGGAGCGGATGTGCAGGAAGTGCAGGTTCTGGCCGTCGATGGTGGTGGTGAACTGCGGGTAGGCGTTCAGCTCGGCTTCCACGGCCCGCCAATCGAACTTCTCGGCCCAGTACGTGGCCAGCTCGCGCAGATAGGAGGTCGGCACGCCGCGTTCCCAGCCGGTGCCGGGGATCTCGTCGATCCAGCGGGTGCGGGTCAGGCGGTCGCGGAGGTCGTCCAGATCGGCCTGCGGAATGTCGATGCGGAAGGGGTGGATTTCGGTGCTGATCAGGGCGTTCTCTGTGCTGCTCATGACATTGAGTCTTCCGATAAAGACGGTGCCCCCACATCACGACAATTCGTTATTCAGCGACTCGGGTGTCCGCTTTACCCGTGTCGCGGCATGATCATGGGGTGGTGAGTTTTCCCGGCAGTAGCGTCCTGGTCGGTCGGGCCGCTGAGGTGGCCGTCCTTGTCGAGGCGGTGGGGGATCCCGGGGCGCACACGGTGCTGATCGCCGGTGAGGCCGGAATCGGCAAATCCCGGCTGGTGGGGGAGTTCGGCGAACGACTCGACCCCGGGGCGCTGGTGCTGCTCGGGCGGTGTCCGGAGCTGGGTACGGCCGGGGTGGCGTTCGCGCCGTTCCTGGCGGTATTGCGGTCGCTGGTGCGCAAACTCGGGGTGGAGGCGGTGGCGGAACTGCTGCCGCCGCGCCCGGCACTCGCGAACTGGTTGCCACAGTTGGCCGTTCACACCGGCGGGGCGGCCGCGGAGGCCGACCGGATTCGGCTCTTCGGTGAAATCCTCACGGTGCTGGAGCAATTGGCGCTCACCCGCACGGTGGTGCTGGTGCTCGAGGATCTGCACTGGGCTGACGACGCCAGCCGCGATCTGCTGAGCTTCCTGGCCGCCAACCTGACCGACGCGGATACCCTGCTGGTCGGGACCTATCGGCCCGGCGAGGCCGGGCCGCTGCGCGGACTTGTCGCCGAACTGCGCCGCAATCCGGGTGTGCGGGTGCTGGATCTGCATCCGCTGACCCGCCACGAAGTGGGCCGTCAGCTTGCGGCGCTGCTCGGGCGCGAACCCGAACCAGGGCTCATCACCCAGATTTTCGAGCGTAGCGGTGGCAATCCGCTGTTCGTGGAGGCGCTGGGCCGCGCGCCGGGGGAGGTGCCCGCCGGGCTGAACGATCTGCTGCTCGGCTTCCAGACCGGGCTGTCCTCGCACGCGCACACCGCTGTTCGGCTGGCCGCCGTCATCGGCTCCCCGGTCCGCCACGATCTGCTCGCCGCCGCCGTCGAGCTATCGGCGGACGAATTGCACGGGGCGCTACGCGAACTCGTCGACCGCCACCTGTTGCTCCCCACAGAGACCAGCTACGAATTCCGCCACGTTCTGATTCGTCAGGCGATCCACGACGACCTGCTGCCCGTCGAACGCACCCGCCTGCACGCTCGTCTGGCTGCGGCCCTACGTGCCGAAACCGCTACTCCCACTGCAGATTCCCTTGCCGAACTGGCGCATCACACCCAAGCCGCCGGTGATCTCCCAGAAGCACTCACCGCGACCTGGTCGGCCGCCACCGCTACCCCTCCGACCCACCCCGAACGCCTACGCCTGCTCGAACAGCTCCTCACCCTCTGGGACCGAGTCGAGGAACCCGAATCCCGCATTCCCACCACCAAACTCGCCGTCCTGGAACAGATCGTGGACGTGGCCGTCGCCATCGGTGCGACCGAACGCGGCATCGCCGCCGCCGATGCCGCCCTGTCCATTCTTGATCCGGACGGTGACGCGGCAGTCGCGACCGGCGTCGCCGGATCGGGTGTGGCCGAACCGGAGCGCCTGGCGCGGTTGTACCGGCGGCGGGCCTATCTGCGCGGCACCACCGGCGCCGGACCCGGCGAGGATCTGACGCGGGCGCTGGCGCTGCTGCGGTCGGAATCGCCGGGGGCGGAACGGGCAGAGGCGCTGGTGCAATCGGCGTCCGCACGGATCTTCCGAGGCGATGCGGTGGGCTCGGCGGCCGATGCGCGGGCGGCGCTGGCAATCGCGCAGCGACTGGGAATCGACGCGCTCGTGGCCCGGGCGCACGCGCATCTCGGACTGGCCGGGGCGGCCGCGGCCGAGGTGGCGGCCATGGGGTCGGCCGCGCTCGAGGTGGAAGTGGCGGGCATGGCCGCGGTGGAGGGATCCGGCGGGCCACGACCGAGTGAAACCGATTGGGCGCTGGCACATTTCGCTCAGGCGCATCGCGCGGCCGCAGCGGCCGGGGATGCGCGGATCGTGGTGGATGTGGCGACGTGGGAATCGGCGGTCCTGGTGGCCGCCGGACGCTACGAGGCCGCCATCGCGGCGGTGCGGCAGGGGCTGCGGGCAGCGCACGAGTCGTTCCGGTTCTCCGAGTCCGCCCCCATCCTGTACGTGAAATGGGCGCAGGCCCTCTCGGCGCTGGGGCGGTGGAACGAGGCGCGGGCGGTCGTCGACGAGACCCAGTTCGAGGAATTGCCGCCCTTGAGCCAGGCCGCCATGCGGCTGTGTTTCGCGCGAATCTCACTGGCTGAAGGCGATTCGGCAACGGCGCGCGTATCGGCGGGCGGGGTGGCGCGACTATTGGGAGACAGCCGCTGGGCCGCGCAATACCGGCTCGAACTCGTCGCACTCCGGTGCGAACTGGCCTTGGAGGCGGGCGAAGAGGCCACTGCGGCAGCGGATCTCACCGGTCTGCTTGCGCCGGAGGACGGCGCGGCAACCCTTTTCGCGCATCCGCACGACGCCTGGCCGCTGGTGGTGCAGGCGGCCCGAACCGCCGGAGCGCCGGTGGAATTGCTCGCCCTGGGCGACACCCTGCCCACCGCCTCGCCGGTCGATATCGCGTACCGCGCCGTGTTCTCCGCGCGCCTTGCGGGTTCGGCCGCCCGCTGGGCCGAGGCCGTGGCCGCGTGGCGTGCGGTCGAACGACCCTACGAGATCGCCGCCTCCCTGCTGGGCTTCGCGGAATCCGCTGCGGTCGAAGGAAACCGGCCGCACGCCGCACACGCGCTCCGCGAACTGATCGACATCGCCACCCGCCTGGGTGCCACCCCGCTCCGGCAGGCCGCGCGGGCCGTCGCCGACCGCGCTCGCATCCCCCTCGACGGATCCGCCCCCGGATCCGCCACCACCAACGGCCACACCCCGAAACCCCAGGGCAGCAACCCCTCCACCCGCTTCGGCCTCACCCCCCGCGAACTCGACGTCCTCCGCCTCGTAGCCAAGGGCCTGAGCAACCGCGGCCTGGCAGCCGAACTCTTCATCAGCGCCAACACCGCCGGCGTCCACGTCTCCCGCATCCTCACCAAACTCGGCGTAGCCAGCCGCACCGAAGCCGCCGCCTTCGCCCACCAACACGGCCTGCTGGTGGAAGCAACCGAAACCGCCTGAGGCTCAGCGCCTACGACGCCTCCGTGGCCCCGTGACCGACAAGGCAGGCCAGGGTTCGATGGCGGCAACCTCAGGCCGCTGAGACCGGCTGGGCTCGCGGGCGGCGACGGAGCATGAGCGCGACTGCAGACGACAGGGGTTGGGGCTCAAGGGAGTCGGGGTGGCAGGTCGAAGATTCGGAAGATCTCTTCGACCTGGTAGGCGATCATGTTGGCGACGAGGCCGTCGCGAATGGTGAAGACCTGCAGGGTGTGCAGGACGTAGGCGCCTTCGCCGTCGCGGACGTAGGCGGCCAGAGCCGGCTGGCCGTTCGCGGCGGTCGGGTGCAATTGCCAGTCGGTGCCTCGGGTGTCGAAGACGCGGGCCATGAAGCCGAGGTAGGCCGTGCGGCCGAGGTACCAATTGAGCATGGGGGGCATTTCCATGGTTACGTCGTCGGCGAGGAGTTTCTCCAGGGCGGCGAGGTCGGCGTTGCGGAAGGCGGTGGCGTAGTTGTCGACCACGGCTCGCTGGGCGGCACTCTCGGTGACGTCGTCTTCGCTGATGCCATTGTCGCGCAGGGTTTTCCGGGCTCGTTGCAGGGCGCTGTTGACAGCCGCGGGGCTCATGTCCAGGGCCTGTGCCACCTGCGCGGCGGGCCAGTCGAGCACTTCGCGCAGCACCAGTACGGCGCGTTGGCGAGCGGGTAGCAGTTGCATGGCCGCCACCAAGGCCAGCCGCAGGCTGCCGTGGGTGAGTGCCGCGGTGGCAGGGTCGGCCAGCATGGAATCCGGAATCGGTTGCAGCCAAGGGATTTCCCCACCGTGGACCAGCGCCTCGCGCGGATCGTCGCCGGGCGCGTGCCCCAGCCCGGCGGGCATCGGCCGCCGCCCCCGCTGCTCGAGCGCCGTCAGACAGGCATTGGTGGCGATGCGGTAGAGCCAGGTCCGCAGTCCGGCCCGGGTCTCGTCGAAGTCCGCGCGCGCCCGCCAAGCCCGCAGCAGGGTTTCCTGCACCAGATCCTCGGCGTCCTGCACCGATCCGAGCATGCGATAGCAATGCGCGAGCAATTCCCGCCGATACCCGTCGGTGCGCGCCGCGAAGTCCGTATCGACCAGTGCTTCCGACATGGCTCAGCTCCTCGAATCGGCCCCTGCCGAACTTTCTACACCGCGAGCGATGAATCGCGCAGGGCCCGCCGGTAGGTACTCGTGAGCCGCTCACCGCGGCCCCCATCCGAGGAGGAAACCATGACCGACACCGCCGTACACACCGACCGCGACGCCGTCCTCGCCGTCCTGACCGGCGTCTACACCGCCTGGGCCGCCAACGACGCCGACGCCTTCGTGGCCAACTACGACCCGCACTCCACCTCGGTCCTCCCCGGCGTCTACAGCGACGGCCGCGACGCGGTCCGCGCCCGCATGGCCGCCGGATTCGCAGGCCCCCTGCATGGTTCGCGCGTCCTCACCAACCCGGAACTCGTCCGCTTCCCCGTCCCCGACGCCGCCGTGGTCATCAGCCGCGACGCCATCCTCATGTCCGGCGAATCCGAACCCCCCGCCGACCGCTGGGTCCGCTCCACCTGGACCCTCATCCGTCGCGACAACACCTGGCTCCTGACCGCCTTCCACTCCTGCCCCGCCTGACGTTCACCGAGTGGCACACCCTGGCGGAGATTTGCCCGAATCGGCCTCCACGGTGTGCCACTCGGGGGGAGTGGCAGGGTGGGGGGATGGTGACTGGTCGGGGTGTGTTGGTGACGGGGGCTTCGCGGGGGATCGGGCGGGCGATTGCCGAGGCGTTCGCGCGGCAGGGGGATCGGGTGGTGGTGCATTACTCCTCCCGGCGAGCCGATGCGGAGCAGACGTTGGGGGTGCTGGTCGGGGACGGGCACTCGCTGGTCGGTGGAGATGTGTCCGATGCCGGTGAGGCCGCCCGGATCGTCGAGGAGGCGGTGGCGTCGCTGGGCACCCTGCAGGTGCTGGTGAACAATGCCGCAATCAACCTGCCGCACCCGCTGCCTTCGACGGATTATCTGGAATGGCAACGGGTTTGGCGGCAGACGGTCGACGTGAATCTGCTGGGGACCGCGAATGTCTCCTACTGTGCGGCTCGGCACATGATCGACAACAAGATCGCCGGTCGCATCGTCAATATCGGTTCCCGGGGCGCTTTCCGGGGTGAGCCCGATCATCCCGCCTACGGCGCGACCAAGGCGGCGGTGCAGGCGCTCGGCCAGTCCCTCGCATTGTCGTTGGGCCCCTACGGAATCGGGGTGGCGTCCGTCGCGCCGGGTTTCGTGGCGACCGAGCGGGTGGCGGACCGGGTGACCGATGCCGTTCGGGCGCAGAGTCCGTTCGGGCGGGTCGGCGAACCGGCCGAAATCGCCGCCGCCGTCACCTATCTCGCTTCTCCCGAGGCGATCTGGAGTTCGGGCACCGTGCTGGATGTCAACGGGGCGTCGTATCTGCGGTGAGCCGGAAACGAGCGAGCCCCCTCGGAAAGTTTCCGAGGGGGCACGCACGATGGGAACGATTTACGGCACGACCTCGACCATGTCGCCGGGGTTGAGGTAATTGAAGAACTCGCGCGCGCCGTCCGGGGTCATCCGGATGCAGCCGTGGGACTTCTTGTCCACCGGGCCGATGTGGAAGGCGATGTCGCCGTTGAAGAACACCGCGTACTCCATCGGAGCGTTGTGCATCGTGCTCCAGTGGAACGGCTTCTTGAACGACACGTGGAACACGCCGGGCGGGGTCTCGAAGCCGGGCATGCCGTGTGAGATGGGGGTGGGGCCGAAGACGACCTTGCCGTTGTCCATCAGCCACGCCTCATTGGTCGTGAGCTTGAGGCAGGCGCGGGCACCCGCCGTCGCGCACGGCGCGGTGACATCGCTGGGGGCGATGCCGGGAACGATCGCCGGGACACCGGGAACGTCCGGGCCACCGGGCCACAATGGATCGGCTTGCGCGGGCGCCGCCGCGACACTCGCGACCGCGATGCCGGCGAAAACCGCCGACCGCGCCGCCAAGCCGAGGGAACTTCTGCTCATCATCGAGTCTCGACCCTCTCCTAGCCTTGGCCCGCCGCCCTGGTCTTGCCGCCTATCAGGGCGAGGGGACATCTCTGCATTGGAACGAGCATGGTTGGAACGAGCGTGCTTGAAACGAGCTGGAACCACTGGGTACCGGTGATCATTCTGACGGGTGCGAATCGAGATTCGCGGGATAAACACCGACAGGCGCGCCGACACGCCTGACGGATTCTGCGGGCACGCCGGTACTACCGCGCGGCCGGGTGTGGCGGGATGCCCGCGTGATCACCGAACCGGCGGCAGCGTGCGCTCATTGGGATCGACACCGGTCGGCATGTGCGCGCCGTTGTTCGGGACATTCGGGCGCGGGGCGTTGGCCGAGCCGCGGATCTGCTGATCGGCGGGTGCGCTGTCGCAGTAGTTGAAGCGTCCGAAGGTGGGCTCCGACACCACGAATGGCGCGATATTGCGGGTCGGGTACAGACACCAGGGCCGCGGCCAGGCATCGGTGATGGTGTAGAACTCGCCGTCGTGGGCGGGCACGCCCATGGCGTTGGTGCCGATCACCAGCGCGGGAAACAGCGCCCGCACGGCCGGAAGTCGCAGCATCGCGGCCCGCACGATGGCGCTCAGGGTGGTGACCAGGCTCTGGATCGGATCCATGTTCCGGTCGAGAACGGCGTCGGCGACACCGATCTCCCCGGGCGCGTTGTCCAGCAGTTGCCGCAGTTCGCCATTGGCGATGTCGGCCTGCTCGAGCAGCACGTGCGAATTGCGGGTCAGCGTGCCCAGATCCGGCTGTGCGTGCGAGGTGGTGCCGACGATGACCCGCAGGTTCTCGATGAGGCTGACCGTCTGCGGCAGCCGATTGTCCAATCCTGTGGTGGCGATGCTCAATCCGTCGATGAGGCCCTTGAGCTGGTCGGGGCCACCGCTGAGCGCGGTGTTGAGGTTGTCGAGGATGACCGCGTACTTGTCCGGATCGATCTGTGCGATCAGGGCATTGCTGTCGGCCAGTGTCTCCGAGATCGGGGTTGGCGTGGTGATCTGCGCGGGATCGAACTTGATCAGCTGCCCGTCGTGCAGGAACGGGGCCTGGTCGGTGCGCGGGCGGAAGTCGAGGTACTGCTCACCCGCCCCCGACAGCGCGCCGACGTGGATCTCGGTGTCGGCCGGAATCCGGTAGCTCTTATCGATTTCCGCGACCGCCGCCACCCCCGCGCCGCCGTCGATGAGGTCGACGGCCTTGACCGAGCCCACCCGGAACCCGCGCCAGGTGACATCGTTACCCGCCTGCAAACCACCGGATCGATCCAGCTGCACGGTCACCGCGTAGGTGCCGCCCGGTCCCTTCACCCGTGCCACGTCGAATGCCAGATAAGCGGCTCCGATCAGTAGCAGCACCACCAGAGCCAGATTTCCCACCAAGGTCTTGCGCCCGCGCAGCACGTTCAAGAGCCCGCCTCCACCGCTGATCAGACAGCCAATAGGTTCGATGCACAGCAAACACCAGGCGAAACTGCGCGCTATCTAATCACATTCGCGCCGCCCGACCGGCGGCCCCGGTCTCCGGGCGAGGCTCGGCGGTGACCCTTGCGATTGACCGGGAGGTAATTTACCGTCGAGTCAATTAACTTCCCGGATCTGATGGAGACAGCTGTGACACGGTCGTGGTGGGGATGGGGCAATGTCGAGGACGCGGTGACCGGTGCCGAACGCGCCGCATTGACCCGGCGCATCGGTGAACTCATGCCCAAGGCCGATCTGACCGTGCACGAGCCGCCCGCGCTCGCGGAACTGTCGGTGCCCGCCCCGCGTATCCAGGCTCCGGATGCGTTGGCGGCGTTGGCTTCCGGCGAACTCGGTGACCGGGTGGCGCATGGTCACGGACAGGCGTTCCGGGATGTGGTGCGCGCCTTGCTCGGCCGGGTCGAGCACGTTCCGGATCTGGTGCTGCGCCCTCGCTCGGAACAGGACGTGGTGGATGTTCTGGACTGGTGCGGCAGCGCCGGGATCGCGGTGATCCCGTTCGGTGGCGGCACTTCCGTGGTCGGCGGGGTCGAGCCGCGCGGGATGGCCGATTACCCGGGCGTGGTGTCGCTGGACCTGGGCGGGCTCGACCGGGTGCTGGAGGTCGACCGGGTCAGCCGCGCCGCGCGCATGCAGGCGGGACTGCTCGGGCCCGCGGTGGAGGCGGGGCTGCGGCCATACGGGTTGACGCTGCGGCATTTTCCGCAGTCCTTCGAGTTCTCCACCCTGGGCGGCTGGCTGGCGACCCGCGCGGGCGGGCATTTCGCGACCGTCTACACCCACATCGACGACATGGTGGAGTCGATGCGCGTGGTCACCCCGGTCGGAGTGAGCGAGTCGCGGCGGCTGCCCGGTTCCGGGGCGGGCCCGTCGCCGGATCGGATGTTCCTGGGTTCGGAGGGCGTGCTCGGCGTGATCACCGAAGCGTGGCTGCGGGTGCAGGAGCGGCCGCGCTGGCGCACCGGCGCTTCGGTGCTGTTCGGCGACTACACCGCCGCGGTTGCCGCCACCCGCGAGATCGCTCAGGCCGGAATCTTCCCGGCCAACTGCCGCCTGCTGGATCCGGTGGAGGCGTTCCTCAATGCCGGGACCGCCAGCGCCGGGGGCGTGCTGGTGCTGGGCTTCGAATCCGCCGATCATCCGGTGGACGAACCGATGTCGTGGGCGCTGCGCATCTGCCGCGAGCACGGCGGCACGGTGCCGGACGGGGTGCGCTCCACCGATGCCGAGCAGGAAGCGGTGACGCGCGCGGGCGCGGCCGACACCTGGCGGTCGTCGTTCCTGCGCATGCCGTATCAGCGTGATGCGTTGGCCGCCCAGTCGATGATCGTGGAGACGTTCGAAACCGCTTGCACCTGGGACCGTTTCGAGGAATTGCGGGCTGCGGTGCAGGCGGCGGCGACGGGCGCGTTCGAGTCGCTCGGGGTGACCGGTGTGGTGTCCTGCCGGTTCACCCACGTCTATCCGGACGGTCCCGCACCGTATTTCGGGATCTACGCCGCCGGTGAGTGGGGTCGCACGGTCGAACAGTGGGACGAGATCAAAGCCGCGGTGTCGCAGGCGCTTTCGGACGCGGGCGGGACGATCACGCATCATCACGCGGTCGGTCGCGACCATCGCCCGTGGTACGACCGGCAGCGGCCGGAACCGTTCGCGGTCGCGCTGCGGGCGGCGAAGGCGGCCCTGGATCCGGCCGGCATCCTGAATCCCGGCGTCCTGATCGACCCTGCCGCAAGGGTTTCCGCCGGGGCGGCCCGGTGAGTCGCGCCGGCACCAAGGGCGTTCCGCGCGAGCAACGCGAACAGCAGATTCTCGATATCGCCACGGTCGAATTCGGTGACCGGGGCTATGCCAATGCCTCGATCGCCGAAATTGCCACGGCGGCAGGGGTTTCGAAGCCGCTCATCTACACCTACTTCGGCTCCCGCGACGGCCTGCACGCCGCCTGCGTGCACCGCGCGGGGGAGCGACTGGTGACCGCCGTTGCCGAGGCTCAGTCCGTGCACGGCGCGCCCGGCAAGGCCCTCGCCACCCTGACCGGCATCTTCACCGCTCTGGACGGGCACACCCAGAACTGGCGGATCATCTACGACGCCACGCTGCCCCGTCCGGGTGCGCCCTTCGACACGGCACGCCACTACCAGAACGCGCTCAACGCCATGGGATCCGAGGGTGTCACCGAGGTCCTGGCCGAAGCGGGGATCGGCGATCCGACGGATCATTCGCTGGTGTTGTCGCTGTGGTTCAGCATCGTCACCACCACCATCGCGTGGTGGAGCGACCACCCGGACCACACGCCCGGCGACATGACCGAGCGCTGCTCCCGAATCTTCGCCGCCCTCGGCCGATCCCGGTAACGCCCCGCTATCCGGTCAGGTGCGCCTCGATGGCTTTCACGGCCAGGCCGACGCCGTCCTCCGCGCCGATGCGGGCGGCCAGTCGAATCGCGTTGTCGCGGTACGAGTGTTGCGTCGTGGCCTGGACGAGTGCGTCGGTGAGGAGGTCTTCCGACAGCTTCCCGTAGGGGATGGTCGTCGGGCTGACGCCGAGGTCGACCAGCCGCCGGGCCCAGAACGGCTGATCGGCATAGACCGGCACCCCGATGGCGGGCACGCCCGCGCGCAGGCCCGCCGCCGTGGTGCCCGCGCCGCAGTGATGGACCACCGCGGCCGCACGCGGGAACAACCAATCGTGCGGAACCTCACCGATGGTCAGCACGTCCGCGCCGGAGACCTCGAGGCCCATCCAGTTCGGCTGCACGACGGCGCGGACCCCGGCCCGCCGCACCGCCTTCGCGATGATCTCCGAGGTGCGGGCGCTGCCCGCGGCATTGTCGACCATGCTGCCGAAGCCGAGGAAGACCGGCGGCTCTCCGGCGTCGAGGAAGTCGACCAGCTCGGCGGGCGGCTCCCACTGTTCGGGGCGCGGCGGCCACCAGTAGCCGGTCACCTCCAATCCCGGTCGCCAATCGGCCGGGCGCGCAACGACACTGGGTGAGAAGCCATTGAGAATCGGCCATTGTTCGGCAGTGCGTTGCCGACGTGCCGCACGTACCGACAGCGGCGGCAGGCCGAGTTCGCGGCGCAATGCGGCAACGGTTCCGGCGTAGAAGCTGTCGTTGAACCAGGCCCCGAAGTCGGCGGCGAGGACATTGCTGCGACCACCGAAGTCGTAGGGGCCCAGCGCCGCCGGGGCGTGGGCGGCGGTCGCGGACAGCGGTTGGAACCGCAGTCCGATCGAGGGAATGCCCTTGGCCTCCGCCAGCGGCAGTCCCGCGTACTCGGTGGGTGGCGGCAGCAACAGCAGGTCGGCGGGCTCGTCGCGCAGCGCCTCGATCATGCCCAGGCCCATGGTGCGAACACCGTTGGGGGAGGAGAACTTCCAGCCCGCCGCCAGTCGATTGACGTCGGGGCTGGTGTCGATGTCGAGATTCATCGGCATCTCCCGGAACTCCAGCCCGCACCCGGTGATCTGCTCGGCGAACATCCAATGCGCGGCCACCACCACCTCGTGCCCGGCCTCGCGCAAGCCCACACCGAGACCGGTCAGGGGTGCGATATCGCCGCGGCTGCCGATGCCCACGAGCACGATCCGGCTCATCGCGGCTCCACCGTCTCGAGGATCGACAGCCACCGGCGCACGATATCGCCGAGCGTGCGGTCGCCGAGGCCGCCCTCGGGCGAATGCACCGAATAGTGCACCTGCTCAACGCCATCGGGCTTGCTGGTGCCCAGGAACGTGCTCAGATCGAACATGGTCAGCCGTGACTGCTCGCGCGATTGCGCGTCCGGGATCCACACGCCCACGTCGCCGAGGAAGTTGAAGTAGTACTTCGGGAAGTTGAAACTCAGGAAACGCTGCCAGCTTTCGGGGTGATGCCAGCACAGCAGGGTGAAGTCTTCGGGATTGGGCGGGTAGGTGGCGATGGCGTCGGCCATGCGCCCGTCCAGGTCGCCCGTGATGGGGCGCAACGCCCACGGGTAGTCGTCGGATATCCAAGCGACCGTGCGCGAGAGGTCCGTGCCCGGCCGCAGGCGACTGTAGCGGCCGTGCTTCTGCACCTGAATGGGCCGGGCCTCCCCGGTCACGTCCTCGACCGCCAAACCCAGTGCGACCAGCAGGATCCGGGTATAGCTGGCCCCGAGCAGCTCCGGCAACTCCACCAGCAGTCGCTGCGCGAGCGAGCCGTCGATAACACCGTCAATGTGCGCGGATTCTGGTGTGGCCGCACGGGGTAGCTGATTCGGCACGCTGTCGCTGGCCGCGAGCCAGTACTCCAGTTCGCCGACCCGCTCGGGCGCGTAACCTTCCAGGAATTCGGCCCACTCCGACCCGGTGGTGGACTCGGGCAGCAGCGAAATCGCCTCGCCCGCTTCCCATTGCCGCACATAGGTGGCGATATCGTCCCATAGCACCCACATGGCGACCCCGTCGATCGCGACGTGATGGGCGGTCAGCAGCAGGATGTTCACGTCGGTGGAGCGGGTCAGCAGCGCGGCGGTCAGGATCTTCCCCGCCGACGGCTCCAACCGCAGATTCGCCTTCGCCGACTCCTCCTCGATCACGGCCATGAGCGCACCGGGATCCATGCCCTCGATATCCACGACCCGCACGTCGATGCGGGCCGGATCGAGGACGCCACCGGACGGCGGTTCGATCACGCAACCGGCGCCCTCGCCGTAGCTGTAGCGGCTGCGCAGCGCCTCATGTGTGTCGATGAGCGAATTCAGCAGGCGCGCAGCATCTTCCGGTCCCATAGCTACCGGCACCGGGCAAGGGATGGTGATGCCGAAAATGGCGGGATTCTCATCCCAGGTGAGGAATTTGCGTGCGGCGGCGGTGAGCCGCCCGGGGCGCGGTTCGGTCATGGTCGTCCTCGGAGTAGGGGAATGTCGGTTGGGCTTCATCCGGCCACCGGGGTCGCCTCGACCCCGGCCTGGGCCAGCACCTCGCCGAGCAGGCGCAGACTCGCCCAGCCCGCGTCGAGGGGCAGCCCGCCGATCAGTGGATTCATCAGGATTTCGGTTCGCCCGCAGGCGATCTGGTCGCGCAATTGTTCGGGGGTCAGGATCTCCAAGTAGCCGTGTGCACGTACCGCATCGACCGAGCCGGTGTCGGTGTCGGTGTCGTGCGGACGGGGCACCCCGTCGCGCTTCCAGGAGGCGTATTCGCGGATCTCGGTGAGAATGTGGGGCGCGTAGCGCTGCCAGGCGGCGTCCGGATCATGGTGCAGCAGTGTGAGTTTGCTGCCCGGCTCCGGCTTGTGCACGAATCCGGCGGTGCCGCAGCGCTGTAGCTCGGCGTAGTACAGCTCTTCGACTTCCGGCATGGCCATCGGCAGCGACAACGGCAGCCCGAACTTGGCAGCCCGCCGCGCCGCAGCCGCACTCATTCCGGCGATGAGCAGCTGTGGATGCGGCGCGGTAAACGGCCTGGGCGTCACCCGGAGCCGCTGTTCGCCCCGCCCGACCGTCTCGCCCCGCCACGCCGCGAACATGATCTCCAGCGCCTCGTCCATCAGCCGCCCCCGCCGCCGAAAATCCCGCCCCAACGCCGCGTATTCCTCAGGCCGATACCCGATTCCGGCAACCACGGTGAGCCGCCCACCACACAAATTGTCGAGCACCGCCAGATCCTCGGCCAACCGCACCGGCTCGTACAACGGCACCAACAGCGCCCCGATACTGACCCGCATCCGAGCCGTACAAGCCCCCACCGCCGCCGCCATCAACAACGGCGCAGGCAGCCACCCCGTCCCCGACCCATGGTGCTCCTCGCAGTTGACCACGGAGAACCCACACCCATCGGCATAGGCGGCCATATCCAACGCCGCCCGATACCTCTCCCCATGCCCGCCCCCGAAATCATCGACATTGGTCATATTGAGCCGAAGCGCCGCCACCACGTTCATCCCGCCAATATCGAATGCCGCAGCGCCACTGAGCAATAACCCGCGATACCCCAACGATTGACACGACCGGCCCAGCGCCACCACCGAGAGGACCCACCCGACGCGCGGTACCACCGCCAGGTGTACCGCCGCGCCGGAGGCACCATAACGATCTCAGAGAACACGGCGGTTGGGAGCCTTCGAATTGCTGCACGTTTCGGTGGACCCGATTGCTCTCGCAGGACGTCCGCTACTGCAGAGGTGAGGGCGAGCGTTCAGCAGTGATGTCCAGGTGCGCGAACCGAGTATCAGCGGCGTGCTCGGCAGAAGAACTGTGCGCCTACGCATTTGCTGCGTAACCCGGACTGTCGGAGGGTGCTGGCATCGTGATCCCATGGCGACATGGCTGGACTTCAGCAGTGAGGCACCGGAATTGGCGGCGCAGGTGAGGCAGCGGTTCGAGGCTCACAAGACCCACGTGCTGGCAACCCTGCGTCGAGACGGCGCCCCTCGGGTCAGTGGATCGGAGGTGGAGTTCATCGGTCCGGATCTCCTGTTCGGCTCCATGCCCGCCGCCGTGAAAGCGGCCGACCTACGACGCGATGGACGGTGTGCGATCCACGCCCACCCCGGCGAAGGCGACGCCAAAGTAATGGGTGTCGCAATCGAACTCACCGGACCGGCGAAAGCGGCCCTCGAATCTCCACCGGATGTCCACAACTTCCGTCTCGACCTCACCGACGCAGTTCTGACCTCCGTCGATCCGGCGGCCGAGCTGCTGGTAATCCAGCACTGGCGTCCGGGCAAGGGCGTGCTGGTCACCCGGCGTCGCTGACGTCAACCCACACGGCAGGCAAACCTCCTGATGAACACACGTTGCCGAGTAATCCGGACACTTCGACCAAACACACTGCATTGCCGATGAGAGGTTATTTCGTTCACAGGCTCCGGGCGTTGCATTCGTGACGCGGTTCAGTAGTAACGGTCAGTGACCGCAGGCGGGCGGTATCAGTGTTCGGGGCCTGCGTGGGTCGGTAGCGTGGCCGTGGCGAGGGTGCGTAGGTCGTCGAAGGCTTGGGTGAGATGTGCGCCCAAATCCTGCGTGGGGTCGTCGATCCAGGCTTGGACCGCATGCCGATAGGTGGCCCAGCCGGTTCGGGCGGCCAGGTCGGCCAACCCGTCGCCGACACCGCGCTGTCGCAACGCCTCCGCGACGGCGTCCGTGAGCCACGCGTGTTTGGCCAGATCGCGTTCGCGCAGCGCCGGGGTCGCCGCGATGACTTTCCGCCGTGGTTCGGAGAACGGGCGGTTGTTCTCCAGGTTCCGTGCGGATTCACCGAAGGCGCACAGCAGTGTCTCGAACGGCTCGAGTCCCTCGGGCGCTTCGGCAATGGTCTGCATCAGCGCGGCGCGTAGGTCGGCTTCGCCGTCGAAGAGCACCTCACGTTTGTCGGGGAAGTGCCGGAAGAAGGTGCGTTCGTTGACCCCGGCCCGGGCGGTGATCTCCGCGATCGTGGTCTGGTCGAACCCTTGTTCCTGATACAGGTCCAGGGCCGCCTGTTGAAGGCGGCGACGTGCGTCTGCTCCGCTCCGTGGCATGTGGCGAGGCTACCGCAATATGTCAGTGACTGGCGTCACATTGCGCCAGTTACTGGCGTTACGCGTAGAGTCAGTGACTGGCGCTACTTAGCGCCAGTCCATGGCGTAAAGGGGAGTGTCCATGCACGTCTTCGTTACCGGTGGTTCTGGCCAGACCGGCCCCGCCGTCGTCGCCGAGCTTGTCGCGGCCGGTCACACCGTCACCGGCCTGGCCCGCTCGGCTGCTGCCGCCGCGCGGCTGGAATCGCTGGGTGCCACACCTCATCACGGGTCCCTCGACGACCTCGACAGCCTGCGCCGCGGTGCGCGAGCCGCCGACGGTGTCCTGCACATGGCCCACGGTGGCGACTACGCCGATCCGGACGAGCGCATCCGCCGCGACTGCGCCGCGATCGAGGCGCTCGGTCAGCCGCTGGTCGGATCCGGTAAACCGTTCGTCAGCACCTCGGGCACATTGGTAACCAGGGCCGGGCGGGTCAGCACCGAACAGGACGCGCCGGATCCCGATTCGATTGCCGCTTTTCGCATTCCAGGCGAGCAGGCATGTCTGGGCTTCGCCGATCGAGGGGTCCGATCCAGCGTCGTGCGACTCGCACCGACCGTGCACGGCCCCGGCGACTACGGGTTCATTCCCGCTCTCATCGCAGCCGCGCGCAGAGCGGGCATCTCGGCCTACATCGGTGACGGCGCCAATCGTTGGCCAGCAGTCCACCGCGCCGACGCCGCGGTCCTGTTCCGGTTGGCGTTGGAGAAGGCTCCCGCCGGGAGCGTGCTGCACGGTGCCGGCGAAAGCGCTGTCACGATCAAGACCATCGCGGAGCAGATCGCCCAGATGCTCACCATTCCCACCGCTTCACTGACCCTCGAACAGGCCGCCGCACATCTCGGAAACCCGTTCCTGGCCAGATTCTTCTCCCTCGACGTGCCCGTCTCCAGCGAACACACCCAGGCGCTCCTGAAGTGGGAACCGAAGCACGCAACGCTATTGCAGGACCTCGGGACCGGCGACTACTTCACTCCACAGGCCAGCATCCGCGCCGAGCAGATCTGGTTACCGCACCACGGCCCACACGAGCACAGCCAGAGCTGACGAGCCGCACGAGCTTCGAACTCCATGGGTGATCCCATGGCACGCTCGCACTATGGACGACCCGATCGCATTCGATCACGAGCGGATGATGGCTAGTTGAGGTTGGTGTCCATCCAGGCTGGTCGGCCCCGGCATCAACCAATGGTCACGGCGCGAATGACGGCGGACGAATGCCGCCCTCACCCGCTCGAGACACGACCTGGGCGCGAATGCCTACTCGCTGGCTCAGGCTACGGACATTGCTGCGCATACAGGTCGGTGGCTGCTTCAGCGGCTCTCGGAGCATGTCGCGGGCGAACCCGTAGTACCGGATCGTGGCGAGGTGCTCAACCGCCTGACGGAATTGCGTCGATTCCGGTCCCGTGCTCGGAACCCGTTGCGGTCCTGGTGTTCTGGTCCGTCGAGTCAGCGTCGGTTCGCGGTGAGGCGGTCGGCGAGGATGGTGGCGCGGGCCAGTTGGACCTTGCGGGCTTGGCCGGAGGCGAAGGACATGAGGCCGAAGGGGGTGCGGAGGCGGAGTTCGTCGTCGACGCGGGTGCCTTCGGGGGTGGGGGTGAGGTCGAAGCGGTAGGCCATGTGGACGCCGCCGGGGCTGTTGACCTCGCCCCAGACGGAACTGGCGGGGGTGCCCTGCAGCGAGACTCGAATGCGGTTGTCGTACTTCAGCGACAGCAGGCGGAAGCGTTCGACTGCCACGTACGAGCCGTCCTGCACGTCCTCGACCGCCACCACCAGCGGGGACAGGCCGATGTAGTTCTCCGGCCGGGTCAGGTGGTCGTACGCCGCTTGTGCGGGGGCGGTGATGGTGAACGTGTTGCGGAGGATCTTTTCGGGCATTGCCGAACTCTAGCGGCAGCCCGGATCGTCCAGCAGACCGAGTTGGGCTGCGCGGACACCGATCTGGAAGCGGGAGTGCACACCCAGCCGGGTCATCAGGTCGGCGACATGGCGGCGGTAGGTGCGTAGCGAGAGGCCGAGACGGCGGGCGGCGGTCTCGTCGATCAGGCCGAGGTTGAGGGTGTTGAGGATGGCGCGGTCGGTGTCGTCGATGGCCACGGATTCCGGCGGTCCGGCGAGTCCGTGTCCGGATTGCCAGCTCAGCAGGGCGAATTGGTGCAGGGCGCTCAGCAAGGCAGGTTCGCGGACCAGGTAGGCGTATGGATTGCGCGCGCCCGCGCCGCTCCAGAGCACCGCGACGGTCCGATCGATGATGAGCGCGTTGTGGAACTCGTTGTCGGTCACGCGGATCTGTGCGCCCCGCGCGGAATGTCGCAGCAGCGGTTGCCGATCCCGGGTCTCGAGGTAATCGGGGGAGTAGAGCAGCCGCACCTGTGTGCCCGCAGTCAGCAGATCGTCGACCACCACCTGCCCGAGCCGCAGATGATCGCTGGAGGGTGCGGGATTGGATACCGCCACCACCGCCTCACGGCGGGCACGACGCAGTAGCCGGTGAACATCCCGGTCCCACTGGCCTTCCTGGCTGAACCGGACGATCCCGGTGGCCGGGCTGCCGGTGCGGTTCTGCTCCATCACTTCCCCCATCGTGACATCGCACCGGAGCCGCACGCGGGATTGGCAGGTTGCTGCCATGCGGGCGGATCTGGGCTTGCCGATTCGTAGGTTCGGCTCATGCACATCAGTTTTAGCGAAGACCAGGATCGATTGCGTCAGCAACTGCGGGAGTATTTCGCCGGGCTTGTCACGGCGGAGGTTCGGGACGGGCTGCGTGCGGGGCCCGGTGGGGAGCATGGGGACGGGAGTGTTTACAAGGAAGTGGTCCGGCAGCTGGGGCGGGACGGCCGACTGGTGCTGGGGTGGCCGGAAGAGCATGGTGGGCAGGGTCGTTCGATGCTCGATCAGCTGATCTTTCTGGACGAGGCTGCGGCGGCGGGGGTGCCGCTGCCGTATCTCACGGTCAATACCGTGGGGCCGACCATCATGCGGTACGGGAGTGAGGCGCAGAAGGAGTACTTTCTGCCCCGGATCGCGCGTGGGGAGCTGCATTTCGCGATCGGCTACTCCGAGCCGAGTGCCGGGACCGACCTCGCCTCGCTGCGCACCCGTGCGGTTCGCGACGGCGACGAGTACGTCATCAACGGCGAGAAGATGTGGACCAGCCTCATCGAATACGCCGATTACATCTGGCTGGCCGCCCGCACCGATCCCACGGCGGGCAAGCATGCCGGACTGTCTATCTTCATCGTCCCGACCTCCACTCCGGGATTCTCGTGGACAAAGGTGCACACCATGGCCGGGGTCGGCACCAGCGCCACCTACTACTCCGATGTCCGGGTGCCCGCCACCAGCCTGGTGGGCGGCGAGAACCAGGGCTGGTCGCTGATCACCAACCAGCTCAATCACGAACGCATCGCGCTCGCTTCGGCTGCGCCCCTTCAAGAATCGCTGCGGCAGGTGACCGCGTGGGCCCGCGGCACCGTGCTGCCCGACGGCACCCGGGTGATGGACGCCGAATGGGTGCGCCTGCATCTGGCACGCGTCCACGCGCACGCCGAATACCTGAAGCTGCGCAACTGGCGCGCCGCGTGGGCCGCCGACCGCGGCGAACTCGGTCCCGCGGACGCCTCGGCCACCAAGGTCTTCGGCACCGAGTTCGCCACCGAGGGGTATCGGCTGCTCATGGAAGTGCTGGGCGCCGAGGCGGTATTGCGCGCCGATGCTCCGGGAGTGCTGTTGCAGGGCCGCATCGAACGCCTGCACCGCGCCGCGCTGATCCTCACCTTCGGGGGCGGTGTCAACGAGGTGCAGCGCGACATCATTGCCAAGACCACGCTGGGCCTGCCGGTCACCCGCTGAATACAGGAGTAGCACAATGGATTTCGAATACACCGAGGCGCAGCGGGAACTCGCGGGTCTGGCGCGTGAACTGCTCGGGGACTGGGCGCAGCGCAATCCCCGGCCCACGGACACCGGGTTCGATCCCGAACTGTGGAAAGCCATGGCGGGCACCGGATTACTGGAGGCCGCGCTCCCCGAACGCGTGCACGGCGGTGGCTACGGCTTGCTCGAACAGTGCGCCGTTCTGACCGAGATCGGCGCGGCCCTCGCCCCCGCACCGTATTCCACCAGCATCGCCATCGGCGCGGCCACCCTCGCCGAATTCGGTGATGACAGCCAACTCGAGCGCTGGGCAGCGCCGCTGGTACGCGGCGAAACAACGTTGGCTCCCGTCCTGTCCCGCGATTACGTGGCCTTCGAGGCCGAGCGCGACGATCAGGGCTGGCGGGTCGACGGCACGCAGTCGGCCGTCGCCGCAGCGGCTTTCGCCGACAGTTATCTCCTGGAAGCCCATACTGGCGCGAATTCGATACTGCTCCTGCTGAATCGGGACACCGAGGGCGTCACCGTCGCCGCACAGCACACCGTCGACGGCACCGACGCCGCCCTGCTCGAACTGCGCAACGTCTCGGTCCCTGCCGAGAACGCGCTCACCGCGCCCGGTGCACCGGCCTTCGCGGCCCGGCGCGCCACCCTCGCCACCTGCGCCCACCAACTCGGCGTCCTCACCAGGGCCCTGGACATGACCTGCGAATACGCCCGCACCAGAAAGCAATTCGACAAACCCATCGGCTCTTTCCAGGCCGTCCGGCAGCGCTTGGCCGACGCCTACATCGACGTCGAAGCCGTCCGTCTCACGCTCTGGCAGGCGGCCTGGCGCGAATCCCACGGTCTACCGGCGGAGTCGGAGATCGCGGTCGCGAAATTCTGGGCCGCGCAGGCGGGCCACCGGGTCGCCCACACCGCCGTGCACATCCACGCCAGCACCGGCATCTACCTCGACTATCCGATGCAGCGCTACTTCACCGCCGCCAAACGCGGCGAATTCGAATCGGGAACGGCCACCACTCAACTGCGCCGCCTGGGCGGCTCGCTGGACAGGGCCGCATCGTGAAGCCGGATACACCGCCGCCCACCCTGGCGACGGCTTCCGGACCTGCATGAACCGTGTGCACACCCCTCGTACGCAAACGCTTCATGACCTCATCACGTGTGCGCCCCGGAGGTTGCAGCCCCGGGGCACCCACGTGGAGGGACATTCCCACGGCCCGATAAATATCGAATAAACGTTCTCTATGAGGTAGCCGGGCCCGGCGCGAACAGGGTCGCGAGGGTGGGCGCGGGCAGTCCGGCCCGCCGGAAGATCTCGGCGGCGTCGGCGTGTTCGCGGGCCGCCGCCTCGCTGTCGCCGCGGGCCTCGCGAGCGGTCGCGCGCAGCGACAGGGCACGGGCCCGGTCGAGGGGATCGGCGGCCTTGCTGAGCAGTCGCAGCGCCTGGGTCGCCTCGTCCTCTGCGGCCGCGTGGTCCTCGGCCCGCAGATGGATCTGGGCCAGCCGGGTGCGCGCCCAGCCCTCCCACAGCCGCACCCCGTTGCGGTGGGTCATCGCCACCGCGTCCTCGGCCAGCGACAGCGCGAGGTCATGCTCCCCGAGCATCGAACGGGTGGCCGCCAATTCGTGCGTGGCCCACCCCAGCGCGACCGCGTTCGAGGACTCCCGGGCCAGCGTGATGGCGCGCTCGGCCACCGCGACCGCCTCCGCGTACTGACCGGACTCGCACAGCGTGCGGGTGGCCAGCGCCAGAATCCACGCCTCCAGCGACCGATCGTCCAGCGACCGGGTCCAGGCGATCGCATTGGCGTAATGCCGATGCGAGTCCTTGGTATTGCCGACGCGCCGATCCGCCACCCCGAGCAGAATCTCCGCCAGTACCTGCAACCGGCGCTCGGCGTCGTCCGCGGGCTGCGAGATCGGTTGCAGGAACTGCAGACTCGCCTCCACCTCGCCGAGCCCGATCTGCATCATCGCGCCCAGCGCCACCCGGATGCGCCGGGCACTGGCGTGATCCTCGATACGAATCGCGGTGTCCAGCAACGCTTCCAAGCCGTCGGCCAGCTCGCGGGCGCGACTGCCGGTGTCCATCAACTCCGACATCACCCAGGCCAGATCGGCGGCCAGCGCCACCGCCCGCCCGCCGATGCGCGCCGCCTGCCGGTGCAGGGCGATGATCACCGGCCGCTCGACATCGTTCCAGGACTGCCCCTCCGCGCCGTCGGCGAAGCTGTGCCCGGCCGCCTTGGTGGGCACCAGCAGCAGCGTGGTGTTGCTGTAATCCAGTGCGCCGAGCAGGTTTTTGGTGCTGGCCAGGTAGTAGTCCAGCAGCCGGACCACGATCTCGGATTCCTTCTCGCTGGCGTCGCGGCCCTCGGTGCTGCCCGCCAGCCGCGCCGCGAACAACCGCAGCAGGTCATGGAAGCGGTAGCGGCCCGGCGCGGGCGTCTCCAGCAGGCTCAGATCCACCAGCGCTTCGCACAGCAGTTCCGCCTGGGGTACCGGCACACCCAGCAGTGCGGCCGCGCCGTCCACCGGGAAGTCCGGCACGTCGGCGCGGGCCAGGGTGCGAAACGCCCTGGCCTGCTCGGGATTCAACTGCCCGTAGCCGAGGCGGAAGGCCGTCTCCAGGGTGAGGTCGCCGGTCTGCAGCACCTCGATGCGCTTACTCTCGTCGGCCAGCCGCTCCACCAGCGAGGCGATGGTCCACTGCGGCCGGACCGCCAGCCGCGCACCCACGATGCGCACCGCCAGCGGCAGGTAGGCGCACTGCTCGAGCAGTGCGTAGGCTGCATCCTGTTCTCCCACAACCCGTTCCGTGCCCAGGATGCGGGTCAGCAGCGTCATGGCCTCCTCGCGCTCGAGCACGTCGAGGCGGGTGCGGCGCACCGCGGGCAGTTCGGTGAGCGCGGAACGGCTGGTGATCAGTACCGCGGTGCCGGGCGTGCCCGGCAGCAGTTGCGACACCTGGGCGCTGTCGCGGGCGTTGTCGAGCACCACCAGAATCCGCTTGTCGCTCAACATGGTTCGCAGCTGCGCGGCCCGATCGTCCACGGCGGGCGGGATATCGCCCTCGGCCACCCCGAGCCCGCGCAGGAATCCGCCCAGCGCGTCACCCGGCGGCACCGGTTCGGGGTCCACGCCGCGCAGGTTCACATACAGCTGCCCGTCGGGGAAGCGGTCGCGCAGCCGGTGGGCGACGTGCAGCGCGAGGGTGGTCTTGCCGACCCCGCCCATCCCGCCGACCGCGGAGATGGCCACCGCCGGTCCGCCGCCGGTGAGCTGGGCCGCGAGCTCGTCGGCCACCTTCGAACGACCGGTGAAATCGGCGATGTCGGGCGGCAATTGGGCCGGGGTGGCCACGGTGCGGGCCGGGCGTAGCACCGGCGTCACGTCGGCGCGCAGGATGCGGGCGTGCACCTCGCTGAGTTCGGGGCCGGGTTCCACGCCGACACCGTCCACCAATGCGCGGCGGGCGCGGCCGTACTCCTCGAGCGCTTCGGCTTGGCGGCCGGAGTGATACAGCGCGGTCATCAGCAACGCGCGGAAGCGTTCCCGCAGCGGATGCTCGTCGATGAGGGAGCCGAGTTCGGCGACCGCCTCACCGCTGCGGCCGGTATCGATATCGAGGGCCAGCCGGTCCTCGAGGATGGACAGCCGCCATTCCTCGAGCCGGGCGCGCTGCCGCTCGGCGTAAGGGCCGGGCAGTCCGCTCAGGGCCGCGCCACGCCAGCGGGCCAACGCCGACTCCAGAGTGTCGCGGGCCTTGACCGGCGAGTCGGCGCGCAGTCGTTCGGCCTCGGCGACCTGCTCGGCGACCTCGTCGATATCGGTGCGGCCCTGCGGCAATCGCAGCGCGTAGCCGTCTCCGATCGAGATCAGCAGCGTCGAGGGCCCGCGATTGACACGGTCGGGCTCGAGTTCGCGGCGCAGCTTGGCGACATGGGTGCGCAAGGCGGGCACCGCGCGCAGCACCGGGTCCTCGCCCCAGATGCCTTCCACGAGTTCGGCGGCGGTGACCGCCTTGCCGTCGCGCAGCAGCAGCGCCGCGAGCACGGCGCGCCGCTGTGGCGGACCCAGGTCCAGAGGCGTGTCCCCACGCCAGGCGCGGACCTCGCCCAGTACGGCAAACCTCAACACCGCAACACTCAAGAAAACCGACCTCCCCGTTCGGGAGTGTAGAGGGACGAAGTTCGCGACGATTCGCCGACTATCCTGCACCGATTCGCGTCCACCATCGTGGAACATCGGCCCGGATGTCCGGGACCGTCAATCCGCCGGTGCCGGAACGCAGCTCACCGGCGCGTCGCGATGCCGGCCGTTGGTGCACCGTTGGTCGTCGCCAAGCGGCCGGTCCGAAGCTGGTCGCAGGCATCGCAGGGAGTCGATGCCCCGACCATCCTGGAGGCATCCCATGCGGGCGAAATCGGCCGCCGTTCTGGCACTCTGCGCCGTGTCCTTCGGGTTGGCGGCCTGCGATCCGCAGTCGACGCCCGCCACGATCACGCCCACCGCTCCGGTCACCGTCACCCCGACCACCGGCGCGCAGCCGACCGGGGCGCAGGACTCCGGACGGTTCGTGATCATCAGCCAGGGTGAACTGAAGGACACCAAGGGGTCGCTGAGCTACGACATCGACGTTCCGGGAATCGGCGTCGAGGGCAAGGGCGTGAACTTCGAGGCGGCCCGGGCCTTCAACAGCTGCATGAACCTGCGCGCGAACGCCTTCTTCACCCAGTACGCCCAAGCGAAGACGATCACCGACCCGAGCAAGTACTCCAAGGTCGAGCACATCGGCAAGCATGTGCTCAGCGGACTGATGTGGGTCAGCGTCTACAGCGGTGGCGCACACCCGGAGATCGTCCAATCCACCTGCGTCATCAATGCCGACACCTCGGCCCAGCTGGGTCTGGGGGATGTGTTCACCGACGAGACCAAGGGCTTGCAACTGCTCTCCGCGGAGGCTGCCAAGCTGCTGCCTGCGACCCGCGCCGGTGACGGCTACAACAAGCGGGGCAGCGCGGCCACCGCCGAGAACTACCGGTCCTTGACCGCGACACCCCAAGGCATGCATGTGTATTTCGACCAGGGGCAGGTGGGCACCGAGGTCGCCGGCGCCATCGACATCACCGTGCCGTGGTCGGCGCTGCAGGCACAGCTGAAGCCGGGCCTGTTCGACGTGCTGTCGAGTTGATCCCGAGGCGGTACCGAGTTGATAAGGCGCAGGCCCGCATCCGCGCCGTACCCTGAGGCCGTGGCGACCATCGGTGACACGTCGCGCCCAGGGGGCATCGGAACGGCGGGTGCGGCGCGACCCGCGATCGCCCTGGCCACGGTGACGGCGGTCCTGTTCGTCACCTTCCTCGACACCACGGTCGTCAGCGTCGCCTTGGCCGACATCCGCTCCGACTTCAGCACCGACGTGACCCTGCTGCAGTGGGTCGTCAACGCCTACACACTGGTGTTCGCGTCGCTCATGCTGGCCGCCGGATCGATCGGCGACCGCTGGGGACGCAAGCGGGTGATGATCGCCGGGCTGGCGATCTTTTGTGCGGGATCGGTGATTTCGGCGCTGGCCGACGGCGTGCCCGCCCTCATCGCCGGGCGCGCGATCATGGGTATCGGCGCGGCGGCGTCCGAGCCGGGCACGCTCTCGGTGCTGCGGCAGGTGTTTCCGGACGCGAAGCAGCGCGCCAAGGCGCTGGGCGTGTGGTCGGCGGTGTCGGGTCTGGCGCTGGCCGCGGGGCCGGTGCTGGGCGGGGTGCTGGTCGACGCGTACGGGTGGCGGTCGATCTTCTGGCTGAACGTGGTGATCGGGGTCGTGGTGTTCGCGGCCGCGCTGCCGTACGTGCCCGAGAGCGCCGATCCACAACCGGGGGCGATGGATTGGGCCGGTTCGCTGCTCGGTGCCCTCGCGCTGGCCACGGTGATCTATGCGGCGATCCGGGGCGAGAACCACGGTTACGGCTCGCCGTCGGTGGTGGCGCTGTTCATCGTCGGGGGACTGGCCTGCCTCGGGTTCCTGGCGGTCGAGTCGCGAGTTCGCAATCCCGTCTTCGATTTCCGGTATCTGCGGCTGCCGCCGGTGCGTGCCGCGCTGGGGGTGGCGTTCGCCGTCTACTTCGGGGTGTTCTCGATCTTCTTCTTCACCGCGCTGTATCTGCAGGTGATGATCCACTATTCGGCGTTGCGCACGGCCGGGGTTTTCGCGCCGATGGCGGCGGCGATCGTGGTGGGATCGCTGGTCGCCGGGTATTGGGTGGCCCGTACCGATGCGCGGACACCGATGATCGTCGGGTGTGTGGTGAGTGCGGTGGGCATTCTGCTCACTCGTCATTCCCTGGACGGCACCATCGGATTCGGGGAGCTGTCGGCCACGCTGGCGGTCGCCGGGCTCGGGTTCGGTATTGCCGTGGTGCCGTTGACTTCTGCCGTGCTGAGCGGGGTGCCCGCCGAGCATTCCGGTATGGCGGCCGCGGCCACCAACACCATGCGACAGGTTGGCGCGGCGGTCGGGGTCGCGGTGCTCGGGTCACTGGTGAACGGGTTTCTCACCGCGGATCTCAAGACGAAGCTCACTGAGCTGGGCTTGCCTCCCGAGTTGCAGCCGACCGCCATCGACGCGGTCGAGCGCGGTCGGATCCCGTCGGGCATCGACCTGGGGACCATGCTCAAGTACGCCTCCAAGGTGCCCGAGGCGCTCGCGACCGGGACCGTGGCCTTCCATCACGGACTCGATGTGGCGCTACAGGTTTCGGCGTTCATGATCCTGGCCGCGGCAGTGCTGTCGGCATTGACTTTGAGCGATCCGGGCGACTCCGGTCAGTGGTGGCGGGAATTACCCCCGGCCATGGGCGCTTTCGTGATGGCGACCGGAATCCTTTCCGTGGGACTGCATCTCACCGGTTTCGAACCGTTGTCCCGGGCGGCGCTCGCGCTGGCGGCCGTGGTGTGGCTCGCGTTGGCCACCGACTTCGTGTCCCGGCTGCTGTGGACGCACACCCGCTGGGAGGGCGAGGCCGACACCCCACCGGCGCTGACGGCGGTCGCGGCCACCACCGTGCTCGGCACCCGAATCGCCTTGCTCGGTTGGCATTTCGTGGCCACCGCGCTGCTGGTGATCGCGGCGATCCTGTGGCCGGTGCTGGTCACCCTGGTCATTGCGCACTGGAAGAGGCGCATGCCCGGCGCGGTGTTCCTGGTCTGCGTGGCCACCGAGGGACTGGCGGTCCTGGGGGCCACGCTGGCGCGCGCCGGGGTGGGGGAGTGGCTCATGACCGCGGCCCTGGTGTGCTTCGTGCTCGGAATCCTGTTGTACGCGTTGGCATTCACGCATTTCGACCTCACCCAGATCTGGCGGGGAGCCGGTGATCAGTGGGTCATGACCGGGGCGCTGGCCATTTCCGCGCTGGCCGGGTCGAAACTCGTCGGCTGGCACTGGTGGGCCGGCTCGCTGGATTCGATCCTGCGGATCATGTCCCTGGCGCTGGTCGGCGTCAACCTCGCGTTCTATGTGATTCTCGTGGTGGCCGAGGTGGTTCGCTTCCGGCCGGGCTACAACGTGCGCCGCTGGGCGACCGTGTTCCCGCTCGGCATGACCGCCGTCGCGGTGCTGTCGACCGGTGCCGCACTGGATCTCGGGTGGGCGCGGGTGCTGGGCCGGGTGCTGCTCGCGGTGGCAGGAGTGGTGTGGCTGCTCATCTCGGCGGAACTGCTGCACGCTTGGACGCGGGGTGGGCGCGCCCCCGATGCGGTGGCACCTACCGGGAAATAGCCGTGGCACCGGCCGAAAAATAGGTGGCGCGAAGCGGGTTCGGCCCGGCACCATCACTGGCATGTTCGCGCAGCCCATCGCTTCCTACCCCGCAGTCGCGGGTGCGATGGTTGCTGCCCTCACCGGTGCAGCCGCAGCCCTGGCTGCCGCATTCGACGGCGCACGAAGCTGACCTTCTCCGGGACGTCCCGGACCTCAGACGGGGAAGGTCGGCTCGCTGCTGAGGTCCCTCGACATCTGTACTCCCGGTTGGAGATTCATCATGGCCAAGCAGGCCTACATCCGCACCAAGCCGCACGTCAACATCGGCACCATGGGTCACGTCGACCACGGCAAGACCACCCTCACCGCCGCCATCACCAAGGTGCTGGCCGAGCGCGGCGGGCTGGCCTTCGTCCCGTTCGACCGCATCGACCGGGCGCCGGAGGAGATCGAGCGCGGCATCACCATCAATATCGCACACGTCGAATACGAAACGGCCACACGGCATTACGCGCATGTGGACATGCCCGGCCACGCCGACTTCGTGAAGAACATGATCACCGGCGCGGCGCAGCTCGACGGGGCGATCCTGGTGGTGTCCGCCGACGACGGCGTCATGCCGCAGACCAGTGAGCACGTGCTGCTGGCCAAGCAGGTGGGCGTCGAGCACATCGTGGTCGCGCTCAACAAGGCCGACGTCGCCGACGGCGAACTGCTGGAGCTGATCGAGCTCGAGGTGCGAGAGCTGCTGTCCGCCAACGGATACGACGGCGACGGCGCTCCCGTCATCCCGGTCTCCGGGCTGCGCGCGCTGCAGGGCGACGAGCACTGGGCCGGGCAGCTGCTGCGGCTGCTCGACGCCGTCGACGAGTACGTGCCGATGCCGGTGCGCTACACCGACGCGCCGTTCCTGATGCCGGTGGAGAACGTGCTCACCATTACCGGACGCGGCACCGTCGTGACCGGTGCGGTGGAGCGCGGGCGGATCACGGCCGGGGATCGGGTATCGGTGCTCGGCTTCGGCGGCATGTTCGATGCGGTCGTCACCAGCCTCGAAACCTTCGGCCGGACAATGGAATCGGCGGAGGCCGGGGACAATGTGGCGCTGCTGCTGCGCGGGGTGCAGCGCGGTCAGGTGGCGCGCGGTCAGGTGGTCGCGGCGGTGGGCAGCATCGCGGTGCACACGGGTTTCACGGCGCGCGTGCGGCTGCTGAGCGCGGCCGAGGGCGGGCGGCGCACGCCCATCGCCAGCGGGTACCGGCCGCAGTTCTTCCTGCGCACCGGGGACGTGTCCGGTCATGTCGTGCTCCCGGCGGAGCGGGCGTTTCCTGGTGACACCGTCGAATTGGCGGTGACGCTGGACCGTGCGGTGCCGTTGGAGCCGGGACTGGGCTTCGCGGTGCGTGAGGGCAACCTGACGGTCGCCGCGGGGACGGTGCTGAGCGTCGACTAGGTCGCGCTGACCCGTCGGGTGTTCGATCCCGGTCCGAGCCTCGTGCTCGGGCCGGGATTCCCGTATTCGGCCGAAATGTCGTTATTGTTTCGCCATGACCACCCGTTGCCAGAAAATTGCTGTTGCATTGGGCGTGGCCGCGCTGGCCCTCACCGGCTGCTCCTCGAACGCGAAGAGCGACTCCGACAAGATCGATGTCGGGGTCCTCGTGATCACCATGTTCGATCCGGAGCACGACGTGTGGCTGCAGCACGAGCAGCTGCCCACCACCGTCGAGGTGCCCGGCGCGTTCAAGCCGGTGCGCTGCAATGCCGAGAAGCTGTGTGTGGCCGAGACCGGGCAGGGTAAGTCGAATGCCGCCACCACGATGATGGCGATCCTCGGCAGCGATAAGTTCGACTTCAGCAAGGCGTACTTCCTCACCGCCGGGATCGCCGGAACACCGCCGGAGCAAGGAACTCTCGGCGGTGCGGCGTGGGCGCGGTGGGTCGTCGACTTCGATCTGGGCAATCACCTGGACCCGGCTTCTGCGCCCGATGTGCCGTTCGGTTACCGGCCGGTCGAGGAGTACAACACCGCCGCTTATCAACTCGACGAGTCGCTCGTGGACAAGGCCGTCGCCTGGACCCGCGATGTGAAGCTCGCCGACAGCCCGGATGCGGCCGCCGAGCGCGCGCAGTACCCGGGGCAGGAAGGCCGAACGCCTTCGGTTATGAAGTGCGACACCATGACCGGTGACGACTTCTACTCCGGCAAGCAGCTCTCCGACACCGCCGGCTACATCATGTCGCAGCGCACCAAGGGGGCGGGCGTCTACTGCACGACGCAGATGGAGGACAACGCCACCGTGACAGCTTTGAAGGCGCACGGTTATCTGGGGCGCTACCTGTCGTTGCGCACCATGAGCAATTTCGATCAGCCGTATCCGGGGCAGTCGGTGGTGCAGCACCTCGACCAGACCAGCGGCGGGTTCAAGATCGCGCTCGACAATCAGTACACGCTCGGCAAGCTCGTCGCGGAACAGCTGTTGAAGAACTGATTCTGGCCGGGATTGTCTGGTCCGGGACGTGCTTCGTCCCGGACCATGAGCTCCATGGAACGTGGGCACTACGGTGACGACCATCGGGCATTCGCGGAACTGGCGCGCGGCTTCGTCCGCAAGGAGGTCGCGCCGCACTATCTCGACTGGGAGGCGGCCGGGATCGTGCCGCGGTCGGTGTTCGCGCGGGCGGGGGAGCTGGGACTGCTCGGATTCGCGGTGCCGCAGAGCTACGGCGGGCTCGGGGTGTCGGATTTCCGGTTCAACCAGATCCTCATCGAGGAGTTCATGGCGGGCGACTGCGCCGGGGTCGGCCTGAATTTCGCTCTCCACAACGACATTTGCACGCCCTACCTGGTGAACCTCACCACCGAGGAGCAGCGCGACCGCTGGCTGCCCGGATTCGTGGCGGGCACCCTGATCGCCGCCATCGGCATGACCGAACCGGGTGCGGGTTCGGATGTGGCCGGAATCCGCACCACCGCGGTGGATATGGGCGATCACTTCCTGGTCGACGGCGCAAAGACGTTCATTACCAACGGAATCAACGCCGATCTGGTGATCACCGCCGTACGCACGTCAGCCGAACGGCACCGCGGCATCTCGCTGCTGGTCCTCGAACGCGGCATGCCCGGTTTCGAACGCGGCCGCAATCTCGAAAAGCTCGGCCTGAAGTCTCAGGACACCGCCGAACTCACCTTCACCGACGTCCGAGTCCCGAAAGCCAACCTGCTCGGCGAAGTCGGTCGCGGATTCGAATACCTGATGGGCAACCTTCCCCAGGAACGCATGCAGATCGCCGTAGCCTGCCTTGCCCGTGCCCGCGTAGCCCTGCAGACCACGCTCGAATACGTCACCGCCCGAACGGCTTTCGGCCAACCCATCGCCGCGTTCCAGAACACCAAATTCACCCTCGCCGACGTCTCCACCGAAGTCTCGGTCACCGAAGCCTTCGTCGACAAATGCGTCCTCGAACTCAACGCGGGCCGCCTCACCCCCGCCGACGCCGCCAAGGCCAAACTTTGGTCCTCCGAAATGGAATTCCGCTGCATCGACCGCTGCCAACAACTCTTCGGCGGCTACGGCTACATGCGCGAATACCCCATAGCCCGAGCCGCCGCCGACGCCCGCATCACCCGCGTCTACGGCGGCACTTCGGAAATAATGCGAGAAATCATCTCCCGCAGCCTGATTCAACCCTGACGGGCGAACGGGTCGCCGGTTCGCCCGGCTTCGGGGGCTCAGCCGAAGATCGGCGTTTCGGTGCTGTAGAGGAACCGGGTCAGCGAGCGATCGATGAACTGTTCCTCGTCGGCGGCGATGGTCGTGGTGTAGGTGTCGGAGGTGAACCAGCGTGCGGCGTCGCTGATGTCGTCGACCCACACCTCGGCGACACCGTCGTAGAAGACACTGGTGACGCCCGGGATCTCATCGTCGGTCGGCAGCAGTTGGACGTAGCGCCGGACCGGGACTTCGCCGCCGGGCACGCTCGCGATCAGCGGGGTGTGCTTGTTCATCCAGTAGTCCACGAACTCCTCGTGGCTGAGGTCCGCGCGCCGGGTCAAGAAGATGCTGAGCTTGATCATCGAACGTTCCCTTGATCGTTTTTTACTTTCCTGGGCAACTCACAAGGTAGCCGTTTCGACTTGCCTGGGCAATGGAGATCTGTTTCCCAGGCAAGTAAGGTGTGAGGCATGGACGAACCGTCACCGTGGCTCGACGCCGAGCAACAGGCACTCTGGCAGGACCTGCTCACCGTCGTAATCGCGCTGCCCCCGGCGCTGGATCGTCAATTGCAGCGCGACGCGGGCATGTCGAACTTCGAATACAGCGTGCTCGCCCGATTGTCGATGGCGGATCAGGACACCATGCGGCTCAGTGACCTGGCCCGCGACTGCGACAGCGCACTGCCGCGACTGTCGAAGCTGATGGACCGCTTCGAGGCGCGGGAGTGGATCATGCGCCGAATCGATCCGAGCGACGGCCGCTACACCCTCGCCACCCTGACCGAACTGGGTAGAGAGAAGGTCATCGACAGCGCGCCCGGACATGTCGCCCAGGTCCGCCGCCTCGTCCTCGACCCCCTGACGGCCGCACAACGCCGCCACCTCGCCACCGCACTGTCCCGCATCGCGGAGACGGTGCGGAGCGAGATCACGGGTGGTACTGCCGTCTAGTCAAGATAGGTTGCGGCTGAGACATTTCCACAGCTGGTTCTGATTCGGTCTGGGCGGGCGGGGGGTCGCCAGCCGAGTTCATCGGCGCGTAGGGCGAGTAGGTCCATGCAGTCGTGAAGATGTGGAAGCGGCTCCCCGAGATGTTCACGGGCCGAGCGGATGGCATGAACGGGTTTGCCCGACATCATCAGATCGTCGAATTCGGCTCGGGCCTGTGGCGACATCCGATCCCATAGTTGTTGAGGCGAAACGCGTCTGGTCACTTGTGCACACCACCACATCCTCGGCCGGACGGCCAGTCAGTTTGGTCGACGATGCGGGAACAGGAGGGCGGGCATGGTGCGTTGCGGCAGGGCAGTCGATTCGTGGTCGGGCTGAGCGGTGGCGGGGCTGATGGTTGCGGGTCGGCTTTCGGGGATGTCAATTTTCTGGCTATGGCGTCCTGCGGGGTGGGTGGCGAGGGTGCACGTAGGCTTGGGTGGCATGACGCTCGACGAGGTCGTGGCCGAACTCTATGGGCTTTCGCCTGCTGAGTTCGTGGCTGCTCGTACCCAGCGGGTGGGGCAGGCGCGTGACGCCGGGGACAAGGCGCTGGCCGCTGCGATCGGCAAGTTGCGGCGGCCGACGGTGGCTGCGTGGGCGCTGAATCTGCTGTCTCGTGAGGCGAACGATGATGTGCGCGCGCTGCTGGAGGTGGGTGACGCTCTGCGCGATGCCCAGCGGCGATTGTCGGCTGAGCAGTTGCGTGTTCTCAGTACGCAGCGGCAGAAAGTAATCAACGCTGTCACGCACAAGGTCGTCGAGCTGGCCTCGGGTCATGGTCAGCGCTTGACCGAATCTGTCGTACGCGATGTCAGTGCGAGCTTGCAGGCGGCCCTGGCGGATCCTTCGGTCGCCGACGGGCTGCGAGCCGGAACCCTCACCGCCGCAGCCACTTACGAGGGATTCGGCCCCGCCGCGCTGACCGCCGTTCCCAGTGATGGGCACCGCAGCGCCGGAACACGCTCGGCAACAGCCGATTCCACCGCTCCAGACATTCCCTCCCCGGATCCGCAGGCTGAGGTGCGACGCGAGCTCGAAGAGATGCTCGCCGAAGTCGAATCCGCCCGCGCCGCCGTAACTTCCGCCCGATCCGACCACGATCGCGCGGCCGCCGATCTCACTGATGTCAACGACCGCATCGAAGCCCTCCGTGGCGAGCTGACCGAAGCCGAACACCGCCACCGATTCACCGCCGCCACCGAGCGTTCGGCGCGCGAGGCCCTCCAGCATGCGCAGAGCCACCTCGACGGTGTCGAACGCCGCGTCGACCGCGCCCGCAAGCAACTGACCCCGTCTACGCGAGAAAACCCCGTGACGAACAGTCGGATCGATCCGTAACCTGACTCGTTCACTCGACGGGAAGCAAGGTCACGGTGATGCGGAAGAGCCCGCAGGAGAAGAAGATTCTCAGCTATGCAAAGGATCGCCGCAACGACTACGGCGAGAATGACAAGAGTTCGAGGAAAGCCATCCGGCGCAACAAGCGGCTGCCGAACCGCGCCGACCGGCGGTCTGGTCGCCAGATCATGGCAACCGCGACCGGCGCCGTCGAAGCCGAGGTTCCCGCTCGAGCGGAAATCAAGCTGCGTTCGACGAGATCGGTGTGGGACACCCGAAGATGGCGGAAACACCCCGACATCCCCTTGGGCGACTTCGTGATCCGAAAACTGCAGCGGCGAGCGGCCCGCGAAATCAGGTCGGCGAACACCACAGTCACCAACTCCCGCACTTACTAAATCAACGGGTCAAGCCGATCCAAGGTCGACGGAACGTCCGCAGCTGCCGATGAGCGAGCGCGTGCGGACATGGCGTTCAGTCCTCTGACCTGCTCTGAAGGCTCAGCTTAAATCTCGTGCGCGACCGGGTATTTCATGCCGCTCGCTGAGATGCGGCCCTCGGCTGCCTGTCGGAGCAAGGCGAGGGCTTCCTCGGCGGGGGACCCGGCGGGGGTTGTGCACACGATCAGTGCCTGGTCGGGGGCGCGGGCGATCGAGAGGGTTTGTTGCGTCACCGTTGTCGTGCCGACGACCGGATGGTGCAGTTCGTAGGAGGTGGCGTCGCAGGGGGTCACGCGGTGGTCGCCCCACAGCGTCACGAACTCCGGACTTTTCATCGTCAGCTCGCCGATCAGCTCCGCGAGCAGCGGGTCGTCGGGGTACTTGCCGACGGCGATGCGCAGGTTGCCGACTACGGCGCGGGCCTTGCGTTTCCAGTCCGCGTACAGCTCGCGACTGTGCGGGTCGAGGAAGACCAGCCTGCTCATATTCGGCCGACGGACCGGGTCGTCCGGGCTGTGGAAGTCCAGGTGCCCGGCGAGCAGGGCGTGTCCGAGAGTGTTCCATGCGAGCACGTCCGTGCGGCGGCCGAGCACGAGCGCCGGGACACCGTCGACGGCGCGGAGCAGATCGCGCGTTTCGTCGACGAGCTTCTCGGGGCGTGGGCGCCGCACCCGGGGTGTGTGGCGAGCGGCATCGGCGAGGCGGTCGAGGTGCGCGCGCTCGTGGTCGTCGAGCAACAGTGCGCGCGCGACCGCGTCGAGTACCTCGGCCGAGGCCCCGCGCGACGTACCCTGTTCCAGCCGTGCGTAATACGAGACGCTGACTCCCGCCAGCTGGGCCAGCTCTTCGCGCCGCAGACCGTTGACCCGCCTGCGGGGTCCGGTCTCGCGCAGGCCGACGTCCTCCGGCCGCAGCCGGGCTCGTCGGGCCTGGAGAAAGTCGCCGAGTGGTCCGGGTCCGTCCATTGCTCCAGTATTCGGGGACGGATCGGGCGCAGCCACACCCTGCCGGTGGTAGGACAAAGCGGGAGTGGTTGGTCCGCCTCCTGATGTCCAGGCTCGACCACATGGAACAGATCACCCTCGGCGACGTCACCGTCACCCGAATCAAAGAGTTCTACGGCACGGTCGAGATGAGCCCGGATCAGTTCTTCCCCGACAGCCCCGACGGCTCCTGGGACGAACACCGCGGCTGGCTGGCCCCCGACTTCTGGAACCTCGAAACCGACGAGTGCCACTCGGCGCTGCAGACCTGGCTACTGCGCAGCGAGGGGCGCACGATCCTCGTCGACACCGGCGTCGGCAACCACAAGGACCGGCCGTACGCACCGGTGTGGAGTCGCCTCGACACCAACTACCTCGACAACCTCGCCGTCGCCGGGGTGCGCCCCGAGGACGTCGACATCGTGATCAACACCCACCTGCACATCGACCACGTCGGCTGGAACACCCGCCTCGACGGCCGCACCTGGATACCGACCTTCCCGAACGCCACCTATCTGATGCCGTTGCGGGACTTCGAGTTCTGGGATCCGGCCAACGAGCGCGAGACCGTGTTCGGCCGCGGCAACCAGAACGTCTTCGAGGACAGCGTCGCGCCGATCCAGCAGGCGGGGCTGGCCCATTTGTGGGACGGGTCGTATCGGATCGACAAGAACTTGCGACTCGATCTCGCGCCCGGGCACACGCCGGGCTCGTCCGTGCTCACCCTGGAGTCGGGCACCGATCGGGCGCTGTTCGTCGGGGACCTGCTGCACACCCCGCTACAGATCGTGGAGCCGGAAACCAACTCCTGCTTCTGCGAGGACCCGGCCGCAGCCAGCGCCACCCGGCGCAAGCTGCTCGGTCGAGCCGCCGAGACCAACGCGCTCCTCCTACCCGCGCACTTCGGCGGCCAGGGTGCGGCGCAGGTCGAGCGCACCGGGTCGAAGTTCTCGATCAAAGAGTGGGCGGGTTTCTCCCGCATCTCCTGAATTCTCCTGGACAGGAAGTGTTTTCCCATGTCTGTAAATCCAGACCCGGTCGTTGAAACCCCGGCAGGCGCCGTGCGCGGCGGTCGTGACGAGTCCGGGGAGTTCTTCCGTGCCATCCCCTATGCGGCGGCCCCGACCGGTACCCGCCGTTTCGCGTCGCCGACGCGGCATCCGGGCTGGTCCTCCGTCCGCGACGGCACCCGGTCCGGGCCGACGGCTCCGCAACCCGCCCGCGATTTCGGCAAGCTCGACATGATTCCCTACTTCGGACCGGGCTGGGTGCGGGGCGCGGAGTACCTGACCGTCGATGTCCGCACGCCCGCCGCGGACAGCGGGAAACGACCCGTCATGGTTTTCGTGCACGGCGGCGGGTTCGTCACCGGCTCGACTCGCGCCGCGCTGTACGACGGTAGCGCCTTCGCGCGCGACGGAGTCGTCCTCGTGACGGTGAACTACCGCCTCGGCATTCCCGGTTTCCTCGATCTGGAAGGCGTTCCGGCCAATCGTGGGCTGCTCGATGTGCTCGCCGCGCTCGGCTGGGTGCGCGACACGATCGCGGCGTTCGGTGGAAACCCGGAGAATGTCACGATCTTCGGTCAGTCCGCGGGTGCCACCCTGGTCGGCGCGCTCCTCGCCGCGCCGGAGGCGCAAGGTTTGTTCCGTCGAGCGATCATCCAAAGTGGCAACGGCATAGGTGCTTTCACGCCGGAGCAGGCACGGTGGGTGACCGCGGCGGCGGCCGCTGCGCTGGGAGTGGAACCGACTGTCGAGGCGTTCGCCGCCATTCCGGACGAGCGTTTTCTGGCGATACTGCCCGCACTGAGTGGGCTGGATCTGCGCACCCCCACTGCGACGGATCCGCTGGTCGGTCTCAGCCCGTTCAGCTTGGTACTGCCCGTTCAACCCGCCGACGATCTGGCCCACGGCCCGGCCAGCGAGGTCGCGCTGCTGATCGGCACCAACACCGAGGAGGGGCGTCTCTACGTCGTGCCCGCAGGAACTCTCGAGTCCACCACCGAGGCCGACCTACTCGCTGTCGCCGACCGCGTGTACGCGGAACCGGAGACAGCGCTCGGCGCGCTTCGCGTGCAACAGCCGGACGCAGTACCGGGCGAACTGCGCTCCGCGGTGCTCAGCGCCGCCCTGTTCGGGGCCGGCTCAGCCCGGATGGTGCAGGCGCACGCACGGATTTCGGGTGGCCGCACGCACGTCTACTCCTTCGGGTTCCGCTCGACAGCGCTGGCCGGGCGGCTCGGCGCCGCCCACACCGTCGAGTTGCCCTTCGTCTTCGACGCGATCGACGATCCGCGGCTTCGCGGGGACACCGGCTTGCTCGGTCCCGGCGACGTCCCGGTCGGCCTCGCAACCCAGATGCATTCCGCCTGGGTCGCTTTCGCGAAAACGGGAGACCCTGGGTGGGCCACCTACGACCCGCGACGACCAGTCCTCCAGACATTCGCCGATGCCGGCTGACACCGCCTGCCCGTCCACGTTGTCTACGCCTGGTTTCGCGAATCGAAGACGGCCGACAATGACCCCCCATAAGTTCCGGGATGGATAGGCGAACGGCACGTAGATACTGGTCGGCGTGGAAGATGTCGAGATCGTCGTCACCCATCGCGAACGCGCGACCGTGCGGGTCGGTGACGTGTTCTTGAAGATCGACGGTGATCAGGCGCGGATCGATGCCGAGGTCGAGGCGATGGCGGCGGCCCCGGTTCCGACGGCAAAGATCTTGTGGCGCAAGCCATCCGTGCTCGCTCTCGCCGCTCTGCCCGGAACGGCGCTCGGCAGGCTGGGCGAGCCGTCGTCGGCATCCGCGGCGGCGTGGGCGGCGGCAGGGGCAGCCCTGCGAATGCTGCACGAGGCACCGTTGCCACGGCGGTCCGGTCGCACCCCGGATCAGCTCGCAGCGGAACTCGATGCCGAGTGTGCATGGCTGGTGACGAACAACGTTCTCCCCGTGGACATCATCGCGCGCAACCGCCGCATCGCCGAAGTCGCACTGCGACCGTGGACGCCGGTGTTCACCCACGGTGACCTACAAGTCGCGCACGTATTCGTCGATGCAGACACGATCACCGGCGTGCTCGACTGGTCCGAAGCGGCTCCCGGAGATGCCATGTACGACCTCGCCACGTTGACCCTCGGGCACCCGGACCGCCTGCGAGATGTGGTGTCCGGCTACGGCACTGCCGTGGACCTCGAGGTAATCCGGGGTTGGTGGTCGTTGCGAAGCCTGCGCGGTGTGCGCTGGCTCATCGAGCACGGCTTCGACCCCACCGCCCCGGGATGCGAAATCGATGTGCTCACAGCCCAGGCGCGGTGAGACCGGCTGTATCCGTATCCGCTGATTCCAGCACGATGATGAAGCAGGACTAGGGCTGGTGCTGGTCCTCCGGTTCGAGGGGGACCATCGAGTACACGTACCAGTCGCGGCGGGGTTGTTCGCAGCGCAGGAGTTGGACGTGCATGCTCGTCCACTCACCGCCGTCGGCCGGGCGGATGCGGACCGGTTGCCAGTCCATCCGTGTGGGATCGATATCGGTCGACCACAGTCGCTGCCAGTCGGGTGATCGCGCGCACTGCCGGGTGATCTGGTCGATGCGCTCCGGTGCGGTGAGGCCGGGTGCCATGTGCCGGAACGCCTGCACCATGATGTGTGCCTCGCGGTCCCAGTCCTCGACCACCCGGCGGGCACGCGGGTCCAGCAGCATCCACGCGATGATGTTGCCACCGGGTTCCAGCCCCGGAAACGCCTGTCGGTAGGCGGAATTGGCGGCGATCAAGTCCAGGGCGGGCGCGGTCTGATAGCACGCCGGATACGGCAGGCTGGCCAGGAACGCCAGTTCGCCGCGGCTGGGACCGGATTCGCCGCCGGTCACCGTGGTCAGCTCGGGCTGCAGCACGGTTGCGGCGTACTCGCGGTAGGCCACCGGGACATCGAGGGCGCGGAACAATGCGCCGAGCGAGGTGGAGGTGGGTGGCCGGGTGCCTTGCTCGAGCTTCTGGATCAGCGCCTCGGACACCTTCGCCTTCTGGGCGAGCTCGGCCCGGGTCAACCGCGCCGCCTCTCGCCGCTCCCGCAGGTAACCGGCAATGGTCGTATGCGACCCCTCCACGTGCGAAACCTCCCGAACCGGCCCGATGACTACGCGATGAAGGTAGTCGACGGCGGTTTCGGGCCGAGCGCGGCGTTCCGGACGAAGCGATCGGCGCAGCGCTAGGGGCTCGTGATCTCCGCGATCACCGTCGTGGGGTCGGGGCGTTGGGCGATTTCGCCCGCGACCTCGCCCCGGCCGCCAAGAACTTGACGTTGCCGGGAAGTTCGTCGGTGATCGTGGTGCGGAATCCGGCGCTCGAAAGCAGCCCGACGGTGTGGCCGGCATCGACGGCCGCCCGCATGAGCGGAACCAGCGGCAAGACATGGCCGTAGGCCGGAGTCGCACGGAAAAGCAGTTTCACAGGTACTACCTTCGTACGGTTGCGAGCCGATCCTCGCTGCCGCCCACGCTACCGCGGACACGCCAATCCCATTCCGGCCCTTCACAATCGCAACGTCGATCACCCTCTGTGGGCAGTGCCTATCCCGAGTCAGTCCCGACGTGGGGTTTGTGGAGTGTCGGCATCGGAAGACCAGGCCATGGCATCGATTTCCACGCGAAGTGCTGGGGAAGCCAAGGCGCTCACGTACATCAGGGTCATGCAGGGTGAATGCGTGCCGAGGAAGTCGGAGAGGGCTGTGCGGCGGAGGGTGTTGTCTACTTCGCTGACGAGGTAGATAGTCAGCTTTACCAGGTCGGTGACGGTCATGTTTGCCGCCGACAGGTTGTGGCGTACGTTGTCGAGCGCTAGCGCGATCTGGTCGATGGGGGACTCGGGGACCGAGCCGTCGATGCGCATGCCGATTTGGCCGGACAGCACCAGCCAGCGACCTCCGGGGCCGACTTCGATCTGGTGGGAGTACGCCGCCACGGGGGCATGGACTTCCTGCGGGTTACGTTCGATCTTCACAAGATTCGACCGTAGAGCGACTCGGCGGGGATGGTCACGCGAGTTGTTCGGCTAGGCCGATGATGATGCCTTCGGGGCCGCGGAGGTAGCAGAGGCGGAAGAGGTGTTCGTATTGTTCGATGGTGCCGACCAGGGAGGCGCCGCGGGCGACTAGGCGGGTGACGGTGTCGTCGATGTTGTCTACGGCGAACATGATTCGGCGGAGGCCGAGGGTGTTGGAGGGGGCGATTTTGGGGTCGGGGGTGATGGGGGGTGGGGTGTGGAACATGGCCAGTTCGACCTTGCCGTGGCCGTCGGGGGTGCGGAGCATGGCGACTTCTTGGCGGACGTCGGGTACGTCGATGATGCGTTCTACCCAGGGGCCTTCGGCCGGGCCGCGGCCTTCCAGTTCCATGCCCAGTTCGACGAAGAACTCGATCACGGTGTCGAGGTCTTCGACCACGATGAGCACGTTGTCCATTCGCTGAATCGCCATGGCCCCGACCCTACGACGATTGTCAGCGTTTGAGGCCGTAGCTGGAGGCGATGAGGCGTTCCATGACGGTGCGGGGGAGCAGGCGGCGGATGGCGAACATCAGCGGGGCGTTGCTGCCGACCGCGTAGAGGGGCTGGGGGCGGGGCGAATCTGCCGCGGCGACAATGGTTTCCGCCACCTTGGCGGGCGGGATGCCCTTGCTCATGCGGGCGTCGAGGACGGACATGAACTTGGTGAATTCGGCGGTGTGAGGCGAGTTGTCGGCCAGGTATTTGGTGCGGCGTTCGCTCAGGCCGGTGTCGATCTGACCGGGCTCCACCGTGGTGATCCACACTCCGAACGGGGATTCCTCGAAGCGCGCGGCGGTGGCGAAGCCGCGCAGCGCAGCTTTGGTGGCGACATAGGAGGAGCGGTACGGCATGGGGAAGCTGCCGAGCATGGAGCCGACCATGACGATGCGGCCGTAGCGGCGCTCACGCATGCCGGGCAGGACCGCCTGGGTGAGGGCGATCGCGCCGAAAACGTTGAGCCGGAACAGTCTTTCGATGGCATCGCCGGGCAGTTCGGCCAGCGGTCCGGCCTGGCTCTCGCCCGCATTGTTGATCAGCACATCCACCGCGCCGAGTTCGGTGGCGAACCGGTCGATGGACGCCGCGTCGGTGAGGTCGAGGGCGCGGTATTCGACGCCGGGGATCCGATCCGCCTCGGCCAGCGTGTCCGGATTGCGGCTGGTGCCGATCACCTTGTGCCCCCGGGCGGCGAAGGCGGCCGCGGTGGCCTTGCCGATGCCGCTGGACGCGCCGGTCACCACGACGGTGCGAGTCGTATTGCTGCTCATGGCAGCACGCTATCGGGTATGGCGGGTGGGTGGCCAGGAGCCCGGCCGGTGCGGCAGTTCGGGCCAGGAACGCAGGACGGGGGTGCAGCGGGTGTGGCGGCGGCGCGCGGCCGACTCGCCGGTAACCGATCGGACGCCGAGCCAGATGCCGAAACCGAAAGCGGGGGCCGCCAGTGCGGGAATGAGCAGGATGGCGGTGGAACTCATGGTGGGGTGACCTCGATTGCTGGTCGTCGTCCAGACCGGATGTGAATGAATCGCACGGGCGGCCCGGCTGTTACGTGACGAATCGCGGCCAGGGGCGAAAACCGCAGCGGCGTGATCGAAGTCGCGAAATGTCCGTGACTACGCGCAACACCCAATTCTGTCGGATGCGCCACACCGGACGGTCTCCCGTTGATATGTTGCGCCAACCCGATGGGGAACAGACATCGGTCGGGAGAAGTCGAAGAGGACCGCGCACATGTTCGACTGGGATTTAGTCAGAAATACCGCCAGCGTCCACGTCATGACGCAGCTCGCACAGGAACGAGGCATGCGGGTGAGGGACTGTCTGGCGGGAGCCGGACTGCCGTCGGAGGCGGTGATCGACTCGAATGCCGAGGTCACCGCCCGCCAAGAGGTCACCGTGGTACGGAATCTCTTGGCGCGCTTCGGTGATGAGCCAGGATTGGGGGTGGAGGCCGGGAGTCGCTATCACATCTCGCTGTACGGGCCGTGGGGGCTGGCGCTGCTGGCCAGCCGCACCCTGCGCGACGCGGTGGACATCGCGCTGCGCTATGTGGAATTGGCGTTCGTGTTCGGCCAGTTGAGTTTCGAGGAGAAGGCGGGCGAGGGCTTCCTGCGCTACGACGACAGTGAGGTGCCCGAGGATGTGCGGCCCTTCCTGACCGAGCGTGTCATGACCGGTATACAGATGATCGGCCGCGAACTGTTCTCGGTCGGTGTTCCGATGCGACGCTTGAGCTTCCGGCACAGTGGCCCGGCGGATACCGCCCGCTACCGGGCCGTGTTCGAGATCGAGCCGACCTTCGACGCCGGGATCAACGAACTCGTCTTCGACGCCGCCTACCTGGATGTGCCACTGCCACAGGCCAATGAGTGGGCGCGCAGCACCTGCGAACAGATGTGCCGCGACCTGCTGGCCCGCCGCCACGCCCGCACCGGCGTCGCGGGCGCGGTCCGAGATCTGCTGGTGCGCAACCCCGGTGAGATCCCCGATCAGGCGGCGGTGGCGGCGGAACTGTTCGTCAGCCCGCGCACCCTGTCGCGGCGGCTCAACGAGGAGGGCACCTCCTTCCGGGCCCTGCTCGACGAGGTGCGCCAGGCCCTGTCGGAGGAACTGCTCGACCACACCCCGATGACCACCGAGCAGGTCGCCGCCCGCCTCGGCTACGCGGAGGCCGCCTCCTTCATCCGCGCCTTCCGACGCTGGAAGGGCTGCCCGCCACAGGAGTACCGGGCGCGCGGGCAACGCGCCCGGGTACCCGAACTGGTGTAGCGCTCAGCGCCCGGTCGCGCTCAGGAAGGTGCCCGCGTGCAGGGTGGTGCCGAATCCCGGTGCGAATTCACCGTATTCGTGCACGACGTGGCCGCCGACGACGGTGGCGGCCACCGCGCGGTCATTGCGATTGACCATGCGCGACAGCCCCGCCACCCCCGGGTACGGGGCCTCGGCATACTCGCTGCTGGACCCGTCGAAACCGGCCGGGTCGATGACGGCGATATCGGCGCGCGCCCCGGCCGCCAGCCGCCCGGCGTCGAGCCCGTACCAGTCGGCCAGCTCTCCGGTGACCCGGTGGATGGCCTGCTCCAGCGGCAGGAACCCGCGCTTGTGCGCCCGTTCGAGCAGCCGCAGCCCGAAGTTGTAGAAGGCCATATTGCGCAGGTGCGCACCGGAATCCGCGAAACCGACCTGCATCATGGGTGAGCGTTGCAGACGGTCGAGCACCTCCTCGCGATCGTTGGCGATCACGGTGCGCCAGCGCAGCGCTGAACCGTAGGCCACGGTGAGATCCAGCAGCGCGTCGGCCGGATGGATGCCGCGCTCGTCGGCCACCGCGCCGAAGGATTTGCCGATCACGTCGGCTTCGGGACAGTCGACGATGATCGCGTCGTAGAGGTCCCGATTCCACACGCGCGGACCGAATTTCTTGGCCAGATCCGTGCGGAAACGCCTGCGATAGTCCTCGTCGGCCAGCAGTTCGCCACGTTTCATGACATCGCGAATATTGAGCGCGGCGACGCCGGAACCGAATTCCTCGAACACCACAAGATCGACGCCGTCGGCATACACCTCGAACGGCACCGGCAGATGCTGCCACCGGAATTGCGCTCCGCCAACGGTATTCACGATCCAGGCGGCGGCAGTCGCGGCCAGTGCGACCGTGCGATCGGCCTTCACATCCATGCCCGCGATCAGGGTCGTCTTGAGCGGCTTACGGATTCGCCCGGCGCTCTCGGCGAAATACCGCGCGATTTCGGCGCGGGTGTTGAGGTTGGGCGTGCTCTGATGCACCCGCCCGCGGCGGCGCAGAATCGCGTTGAGCGCCCGATATTCCCGCCAAGTGGCGTAGGTCGACGGCAGCTGCCGGGTCGGGAACCGCACTCCCTCCAACTTGGAGAACGAACTGCGGATGGTGGACAGGCCCAGGAATCCGGCATCGAGCGCGTCCTCCAGCATCGCACCCATGCGTGCCAGCTCCGCATCGGTGGGCCGCGCTTCCGCGTCGACGGCTCGCTGCAGACCCATCACCGTCACCCGGATATCCGAATGCCCCAGGAACGCTGCGACATTCGCGCCGAGCGGGCGGTCCGCGAGGGCTTTCGCATAGGCATGCGGCCCGTCCCAGTCCTTGTGCTCCTTGACGGCCGAGTGCACCGCGTCCCACGGCAGCGCCTCCACCCGCGCGAACAGATCCGCGCAGTCTTCGGCCTCGGCATAGATCGTGGAGAGCGAGCAGTTGCCCAGCACGACCGAGGTCACCCCGTGCCGCACCGATTCGCCCAGACCCGGATTGCCCAGCACCTCGGCGTCGTAATGCGTGTGCACGTCGAGCATGCCCGGCATGACCCATTTCCCGGTGGCATCCACGGTGCGCGCACCCTCCGGCACCTCGCCGCCGATGACCGCGACCTTGCCGTCGGTGACCCCGACGTCGGCGCGCACGCCCGGCGTGCCGCTCCCGTCGAAGACCGTGCCCCCGCGAATTACCAAGTCGCACCGAGCCATGTCGCACCACCCTGTTTCTCAGCTCGCCGTCAGCGGTCGTTTCACACGCTACAACGGGAGTATGCGCGCCCGGCCCGCGATAGACGACCGGTCACCGAATCCGTCATCGGACGGGAAACGCGAAGGTCGCGGTCGCGGCCCGGTGATCCGGGCCGGGCAACCGCAGCACCGCGGCACCGGTGGGCGTGAGGCCCCGCAGCAGTAGGTGATCCAGCCGCGCCACCGGGAACGCCGCAGGCCAGGTGAACCCCGGTCCAACATCCGGCCGGGCATCGGTGTAGCCGGGCGCGAAGGACCGCCACGCGCGGTCTGTGCTCGCGGTATTGAAATCACCGGCAACCAGAATGTGCGGCGCGGGGTCGGAAGCCAGCTGGCCCGACAGGATCCGCAATCCCCGATTGCGGGTGGCGGTATCGGCCGGACGGACCGACGGGAGATGCACGACGTACACGACCAGATCACCCGACGGCGTCGCCACATGCGTGCGCAGACCGCGCTGCCAGCCGATCCCGACATCGGCGACGGTGGTATCCGAGGTCGGGTAGCGACTCCACAACGCCACCGTGCCGCGTTCCTCGCGATAGGGGTAGACGGCATCCAGGACCCGTTGCACGGGTGCGCGATCGGTGCCGCCGAGCTCCTGCACGGCCAGCAGATCCGCACCCGTCGCCGCGAGTGCCCGCGCGGTCGCCTCCGGAGTCGAGTTGTCGGCGAACAGGTTCTGCGACACCACCGATACCGTTCCCGCACCCGGCGTGGCCGCCCTCGCCGTCGGAGCCCACCAGCCACCGAAGGTGTAGGCCCAGACCAGGAGCGGCGCGATACAGGCCGCGGCCCCGGCCGGTCGGCGGCACGCGACGGCCGCCACCGCCAGCACCGGAACCGGCACGATCAGCCAAGGTGCGGCGGTGTCGAGCGCAACGCCGAGCCCGAACACGTCCGGGATCCGATCGTGGGCGGCCAGCAGCAGCGTGAGAAGTGCTGCCGCGGCAACGAATACGAGCGTTCCGGCGCGTCTCATCGGGCCGGGCACAATCGCCGGGGCGCGGAATCACCCTTCAACTGGGCGTCGACACAGCCGCCGGGCAACCCGTCGTGGTCGATGGTGCCGAAGTTGGCGGTGACGGTGAGCTCGCCGTCGCCGAAGACGCTGTGCTGCACCAGATGATCGTCGGTCAGCCAACGGAATTCCGTCATCGGCAGGGTGCCCGCCCGCTCGTGCAGGGGAGCGAAAAACTGTTGCAGCCGCGCCATTTCGGGACCGTGCTGCGCCACCGTGGCACCGTCCAGCACGAAGTTGAGGGGCGTGTTGTTCAGCACGGCCGTCAACGCCCGCATCGTTTCCTGCTGCGGCAGTTTGTAATACGACAGCTCCCAGCGATCCAGATTGATCAGCGAATCGTGCAGCACCGTCTCGTAGAGCGGCACCCGATAGACCGGGTCGAACATGGCGGTGACCAGGTCGGCGGGCAGGTCGACCGGCTTGAAGAACACGCCGGGCGCGGTCTCCGGATACCACGCACCCCAGCTCTGCCGGTCGCGCTGCAGGCGCCACAGGCGATCCGAAATCGGGTTCTGCGCACCGTGATCGAACGCCAGCACCGGCGCGGCCCAGGCACCGGCCGCCTCGGAACCGAGCACGGTCTTGCGGTCCTCGGCCAGCCAGCGCATCCGGTCCAGGCGATTGGCCCGGTCCTGCGCCTGCGTCATCGCATGGGCGGGCGAGTGGTCGTCGAACAACTCACCCGCGGCATCCACATCGAGGAAATAGCTGTTCGCGCCATTGGCTGTCATGGCGGCATAGCGGTCCCGGTACAGTGCCGGATCCTGTTTCAACGCCTCGGAACTCAGATAGCAGCCGCGATTGCCGAACCCGGTTTCCGGGGTCCCATCGGCGGCGTGGACGCACCCTTGCGGCCAGACGGTACCCGGCCAGCGGGAGGACGGATTGTCGGCGGTGGCGGGTTCCTGGGCATTGGCCCACGAATCGTAGGGGCCGGCAAGGTATCCCGCGTCCTTCGCCGCGGCGATGGCGGCGGCGGACATCGGGTCGTCCCCGGAGTCGTAGCCCAGCCACATCTTCGACAGGCCTAGCTCGTGCAACCGCCGGACGGTATCGGGCTGCTTCGCGTCGCCGAACAAATAGGCGTGGAACGCCCCGAACAGCTTGCCGATCTCGGGGTTCTGCTGGATCTTGTCGCGCAGGGAACGGAATTGGCCGTGCCGGATCAGCCAGGCGCGGTAGTCCTGCGCGGCGGCCACGGGCGAATCGTCGGTGAGCGCGAAATCCACGGTATAGTCGCCGGTGCCCGCACTCGGCGCGAAATCGTGTGTGCCCGAAGCGATCAGCCGCCCGCCATCCGAGCTGACGGTGAGGCTGCTGCCGATATCGGTCGGCACGATGTACCCGGCCCCGCGCGCCCCGATCCGGTAGCCCCAGAACGGCATGGTCAATCCCGAGGTGAGCGGCAGGGATTCGCCGACCAGGCCGGTGTCGGGGCCGTTCCAGAACGGGTCGCGGACCGGCAGCGACAGGCCCTCGCCACGGGGAATCTGCAGGGCGGCCGCCGCCTCGTCGCGGCCGGTGATCGGCCAGCGCAGCGTGCCGTCCCGGTCGCTGTGCACGGTCACCCGCAGCCGCCCGTCCTCGGCGGCGGCCGACACGGTCAGCCCGCGATCGGGGTAGGTCCAGGTCGCGGTCGCGTCCGCCACCTTCACCGGCCCGGTCGTGCCGAGGGCCTCGCCGACGGGTGCGGTCAGCTCGTAGCTCGTGCCCGCGGCGTTCGCCGTGACGCCCAGCGTCGTGGTGTCCACCTGGGCGGAGCCACCCTCGACCGGGATAACCACGTACTTGCCGTTGACGCGCGGCGTCGGCGGGTTCGGGTTCCGGTCGCAGGCCGTGAGCCCGGCCGCGGCGATCCCGAGCACGGCCAGGACGGCCGCGGCGCGATGCGATATCCGAAGTCTCATGCCAGCCACGCTCACCGAACGAAATGAGAGTTGGATGAGAAAGTGCAGGTGGTGGTCGTCCGTATGATCCGTGGGATGCGGGTACTGGTGGTCGACGACGAAGCCGCGGTGCGGGAGGCGCTGGTGCGCGCCCTCACCTCCGAAGGCTATGAGACCCGCGGCGTCGGGGACGGCGCGACCGCGCTCACCGAGATTGCCCGCTGGCAGCCGGAGGCGGTGGTGCTGGATGTGGCCATGCCGTTCATGGACGGCCTGACCGCCTGCCGCACCCTGCGCGGGCGCGGCGACCGCACCCCGATCCTCATGCTCACCGCGCGCGACGCGGTCGCCGACCGGATCGAAGGGCTCGACGCGGGTGCCGACGACTACCTGGTGAAGCCGTTCGATCTCGATGAGTTGCTGGCCCGCGTGCGGGCGCTGCTGCGGCGCACCTACCCCGAGGACGGGGCGGTGCTCTCCAGTGTGGACCTGGTGTTGGACACCACCGCTCACACCGTGAGGCGCGGCGGCCGCGAAATCGAGCTCAGCCGAACCGAATTCGCACTGCTCGAGGTGCTGCTGCGCAATGCCGGACAGGCGCTGCCGCGCGAAACCCTGATCGACCGGGTGTGGGGGCACAATTCGTCGAACTCGCTGGAGGTGTACATCCGGTATCTGCGGCGCAAGCTCGAGGTCGACGGGGAGCCCGCGTTGATCCATACCGTGCGCGGGGTCGGCTACCGGGTCGGGCCGTCGTGACCTCATCGGGTCCGGGGGCGCGCAACCGGCTCGGGCTGCGCGGGCGAATCGCCGTATTCTTCGTGCTGGCCATGGGTTTGGCGCTGGCGGGGATGGCGGCGGCCGCCTACTTCGTGGTCGGGCACGAATTGAACAGCACCCTCGATCTGAGCCTGCGGCGGCAGGCAACGCGCATCGCGCGGCAGTTCCCGGCCGAGCCCTCGGTGGCGGCGATCTCCGGCTCGTGTCAGTACCTGGCTGCGCCGAGTTGCGTGCAGGTGGTCGCGGCGGACGGCAGCATTCGCTCCGAACACATACCCGATCAGTCACTGCCGGTCGATGCACAAACCCGTTCTGTGGCAGCGGGATCCGCTGATCCTTTCTTCACCGACTTCAGCCTCGACGGCTACCCCATGCGGATGTACACCATCCAGCTGGAGCCGGGCAGTGCGGTGCAGGTGGCCCAGCGCGCGGACTCGGTGGACACCGGACAGCGCCGAGTCGGCCTTGCCCTGTTGGCCGCAGCGGCGGCCGGGCTCGCGCTGGCCGCCGTCCTCGGCATCGTGCTGGCGCGCCGGGCCCTCGACCCCGTGGTCACCTTGACCGAGGCGGCCGAAAGAGTAGCTCGCACAAGAGATCCCAAGCATCACATCGAGGTCTCCGGATCCGATGAGCTGGCCCGGCTGGCGACCAGCGTCAACACCATGCTCGACGAACTCGACGCGGCACTGACCGCCGAGCGCGACGCGCGGTCCGCCCAGCAGCGGCTGGTCGCCGACGCCTCGCACGAACTGCGCACCCCACTCACGGCCCTGCGCACCAATATCGACCTGCTGCGCCGCGCCGACCGCATGCCGCCCGCGGATCTCGAGGCGACCGTGGCGGCGCTGCGGGTGCAGTCCGAGGAACTCTCGGGCCTGGTCACCGACCTCATCGACCTGGCCCGCGCCGACGACCCGGAGGCGGTCCGCGAGACCCTCGAGGATCTGCGCCTGGACCGGCTGGCCGCCGACTGCCTCACCACGGCGCGACGGCATTGGCCCGCACTCGAATTCGAGGCGGACCTGAATGCGGTGACCGTCCTGGGCGCGCCCGCGCGACTGTCGCGCGCGATCACCAATCTGCTCGACAATGCCGCCAAGTTCAGCCCGCCGGGCGGCACGGTGCGGCTCGGCGTCGCCGATCGCGCACTGTCGGTGCGCGATGCGGGCCCCGGGATTCCGGCCGAGGACCAAGCGCACATCTTCGATCGCTTCTACCGCTCGCCCGCGGCGCGGGCGACGCCGGGGCACGGTCTCGGGCTGGCCATCGTGGCGCAGGTCGCCGGACTCCACGATGCCGAGATCACCGTCGAATCAGATTCCGGTGGTACGTGTTTCACGCTGACCTTCCCCGAATAGCGAACTACGGTGTCGGTGCGGGGCAGAACGGCGCACACGACGCCGGTGGAGTGGGGACCGGACTCGGAGGCTCGTCGAAGTGGGCGGAACTCACCAGGACCATGAGTCCGATGGCGGTGCCCAGCACCGCTGCGGCGGCGGTGGCCACGATGCCCCAGTTGAGCCTGGGGAAGGTGATGACCTCGCTACCGTCGTCGAGAGCGAGGAAGATGACCGCCGCGCTGGTCGGCGATCGAGACAATTGATACAGAATGGTGTTCCGCCACCAGTTTCCGGCCATGGCAGCACGCGAGCCTTTATTACCGAGTGATTTTCCGAGGTGCGGTGATCACCGCAACACCCAGGCTACGCCCGAAATGTCGTGATAGCTAACGGCTATCTATTTGTCGCTCGATGTTCACCTGAGTAGTTCTGCGGTGGTGCCATGCCCGCCGTGCGACAAGGATGGAACCCGTTGCCGGACGGCCGATATGGAGCATGATGAACGACAATCCGCGACGCCCGAAGGGGCTCGGCAAGCGCGCCTGGGTCGCCACCCATCTGGTCCGCCGCATCCTGCGCACCCTGGCCTGGTCGAACTTTGTGCACGTCACCGTGATCGGACGCGAGCACGTGCCGGCCTCCGGCGCGGCCATCGTGGCCAGCAATCACCTCTCGATGCTCGATGCCGTCTTCCTCTGGGGAGCGCTGCGCCGCCGCGCCGTCGCGATCGCCATGGCCGAGTTGTGGTCGTGGCCCGTGGTCGGTTGGCTGGTTCGCCGACTCGGTCAGATTCCGGTGGTGCGCCGCGATTCCGAGTCGGGTCGGGCCGCGACCGCGCAGGCCGAGCAAATTCTGCGCCACGGCGGAGTGCTGATCATCTACCCGGAGGGGCGACTGGTCGCGCCCGGTGAGCGCGAGCCCTACAAGCCGGGGGTCGCGAAACTGGCCCTGGCCACCGGTGTTCCGATCATTCCGGTCGCCACCACGGGTACCGACGGAGTGCTGCCCACCCGGCGGGCGCGCGGCGACGGTCCCGCTTTCGATCGCCGCCACCCGGTCACCATTCACTTCGGTGCGGCCATCGACCCCGCCGACTTCGATGATCCGGACAAGCTGCTCGATCACCTGCGTCAGCGCATCGAGGACCTGCGGGTGTAGCCCCGAAAAACTGGGTCCCCGAAAGTCTTGTGAAACAGCAATGCCTCACAAATACTTTCGGCCATGAGCACGACGAAGACCACTCGCTACGTTGCGATCGGATCAGCACTGGCGGCAGCGATGATCCCGCTTTCGATCGGAACGGCCACGGCCGCATCGGGAACCGACAACGGCCCGGGACAGGACAACATCTGGGTGGGTGGGGGCCCGGATCTCCTGGCCTGCGAGGCGACGGCGCAAGCCTGCGACCTGACCGCCTACGTCTATGACATGTCCACCCCCGTGACCCTCAGCGTGGATGGAAAGGCGCTGGCCACCGGCGCTCCCGTGGCCAGCTCCGGCACCATCGAACCCGGCAAGTTCATGACCGTCTGGACCCCGCAGACCGCTGGCTCACACGTCGTCAGCATGCAACAGGGCACCCAGAACCAGTCGATCACCGTACGTATCATCGACAACAACGGTCCGGAGGCGGTCACCAAGCGATTCGAGAACTTCGTCACCGGGCTGATCTGCAATACGGGATCCGGTCGGACGAGCTCGGTCTCGGGCTCTGCGGGCTGTATCTCGGGTGATGTGCATTGATCACGATGAGCAAGGTCGTGCGTCCTGCGGCGACCGCGGCGGCCGCACTGGCCGCCGTCGTCCCACTGGCCACCGGAACCGCCACCGCCGCAGCCAGTTTCACCGTCCAGACGTCGAGTGCCACTGCCGACGTCTACGGCTGCGAACTAGCAGGCGAGTCCTGCCGTGTCTCGGTCGGCAACCTGACCGACTGGTCGACGCCCATCGCCGTCGCCGTCGATGGTGCCTCTCTCGGCACGATCACGCTCCCCGGCAGTTGCTGTGGCGGCTTCTCCGGCGTGATCTGGACTCCGCAGAAGGCAGGCAACTACACCCTCACCGCCACCCAGGGCGCCCAAACCGCCTCCCTGGCAGTCAATATCGTCGACCCCAACTCGCTGCAGGGCATCCTGAAGCGGTACGTCGGCAGCTGATCGATCGAGCGAACGGCGGACGTGTCGGGGTATGCCGCTAGGGTCGGCCGGGTGAACGTGCAAGTCATTCCCGGCCGATTGCTCGAAGTCCCGACCGCGGACGTGACCGGAATGGACCGCCGGGCCTTCGGCGAGTTCATCGGTCCCGGAGGCGAACTCGCGTCCTATGCCTTCGGCTGGACCACCGGCGCGGACCCGCATGCGGGTCGCTTCAGCGTCGGAATCGGGGCCGGGAATCCTGGTGGCGCAACCTTTCACGCGGTGGTGTTCGAGCACGAGGGCACGCATGCCTTCGCCCTCGTGGACGACCCGTTCGAGCAGGTGCCGCAGGGCGGCCCCGACTTCACCGCCGAGCAGGCCCGCGCCCATCAGGATCTGCCGTTCATCTGGTGGGTCGTCGACAATGTCATGCAGCGTGACCCGCGCGCATGGTGGATGCGGCACTGGCTGTTGGGGACCCGCTGCATTCAGACCCCGGAAGTCTTCGAGCAGCGGGAGCCGATTCTCTACGTCAGCAATGACGACGATGACGACCTCTGGCAGTTGATCGGCACCAGCGACGCGGCCAGCGAAGGCCACATCGGCCACCTCTACCACGCCGTGGACGAGGACCCCACCCTCATGGCCGTGCTGGATATGCAACCGGGCTCCGAGAGCACCCGCACCACCGCCGGTGGTCCCTGGATCAGGACCTCCGCGACCGACTGAGCGGCGTCACTCCACGATCGCGTCGACCTCGATCTCGACCAGCAGCGCCGGGTCGATCAAGGCGCTGACCTCGAGCATGCTGGCGGCCGGGCGGATATCGGCGAACACTTCACCGTGCGCCTTGCCGACCTCCTCCCACCGGCTGATATCGGTGACGAACATCCGGGTCCGCACCACATGCTCGACCCCGGCCCCCACCTCGGCCAGGGCAGCGATGATGCGCCGCAACGCCTCCCGAGTCTGCTCGCCGATATCTTCCCCACCCACGGCCCCACCCTCGGGGTTCGCCGCCGTGGTCCCGGCCACCGAAACCCACTGCCCCACGCGGACCGCCCGGGAGTAACCCACAACCGGCTCCCACGCCGCACCCGAAGAAACAATCTGTCGACTCGTCACCCGCCCCATTCTGCCCCGCGAGGCAAATGGATTACGGGTCAGCGGTTGGTACGTGCGGGGCGATTGTCGCCAAGGCCGCCGTCAGCCGGTCCAGGTCGACCTTCCAGCCGCTGATGTTCTTGGCGCACTGCAGGAGTCGCCTGTCGGGTGCGCCGCTCAACGCCGAGGCGGCCGACTGCACGGCCCGCCCGCTCTCGGACTTGGGCGTGTACAGGGGCGGCGCGTCGGCCCGCCGCAGCACACCGAGCCAGGGGATGTTGGAAGCCGAGTACTGCCGCCACAGCACGATCGCCTCCACCTCGGACCACGGCACGTGCTTGGTGGCCGCCCGATACCGGAGCAACTGACCGCCGAGCGTGATGCCGGACGCATCGGCCCGCAGGGCCACCTTGCGTGACAGCACCGTGGCGAGTTGGAGCAGACCGCTCAGACCGAACAGCACGAGGCTGCCGATGCGCATCAGCACGGGCATATCGGGAATGGCGATCGCCGCCGCCGTGAACCCGGCCGCGATCAGCAGCACCAGAACCGCTTTTGGAGTGAAGCCGTAGCGCTCCTCGTAGATCATCCCCGTACCCGGCAGCGGACCGGCCTCCTTCGGGCCTCACGCTAACACCGGTCCGGCAGGCCGCTACTGGCCCGGGAGGTGGGTTCGGTGGTTCGATCGGAGGCATGAGTGAGAGCGGGCAAGGGACGATTGTGTCGGTGCAGCGGGAGGTTCCGGTGGGGGCCGGGGCGATTTTCGGGCTGATCGCAGATCCGGCCGAACAGCCTCGGTGGGATGGGAACGACAATCTGGCGAGCGCGGCAGCGGGGCAGCGGGTTCGGGGTGTGGGGGAGGTGTTCGAGATGGTGCTGACCAATGGGGTGGTTCGGGAGAATCACGTGGTGGAGTTCGAGGAGGCGCGGCGGATCGCCTGGCTGCCCGCGGAACCGGGCGCGCAGCCGCCGGGGCATCTGTGGCGGTGGGAGCTGGAGCCGTTGGGGGACAACCTGACTCGGGTCCGGCACACCTACGACTGGACCAACCTGCGGGACGAGAAGCGGCTGCTGCGGGCGCGGGCCACCACCCCGGAGATGTTGTTCGCGTCGCTGGATCGCCTTGCGGCGCTGGCGGAGAAGGGGTGAGCCGCCCGGTCCCGGCCTGCTGATCGGGACCTCGGCGTGATCGACCTGGCCTGCCGAAACTTCTAAACTGTCTGAGACGGGGTGGGGATCTCGGTAGGAAGGATCGCCGACGTGGCCGGACTCAGGAGAAAAGGCATCGCCCGGATGGCGAAGGTGGCGAGCATTCCCGCGACGCTCATGGCGCAGCGGGTCGCCGCCACCGGCAAGAGCCTGCTGGCCGGCGCCGAACGCGGATCCATCACCGACGAGATGCTCGACAATGCCGCCGACCAGGTCTTTGCCGTGCTCGGCGAACTCAAGGGCGGGGCGATGAAACTCGGCCAGGCGCTCAGCGTCGCCGAGGCCGGGGTGCCGCCGCGCTTCGCCGACCACTTCCGGGAGGCGCTGACCAGGCTGCAGCAGGAGGCCCCGCCCATGCCGGTGGCCGACACCCACCGCATGCTGGATCTGCAACTGGGCACCGGATGGCGTAGGCGCTTCACCCGATTCGACGAGGTGCCGGTGGCCGCCGCCAGCATTGGACAGGTACATCGGGCCACTTGGCACGACGGCCGCGACGTTGCGGTCAAGGTCCAATATCCGGAGGCCGAGGAGTCACTGCGCGCGGATCTCAAGATGCTGCAGATGGTTTCGGGTGCGTTCAACACGCTCCTGGCCGGAACCAATGCCCGGCAGCTCATCGAGGAGTTCCTGGCCCGCACCGAGGATGAGCTCGACTATCGGCTAGAGGCCGCCTACCAGCGCCGCTTCGCCAAGGGATTCGCCGGTGACCCAAGGTTTTTCGTGCCGCGCGTGGTGGCCGCGGCCCCGAAGGTCATGGTCACCGAATGGATGGACGGCACCCCGCTCTCGCGCATCATCGCCGACGGATCACGGCCCGACCGCGACCGGGCCGGACTGCTGCTGGCCGAATTCGCGCTCTGCACACCGACCCGGGTCGGCGCGCTGCACAGCGATCCGCACCCCGGCAATTTCCAGCTGCGGCCCGACAATCGTTTGGGCGTCATCGATTTCGGCGCCTGCACCGAAACCCCCGACGGCATTCCGCGCGCGGTCGGACGCCTGGCCCGCTGCGCGTTGGCGGGCGATTACGACGCGCTGGAGGCGGTGCTGCGTGCGGAAGGATTCGTGAAACCGGGCGCACCCATCGACATGGCGGTCATCGCGCGCCGCATCGAACCGATCCGTGAGCGCGTCGACGGCCACGACTTCCACTTCAGCCGGGCATTCCTGCAAGAGGAAGTGGCGCGCTCACTGGAGCCGGAGAACATCTCCCTGACCAATGCCCGCGCTCTGAGAGTCCCCGCCGACCGGCCCGAATACGCCATGCTGTCCCGCGTTTTCGGCGGCATCGTCGGCATCTGTTCCCAACTCGACGCGCAGGGCCCATTCCTCGAGCTGGTCGAGAAATGGGTCCCCGAATTCGGTGGCGCTCAGGACGTCGCGTCCTGAAGCACTCGCACGGAGGTGGTGGTGAACCGGTAGTCGCTCAGCGGGAAATGCCGGTTTTCCCAGTACATTTCGAGCTGTGTCGAGGGCCGGAACGCCGCGCCGTCGCCCTGATAATTGATGTAGTAGGTGTTCGAGCTGACACAGCCCTGGGTGAACAGGTGGGTCTTCTTGGCCCGTTCGTCCATGCGAGCGAAGTACCGATCGTGCGGCTCCTGCCGCACCTCCACCCGGGTCGCGCCGCGCCGCCGTGCCTCCTTGATGACACGGGCGGCATGCGCCGAGGTCGATTCGATCAGCGGGATATAGGAACCCGGTGCGTAGGCGTAGGGGCCGACGATGAGGAAGGCATTCGGGAACTTCGGCACCGAAACACCCTGGTACGCCTGGAATCTATTGGCATCCCAGAACTCGCCGAGTTCGAGCCCGTCCCGCCCGTAGATCGGATACGGGGGCGTGAAGCCCTTCTCCATGACCTTGAATCCGGTGGCGCACAACACCATATCGAATTCCCGCTCGCGCCCGTCGGCGCTGACGATGCCGGTCGGCGTGAAATGCTCGATGCCGTCGGTGACCAGATCCACGTGGGAACGCGTGAACGTCTTGAAGTAGTCGTTTGAGATCGAGGGCCGCTTGCAGCCGAAGCGATAGTCCGGGGTGAGCTTGCGGCGCAGCTCCCGGTCGCGCACCTGACTGAAAAGGTAAGCTTTCATGGCGGTTTCGGCGACCGTCAGCCCGGCGGAGGTGATGCGCGGGTAATTCGAGATGGCCAGCCCCGCACCCAGCCCGGCATTCACGCCCACATTGCCGACGGTCCGGATGAGATATTGCAGCGGCGCGAAATTCAGCACCGCATTGGCCGTGGCGCCCATGGGGAAATCCGGTTTCGGCCCGATCCAGATGGCGCGGCGCTGATAGACCGTCAGCTGCGAAACATCCTTGGCCAGTTGGGGAATCGCCTGCAAGGCCGTCGCCCCGGTGCCGATCACCGCCACCCGCTTGCCGCGATAGTCGTAGTCGTGATCCCAGCGGGAGCTGTGCATGATCTTGCCGGTGTACTCGTCGATCCCGGCGATCTCCGGTTTGTGCGGCTGCTCGAGCCCGCCGACCGCGCCGATGACATACCGGGCCGTGAGCTCCGACCCGTCCTCGAGCCCGATCCGCCACAGATCCTGCTGCTCGTCGAACACGCCCCGCACCGCCCCCGACCCCAGCCGCAGCTTGTCGCGCAGCCCCTGCTTGTCGACGACTTCCTCGGCGTAGCGCTGCAATTCGACGCCGGGCGCGAACAACCGCGACCACTGCGAGCGCGGCTGGAAGGAGAAGTTGTACACCGGCGACGGCACATCCACGGCCACGCCGGGATAGGTATTGGCCAGCCAGGTCCCGCCGACCCGGTCCCATTTGTCGATCAGGACGAAATTCTCGACCCCGGCCCGGCGCAGCGCGACACCCGCGCCGATACCGCCCAGACCCGCACCGACGATCACGACCTCGTGGGTCGGTGACGGTGCGGAGCCATGGCGAGAACCGTTGGTGGAACTCATGATGCAGACCTCGAATCCAGGATCGATCGGTTCAGAGCACCGGGGCCGTCGCCTGCGCGATGACCTCCGGAAGTTGTTGCCGCCGCAGCTTTCCCGCCGTGGTGCGCGGCAGCTCGGGCACGAAAACGATCTCGCGTGGCACCTTGTAATTGGCCAGGGTGGTCTTGATATGCCGTTGCAGCGCGGTGACACTCGTGCGCGACCCGTTCTTCAGCACGACCGCCGCCGCCAGCCGCTGCCCGAAGTCGTCGTCGGGCACCCCGACCGCCCCGGCGTCCGCGACGGCCGGATGCGCCAGCAGCGCCTCCTCGACCTCCTGCGGAAAAACGTTCTCGCCACCGGAGACGATCATGTCGTCGGAGCGGCCGTCGATATAGAGCCGGCCTTCGGTGTCGAAATGCCCGAGATCGCCGGAGTCCATGTGCTTTCCGACCATCTCCTTGGTGCGGCCGTCGCTGTAGCCGTGGAACATGCTCGGGTTCTTGTTGATGATGCGGCCGGTCACCCCGGGCGGCAGCTCGCGGCCGTCGCGGTCGACGATGCGGATATCCACGATCCCCGTCATCGGGCGGCCGACCGTGCCGGGCGCGGCCCGCAGATCCGCTGGCGTGGCCAGGGTTCCGGCCCCGGTCTCGGTGGAGGCGTAACCGTTGAACAGCACCTCACCGAACTCGTCCTGGAACGCCGTGGCCAGCCACGGCGGCAGCGGCGCGGCCCCGCACATCACCATGCGCAGGCTCTCCACGTGATAGCCGTGGCGGTCACGCGGCGGCAGATCCATGATGCGTTTGAGCATGGTCGGCACCAGGCAGGCGATCTGCACACTGTGGCGTTCGATATCGGCGAGTACCGTCTCGGCGTCGAACCGTTCGTGCACCAGCGCGGTGGAACCGAGCAGGAACGCGGCGGCCAGCGCCAGGAAACCGTAGGTGTGATGCAGCGGCGGCGCGATCACCATCGGCTGCCCGAGCCGCGGAATCGGCTCGACCCGAGCGAGATCCGCCAGCGCCAGCACCATGCGCGGATGCAGCCCGGCCAGCATGGGCCCGGCCGCGCCCACACCCATCGGCCGCGGCGCGCCCTTGGGCACCCCGGTGGTGCCGCCGGTCAGCAGGATGAGCGAGCCCCCGGCCGCGGGTTCGCGCACCGGCGGGCCGCCCGCCCCGACCAGCTCCGCCACCGTCGGCAGCCCGCCCGCCGCGCCGCGCACCACCGCCCGGTGTCCGCCGTACCCGGATTTCTCGATCTCCGTGTGGAATTCGCCGTCGTAAAGCAGCACCTCCACGCGTTCGCGGTCGAGCACCTCGCCGATCTGCGGCCCGGCGAACCCGTAGTTCAACGGCACCAGATCCGCCGAAAGCCGCGCGGCCGCATAGGCCGCCAGCACGAACCCGCGATGATTGCGGCACAGCACCCCGACCCGCTGCCCGCGCCGCACACCCCAGCGCGCCCGCAACGCCGCCGCGAGCCGCTGCACCTGGCGATCCAGTTCGGCCGCGGTGATCGGACCATCGTCATCGATGACGGCCGGGCGGTCCGGAAACCGGGCCGCGAAGGCCGAGAGCGCGGTCGCCAATCCGACGCCGCCGCGTAAAGACCAGGCCAGCTGCGGAATCCGGGTGGGTGGGAGCAGGGTCAACGCCCCACTGGCCGGGATCCAGCCCGCCACCGTCACCGCGTCGTCGAGCAGATTCACCGCCTGTTCGACCCGCCCGATCGGCCCGGCCCAGTCCACGGGACGGTTGTTCCAGTTGCCCGCCTTGGCGTAGATCGTCAGCATGCGTTGCGCCGCACGGGAATTGTCCAGCGCATACGACAGTGGCGCGCTCGCCCGCTCCCACCACGGGCGAATCGCCAGCGGCCGATCCACGATGGCCCGGCACACCAGGCCCGCCGCCTCCTCGGTCGACATGCTCGGGGTGTAGCGGTAGATCCGGTACGGCCCCAGCATCTCCGAGCGCACCAGTTGCAGATGCACGCTGGTGACGCGGATGCCGTCGGCCCGCAATTCCGGTGCCGCGCCGCGCAACCAGGAGTTGAACGCCGACTTGGAGGCGATGTAGGCGGTCCAACCGACGGCCGGACCGTGCACACCGGCGGTGCTGATATTGACGATGTGGCCTTGGCGTCGAGCCCGCATGGACGGCAGCAGACTCAGCACCAAGCGCACCGGGCCCAGATAGTTGATGTGCGCGGTGTCGTCAAAATTGTCCCAGCGGTCCAGCGAATCCGACAGCCAGCGGCGAATGGACCTGCCCGCATTGTTGACCAGCACATCCACCCGGCCGTGATCGGCCAGCACCCGATCGATCAACGCGGCACAGGTATCGGGGTTCGACAGATCCGCCGGATACGGGTGCATCGAACCCGGGAGATCGGCGGTCTCCGAACGCAATTCCTCGAGCAGGGCGGTGCGGCGGGCGACCGCGATCACGGTCGCGCCATTGGCGGCCAGCCGCAGCGCGGTGGCCCGGCCGACGCCCGAGGACGCGCCGGTCACGAGGATCACCTTGCCGGTCACGGCCGGGGCCAGGCGGCGGTCGCTGATGCCGTATCCGGTGGCGCCCAGCGCGATCCGGACGGACTTGGGCAGTTCGATCATGGGGCACGACTTCCTTGTCGAGCGGGCGTTCAGGCGGTCAGACGGTCGAATTCGTAGTCCGAGAACGGGAATCGGTGATGCGCGCGGCGCGCCGAGAAGAAGCCCGTCGGACGGATGTAGGTGCTGTCGCCTTGCGAATTGCGGTAGTACGTCGGCACGTGCGCGTTCAATTCGCTCAGGTAGAAGCGCATGGCCGCACCGTGCCGGTAGATCCGCCGGTGGTAGGCGTCGGCGACCTCCTGCCGGACCGCCACGAAGGTGGCGCCGCGGCGGCGCGCCTCCGAAATCGCCCGCACCGCATGGTCGGCCGTCATCTCGACGAAGGCATGCCAGCCGCTGCCCGACCAGGAATACGGGCCCACCAGCGTCCACCGGTTGGGCAGGCCGGGCAGCGAGACACTCTCGTACGCCTGCAAACCCTGCTCGGTGTAGTACTTGCCGAGATCCAGGCCGTCCCGACCGAGCACCATGCCGGGCGTGTAGGTCTCCGGATCGGAGAAGACGTGATAGCCGGTGGCCAGCACGATCATGTCGAACTCGCGTTCCTCGCCGTCGGTGGTGCGGATGCCGTACTCGGTGAACCGCTCGATCGGCGTGGTCACCAGATCGACATTGGGGCGATTGAAGGCCAGCAGATACCCGGTATTGGCGGTCGGCCGTTTGGCGATCGGGCCGTAGTCGGGGGTGAGGCCCGCGCGAATCTCCGGGTCGCGCACCATGAGTCGCAGCAACCCGCGATACCCGCGAATGGCCGTCGCGTCGATGGCACGCATGGTCGGCCGGACCACCGGCATGGGCGCGTTCGACATGGTTCGCAGCGCAGCATCGACCACCACCAGGGCCGCACCGTGCACACCGGCCTGCACGCCTGGCACGCGCAGCACGGCCCGCACCGCGCGCGGGATCCGCGGATTCGGTTTGGGCACACACCACACCGGGGTGCGCTGGTAGACCGCGAGACTGCCGACCGTGCCCGCGATGGCCGGGGTGATCTGCACGGAACTGGCCCCGGTGCCGATGATGGCGACCCGCTTGCCGAGCAGGTCGTAGCTGTCGTCCCAGTCGGAGGGGCGTTGAATCTTGCCGCGGTACTGCGCGATTCCTGCGATGCCCGGATCCACCTTGGGGCTGATGAACGCGCCCACCGCGCTGATGACGAACCGTGCGGTCGTCACCCCGCCGCCCTCGAGGTGCAGCTTCCAGCAGTGGTTGTCCTCGTCCCACTCCTCACCGGAGACCGTGGTGCCGAAGCGGATGTGCGGATACAGCCCGAAGCGGCGCGCCACCGCCATGTGATAGCGCTTCACCTCCGCGCCGGAGGCGAACAGCCTGCTCCAGTCCGGATTTCGGGCGAAGGAGTACTGGTAGGCCAGCGACGGGATATCGACTTCCAGTCCCGGATAGTGATTCTCGTGCCAGCTGCCGCCCACCTCGTCGGCCCGCTCCAGAATGACGAAGTCGCGCACCCCGGCCCGCTTCAGCTTGACGCCCGCCGCGATGCCGCCGGGCCCCGCGCCGATGACGGCCACCTCGTGGTCCGGGGCCGGGAGCTTGGTTGTGTCATTGGATGCAGTGGTCACGACGTGGGACCTTCCGGACAGACTCCGGCGCTGCGCTGCGCCTGTTCCACCAGAGTAAGTCTGTCTGGGACAGTGATCAAGACCCGGTGTGGCAGCAATGATCTCGCGACGGGGCCGGTGGACGCGCCCGGTGTCCTCAGCCCGCGGCGACATCCGAGGTCAGGGCGCCCGCGCGCCGCCGTCGCACCGCGGCCAGATCGGTCGGACGATTCGCGTCCGGCTCGTCGGTGCGCAATCGGTAGCGGTCCATCACCGCGCGGAACTCCGGTGACCAGCGCAGAATCTCATCGCGCATCGGCCCGGTGGTCTCGAGTTGGGCCGCCAGCCCGAACAGCGTGACCAGGGCTCGCTGGAACGGCATCAGATAGGCGGGCACCCCCAGTTGCCGATAGGCATTGCTCAATTTCGGGCTCACGGCGTCGAGCGTGCGGCCGCGCAGCCACTCGATATCCACCCGGAAGGTGTCGTCGCGCAGGATCGCGGTGAACGGCAGCAGCTTCGCGGCCAGCGCGGCACTGTCCAGACCGCGGGGGCCGTCGATGAATCCGTGCCGGCGCGCCATCGTGTCGAGTTCCGCCGGGCCGCCGTTGATCAGCGCATCCGCGAGATCGTGGACCAGCGCCGGGAATTGGGCCGGCGGCCACACCGGGCACGCCCCGAAATCCACCACGCCCAGCCGGCCATCGGGCAGCACCCGGAAATTGCCGGGATGCGGATCCCCGTACAGCAGACCGGTCCGGGGCGCCGAGGACCAGAAGAACCGGATCGCGAGCATGCCCACCCGGTCGCGCTCCGCCTGGGCGCCCGAGGCGATCACGCGCGAGACGGGAATGCCGTCCAGCCATTCGCTGACGATCACATCACCGCGCTGGTCCAGCACCCGGGGGATCCGGAAATCGGGATCATCGGCGTACGCCTCGGCGAAACGGCGCTGATTCTCCGCCTCGGCCACGAAATCCAATTCCGCGCGCAGGCATTCGGCGAGCTCGTCCATCACCGCCGGGCCATCGGTATGCGGCACGAAAACCGGTGCCAGCCAGGACAATCCGCGCAGCTGCCGCAGATCGCTGTCGATCGCGGCCCGGGCGCCCGGATACATCACCTTGACCGCCACCGGACGGCCGTCGTGCCAGATCGCGCGGTGCACCTGCCCGATGGTGGCCGAGGCGGCGCGGCGGTCGTCGAATTCGCGGAAATTGTCCCGCCAGTCCGGGCCCATCGACTCCGCCAGCACGGTGTGGACGGTGCGCGGCAGCATCGGCGGGGCCGAATCCTGGAGCTCGCTCAGGGCCGCACGGTACGGTCCGGCCAGCTCCGGCGGCAGCGCCAGCTCATAGATGCCCAGGATCTGTCCCAGTTTGGCGGCGCAGCCCTTCAATTCGCCCAGCACATCGGCCAGGTGCTGGGCGGTGCGCAGCTGGATCTCGCGATCCACCTCGTCGGCCGGTCGCCCCAGCGCCCGCTTGCTCGCCCCGGCCACCCGCCGCCCGGCGAAGGCGATCGGCACGCTGGCCAGTTTGGCCGTGCGAACTGCCTTGCGGGCGGGCGGATTCCCGCCGACGTCGGCATCTCCTCGTCGAGCACCGCTGCGCCGAAAACTCATCGATATACCAACCCCTTGTGCGCCTGCCGATCACGTGCGCATCAAGGAAGTGTGCCACGAAGTGAAACCCGGCGGTACGGAGTCTTGGACGCAGCGGTACGGCCATCTCGAATGCTGGGAAAGCGGAGGAGGATTCGCCGGGCCTCAGGTTTGCCGGGCGGCTACCAGTGCCAGATCGGTCAAGCGGTGGGCGCGGGCGATCTCGGCGGGGGTGAACGGCTCCCCGGTGCGCAGGAAGGTCATCGGGGTCAGGTGGTCGGGCGGATCGATCTCCAGCAGGGTGCCGCCGGGGACCCGGTCCGGGTCGGGATCCGGGACGTATTGCGCGCCCAGCAGTTCCGCGATCACCAGCGGTAGTTCGGCGGGGTCACCGGCGACCCGCGCGGCCAGCCCGAGCGCCCGGGTCTGGCCGTCCACCAGGGTCAGCGCCGAGGCGGGCCAGATGCCGACCGTGATACCGCCCGCCCGGGAGATGGCGTGTGTCAGCCGTGATGACCCGACCTCCGCCGGTGCCGACACCACCAGTTCGTCGAGCACGCCGTTCTCCAGGTGATGCACGTGCACGGCGAGGATATTGGCCCGCCGGTCGGCCAGCTGCTTGGCGAGCAGCTCCAGGCGGCCGGGCTTGTTGTCCAGGCGCACCCGGATGCGCCAGAGCTGCTCGGCACTGTCGAGCCGATGCCGGTTCCGCAGCTCCCGGCCGTGCAGCCAGCGACCCAGATAGTGCATCGCGCCCGGCTCGACGACCCAGATGACCAGGATCGTCGCGGCCACGGCGAGAATGGAGACCGTTGCCAGAAAAGGTAATTCGAGGTGGATGACGAAGGCGTGCAGCGCCAGCTCGACCGGCAGCGCCGCGGCAAGCTTGGCCAGCGCCATCCGGGTACGCGGAGGATGGGGCAGTCGACCGCACACTTCGCACGCCAGCGCGTGAATCTCGGTTTGCCTCATATTCACCACAGTGCGCGAGCAAGATTTCCGCACGGTGGTGCGGTGTAAAGACCCGGTGACGGAATCCGACAATTAGCTTGCGGCAGCACAGGATTGCGTGAACCGAGCCACACTCGCTCGAGAGCTGTGCCCCGGAGCACAGTATTTGCACGACGCGGAGGCTGATTCGCCGGGCGAACCGCGGCACCGATCGCGAGGGGCGCAATGCCGGTCACGAATGCGAGGGCGCATCCGAATTCGCCATGGCGCGCAAGGGTGTTGGACCACGCAAGGACAGCGGGCGCGCTGAGCTCGCTCGCCGGCGGCAGCTTCGGCCGGAATCGCTACTTGGGTGGTAGTGACCTGGCGTAATCGACCCCGCGGCGGATCCATTCGTCGAGGACGTCGTCGTCGGCGACGGCCTCGGTGGCGACGCGCAGCCAGCCGTTCATCTGCCTGCCGCCCATCACCATCGGCTCGACCGAACCCGCCTGCAGCAGGGCGCTCGAGGTGTCGGGGTCGGTGCGGACCATGAGGCCGCCCTTGCCGCTGGCGGCGACCGCCATATTGCCGCCTACCAGGAAGGCCAGGCCGCCGAACATCTTCTTTTCGACCATGTGTGGCAGTTCCGGCCCGAGTGCGTCCCGGATCCGGTCGGCCAGTGTCTCGTCGTATGCCATACCCGCATTGTGACCCATGCCACCGACAGGTCCGCTCGGCGGCGGGCCCGATAGCCGTCGGCTGGCTGGGGCGCGGGGCGGTCCGGAGAGACCGCTCCGGCAGGTGTGGGCCGGTCGCGGGTGAGGTACACGTTGTTGGTGGATGCCCCGCCGACCGTCGGTGTCGAAGAGGAGTTCCTCCTCGTGGATCCGCTCACCGGTGCGCCGGTCGGCCGCAATGCCGACGTCGCCCGCACCGCAGCGGATTTCGGCATGGACCTGCAATTGGAAATCATGCGGTGCCAGGTGGAAACCAGCACGCGCGTGCACACGAATACCGGTGAGCTACTTCAGGAATTGCGGGAACTGCGGCGTGGTGCCGCGGCCTCCGCCGAGAAGAACGACGCGCTGCTGCTGGCAGCCGCTGTGCCGCCGGCCATTCCCGACGAACTGTCCATCACCTCGACCCCGCGCTATCACCGAATCGCCGAGAACTTCGGCAGATTGGCGCACGAACAAGGGCTGTGCGGCTGCCACGTGCACGTGGCGGTCCCCGACCGCGCCGCCGCGCTGCAGGTGAGCAACTTCCTGCGGCCCTGGCTGCCGCTGCTGCTGGCGCTCACCGCCAACTCCGCCATCTACCGAGGCGGCGAAACCGGTTATGCCAGTTGGCGAAACATCCTGTGGCGGCGCTGGCCCAGCGCCGGTCCGCCGCCGCACTTCGACTCGGTCGCAGCCTTCGACACGGCGGTGGAATCCATGCTGTCGCTGGGCGTCATCCTCGATCGCAAGATGGTGTATTGGGATGTGCGGCCGTCGATCACCTTTCCGACGGTGGAGGTGCGCGTCAGCGACGTGCCCGCCACCGTGGAGGAGACCGCGCTGCTGGCCAGCCTGGTGCGGGCCTGCGCAATGACCGCCCGCACCACCGATCTGGTGCCGGTGATCGCGGAAGACGTACTGCGCGCGGCCTATTGGCGAGCGGCGCACGAGGGCCTGGACGGTGCGGCCATCGATCCCCTCGACGGCCGCACGGTACCGGTGCGCGAGCTGCTCGACCGGCTCATCGAGCACATCCGGCCCGCGCTGGAACAGCTCGACGACCTCGGGTTCGTCACCGAGGCCGTCGCGGCGCTGCTGTTGCGGGGCAACGGGGCACGCCGCCAGCTGAATGCCTTCCGGGCCCGCGGCGCGCTCGGCGATGTGGTGGGCGAGCTCGCCACGGCGACCCTGGACGGCTGCCGGTAGCCGGACCTATTTCAGCTGCAGGCAGAGCGCGAAGTCCATGAGCTCCGGCCCGCCGTTGAAGCTGGTCGAGTGCGTGATGACCACGTCGGTGGCCGGGTAGTTGTTGTCGCACTCCTTGTCGGCCGCCAGACCGGTCGGCTTGGCCAGCACCGTGGCCCGGGCGCGTGGATCCGAGCAGTCCACGACCTGCACCTTCGGCCGATTGTCCTTGGCGATATCGCCGTTGCTGTCGTAGACGCAGTCCCCGACCTTGGCCGACTTGGCATCGTGGGCAGCCTGGGTGGTCGGCGCGACCGACGGGACGACCGGCACGTACGGCATCGAGTAACTCGTCGTCGGCGTGTAGTTGTAGTTGTAGCTGTTCCGATTGGCCGACGTACCGCTGCTGTTGCTGCTGCCGAACGCGACGAACGCGATGGCGATGATCGGGATCAACAGCCCGATGATCGTCGGCCGCTGCCACAGCGGGCGGCCCGGATCCATCGGCAGCCTGGGCGCACCGGGGATGGGCGGCGGCAACTGCTGCAACCGTGCGCGATTGACCGTATTGATCAAGAGCGTGACCGGGTTGGCGATGATCGCCGAGATCGGCCCCCACCAGCCCTGCACGAGGCTCTCGCCGGTCATCTTCCGGAAGGAGGCCAGTCCGCAATCACGGCAGTACGGGCCCGGCAGCTTCCGGAAGCTCATGATGAAGATCATGCCGCGGTGTGCGCGGAAGTCGAGATCTATTGCGGGAGTGGCACCGCAATAGTTGCAATAGACGCCGTTGGCCTGGGCGAATTGGGCGGCCTGATGCGGGTTCGGCGCGGATTGGGTTGTGCCGAACGGCGATTCGGGCATGGACAAGCTGACGATCCCCCTGGGTGGAGCTGGAAACCGACGTATTGAAACACATCACGGTGACAATCGCAGATTCCAGCCTGAGCACCCGTCCGGCATCTGGGATCAAGGCATCGGTTGCGAGTCCAGGATCATGTCGAAGTTGACCTTGGTGCCCTCGACATTGGTGGTCTTGGCGGTGACACCCCAGCGGGTGCCGTCGGTTTCGGTCACCACGCAGCGGATGCTCGCGCCGGTGGCGCCGCGCAGCAGGCCGTTGCAGGTGGAGGATTGCGGGGCGCTGCCGACCTGCTGAACGTAGTAGTTCGAGACGCTGGAGGCGACGTCCTCGGGGGAGACGTAGTTGTCGTTGAAGTTCAGGTCGTAGTAGACGTCCTTGCCGTCGACCTTGGTGACCTTCGTGGTGATGACCCAGTTCTGTCCGTCGGCGGCGGTCGCGGTACAGGTTTGGGTGGCATCCACCTTGGCGGCGAGATCGCCGTCGCAGGACACGGTCTTCGCGTCCTCGTGTGACTTGTCCTTGTAGAAGCTGCTGACCTTGGTTTGTACATCGGTCTTGGTGACCGCCCCGGATCCGGAGCTGGCGGAGCAACCCACGGCGAGGAGCGGGACAAACGAAAGAGCCAGCGCGGCTGTAGCTTTTCTCATGGACAACTCTAGGCGCGGATTCGCTGGGAAAATCTTGTGAATGAGCTTGCAAAACCGGCGAATCCGGCGTGTTCCCCGGTGGCGCGCCGAAGTGGGGGGATCGTTAGGGAGCTTGACAGTGGTCCGGTCCGCCGCAGGTCAGGGACCGGACCACCGTTGATCGGCTCAGCTACTGCTGGCGCCACTCCTCCAGCTGCGGGGATTCCGCACCGATGGTGGTGGATTCGCCGTGACCGGTGTGCACCAGGGTCTCCGGCGGCAGGGTCAGCAGGCGGTCGGCAATCGAATCGACGATGGTGCCGTAGTCCGAGTACGACCGACCGGTCGCACCCGGGCCGCCGTGGAACAGGGTGTCACCGGTGAAGACCGCACCCAGATCCGGCGAGTGGAAGCAGACCGCGCCCGGCGCGTGACCCGGCGTGTGCAGCACGTGCAGTTCCGTCCCGCCGACCGCGATCACCTGCTGGTCCGACAGCTCACCGTCCGGCTTCACATCCGGATGCGTCTGCTGCCACAGCACCATGTCCTCGGGATGCATGAGCACCGGAGCGCCCGTGGCCTTGGACAATTCGGGCGCCACCCGGATGTGATCGTCGTGCGCGTGGGTGACCAGGATGGCCTTCACCGTGCGGGTGCCGATCACGTCCAGGATGGCCGCGACATTGTGCGGGGCGTCGATGACGACACACTCCAGATCGTCGCCCACCACCCAGACATTGTTGTCGACATCGAAGGTCTCGTTGTCGAGGCTGAAGGTGCCGACGGTGACGGTGTGGTCGATGTGTGCCATCAGAACACCACCACCGAACGCAGGACATCACCGTGATGCATCTTGGTGAAGGCCTCCTCGACCTCGCCGAGCGCGATGGTCTCGGAGACGAAGCCGTCCAGGTCGAGGCGGCCCTGCTTGTAGAGCTCGATCAGGTACGGGAAATCCCGCGAGGGCAGGCAGTCGCCGTACCACGAGGACTTCAAAGACCCACCGCGCGAGAAGAAATCGATGAGCGGCATATCCAGGGACATGTCCGGGGTCGGGACGCCCACCAGCACCACGGTGCCCGCCAGATCCCGCGCGTAGAAGGCCTGCTTCCAGGTCTCCGGGCGGCCCACCGCATCGATCACGACATCCGCGCCGAAACCGTCGGTGAGTTCCTGAACCCGTTCCACCGCATCCTCTTTCGAGGCGTTCACGGTGTGGGTGGCCCCGAAACCGGTGGCCCACTCCAGCTTTCGCTCGTCGAGATCGACGGCGATGATGGTGGTGGCGCCCGCCAGCTGGGCTCCCGCGATCGCGGCATTGCCGACACCGCCGCAGCCGATCACCGCGACCGAATCGCCGCGGCTGACCGCGCCGGTGTTGATGGCCGCGCCCAGGCCCGCCATCACACCGCAGCCCAGCAGGCCCGCGGCGGCGGGGGAGACGCTCGGATCCACCTTGGTGCACTGCCCGGCATGCACCAGGGTCTTCTCGGCGAACGCGCCGATACCCAGGGCCGGGGTGAGTGGGGTGCCGTCGGTCAGCGTCATCGGCTGCGACGCATTGAAGGTCGAGAAGCAGTACCAGGGCTTGCCCTTACGACAAGCGCGACACGATCCGCAGACCGCCCGCCAATTGAGGATGACGAAATCCCCGGGCTCGACATCGGTGACGCCCTCGCCCACCGATTCCACGATGCCCGCCGCCTCGTGCCCGAGGAGGAAGGGGAATTCGTCGTTGATGCCGCCTTCGCGGTAATGCAGATCGGTGTGGCAGACCCCGCAGGCCTGCACCTTCACCACCGCTTCCCCCGGACCCGGGTCCGGGATCACGATATCGGTGACTTCCACGGGAGCGTTCTTGGAGCGTGCGATGACGCCGCGCACGATTTGTGACAACGAAATTCCTTCCTGGCCGACCGCAATGCCTTCGACTATGGCAGGCGAGTTCGCCCACGTCATCTAGTACCCGGGGTCACACAGAACGAATCCGGTTGTGGCTTATCACAAGAGCGTACGCGCGGCGCCCTCGGCAATGGTCGCGGCGACCAGGCTGAGCGCGGGCGAATCCAGCTTCCACTGCTGCCAGTAGAGCGGAACGTCCACGAATACCTTGTCGTCCAGCGGAATCAGATCGTCCTCCGGGCGAATCATGATGTCGGGGATCATGCCCCAGCCCAGACCGACCCGGACGGCATCGTTGAATCCGGCCGAGGACGGGATGTAATGGCGCGGCGGATCGACCTGTTTGCGGGTGTAGTGGCGCATGAGCCGGAACTGCAGATCGTCCTTGCGGTCGAAGAGCACCACGGGTGCGTGGGCGAAGGATTTCGCATTCGCGCCGTCCGGGAACCAGGTGCGCGCGAATTGTGGCTGGGCCATGGGTCGATAGCGCATCGCGCCGAGTCGCCGCACCGAACAACCCTGGACCGGGGCCGCGGTGGAGGTGATGGCGGCCATCACCGTGCCGTCGCGCAGCAGGCGGGTGGTGTGTTCCTCGTCCTCGCGGTGGATTTCGAAACAGAGGCCGGGAGCGGCGCGGCCGAGCGCGTCGATGACCCAGGTTTGTAGTGAATCCGCATTGACGGCAATGGGAATCACGACCGGTCGGTCGGTGGGCTGGTGGGCGTCGCCAAGTTCGCGGGCGGTGTCGCCGGTGAGCAGCTGGATCTGCCGGGCCAGCCGCAGCACGGTGAGCCCGGATTCGGTGGGCTGCACCGGTTTCGTGCGCTGCACCAGGATCCGCCCGGCTGCGTCCTCGAGCGCCTTGATGCGCTGGCTGATCGCCGAGGGGGTCACGCTGAGTTTGCGGGCGGCGGCGTCGAAGGTGCCCTCGCTGATGACGGCATCGAGGGCGCGCAGTTGATCCAGCTGCAGGTCCATATTAAGAAAGCGTAATGGTACGTCAGAATCTTTAGCTGGCCTGGTCATGGACGCTCGTCCTAACTTCGAACGGTGAACGCATCATCGGCGGCCCTGGCGGCCATCTCAGGACTCGGCTTCGGACTCTCCCTCATCGTGGCGATCGGCGCCCAGAACGCCTTCGTGCTGCGCCAAGGCATCCGACGCGAACACGTCCTCCCGGTGGTAGCGGTCTGCATCACCTCCGACGTCATCCTCATGACCCTCGGCGTCGCGGGCTTCGGCACCATCGTCGACGCGGCCCCCATGCTGATGACCATCGCCAAATACGCCGGCGCGGCCTTCCTCCTGGGCTACGCCTTCCTCGCCGCCAAGCGCGCCCTCTCCGCCTCGGGCCTCTCCGCGGGCGGCGGCGCCCCCATCGCCTTCGGCGCCGCGATCGCCACCTGCCTCGCCGTCACCTGGCTCAACCCCCACGCCTACCTCGACACCGTCGTCCTCCTGGGCTCCTTCGCCAACACCTACGCCACCCCCGACCGCTGGTTCCTCACCGCCGGAGCGATTGCGGCCAGCCTCATTTGGTTCCTGTCCCTGGGCTTCGGCGCGCGTCTCCTGGCCCCCGTCTTCGCCAAACCCAAGGCCTGGAAGATCCTCGACTCCGTCATCGCTCTCGTCATGACAGCCCTAGCTGCCACGTTGCTGCTGACCTAGCTACCGGGAAACCAGGTCAGGAGGGGAGTCGCCAGGCGCCGAGGTAGGGGTTGGCGCTGCCGGATTGGGGTTGGCAGTAGACGGCTCGGCCGCTGGAGGATTGGGCTATGACGTCTTTGCGGAGGTTGCAGGGTTGGCCGGGGTCGTGTTTGCCGGTGGTGAGGGTGCCGGGGCTGTCCCACACGTAGGAGGGGGTGGTGCTGCCGGCTCGGCGGGCGCAGACGAGTTGGGTGCCGTTGGTGGCGTAGCCGAAGGTTCCGGCTTCGGCGGCATTGCAGGGGTAGCCGACGGCGGGGTGACTGACCGGGAGCCAGGAGTAGCTTGTCGCGCCGCTCGCCACGTCGCAGGTGAGGACGGTGCCGTCGTCGGCGACGGTGGACTGGCCGGGTGTGGTGCAGGTGCCGTGGACCACCGCGGCCGCCGTTGTCGTGGTGGTGGCGGTTGTGGTGGTCGTCGGGGACGAGCTGGAGGGGATGGCGTCGGTGCCCTCGTAGACCGAGGAGGGGGTGGTGGTCACGGTGGGTGAGGTCGACGGGGGCGGGGTGAGGACGACGTGTGGGGTGTTGGGTCCGGTGGCCGCGTTGGGGGCGGCGTTCCAGCCGCTGCCGCGCGAGAGCAGCAGGCCGCCGATGGCGAGGACCGAGACCACGATGGTGGCGGTCAGGCCGATGATGGCGTACTTGCTGCCCTGCGACATCTTGGGGCGGCGGGGTTCGGGCTCGTAGTCGTCCTGGATCGCGGCGAACACCTCGGTGTTCTGCGTCCACAGTTCGTCGTTCGGCTGATAGCCCGGTGGTATCGGATTCCCGCTCATCCCAATAGCTCTCGTTCGGTGTTCCCGCTGTGATCACCGGGCAAACGGAGGATAAACGGGCAAACCGCCGCGCGGTAGCCGAAGTTTCAGGAGCGGCGGATGTCGGAGAGTTGGACGGGCTTGCCCTGGTGGCGTGAAAGTTCGCATGCCTCGGCGATATAGAAGGCTTCCAGGGCTTCGGCGGGTGGGCACGGGTTGGGCTGGGTGCCGGTGATCACGTTCAGGAAAGTGGCGAGTTCTTCGGTGTAGGCGCCGTGGAAGCGGTCCATGAAGCCGGGGTAGGCGGGCAGCGCGGAGGGCGGGTAGCCGGGTTCCACGGAATGCAGAGGGGCACGGTCGTCGAGGCCGACGACCGCATTGCCGAGTGCGCCCAGCGCTTCCAGGCGTACGTCGTAGCCCGCGCCGTTGTAGCGGGTCAGGGACACCGTGGCCAGGCAGCCGTCGTCGAGGCGCAGTATCACCGCCGCGGTGTCGACGTCGCCCGCGTCGGCGAAGAACTGTTCGCCGCGGTTGGCTCCGGTGGCGTACACCTCCACGACTTCCCGGCCGGTGACCCAGCGGATGATGTCGAAATCGTGGACGCCGCAGTCACGGAACAGGCCGCCGGAGCGCGGAATGTATTCCGCCGGTGGCGGTGCCGGGTCGAGGGTGGTGGCGCGCAGGGTGTGGATCCAGCCCAGATCCCCGGCCGCGATGGCGGTGCGCGCGGCCCGATATCCGGCGTCGAAGCGCCGCTGGAAGCCGATCTGCACCGGAACCTGCGACCGCTCCACCCGCTCGACCACCCGCAGCGTGCCGGAAATGTCTGCGGCGATGGGCTTTTCGCAGAACACCGGGATGCCGCGATCCACCGCGGCGGTGATCAGCGCGGGATGCGAATCGGTGGCGGTGGTGATGACCAAGCCGTCGATATCGGCGGCCAGCAGCGCCTCGATATCGGGCGCGAAGTCCACCTCGAGCTTGTCGGCGGTGGCGCGGGCGCGTTCGGTGTCGGCATCGGTGACGATGACCGTGCCCACGCCGGGCAGGGTTTTCAGGGTTTCGGCGTGGGAGGTGCCGATGCGGCCGGTGCCGGCGAGGCCCACAGTGATCGGGGCGGACATGATGGCTCCTGTCAGTCGCGGGGTGGGGCGGTGGTCGAGCGGACGACCAGGGACGGCTCCAGGCGTTTGCGCACCGGTTCGGTGCGCTCGTCACGCAGCCGCTCGGTGAGAGCGCGAACAGCCAACTGGCCGATACTCTTTCGCGGTTGATCGATGGTGGTGAGCGCGACGTGCCGCAGCGCCGCCAGCGAGGTGTTGTCGTAGCCGACGACCGAGACGTCCTCGGGGACACGCAGCCCGGCCTGGTCGAGTGCGGCCATCGCGCCCACGGCGTTGAAATCGTTGCCGCACACGAGCGCGGTGGGAAAGGTACTGGGGGAGAAGAGGTTCAACAGTTTACGAACCGCTGCCGCCCCGGCCTCGTCGGTGTGCTCGCTGGGAATCACCATGGGTTCCAGGTCGTATCGGGTCATGGCCGCGGTGTAGCCCTTGCGTCGGGGCGGGGCCGCGAAGGCCGCGCCGCCGTCGAGGTGCACGATGCGCCGATGTCCCAGGGCGACAAGATGATCCACGGCCAGCGCCGCCCCGAGTTCGCCGTCGTCGTTGACGGTGTCGACCGCGGGGCTGGTGGAGGTGCGTGACACCAACACGATCGGGCAGCGCCCTGCCGCATCGCGAATCGCGGATGCGGGCAGGACCGGCGACAGCAGGATGATGCCGCCGGGCCGGAACGCCAGCAGGCTCTCGAGCGCGGTGCGTTCCCGTCCTGCGCTGCGGCGGCCGGTATTGAGGATGAGTTCGAGCCCGGCCTCCTGGGCGGCCTCGTCCATGCCCTCGACCACATCGGCGAAGAACGGATTCCGTAAGTCCGACACCATGACACCGACGATGTTCGAAGTGCGGCTGGCTAGCGAACGGGCCATGGCGTGCGGCTGATAGCCGAGTTCGGCGGCCGCTTCCAGCACCGCCCGCCGACGATGGTCGCTCACCTTGGGCGAGTTGCGCATGACCAGCGAAACCAGGGCCCGGGAGACGCCCGCCCGTGCGGCGACGTCCTCCATGGTCGGTCTGGTCATGCTCGCCTCCGGGCATTCGGATCGGTGTGTGTCGCACGCTACAGCGTTGCCGCGGGCACTGGCAATAGAGCGCTCTAATCGGATATTCGGGACACGAATTCTGGCCTTCGTTTGCCCTGCAAGACCCTGTTTTCCATGGATACACATGGGTTTTCGGTGCACGATGGGCTCTTGACATGGGAGTGAGCCACGTTACATTGTTGGAGCGCTCCAATGCTGAGTACATACGACGGGTCTGGGAAGTGCCGATGACCGAATCGATCCATCCACTGCGTATCGCCGCCGCGCCGATCTCCTGGGGAGTCTGCGAAGTTCCGGGCTGGGGCCATGTCCTCGAGCCCGCAACGGTCCTGGAGGAGATGGCGGGCCTCGGCCTCGCCGCCACCGAGTTCGGGCCACCGGGCTACCTACCCGACGATCCGGCCGAACTATCGAAACGCTTGAGCGACCACGGGATCGCACCCGTTGGCGGCTTCCTGGCCCTGGCGTTGCACCGCGAACCCGGCCGCGCCTTGGCCACCGCTCGCGAAACGGCCGCCCTCTTCAAGGCGGCCGGTGCCGAGATTCTCGTGCTGGCCGCCGCCACCGGCAGCGACGGGTACGACACCCGCACGCCGCTCGACGATCACGAATGGCGGACCCTGATCGACACCGCCGCCACCGTGGCCGATATCGCCGCCGAACACGGCCTGCGCGTCGCCCTGCACCCGCATGTGGGAACCCATGTCGAGACAGCCGACGAGGTCGCGCGCTTCCTGGCCGACTCCGACCTCGACCTGTGCCTGGACACCGGGCACCTGCTCATCGGCGGCACCGACCCGGTCGAGTTGGCCGCTCACCACGCCGACCGCATCGGCCACATCCACCTCAAGGATGTGCGCGAAGAGCTGGCGGCCGAAGTACGCGGCGGCAGTATCGAATACAGCGAGGCGGTGCGCCGCGGGCTCTACGTCCCGCTGGGCGCCGGCGACGTCGATATCGCGGCCCTGATCCGCGCGGTGCACGCCGCCGGATACCGCGGCTGGTACGTGATCGAGCAGGACACGTCGCTGCGTCCCGGCGACACCGCCGAGGCTCCGACGCGGGATGCTCGAGAAAGTCTGCGACACCTGGCCGAGATCGGCGCTGGTCTCGCCGCGGCTCGGATTTAGTGGGGAGGTGAAGACGACGATGTCCGCGAATCCCTTCTCGCGCGGGTGGCCGCATCCCCGGCCACGCCCGTCCGCGAATCCTCGCTCGCGCCGGTCGGCGAATTCTCGCCGGAGTTGGCTGCGCCTGTCGCCCTGGCTGGCGGCGGCTGCCGTGCTGGCCGCCTGTAGCGGCCCGGGTGCCGATGTCACCGGTCCCACTCAGGCTCCGGCCGCGGTCGGCTCTTTGAAATCGGTGGCCGTGGTGACCCACGGTTCGCCCGGTGACGCCTTCTGGAATGTGGTCAAGAACGGTGCCGAGGCCGCCGGTAAGGATCTCGGTGTCCGGGTGGAGTACAACTCCTCGGGCGATCCGACCCAGCAGGCCAAGCTCATCGACAATGCCGTGGCCCAGGGCGTGGACGGGCTGGTGGTGTCCATGGCCAATCCCGACGCGCTGCAGCCCTCGGTCGAAAAGGCCATCGCCGCGGGCATTCCCGTGGTGACGATCAACTCCGGCGAGGACGAGAGCGTGAAGTTCGGCGCCATCGGCCACGTCGGGCAGAGCGAGCGGATGGCCGGTGAATCCGCCGGTAAACGCCTCGCCGACGCCGGAAAGCACAAGATGCTGTGCGTCATTCACGAGGCGGGCAACGTCGGCGCCAACGAGCGTTGCGCGGGAGCCACCCAGGGCTTCGGCACCGCGACCACGCTGCAGGTGGACATCAACAATCCCACCGACGTGCAGTCCCGTATCAAGGGCGCGCTGGAGGCCGATCGGTCCATCGACGCCGTGCTGACCCTGAATTCGCAGATCGCGGCCCGCGCGGTGGACGCGGTGAAGGAGTCCGCCTCGAAGGCCACCATCGCCACCTTCGACCTGAATTCCGATGTGGTGAGCGCGATCCGGGCGGGAACTCTTTTGTTCGCGGTGGATCAGCAGCAGTACGAGCAGGGCTATCTGCCGGTCGTCATGTTGAAGCTCTACAAGTCGAACCTCAACACGGTGGGCGGCGGCCATCCGGTGCAGACCGGTCCGGCGTTCGTGGACAAGTCCAATGTCGATGCCGTCGCCGCACTCGTCGGCCAGGGCACACGGTGAGCGGGCCGGGAGTGAATGAAATGACTGCTACGACAACGACCGAACCCGCGGTGACCCCGCCGCCGGACCGGCTGGCCATCCTCAACCGGCTGGTGGCCCGCCCCGAGGTGGGCGCGCTGCTGGGCGCGGTGGTGGTGTTCCTCTTCTTCACCGCCATCACGACGAAATTCGTGAAGCCGCTGGGTATTTCGACCTGGTTGGACGACGCCTCGACGCTGGGCATCATGGCGGTGGCGGTGGCCCTGCTCATGATCGGCGGCGAATTCGATCTCTCGACCGGTGTGATGACGGCTTCGACCGCGCTGATCACCGGCCTGCTGGCGGTGCACGCGGGCTGGAATGTGTGGCTGGGACTGGCTGTTTCGCTGGTCTTCGCGCTCACCGTGGGCGCGCTCAACGGCTGGGTGGTGATGCGGACGGGCCTGCCGAGCTTCATCGTCACGTTGGGCACCTTCCTGGCATTGCAGGGCTTGAACCTAGGTGTGACGCGCTGGGCCACCGGCACCGTGCAGGTGTCGGGGGTGCGGTCCGCGGACGGATATCAGTCCGCCGGTTGGGTTTTCGCCTCCACCACCAAGATCGGCAGCGCCAGCATCCAGGCGTCGGTGGTCTGGTGGATCGTGGTGACCGCGGTCGCGGCGCTCGTGCTGGTGCGCACCCGGTTCGGCAACTGGATCTTCGCGGTCGGCGGTTCGCTGCCGACGGCGCGGGCGGTGGGCGTGCCCGCCACCCGCACCAAGATCCTGCTGTTCATGACCACCGCCTTCGCGGGCTGGATCGTGGGTGCGTGCAACCTCATGCGCTTCGCCAGCGTGCAGGCCAATCAGGGTGTGGGACTGGAATTCCAGTACATCATCGCCGCGGTCATCGGCGGCTGCCTGCTCACCGGTGGCTTCGGCTCGGTGGTGGGTGCGGCCATCGGTGCGCTCATCTTCGGCATGGCGCGCCAGGGCATCGTGCTGGCGGGCTGGAACAGCGACTGGTTCATGCTGTTCCTCGGCGTGCTGCTGTTCTCGGCCGTGCTGGTCAACAACGCATTCAAGAAGCGGGCGGAAAGGGTACGGCGATGACCGAACCGGCTGTGGTGCCGCTGATCGAAACAGTGGGCATCGGAAAGAGTTACGGCGGCGTGGTGGCGCTGCGCGACGTGTCGACGGTGGTCAATGCCGGCGAGGTCACCTGCGTGCTGGGCGACAACGGCGCGGGCAAGTCGACGCTGATCAAGATCCTGGCGGGCGTGCACCAGCACGACCACGGGGAGCTGCGGATCGAGGGGCAGCCCACCCGACTGGCCTCGCCGCGTGCGGCTTTGGACCTGGGCATCGCCACGGTCTACCAGGATCTGGCGGTCGTGCCGCTGATGAGCGTGTGGCGCAACTTCGTGCTCGGTTCCGAGCCGGTCAAGCGGTACGGCCCGCTCGAACTGCTGGATCGTAAGCAGGCGCAGGACATCGCCCGAAAAGGGCTGGCGGACATGGGGATCGACATTCCGGATCTGGAGCAGCCGGTGGGCACGCTGTCGGGCGGTCAACGCCAGTGCGTGGCCATCGCCCGGGCCGTGCACTACGGGGCCAAGGTGCTCATCCTCGATGAGCCGACCGCTGCCCTGGGTGTGAAGCAGGCTGGTGTGGTGTTGCGCTATGTCGTGCAGGCGCGTGATCGTGGGCTGGGCGTCGTGCTCATCACCCACAACCCTCACCACGCCTACCCGGTCGGTGACCGGTTCCTGCTGCTCAAACGCGGGGCCATGCTCGGCAGCTACGAGAAGTCGCAGATCGACCTCACCGAGCTGACCCGGCAGATGTCCGGCGGTGCGGAACTCGAAGCGCTGCAACACGAATTGGAGCGGGTCGAGTCGTGAGAGAACCGGTGTCATGAGGGAGCGGGTGTCGTGACGGAGCTGGAAGTTCTGACCATCGGGCGGGTCGGCGTCGACCTGTACCCCGAACAGAGCGGGGTGCCGCTCGCGGAGGTGTCGACCTTCGCGAAATTCCTCGGCGGGACGGCCACCAATGTAGCGGTGGCGGCGGCGCGGCTGGGTCGCCGCGCCGCGGTCCTCACCAAGGTGGGGCCCGACGGGTTCGGCGACTACGTGCGAAACGCGTTGGAGGGGTTCGGGGTTTCGGCCCGGTACGTGGGGACGGCGGCGAATCTGCAGACGCCGGTGGTGTTCTGCGAACTCAACCCGCCCGCCGATCCGCCATTGTTGTTCTATCGCGCGCCCATCGCACCGGATCTCACCCTCTCCGAGGACGAGATCCCCTGGGCTGTGGTGGATTCCGTGCCGCTGCTGTGGGTGACAGGTACCGGCGTGAGCGCCGAACCCGGCCGCTCCACGCAACGCGCGATCCTGCAACGCCGCGCCCGGCACGGGCACACCGTGCTGGATCTGGACTACCGCCCCATGTTCTGGCCGGATGTCGAGACCGCCCGCGCCGAGATCGGCTGGATGGTCGATCACGTGAATGTGGTGGTGGGCAACCGCACCGAGGTGCAGGTGGCCGTCGGCACCGCCGATCCCGACGAGGCCGCCGACCGCCTGCTGGCGCGCGGCGTCCGGCTGGCCGTGGTGAAGCGCGGCGCGGAGGGCGTGCTCATCGCCACCGAGTCCGAGCGCTGGACGGTGCCGCCGTGCCTGGTGGAGGTGGTGTGCGGGCTGGGCGCGGGCGACGGCTTCGGCGGCGCGCTCATCCACGGACTGCTGTCCGGCTGGGACCCGCACCGCTTGGCCAGCTACGCCAATGCCGCCGGCGCGCTGGTGGCTTCGCGCCTGGCCTGCGCCGACGCCATGCCGACCGATGCCGAAATCGAGGAGATGCTGTGCACCTGACCGACGCGCGCTGGTACGACCTACTGCACACCCGCGCCACGGACCCCGAGGCGGTGCGGAGGGCGTACGCCGACCGGCGTCGACGTCCGAACATGCTGTCGGACAAGGGAACCCTGTTCCTGGTCGCCGCCGACCATCCGGCGCGCGGGGCGCTCGGCGTCGGTGCGGACCGCACCGCCATGGCCGACCGCCGCACCCTGCTGGAGCGGCTGCTCATCGCCCTGGCCAATCCGGCCGTCGACGGCGTGCTCGGCTCCCCGGACATCGTCGAAGAGTTGCTGCTGCTCGACGCCGTGCACGAGAAGATCGTTATCGGCTCCATGAACCGCGGCGGCCTGGCCGGGGCCGACTGGGAAATCGACGACCGCTTCACCGGCTACGACGCCGAATCCCTGGTGAAGTACCGCCTCGACGGCGGCAAAATGCTGCTGCGCCTGGTGGATTCGGACCCGGGTACCATCCCCACCCTGGAAGCCTGCGCCCGCGCGGTCTCGGAACTGGCCGAGCACGGGCTGATGGCGATGGTCGAACCGCTGCCGTACGCGCGCGACGCGACGGGTGCGCTGGAAATGCACAAGGACGCCGCCTCCCTGCAGCGGGCCATCACCGTCGCCTCCGGCCTGGGTATCACCTCCGCCTACACCTGGCTGAAAATCCCTGCCCCGGACGAGGTCTCGGTCCTCGACGCCACCACCCTGCCGGTACTGGTCCTCGGCGGCGCACCCTCCGGTGACCCGGAAGCCGACCTCGCCTCCTGGGGTGCGGCCCTGCGCCACGACGTCGCCCGCGGGTTGGTCGTCGGTCGCAGCCTGCTCTACCCACCCGACGGAGACGTCGCGGGCGCGGTGCAGGCGGCGGCTCGCGTCCTGGAGGCTGCGAGATGAAGGACTTGCATCGACCGCACGGAACATTGAGCAGCGCAGCCGATCCCGTGCTGCTGACCCCGGAGGATGCGGGATGGTCGTACACCGGGTTGCGGGTGCTGCGGCTGGCGGCGGGGGAGCGGCGGGTCCTCGACACCGGGGAGTTCGAGGCTTTCGTGCTGCCGTTGGCGGGGGCTTGCACGGTGCGGGTGGACGGGGCGGTGTTCGAACTCGCCGGGCGGGACTCGGTTTTCACGCGGGTCACCGACTTCGCGTATGTGCCACGGGATGCCGAGGTGGAGATATCCACCGTGGGCGGGATCGAAGTGGCGTTGCCGATGGCGCGATGCGGACGTCGGCTGGAGCCGAAATACGGCCCGGCCGAAAAGGTTCCGGTGGAGGTGCGCGGGGCAGGGCAAGCTACGCGGCAGGTGACGAACTTCGGGTCGCCGGGAGTGTGGGAGCACGCCGACAAGCTGAATGCCTGTGAACTCATTACGCCGGACGGGAATTGGTCGTCGTATCCGCCGCACAAGCACGACGAGGCGTCGGAGTGCGAGGTCGTGAACGAGGAGATCTACTACTTCCGGATCGCGGGGCGGGACGGAATCACCCCGGGGCGTGAAGGATTCGGCATGCACCGGACCTACACGACCGACGGGGCGCTCGACGAGAACGTTGCGGTCCGCGACGGAGATGTGTTCCTGGTGCCGCACGGCTATCACGGCCCCTGCATCGCCGCCCCCGGTTACCCCATGTACTACCTGAACGTGCTGGCCGGACCCGCGCCGGAACGATCCATGGCCTTCTGTGACGACCCCGCGCACGCCTGGGTGCGAGCGGCATGGGCCGATCAGCCAGTGGATCCGCGCTGCCCGGTCACCTCCCATGAAGGACGCCTCGGATGAAGCTCACCACCGCGCAAGCGCTGGTCGCGTGGATGATCGCGCAACGCTCACAAACCCTCGACGGCCGCGAAGTCCCCTTGTTCCCAGCGGTTTTCGCCATCTTCGGCCACGGCAACGTGCTCGGGCTGGGCACCGCACTGGCCGAGCGCCGCGACGAGATCCCGGTCTGGCGCGGCCATACCGAGGAAGGCATGGCCCTGGCAGCGGTCGGGCTGGCCAAAGCCACCCATCGCCGTCAGGTGGGCGTCGCCACCTCCTCGATCGGCCCGGGCGCACTGAACATGGTGACGGCCGCCGGTGTGGCACACGCGAACCGGCTGCCCCTGCTCCTCCTCCCCGGCGACACCTTCGTCAGCCGCGCCCCGGACCCGGTACTGCAACAGGTCGAGCACTTCGGCGACCCGACCATCACCGTGAACGACGCGTTCCGTCCGGTGAGCCGCTATTTCGATCGAATCACCCGGCCCGAGCAGCTGATTGCGACGCTCCCGCAGGTGGCACGCGTGCTCACCGACCCCGCCGACACCGGCCCGGTGGTGCTGGCGCTGCCGCAGGACGTGCAGGCCGAAACCTACGACTTCCCCGACGCGCTGTTCGAACCCGTGGTGCACCGGGTGCCGCGCCCCCGTCCCGATCGGGGTGCGCTCGCCGAGGCGGCACGAGTCCTGCGCGAATCGCAACGCCCGCTGCTGGTATTGGGCGGGGGAGTCCGCTACTCCGGTGCCACCGGGGTCGCCTTGGAATTCGCCAGGCGGTATGGCATTCCGGTCACCGAGACGACGGCCGGGCGCACTCTCGTGCCCCACCATCACCGGTTGTATGCGGGTCCGCTCGGCATCACGGGCGCGGCGTCGGCCAACACCCTGGCCGCGGCCGCCGACGTGGTGCTGGCCGTCGGCACTCGGCTGCAGGACTTCACCACCGCGTCCTGGACGGTCTTCGCACCGGAGGTGCGGATCGTGCACATCAACGCCGCGCGCTTCGATGCGGTCAAGCACGGTGCACTCGCCGTGGTCGGTGACGCCGCCGCGACGCTGCAGGACCTCGACGCGATGCTGATCGAACCGAAGCCTGAACTCGGCGGCTGGCTCGTGGATTCGGACTGGACGGTCCGGGCGGCAGCGGTGCGTGCGGAATGGGACGCCCACATCGACAGACTCCGCGCCCCCACCCCCGGCCCGCCCACGTACGCCCAGATCGTCGGCGTGGTCAACGAACTCAGCACTGCCGCGGACTACGTCATGACCGCCTCCGGCGGTCTTCCTGGCGAACTTGTCGGTGGCTGGCGCGCCCCCACCGCCCCACCGACCATGGATGTCGAGTACGGCTTCTCCTGTATGGGATACGAACTCGCCGGAGCCTGGGGCGCGGCGATCGCCCGGTCAGCCGCCACGCGCGCCGCCGCGCGGCGAGATCGGTGGGCCGCGGTGCGTCCGGTGGGGGTGGCCCAGGAGCAGCCGGAGGGGCTGGTCACTACATTGCTCGGGGACGGCTCGTATCTGATGTTGAACTCGGAGTTGTTCTCCGCGGCTTTCGCCGGGCATCCGCTGGTCGCGGTGGTGTGCGACAACGATGGGTATGCCGTCATCGCACGATTGCAGGAGGGGCAGGGGGCGGAGCCGTTCAACAACTTCTACGCCGACTGCCGGACCAATCACGCCGAGCCGCCGCGGGTCGACTTCGCGGCGCACGCGCGGGCGCTGGGGTGCCCGGTGTTCACTGCGAGCGAACTTGCGGACTTCCGCGTGGCGTACGGCGGGGCGCGGGAGGCGGCCGTCGCGCAACAGCGGCCCGCGGTCGTGGTGGTGCGTACCCAGCCGTCGTCGTGGACCGAGGCGGGTGCGTGGTGGGAAGTGGGTGTGCCGCAGCATCTCTCGGGTCACGCGGAGCTCGAGCAGGGCAAAGCGCGGCAGTTGCGCCACACCGGGCGGAGTTGATCGCACCGGTCGTATGCAGCGGCGAGTCGATCCGGGCAAACCTCCACTTGGGTGACCGGGGGCCCGAATTTGTGGCAGACTCGGCGCAAACCCAGCATGGCCTCGGTGGCCTGCGATGTCAGGGTTCAGTTACGGGAGTTTGAAGGTCGCAATGGATCTCAGCGCCATCGAGCGCCAGGTGGCCACGGACCGCGGGGCCGCGCGGGACCGGACGCCCGAAGCCGAGCTGGCCCTGGCGACCTCCCTGTGTGAACTGGCACGTGGCCTGATGGCCACCAAATCCGACCCGGCGCAGCGGGATCGCTCCCCGTCGGCGCTGGAGCCCGCGCAGGAGGCGGTGCTCATCCGGCTGCGCTGGCTCACGGCCGGGCATGTCACCGCACCCTTCGCCGCGGAGGTGACCGAGGCGCTGCGGCTGTTCGAACTGGCCGCCCGCACCATCGGTCACCGGGAGCTCGCCACCTCCACCATCCGCAATGCCTGTCAGGCGTATCGGCATGTGGCACAGAACTATCCGCTCGCGGCGGGGGCGTCGGCGGACGCGCTGTCCAAGTGCAGCGTGTGGCTGTGCCGCCTGGATCCGAAGGCGGCGGTGGCGGCGGGTGAGGACGCGGTGCGCATTCGCGCCGGACTCTTCGCCGCCGACCCGGATCAGGCCAACCGGTACCTGGCCTCCCTCAACACCCTGCTGCGCACCCTCATGGTGGGTCGGCAGCGCAAGCAGGCGCTGGCCATGTACCGCGAATGCTATGCGGGTGTCACCACCCCGGCTATGACGCAGCGGTTGCGCGAGATCCGGGTCGAGGACATCGGATTCATGAGCAAGACCGTCACCGCCTTGCGCAAGCTCGAATGCGCCACCCTGGAGCGGGCGGGTTACCTGACCCAGCAGCAGATCCTCTATCAGACGGCCGGTGACCTGGCCACCATCGAAGAGGTGAACTGGCAGCTGGCCTTGGTCGGCCTCAAGCCGATCGCTGCGGGCGCACTACCCGACCAGCCCTCCAAGCCGGTCGAGATCAGCACCTCCTTCGGCGCGCTGGCCGTGCGCTGCTCCAGCCGCAATGCCGTCACCCTGGTCCGGGCCGCTCTACTGGCCGCCTACACCGCCGACGGCGCGTCCGCCGTGCCCAGCACGGCCTACCTGGGTGTTGACGAAAAGCACTGGAGCACACCGGAACCCGAATCGAACCCGGCCGAACGCCTGGGCGAGGACGTGGTCCTCATCGAGAAGGTCTCCGAACACTGGGTCTCGGTCAAGAGCCTGAACTGGGAGGTCGCCCCCGTCGGCCGCCACCCGGTGGCCCTGCGCCTGTCCCAGGAATGGCCGGTGGTCAGCGTCACCACCACCGAGAACATCTCCTACGAACTGTGCTGGTACGAGGGCGGCGCCGCCACCCAGTACGCCGCACTCGGCCTCCCCGCCGCCCAGACCCCCCTCGAAAAGCCTTTGGCCCCCTTGGATTTCAAGGCCCTCTCCGACTACGGCGCCGACTACGCCTCCGAAACCCAGGTCCGCTCCGCCTTCGGCAACACCACCATGTTCACCAAACTCACCTGCCTCCCCGGCAGCGGCATCCGCCAAGCCGCCGAAGCAGGCCCCCTCTCCGCCCACGGCGCCAACACCCTCTACTTCCGCAACGCCGACTGAGTCCTTCCGCAACACGACTCGGCTCAGCCCAGCACCTCGACCCGCTTGCCGAATTCGGCGGTCGACGCGCGCAACGGGTCGAGGCGGTCGGTCGGGAGGAAGGTGAGCGCGTAGTCGTCGCCATCGGTTTCCAGGGAGACGAGGACGCTGCCGGTGTGTTGAGCGTGTTCGCCCACGTGCTTCAGGAAGGCTTCGGCGCGGTCGTTGGCGTGCCAGTCGGCCGTCGCGGTTACGAAGGCGGGGTACCACTCCCAGGACAGTGCGGGTGGGCAGGACGGTAAGCGTTGCAGCGCCCTCTGCATGTCGTCCACGTCTTCCTTGCAGTCGAATTGGCCGAGGATGCCGAGTCCGCCGAAGAAGGGTTCGCCGAGTGTGGTGAGCAGACCGCGCCAGGGGCCGGAGCGGTGGGCTTGGAGGGGGTGGGCCACGGCAGCATGGACCGTGGCCACGGGCCAGGGGTGATCGGGCATGAGCAGTTCCGCGATGGACAGCAGGGTCCGGATCGTGTCGGTCGCGGGTTCGGGTGGTTGCGGGATCAGCTCCTCGAGCAGTACCTCGCCCGGGCCGTCGACCCAGCCCTTGGCGTGCACCTCGAGTGGTGAGGCGACCGATAGCAGGTCGCGGAGCACCTCGATCGCCACGAGTGTGATCTCCCGGCAATCGTCGGCGTTCGGCGTCGTGTGGGTGTTGTCCCAGATCCCGTAGTGCCACAGCGGCCCGTACGCGCCCGGCGGACCCCACCCGGCGTCGGCCAGCACCTGACGCTGCGCGTCCGACAGGTCGTCGGACACCTCGAGCACCAGGCAGCCCGGCTGCTTGGCGAACTGCAGAAAATTCTCGACCCCGGTCAACTCCAGGATCAACACCGTCTCGTGCGGGCTGTAGATCAACAGCGCCGCCAACCCCGAGGCGAACTCGTACCACTCCCGGTCACTCATCGAACATCCGATCACCCCGGCAACTCACCTGTCGGACAACATGATTGCAGTCCGGGCCGACAGGATCGAGTTCGCTGGTCACCGCCCGGACGAACCGGGTGGCAGGAATGTTGCGGATGCCCGATTGGCGCATTTTGTCGCAACTGTCCAGTCCTGATTTCGGTAACAGTGATTCAAGTCACTCATGACAGTTACCCTGTTTTCACCCGGCTGCTCGTGCTGCTCGACGAAGGGTCGTCCGGTCACGCGAAATGCCGTGGACAGAAAGGCGTCTCGAACATGAGTAGCATTCCGACCGCGGTGCCCCCTGCCGCGGAATTTCCCCCGCCGACGCTGGTCACCGGGCTGTGGCAGCGGAAGCTGCCGCGCTATCCGGAAACGCCCGCCCGGTCCTGGTACCTATTCCTCGTCGTGGTGGTATCGGTCGCGCTGTATTACCAGCTGTTCGTCTCGGGCGCGGTGGGCAATCAGCTGATCGCCTACTTCCACCTGACCTTCGCCTACTTCGTCGGCATCTTCATCGTCGGCGCGGCGTTCGGCGCGGTGGCGTCGGTGGTGACCGGGGTGCTGGACCGCTGGGGGCGAGCCAATATCGTCGCCTACGGCACGGTCGTCACCTCGCTGCTCACGCTGTTCGCGCAACCGCAGTGCACGAGCAAGGAGGCCTACCTCGCGGTCTACTGCTTGATCAGCATTGTCGAGGGCGCGGTGCTGGTGGCCACCCCCGCGCTGGTGCGCGACTTCTCGCCGCAGCTGGACCGCGCGTCGGCGATGGGGTTCTGGACGCTGGGCCCGGTGCTCGGCGCATTGGTCACCACCGAGATCTCCACCCACACCCTGGACGCGCACCCGGACTGGCAGTACCACTACCGGCTGTCGGGCGTGATCTGCCTGGTGATCTCGATCGTCGGCCTGATCGGATTGCGCGAGTTGAGTCCCCGGCTGCGCGACCAGATCATGGTCTCGCTGCGGGACAAGGCGCTCATCGAGGCGCGGGCGCGCGGGCTGGATGTCGATGCGCTGGAACGCAATCAGTGGAAGCAGATGATGCATCTCGACATCGTCGGCTCGGCGCTGGCGATCTCGATCTTCCTGGCGTTCTTCTACACGATCGTCTCGTTCTTGCCGGTCTATATGGCGACCAACTTCGGATTCACTGCGGCGCAGGCGAATTCGCTGGGCAACTGGTATTGGATCGCGAGCGCCATCTCGCTGGTGTTGACCGGGATCGTCTCCGACGCCATGAAGGTCCGAAAACCCTTCATGGTCTTCGGCGCGATCGTCAGCATCATCGGCGGCTACGTATTCCTCAGCTACACCGATAGACCCGGCACCGACTACTACACCTTCGCGGTGGTCATGAGCTTCACCGCGATCGGCAGCGGCATCGCCTACTCGACCTGGATGGCGAGCTTCACCGAGACGGTGGAGAAGCGCAATCCCGCCGCCACCGCGGTCGGGCTCGCGGTCTGGGGTGGCGTGCTGCGGACCGTGGTGACGTTCGTGCTGCTGGGGTTGCTGTTCGTGGTCACCGCGGCGGGCACGCTGGTCAACTACGGGCCACGGCTGCAGACCATCAATGCCAAGTACCACAACGAGATCGCCACCATCCAGACCGTCGGCGCGGACACGTTGACGGCATTGGGCAAGAATCCCAATGACGAAACGGCGCAAGTCGCGGCGCTGGTGAAACTCACCGGCGACGCACCGGCGGACGTGAAGACGACCGTCGAACTCAACGCCAAATACCCCGACGAGCTGGCCACCCTGCAAGCGATCGATTCGGGCGTGCTGGTGAAGCTGCTGACGAATCCGAACGATCAGGCGAGTGCGGCGACCGCGGTCGCCCAGGTCGCCACGAAGTTCAAGATCCCGCCGGATCAGGCCATCGCCCGGATCACCGCCGCGCAGAAGGTGCCGGTCGATCAGCTGGCCGTCGCCTCGCAGACCGGTCCCGCGCTGACCGCGGCGAGCGCGAAACTGCAAGCGGTGAGCGCCATGCCCGCCGACGATCTGGCCTACCTGTCCGCGCACGGTCAGGATGTGGCGCAGGCGCAGGCGGATTCGCCCAAGCAGTGGAAGCGCTGGTGGTGGATCTGCCTGATCGCGCAGATCTGCTTCATCCCGTTCGTGTTCATCATGGCCGGGCACTGGAGCCCGAAGAAGGCGGCCGCGGAGGCGGCGGAGCACGACGAGGCGGTGCAGCGCGAACTGGCCACGCTGGGAGAGCCGGTGCGCACGGAATGAACTACAGTTAGTGAAGTGACGAATGCGGTGGCCGCGACCTTCGATCTGCTCGGTGATCGCCTGACGCTGACGATCCTGCGGCACGCCTTCGTCGATCACACTCGCCGGTTCACCCAGTGGGCCGACCGCACCGGAGCGCCGCCCGCCGTGCTCACCGCACGGCTGGCGGCGCTCGTCGATGCCGGGGTGCTCGAGCGGGTCCCGCTCGCCGGGCGCAGCGGCGAGCGCAGCGAATACCGGCTCACCGACCTGGGTTTGGCGACCTGGGAGATCCTGGTGTGCGTATGGTCCTGGCAGCGGGAGTGGACCGGGGAATGGGCGCTGCTGCCGGAGTTCGCCCACACCGCGTGCGGGCATCGCGGGCCGCCGGTGGTCATGTGCCGCGGTTGCGGGCGCGATGTCACCGCCCATGACACCGAGGTCGAGCTGGATCGGGATGTGTTGTGGCAGCTGACTTCCGGGCGTCGCCGTTCCGCGCGCCCCGTTCCGGCAGGCGACGATGCCCGGTTCGACGAGATCATGGAGGCCATCGGCGACCGGTGGAGCGCGGCCGTTACCGGGCTGGCACTGGCGGGGGTGCGGCGGTTCTCGGAATTCCGTGCGGCGCTGGACATGTCGCCGACGACCTTGACCGAGCGGCTGAGCAGGCTGGTCGACGCGGGGATTCTGCACCGGCCCGAGCCGGGCGGACGGGACTACCGGCTGACACCGCGGGGTCGAGCCTTGTTCGGTGTCTTCGCATTTCTGCTTGCATGGTCCGAACGCGCACATCCCGACTCACCGGAATCCGGATTGCGTATCCGGCACAAGGAATGCGGGGTCGTGCTGGTCCCGGCGCTGCGCTGCCGGGGTTGCGGGGCGGAGCTGGGCCGCCGGGACGTACGTTTCGAGCCCTCGCCGCCGCGTCCGGCTCTTGACAGCCTCCACTGAGACGCGTATCACTTCATTAACTGTAGTGAACTTCGCCGGGCGCTCGCTGCCCCGGTTGCTGGAGGCTTCTCATGCCGCTCAACGAAGAACTCATCGCGCCCGCCGCGGAGGCGCTCACCAACCCGTACCTGGAAGGTCCCTACGCGGCCACCGCGCAGGAGGTCACCGCCACCAATCTGACTGTGCTGCACGGGGAGCTGCCCGTCGATCTGGACGGCGTCTACGTGCGCAACGGGCCCAATCCGCAGTTCGCGCCGCTGGGCCGCTACCACTGGTTCGACGGCGACGGCATGCTGCACGCGGTGCACTTCGAGGACGGCCGGGCCACCTACCGCAACCGTTTCATTCGCACCGCCGAATTCGACGCCGAGCACGCGGCGGGAACGGCGTTGTGGCGCGGCGTGATCGAGCCGTGGGACGGCAATCCGGCCGGTGATCGGCGCGAACGCAATTCGGCCAATACCGATCTCGTCTACCACCACGGCAATCTGCTGGCCCTGTGGTACCGGGCGGGCAAGCCGTACGCGCTGGATCCGATCAGCCTCGAGACGCGCGGGGTCGACACCTTCAACGGCACCCTGCGTGGGGAGGTTTCGGCGCACGCCAAGGTGGACGAGCGCACCGAGGAACTGCTGTTCTTCGACTACGGCATCCATGCGCCGTACCTGCGCTACGGCGTCGCCGACCCGGACGGCACGGTCAAGCACTACACCGGTCTAGAACTGCCCGGGCCGCGGCTGCCGCACGATATGGCCATCACCGAGAACCATTCGATCCTGATGGATCTGCCGCTCTACAACGATCCGCGCGCGGCCGTCGCCGGACGTTTCAAGATCTTCTTCGATCGCACGCTGCCCAGCCGTTTCGCGGTGCTGCCGCGCTATGGCGAAGGGGCGGAGGCGAAATGGTTCGAGGGCGAATCCGGCTACATCTATCACACGGTCAACTCGTGGGAGGAGGGTGAGGAGATCGTCCTGGTGGTGTGCCGGGTCTCCGAGCCCAGCCCGGTGTCCGACCGCGCACATCCGCTCGCGCAGCTGCTGGCGTATCTGCGGCCGGAGGCGAAGCTGCACCGGTACCGCTTCAATCTGCGCACCGGTGCCACCGTCGAAGAGCCGATGGATGACGTCAATACCGAATTCCCGGCCATCGACCAGGGTTTGACGGGTCACGGCGGCCGGTACTCGTATCAGATGCGGCTGTCGGTGGATCGCACCATGATCTTCGACGCGATCATGAAGTACGACATTCGCACCGGCGCAAAGGAAACCGCGCCCTTCGGAGACGGCATCTTCGGTAGTGAGCTCACCGTTGTCCCGCGGGCGGGCGGCGCCGAGGACGACGCTTGGCTCACCATGTTCGCCCACAACAACCACACCGGCCTGGGTGAAGTCTGGATCTACGACGCCGCCGATATCACCGCGGGCCCGGTGTGCCGCCTCGGCCTGCCCGTCCGCGTCCCGCTGGGCTTCCACGCCACCTGGGTGAGCGGTGAGCGCATGCGTGCGGCTGCGCGCCCGGTTTCCTGATCCCGGTAACGTCCCATGAAATAGGTTGTCCGCGTGACTGTTCCACACTTGAGCGTCAGTCTTCCCTATTGGCAGAATCGGCCACCGCTGGATGCGATCCAGGTGGCGGCGGCCGCCGAGGAACTCGGCTACCACCGACTCTGGGTCGGCGAGATGGCCACCTTCGATGCCTTCGCCCTCGCCACCGCGATCGGGCAATCTGCGGGTCGCATGCCACTGTGTCTGGGCCCCTTGCCGATCGGCGTGCGCAGCCCCGCCACCATCGCCCTGGGTGCGGCGACCGTCGCCGCCCTCACCGGCCGACCGGTCGACGTGGCGCTGGGTACCTCCAGCACCGTGGTGGTCCGCGACTGGCACGGCCGCCGAAGACACCGCACCGCACGGCATCTGGACGAGTCCACCCGCATCGTCCGCGCCCTGCTGGCCGGTGAGAAGGTCGAATACGAGGGCTTGATCGAACGCATCCGCGGCTTCCGACTACGCCTACCCGCCCTCCGCTCGAGCCTGTCCACGACAGTTCTCGGTGACACCGGCGCGGCCGAATTCGGCCTCGCCAGTGTCGGATACACGCACGGCCGGGCGGCGTCCAACGGTGCCGCCTCGCACAACGGGCAAGCAGTTTCCGCTGGTGAGAGTGCCGCTGTCGGAAGGCCGAGTGCCGGTGGCGAAATCGTGGTGGCGGCCTTCGGGAATCGCGCCCTCGAGGTGGCTGCTCGTTGCGCCGATCGCGTCGTGCTCAACCTGGTGACTCCTGCCCAGGTCGCCCGATGCATCACGGCCATCAAGGAATTCGCCGACCGATCGGCCCGCCCCGCACCACCGGTCTCGGTATGGGTGACCGCCGCCTTCGAACCCGACGCCGACATGCTCACCACCGTCCGCCAAGCCGTCGTCGCCTACCTGCGTGCGCCGGGATACGACGCCATGTTCACGGAAGCAGGATTCGGAGACGTGGTGCGCCTCGCCCACAGCGGTGCCCACCCGCGTGACTTGCTCGCCGCCATTCCCGATGAATTGCCGGCAGCCGTAGGCATGTTCGGCGACACGCCGACCCTGACCGCGAGGCTCGAGCAGTACCGCGACGCCGGTGTCGACGAGCTCGTCATCGTCCCCGTCACCACCGCTGACGATCCCGCGGGCCGCCGGACCCTCGAGACGTTGGCCGGAATCCAGGACGCTGCACGGGGACTCGCCGATGACCACTGAGCCTGTCGCGACACTGCCACCCAGACCACTGTTCGAACCGCGATCGTCGCGGCTGCTTCGGATCGGGGGCCGGATCTGTGAGTGAGGCATTCGTTTACGACGCGGTGCGGTTGCCGCGGGGGCGGGTGCGCAAGGGTGGGGGGACATTGGCCGACGTGCCGCCCTATGAGTTGTTCGGGCAGTTGCTGGCGGCGCTCGAGGCGCGGGGGTGCCCGCCCGAGGCCGTCGATGACGTGCTGGTGGGGGTGAGCACTGCGGTCGGGGAGCAGGGCGGGGATGTGGGTCGGGCCGCGCTGCTCTGGGCAGGGTGGCCGGATTCGGTTCCGGGCGCGGTGATTTCGCGACTGTGCTGCTCGGGGCTGGATGCCGTCGAGAGCGGCGGCGCGCGGGTGGCGGCGGGGTTCGCGGATCTGGTCGTCGCCGGGGGCGTGGAGTCGATGTCCAGGGTGCCGATGCTGTCGGATCGGCCCGCCATCGCGACCGACGCCGACCTCGGGGAGCGGACCGGATTCGTCACCATCGGGGTGTCCGCGGATCTGACCGCCGCCGCGCACGGGATCACCCGGGCGGAGCTGGACGCGTACGCGGTGCGCTCGCATCGGAAGGCCAGTGCGGCAGTCGCTTCGGACTCGGTGATCCCGGTCCGCAAGGGCGGGGCCGTGGTGCTGGCCGCCGACGAGGGCGCGCGGGCCGACGCCTGTGTGTCGGCGTTCGCGTCGCTGCCGACGCTGTTCGCGTCCGATCCCTCCTGGGAGCGGGTCGCGCGGCGGCTGCCAGATCTGCCGCGACCAGTGAACGGACTGCACACGATCGCCACCGCACCGCAACTCGCGGACGGTGCTTCGGCGCTGCTGCTGGGTAATCGGCGTGCGGCGGACATCCTCGGTCGCCCGCCGGTGGCGCAGATCGTGGGCACCGCGCAGACGGCGGTGCGGTCGCCACTGCTGACCGCGCCGATGAGCGCGGCGCGGGTAGCCCTGCAACGGGCCGGGATCTCGGCCGCGCGACTGGATGTGGTCGAGGTCAACGAATCCTTCGCGGTCACACCCATGCTGCTCGCCCGCGGTCTCGGCGTGGATGCGGCGCGGGTGAACCCGTCCGGCGGCGCACTGGCCGTCGGCCACCCGCTCGGCGCGACCGGCGGCATCCTCATCGCCCAAGCCCTCGACGAACTGCGCCGCCGCGACGGCGAATACGCCCTGGTCACCATCCCCGCAGCACTCGGACTCGGCTCGGCCATCGTGCTCCGCCGTATCACCTGACCCGAGAGGATCATCATGGTCGAAACATCCTCGACTGCAACCGCTTCCACCGGCCGTACCGTCGACGGCTGCCACCCGGACGAGACGGTGCGCGGGTATCTCGAGCGGGGCTGGTGGCAGGCGGAGACGATTCCCGAGGTGTTCGGGCAGCGGGTCGAAGCGGCTCCGGATGCCGCGGCGATCAGCGATCCGGCCAATCTGGCGGAGTTGACCGGTGCGGTGCCGCGCACGCTGACCTGGCGTGAGCTCGACGAGCAGGTCGGCGATATCGCGGCGGTGCTGCTGGACAAGGGAATTCGGCAGGGCTCGACGGTGGCGGTGCAGCTGCCGAACAGTGTGGCGCTGACCGCCGTGTACCTGGCGCTGTGGCGGCTGGGTGCGGTGGCGACGCCCATGCCGGTGTCGTACCGGCGGCACGAGCTGACCGGCATTATCGCGGCGACAGGTGCGTCGGCCGTCATTACCGTTGGGCGGCTGGGGGATCGGGAGCTCGCGACGGAGGCGCTCGGGGTGGTCGACGATGCACAGACCGTCTTCGCGTTCGGGCCGGACGTTCCGCCGGATGCGGTGCCAATCGGCGAAGCGGTGCCCGCAGATGTCCGTAACTGGTTGAGCGAGTACATCTCCGGGCTCGAAGTCACCGTGAACGACCGCGTCACCATCTGCTGGACGAGTGGCACCGAGGCCGCACCCAAGGGCATTCCCCGCTGTCACGGCGACTGGCTGGCCGTGGCGGGCGGGGTGCAGGACGGGCTGGGAGTGACACCGGATTCGGTGGTGCTCAACCCCTTTCCCATGGTGAACATGGCCGGGTTCGCGGGTTCGTTCCTGCCGTGGCTGCTGGCGGGCGGGCATCTGGTGCAGCATCATCCGCTGGATCTGCCGGTGTTCTTCCGGCAGATCGCCGAGCATCGGGTCACGCACACCAGCATGCCGCCCGCCCTGCTCACCATGCTGTTGCAGAACGAGGCGTTGCGGGCGCAGGCCGACCTGTCGTCACTGCGCACGGTCGGGTCGGGTGGCGCGCCATTGCCGCCGCCGGTCGTGGCGCGCTGGCAGGAAGAGTTGGGGATCTCGGTGCTCAACTTCTTCGGCTCCAACGAGGGCGTGAGCCTGCTGGGCGCGCCCGCCGACATCCCGGATCCGACTGTGCGAGCGCAACATCTGCCGCACTACGGGGCGGCCGGGGTGCACTGGACGACGCGGCTGGCCGCACGGACCGACGTGAAGCTGGTCGATGTCGTCAGCGGGAAGACCGTCACGGAGATCGGCGGGCGCGGCGAACTGCGGCTGCGCGGGCCCGCCGTCTTCGCCGGATACCTACCGGGTACGGCTAGCTCGGAGCCGTTCGACGACGACGGATACCTGTGCAGCGGTGACGTTTTCGAGCTGTGCGGTGACGGCGGCCGGTACCTGCGCTTCGTGGACCGGGTCAAGGAGATCATCATTCGCGGCGGCATGAATATCGCGCCCGCGGAGATCGAAGGCCTGCTCATCGACCATCCGGCGGTCGCGGACGTGGCGGTGATCGGTTACCCGGACGCCGTTCTCGGCGAAAAGTGCTGTGCCGTGGTCGTTCCCGCCGCCGGGGCCACGGTGACCCTGACGGATCTGGTCGCGCACCTGCAAGCCCGCGAGGTCGCGTCCTTCAAACTGCCCGAGCGCCTGGAGCTCGCCGATGTGCTCCCGCGCAATCCGGTCGGCAAACTGCTGCGCCGCGAACTGCGCTCCCGACTCTGACCCTCTCATTCCCTTGGAGCATCCCGTGTCCGTGTACATCCTGGGCGGCAGCCAAACCGATTTCGCCGTCAACTGGCATCGCGCCGGTCTCGAATTCGATGCCCTCTTCCGCGAAGTGTTGGAAGCGACGCTTGCGGCCACTCGGCTGGACGCCGCGGACATCGAGGTCGTGCATGTCGGAAACGCATTCGGTCAATTGTTCACCGGCCAAGGGCATCTCGGTGGCATGCCCGCCACCGTGCATCCCGAGCTGTGGGGTGTTCCGGCCGCCCGTCACGAGGCGGCCTGCGCCTCCGGCAGCATGGCCGCTCTCGCCGCCATGGCCGACCTCGAATCCGGGCGCTACGACTGCGCTCTCGTGCTCGGCGCGGAACTGGAGAAGACCGTGCCCGGTGCGCAGGCCGCCGCCTACATGGGTGCGGCCGCCTGGGCCGGGCACGAGGCGCGGGACACCGACCTGGTCTGGCCCACTCAATTCGCGGCGATTGCTGAGGAATACGACCGCCGCTACGGTCTCGATCCCGCGCATCTGCGTGCGATCGGCGCACTCAATATCGCCAACGCGCGACTGAATCCGCTTGCTCAGACACGTGAGTGGTCCTACACCGAGGACAGCTTCACGACCGATGACACCGCGAACCCGCCGGTCACCGGTGTGCTGCGCCGCCAGGATTGCAGTCAGATGACCGACGGCGCGGCCGCGGTGATTCTCGTCTCGGATCGATTCCTGCAGCAGCACAGCGATATCCGTGCCACCGCGGTCATCTCCGGCTGGGGACACCGCACCGTCGGGCTGTCCCTCGACGAGAAGTTCCGGGTCTCTGCCGCGGAGCCCTACGTCTTCCCGCACGTCCGCACCGCCGTTCTCGACGCCCTCGGCCGTGCGGGCCTGGCCGACGTCCATCAACTCGACGGTGTCGAGGTGCACGACTGCTTCTCCATGTCCGAGTACGTCGCGATCGACCATCTCGGCCTGACCGCGCCCGGCGAGAGCTGGAAGGCCATCGAATCCGGCACGATCGGCCGCGACGGCAGCCTCCCGATCAACCCGGGCGGCGGCCTGCTGGGAATCGGCCACCCGGTCGGCGCGACCGGCGTCCGCATGCTGCTGGACGCCTACAAACAGGTCACCGACCAGGCGGGCGACTACCAACTTCCCGGTGCCCGCCGCTACGGCACCGTCAATATCGGCGGCAGCACCACCACGGTCGCGAGCTTCGTGGTCGAGACCGTGGACGGCTGAGGATCAGTCCGCGAGCTTGGCCGGATCGCGGACCGCGCCCTTGTCGGCCGAGGTCGCCAGCAGCGCATAGGTTTTCAGGGCGAGGGAGACTTGACGGTCGCGATTGCGCGGCCGGTAGCCGCCGTTCGCCTCCAATTCGGCACGGCGGGCGGCCAATTCGTCGTCACCGACATCCATCGTGAGGGTCCGGGACGGGATGTCGATGGTGATGATGTCACCGTCTTCGACCAGGGCCAGCGGGCCACCGGCGGCGGCCTCGGGGGAGATGTGACCGATCGAGCAGCCCGACGAGCCACCCGAGAACCGGCCGTCGGTGATCAGCGCGCACTCGCCCGCCAGGCCGAGACCCTTCAAATACGAGGTGGGGTACAGCATTTCCTGCATGCCCGGTCCGCCGCGCGGGCCCTCGTAGCGGATCACCAGGACGTCACCGGACTTGATGCGCTTGCTGAGAATGGCCTCGACCGCGTCCTCCTGCGACTCCACCACGACGGCCGGGCCGGTGAAAGTGTGCATGTGCGCGGCCACACCGGCGGACTTCACCACCGCGCCGTCCGGGGACAGGTTGCCACGCAACACCGCCAGGCCGCCGTCCCGCGAATACGCGTGGGCGGCATCACGAATGCAGCCCGCCGCCGCGTCCACATCCAGGGTGTGCCAGCGTTCGGACTGGGAGAACGCGGTGGCCGAACGCTGGCCGCCGGGTGCGGCGTGGAACAGTTCGAGCGCGGCGGGGGAGGGCTCGGGGGCGCGGACATCCCATTCGGCCAGCCACGCGTCGAGTGAACTCGCGTGCACCGCATGGACATCGCGATGCAGCAGGCCGGCGCGATTCAGCTCGCCCAGCAGTGCGGGGATACCGCCCGCGCGGTGCACGTCCTCCATCAGGTAGTCGCCGTTGGGCGCGACCTTGCACAGGCACGGCACCTGCAGCGACATCTTCTCGATATCGGTGAGATTGTAGTCCAGCCCGGCCTCCTGAGCGGCGGCCAGCAGGTGCAGCACGGTGTTGGTGGAGCCGCCCATCGCCAGATCGAGGGCCATCGCATTGTCGAAGGCGTTGCGGGAGGCGGTGTTCCGCGGCAGGACCGAGGCGTCGTCCTCGTCGTAGTAGCGGCGGGTGATGTCCATGACGGTCCGGCCCGCCGCCCGGTACAGGTCGGCGCGCGCGGTGTGGGTGGCCAGGGTGGTGCCATTGCCGGGCAGAGCCAGTCCCAGCGCCTCGGTGAGGCAGTTCATCGAATTGGCGGTGAACATGCCCGCGCAGGAACCGCAGGTAGGGCAGGCGTTTTCCTCGATGAGGGCCAGATCCTCGTCGGCGACGGCGGGGTTCACGGCCTCGGCCATGGTGACGATGAGATCGAGACGGCGACGCACGGTGCCGTCGACGAGCACCGCGGTGCCACCCTCCATCGGGCCGCCCGAGACGAACACTGTCGGGATATTGAGGCGCAGGGCGGCCATCAGCATGCCCGGAGTGATCTTGTCGCAGTTGGAGATACACACCAGTGCGTCGGCGCAGTGCGCATTGACCATGTACTCGATCGAATCCGCGATCAGATCCCGCGAGGGCAGCGAATACAGCATGCCGCTGTGTCCCATGGCGATTCCGTCGTCGACGGCGATCGTATTGAACTCGCGGGGGATGCCGCCCGCCTCGCGCACCGCCTCGGACACCATGCGGCCGACCGGCTGTAGATGGGTGTGGCCGGGCACGAACTCGGTGAAGCTGTTCGCGATCGCGATGACCGGCTTGCGGCCGATATCGGCGGACGGAACCCCGCTGGCCCGCATGAGGGCGCGAGCCCCGGCCATATTCCGTCCGTGCGTGACCGTGCGGGAGCGCAACTCGGGCACGATGCCACCTCCTCCTCGTCGCGAGCGGATCCACAACCAAATGGTTGCAACCGTGTGGTTGGAGTTTGCCATAGGCGGGAGTCGATCCGCAACCGTGCGGTTGGAGATGGTTGGATGGACCCATGGCATGGGATACCGAGCGGACCAGAAGGCTGCTACTCGAGGCAGCCGTCCACGAGTTCGCCGAACGTGGCCCCGACGGCGCGCGCGTCAATGCCATCGCCGCTCGCGCGGGCATCAACAAGGAACGCATCTACCAGTACTTCGGCGACAAACGCGGGCTCTTCGAAGCGGTCCTCACCGACCAGCTCGAACAACTGGCGGCGGCCAGCCCATTGACCGCGGACAAGGCCGGAGATCTGGCCGAGTATGCCGGGCATGTCTTCGACTTCCACCACACCCACCCGCAGTTCCTGCGGTTGATGTACTGGGAAGGGCTGCAACCCCAGGACGGCCAACTGCCTGCCGAATCGGCCCGTGCCTCCCATTACGCCGACAAGGTCGCCGCCCTGGCCACCGCTCAACGCGCCGGGACCCTCCCCGACGATGTGGCTCCCGGCTACCTCCTCTACGCGGTCGCCGCCCTGGCCGCCTGGTGGTTCGCGGCTCCCCAAGTCGTGCGCATGATTCTCGGCGCCGACACCGACAACCCCGAGGCCCTCCGCAGCGCATTGGTCGCCCTGGTGCGCCGCCTCGAATTGCGGGAGTAGTGCGTTTTCAGGCCAGGAGGAATTCCCGGGCTGTTTCGGCAATACCCTTGGGGCGCATCATGACCGAGGCATGACTGTCGCCCGCAAGCGAGCGGTAGGTGGTGCCGGGCAGGGACTCGGCGATCGACTTCGCGCCGTCGTGGAAGAAGGGCTGACTCTTACTGCCGACGGCGACCAGCACCGGCGCCTCCACCCCTGACCATCGGTCGACGGGTAGCGGTTTGCCGGTTTGGGTGCCGTCGAGAACGGTCAGGTCGTAGGGGATGGTGTGTGCGATCGCGGCCATCTTGGACCAGCCGGGCATGAACAGCCGCATCATCGTCACCGCGACCGACGGCATGCCCATGCCCTTGGTAAAGAACAGCTTCACCGCGTCATTGCGGCGACCCGCCGAAACCAGTTGCGCGGCTTCGTCGGCGAGCCCCTCGGGCATCGCGGGCCGGCTGCCGTCGATGATGAACGGCGGCTCGTAGAGCAAGACGCCACCTACGCGCGCGCCGAGTTCGGCGGCCGCGTCGAGCGCGAGCACCGCGCCCGAGGAGCTGCCGAACAAGAAGGCGCACCCGCCGGAAACGTCGACCAGCGCCGCGATGTCCTCGATTTCCCGGTCCTTCGCATACGGCGGGGTGTCGCCGCTCTGCCCGCGACCGCGGCGGTCGTAGTTGAGGACCGTGAAGTTCCGCGCCAGCAATGCGGCCAGCTTGGCGGTGCCCGAATGATCGGCCAAGGCCGCGGACACCACGATGATCGCCGGTCCGGTCCCGGACTGCTCGTAGGCGATGGCGGTGCTGTCCTTCGAAATCACGGTCGCCATTTCGGTGCTCATGTCGCCGATCCTTTCGCAGTGGAGGTGGTCAACCAGTCGTCGAATCGATCGAGCGTCATGCTGAAACCTGCTGCCATACCGAGCTTTTCCATCGCTTCGCGCTCCTCGACGGTGTCGAACCGGGTGCGTACGACCAGATCCGTGTGTTCTCCGCGATCGTGCAGTTCCAGGGTGACCGTGCGCCGACTGTCGCCGACAATATTTGCGTCGGGGTCGGAGAAGGTTTCGAGATAGGTGAGCTGCGAGGGCTTCTCGATAGTCTCGTAGACCGCTCGACCCCAGACTTCTTCCGTCGCATCATGATCGGGCCGCATGCAGTAGTGCCACACCCCGCCGGGGTGAACGTCCATGCGATAGACCGTGGTGGTCCAGCCTTTCGGCCCCCACCACCGGGCGATGTGCTCGGGACTGGTCAACCCGTCCCACACCAGATCCCGTGGCGCGTGCAGCAGACGGGCAATCGTGATTTCAGCGTCCATGATCATCCTTCATGACCTGCAGGTAGCTATCGAATTCATCGAGCCGTTCCTCCCAGACCTGCCGGACGGTCTGCAGCCACGCATCGAGCTCCCGGAACGGCTCGGCCCGCAGTGCATAAACCCGCCGCTGCGCAATCGGCTGCATCTTCACCAGCCCCGCTTCACGCAACGACTGCAAATGCTTCGACACCAACTGCTGCTTGAGCTCGAGCCGCTCCACAATCTCGTTCACCGACCGCGGCCCATCCCGCAACAGCTCGACAATATGCCTGCGATTGGGCTCCGCCAGCGCCCGCAAGGTCGCTTCCACACCCGAACCCTACCTCCGGGTTGTACAACCAGCAAGTGGTATACGGGCCTGGTTCGCCGCCGCGTGACTAGCGGCGCACGAGTTCCCTGATCGCCCGGATGATTTCGGTGGGAGATTCCTCGGCCATGAAGTGGCCGCAGGTGACGGTCTCGTGCTTCAGGTCGGGGGCCCAGGCTCGCCAGAGTGCTTCGGCGTCGAAGCCGAGGGCCGAACCCCAGTCCTGTTGGAGGACGGTTGTCGGCATGCGGAGGGTGGTGCCTGCCGCGCGGTCGGCGCGGTCGTGTTCGACGTCGATGTTCGCGGACGCTCGGTAGTCGGCCACGATCGAGGGGACGGCGTGGCGGCTGGCCGTGAGGTACGCGTCGCGGATCTCGGCGGGAATGGCGTCGGGGTTCTTGGTCCAGCCATCGAGGAAGTAGCCGAAGAAGGCGTCGGGGCTGGCGCCGATGAGCTGCTCGGGTAGACCGACCGGTTGGGCCATCAGGTACAGGTGGAAGCCGATCGCGCCCGTCAGGCCGTGCATGACCTCCCACATGTCCAGGGTGGGCAGCACATCCAGCGACGCCAGGTGGGTGACGTGCTCGGGATGGTCGAGGGCGGTGCGAATGGCGACCAGCGCACCCCGGTCATGCCCGGCCAGGGCGAAGGACTCATGCCCGAAAGCCTTTGCCAGCGTGACGATGTCGTTGCCCATGGTGCGCTTCGAATACGTCTCGCCGTCGGTGTCGACCGGCTTGTCACTGTCGCCGTAGCCGCGCAGATCCGGGCAGATGACGGTGTGATCGGCGGCCAGATCCGCTGCCACATGTCGCCACATGAGATGGGTCTGTGGGAAGCCGTGCAGCAGCACGATCGGGCTGCCGGAACCGGCCACCGCCGCGTTGAGGGTGACGCCGTCGGCGACGGTGACGCGCTGGTAGTCGAATCCGGGGATGCGCGGGTTCATGAGTGTTCCTCTCCAGGTAGTGCCGGGTACCGGACGAGGATGCGCGGCACCGCTCAGTGATCGGTCAGCATCGACTGAGCACTCACTCGGTGCGGGCGGGCCGGCCGTATCCGCCGCAGCCGATAGAGTCGGCCGACGTGGTGACCTTCCAGGTCCTCGGCCCGCTGCGGGCCGAGGACGAGCGCGTACCGCTGGCCCTCAAGGGCCCGCGGCATCGCGCCCTGCTGGCTCGGCTGCTCATCGCCCACGGCCGCGTGGTCCCGCTCACCCAGCTCATCGACGACCTCTGGGAGCAGCCGCCCCGCGACCCGCACGGCACCATCCAGACCTTCGTCTCCGACATCCGCCGCATTCTCGAACCCGACCGCCGCCCACGCCAACCCGCCCGCGTCCTCGTCACCGCCGCACCCGGATATGCCCTGCACGTGGACACCGACCAGGTCGATGCGGACCGCTTCGAATCCCTGGTTCGCGCCGCGGTCGTGCCCGCACCCCCGGCGGCCGCTCGGCCCGTTTCGGCCGTCGCCATGTCGGGGCGGGAGGTGGCCCTGGATGTCGCAGTAACCGTGCCGGATCTGGAAGCCGCGCTGTCGAATCTGGATCTCGGCCTGGCACTCTGGAGCGGTCCGGCCTACGCCGAGTTCTCCCACGACCATTGGGCCCGCGCCGAAATCACCCGCCTCGACGAATTGCATTCCCTCGCCATCGAACAGCGAGCCCTCATCCTCACCACCCTGTCCCGCCACACCGAAGCGGTCGCCGCCCTGGAGTCCCATCTCCACACGCATCCCCTCCGCGAACCCGCCTGGCACACCCTCGCCCTGGCCCTCTACCGCGCCGGTCGCCAAGCCGACGCCCTGGCCGCCCTTCGCGCCATCCGCCGCAACCTGCGTTCCGAACTGGGCGTCGACCCCGGCCTCGACCTCCGCCACCTCGAATCCGACATTCTGGCCCAGTCGCCGCAGCTGGCGGTCGCGCCGCCGCGAACCGGCCCGGGCACGGAAACTCCTCCGGCAGTGGTGTATTCGCCCCGGCAGCCCGTCCACGCTGGCGTCGCCGCCGGATCGTCAGCCGGGGGCCAGCCTGCCGGAAACCCTTTCGTCGGGCGTCTCGACGAGCTGGCGCGGATGCGCGCGGCCGCCGAACGCGTCGCGGAGACCGGGAGTGCCGTGCCGGTACTGGTCTCCGGAATCGAAGGTGCCGGGAAAAGCGCTCTTGCCGAGGCTCTTTCGGTGGAGCTGGCCCAGCAGGGGTGGAAGGTCGCCTGGGGCCCCAGCCCGGCGGAGCGAGGTGCGCCGCCGAACTGGCCGTGGACGCGGATCTCGGCGGCGCTGTCGGCGGTGCATGCGGATCGGCCGGCCCTCGATGGTGTGGGGAGTCTCAGCTCGGATCCCGCTGTGGCGCGGTTTCATTCGCAGCGGGCGGCGGTGGAGTTTCTGGGATCGGTCGCGCGGGGTGGGCCGGTACTCGTGGTGTTCGACGACCTGCACTGGGCGGGGGAGGAGACACTCGAATTGCTGACCGCTCTGGCGATGACGCCGGTGGCGGGGCCGGTCTTGCTGGTCGGTACCTACCGCGGCACCGACGTGGAGGCCGGGTTGGCCGCGGCGCTGGCTCGGCTGGCGCGGGTAGAGCCGGTGCGTGTGCAGTTGGGTGGCCTGGGAGTGGAGGAGACGGGGGAGTTGGTACGCGCGGTCGCAGGAGCCGGAATCGGGGCCGCGGCGGTCGGGCGGATTCATGGTCGGGGGCAGGGGAATCCGTTCTATACGCGGGAGTTGGCGCGGCTGTGGCGGGATGAGGGGGAGCCGGGGCTGGATGCGGTGCCGGTGGGTGTGCGGGATGTGGTGCGGCACCGGCTGGAGCGGCTCTCGGAGGCGGAGCGGCGGGTGCTGCGGCAGGCCGCGGTGATCGGATCCGAGGTCGACTTCGAGCTGCTGGTCGAGCTGTCCGGGGACGGTGAGCTCGCCGACGCGGCGGTGGCGGCGGCCCTGCGCGCCGGGTTTCTGAGCGAATCAGGTTCGACCGGAGTGGCTTTCGCGCACGCACTGGTTCGCGATGTCGTCTACCGGGACATTCCCGCCCCGCGCCGATCCGGCTGGCATGCGCAGGCAGGCACGCTACTGGAGGCGGCCGGGACCGCCGACGCCGCCACGCTGGCACACCATTTCGTCCGCGCCGCCACCACTGCCACCGCCGGCCGTGCCGGAAAATACTCCCGTGCGGCGGCATCGGCTGCCGAGCGGGTGTTCGCACCGCACGAGGCCGCGCGGCTATGGGGCGATGCCGTGACCGCCTACGAGCGTGCAGGTGACGTGCGCTCCGCTCTCGAAGCGACCATGGGTTTGGTGCGTGCCCTGGCACTGACCGGCCGCCTCCCCGAAGCCGGAATCCGCCGCGCAGAAGCGATTCGGGCCGCCGAGCGGCTCGGCGACCCCGCACTGACCGCCCGCCTGATCGTGGCCTTCGATGTCCCCGCCCTCTGGACCGACACCGACGACCCGGCCTTGGCGCGCCTGGTCGTCACCGCCGCCGAACGTGCCCTTCATGCCTTGCCGCTCACCGGCTCCGCCCCGCATGCGCTCTCGGATGCCACCCCGCAGACCCTTACCACCGGCGACGCTGCCGACCTGGAGATGCGGTGCCGCCTACTCATCACCATCGCGTTGGAACTGCGCGCCACCGATACCCTCCGTGGGCGCGCGGCGGCCGAGGAGGCCGAAAGCCTTGCGGCCCAGCTGAATCGCCCGGCCCTGCTCGCCCTGGCTCTCAATGCCCGCTTCATGCAGACCTTCCACCGGACGGGCTTGGCACCCGAACGTGCCGCCGTGGGAACCCGGCTGATCGAGTTGTCACAGGCTCATGATCTGGTCACCTTCGAGGTCCTGGGCCACCTCATCCGCATCCAAGCACTCAGTGCCGCAGCGGAGTTCGATGCAGCCGACCATCATGTACGCGTCGTCGACGCTCTCGCCGACCGTTATGGCCTGCCCCTGGTCCCCTTCTTCACCACCTGGTACGCGGCCCTACGCACCTCCGTGACCGCGCCCCTGGAACAGGCCGAGGCCGCCTACCGCTCCGCCTCCGCCGCCCACCCCGGCACCGCCATGCCCGGCCTCCACCACGGCCTGCTGCCCATGGCTCTACTGTGCCTGCGCCTGCGCCACGGCAAACCGCTTGCCGCCCAACCGGATACCGACTGGGGACCACACGAACCCTGGATCCGCCCGCTACTGCACCTGGACAGCGGCGACGTCGACGCCGCCCGCGCTGCCCTGCTCGCCCTCTCGGACCCGCCTCCGGACCTGCTGCTGGAATTGCGTCTGGCGCTGCTGGCGCACGCCGCCCTCGCTCTCACCGAGCATGCCGTCATGCGCCGAGTGCGTGATCAATTATCCTCCGCCGCAGGCGAACTAGCGGGTGCCGGTACAGGTCTGCTCGCCCTCGCCCCCGTCGATCACTACCTGGACCGCCTCAACGCCGCCCTCGGCTGAGGGCCGATCGCGGTCAGTTGGAGACGGTGTCCGCCACGAACAAGGGAAGACTGCGCCCGGCGATTCGGGCCACCAGCGGATATTCCGCACCTGCCTCGCCACGAGCGATCACCCGAGGATTCACGAGCCGGAACCGCCGAAACGCGTAGCGCGCGTCCCCTTCTCCCGCCGCGAGCGTATTCCTGATCCAATCGGTCCGCCCATGCCCCATGGCCACGAACAACTTGCCGTCAGCCCGGAAAGCATTCACCGGCGTGGAATAGGCCTTCCCCGACTTGCGCCCCTGATGTCCGATGACAGCGAACCCCGGCAGATAAGGCGCAATCGGCCGCACGGCTCGATTCATGTACTTCGACTGAAACCGATCGAACCAAGCCGGAAAGTAATTGCGCTCCACCGTAGACATCCCAGCACCTTCTGTCCGAACCTAACGTTCCCGACAACCTACACCGTACGAACCGACCGGGAGGGTGGAGCTATCGCAGCGTCTCCGCGCTGTACGGCAGCCCCTGCCCCAGCGCCCAGTTCTCCACGATCCGACCGCCCTCGACGCGGAAGATCTCGATCATCATCGGCCGTGGGCCGCTGTCCGACACCGGGATTCCCTCGACGGACGAGCGCACGGCAACCCTGTCCCCGTCGACCAGGACATCATCGGCGACGACGCGAATATCGGGGAACCGCGCGACGAGCCCACGCCACGCCGCCTTACCCGCCTCGAATCCGGTGGTGCCCAGCGTGTGGCTGAAGAATTCCGGGCCGAACAGCTCATCGGCGCGGTCGAACTGCCGGGTATTGAAGCATTCCTGCATGCGCCGAACCAGCGCACCCGGGTCGCCTGTGGTCATCGATCTGCACTCCTCGGATGGTCGATCGGGACGACCATCCGACTAAGCGGTGCGCCGCCCCGTTTATCGGGCCAGCATACGGTGCGCCGCCCCGGTTATGCTCGGTAACGACATGAATCCCCCTCCGCGCGAACCCATCCCGACCCCCGAGGCATCCACGATCCGCAGTCGTGAGCTGCGCGCCGATGCCCGCCGCAATCGCGATCGCGTCGTGCACGCCGCACAGCAACTGTTCGCCACCGAGGGCCTCGCCGTCTCACTGGACGAGGTCGCCCGCCGCGCCGGCGTCGGCCCGGGTACCGTCCACCGCCACTTCCCCACCAAAGAGTCGCTGTACCTGGCGGTCTCGATCGATCAACTCGAACACCTGCGCGCCGAAGCGTCGGCCCTGGCCGCCTCCAACGACCCCGCAGCCCTCTTCACCCTCCTGTCGCGGATGATCGCCAACGGCGTCGAGAACGCCACGGTCAAAAGCGCCCTCGCAGCCACCGAATTCGACCTCCGCACCGCCGCACCAGACCTCGCCCACGACCTAACCCACCACGTCACCACCCTGCTCACCCGCGCCCGCACCGCCGGCTTGGCCCGCAACGACGTCACAGCCCAGGATGCGATGGCTTTGGTAGCAGGCGCCTTCCACGCCATCCAACACACCACCACCCCCGCCGATCCGACCGGCCGCCCCCACCTCGCCACCATCATCCTCGACGCCTTGCGCCCCCAATCCCGCTGAGCGCCGCGACGCCAGTTTCAGGGACGGATTACTCGGCGAAGACGTCTTCGAGGGTGTCGGCAGTGAGAACCTTGGCGGCCCAGGTTCGCAGCTGCTGCAGATCTCCGGCACGAATGATCGAGGTCGTGTCGGCGGACAGTTCGCCGAACTTCAACCCCAACTGCTCGATCAGGCTGTCGGCGCGTCCGCGGGTCTCACCACGCGCTTCGCCTTCTGCGCGGAGTTGTTCCGCAGTCGTCATCATGATCTCCCGGGCTCGGGGACCGAGCTGGTTTATGAGCGGTCCCAAGTCGGATTTTCTGGTTTCGCCGACAGTAAGAATGTACGTCACTACGCACTCGAAGTCCGCCTCGCCGTCAGGGCCGGCCAGCATTGCTTCCAGGTCGTCGACCAGCGGCAAGAGGTCCTCGCCCAGGTGCTTGTTGCCCGAGGCGATCTTGAGCAGGACGAACAGGACTCGGGTCGGCGACGTCAGGTTCCGGTCGAGCAGTGCGGAGAGCTCGAGCTTGGTGAGGTCATCGAGCAGGAAGCGGAATTGTGGCAGGTGGTCGCCGAGTGCGGCACGGGTTGCCGGGTCGATGTCCAGCAACTCCGAGAGTTCGGTCGGAACGTTCCAGCGGCGTCCGTCGGGGCTGGCATGGACGACCAAAGGAACGATGACCGGCAGTTTTTCGGAGTCGGGATGTTCGCGCACATAGCGATTCCAGATCGCGATCTGGTATTCGAGCATTCGGACCGGCATCCACCGGTCGGGTCGGCTCTGGTGCTCGATCAGCAAGTAAATGTATGCATCGTGTCCGCCGAGACGGGTGCGGAACAGTAGATCGCTGAAGCGTGAACGTAAGTGCTGGGACACGAAGCTGCAAGGTTGCAGGGTGAGGGCTGTCCAATCCAGTTTCGCCGCTAGTTCTTTCGGGAGCACCTCCCGAAGCTCGCCGGTCACATCGGCCGGGCGAGCGAGCACATGCCGGAAGTACGCGTCGTGCGGGTTTGTTGGCGACTCGGCCATGTGTTCGAAGCTATTCGATAATGATTGGTGTGCAGTCGATTTGGGGGATACGTGTCCGGAAACTCCCGAAATGCCCGCTGAAATCAGTTGGGGGCGAGGGTGTCTGCGAGGGCGGTGAGGAGTGGGGCGCAGGGGGCGTCGAGGGTGAGGGTGGCTAGGTCGTGGGCTCGGGTGGTGCCGCGGTTGAGGATTATCAACGGGCGGGCGGATTTGGCGGTGTGGCGGGCGAAGCGGAGGCCGGACATGACCGTGAGGGAGGAACCGATGACCAGGAGGGCATCGGAGGAGTCGACGAGGTCGTAGGCGGCTTGGACTCGGGGTTTGGGGACGGATTCGCCGAAGTAGACGATGTCGGGTTTCAGGAGGCCGCCGCAGGTGGTGCAGTTGACCATGGTGAAGGTGTGGGTTTCGGGGACTACTGCGTCGGCGTCGGGGGCTACTTCTATGCCGGTGCGGGGGAGGGTGTCGGTGAAGTGGGGGTTGGCGGCTTCCAGGCGGTCGGCCAGGGACATGCGGGAGGTTAGGGCGTTGCAGGTCAGGCAGCGGACTCGGGCGTAGACGCCGTGGAGGTCGAGGACTTGGCGGTGGCCTGCTTTGGTGTGGAGGAGGTCTACGTTTTGGGTGATGATGCCGGTGATGAGGCCTGCGCGTTCCAGGCGGGTGAGGGCGCGGTGGGCGGGGTTGGGGCGCGCGGCGTCCATGAAGCGCCAGCCGAGGTGGTTGCGGGCCCAATAGCGTTGGCGGAAGACAGGATCGCCGACGAACTGCTGGTAGGTCATGGGGGTGCGCGGGGGTGAGTTCGGGCTGCGGTAGTCGGGGATGCCGCTGTCGGTGGAGATGCCCGCGCCGGTGAGGACGGCCAGGCGGCGCCCGGACACCAGTTCCAGCAGGCGGTCGAACTGCTGGTTGGAGACCGTGGCGGGCAGGCGGTCGAGCTGCGACGCGGGGACCGAATAGGGCATGCAGCCAGCCTACGACGAGGACGAATGGTGGCCTCGGTCACGCGATGTCACATCCGCAGGAGCCGTCTCGTCAACAGGGCAGAACGCCACCACGGCGGCAGTGCGGAGACGCCACACGGCGCTGGCACCGACTCGATGAAGGAGATGGTCACCATGGCGAAGACGGTTCTGGTCACAGGCGGCACCGGCACCCTGGGCAAGCTGGTCACCCCGTTGCTGCGGCAGGCCGGAGTGCGGGTGCGGGTGCTCAGCCGCACCACCCGCCAGGGCGCGGACGGCATCGACTACGTGGCCGGTGATCTGCAAACCGGCGCGGGCATCGCGGAAGCGGTGGCCGGCGTCGACACCGTGCTGCACCTGGCGGGCACCCAGAAGGGCGACGGCGCGAAGGCCCAGGCCCTCGTCGACGGAATCAAGGAGGCGGGCGAATTCCCGCACCTGGTCTTCATCTCGGTGGTCGGCGCGGAACGCATTCCGGTGGAGAGCGCCATCGACCGCCAGACCATGGCCTACATGGCCTCGAAGCGCGATGCCGAACTGGTGGTGGAGAATTCGGGTCTGCCGTGGACCACGTTGCGCGCCACCCAATTCCACGATCTGCTGTTCACCATGGTGTCGGCGCTCGGCAAGATGCCGGTGGTGCCGGTCTTCGACTTCCGCTTCCAGCCCATCGAAACCGCCGAGGTCGCAACGCGTCTGGTGGAACTGGCCTTGGACGAACCGGCCGGATACGTGGAGGAGATCGGCGGCCCCACCATCTACACGATGAAGGAGCTCGAGCGCAGCTACCTGCAGGCCACCGGCAAGCGTCGACCGGTCGTCACCATGAAGGCTCCGGGCAAGGCGTCGCGCGCCTACGCCGCGGGCGGCAACCTGACCCCGGATCACGCGGTGGGCGAACGCACCTGGGAAGACTTCCTGGCCGCCAAGCTCGCCACGGCATGAAGCGAACGGGTCTCAGCGCGGTCCGTTGGTGTTGAGGTACACCACCGGACCGTCGCCGAAACGCCCGTGCGCGTTCATGTCCAGCAGTGCGGCCATGGCCTTGGCGGTGTAGACCGGCTCCAGCGTCATGTGTTCGCGATCGGCCGAAAGAGCCTGTGCGGTAGCGGCTTCGGGCATCGGATACCCGTAGCCGGGTCCGAGGTACTCGGTGACCAGGTCGAGATTGCCGAGGGGTGAGAGGTTTTCGGGCAGCCGAGCCCCGCGCTTGCGCAGCAGCCGTGCGGTGTGCCCCGCCAGCTTGGCCAGGGTCGGCCCGTCGAGTTTCAAAGTGTCGTTCACGACCACCCCGACCACCCGCGTCGCGAGCCCCGCCAGCCGCAAGCCGAGCGACAGCCCCGCCGCCGTCCCGCCCGACCCCACCGGAATCACGATGTGACTCGGCTCCGGCAACTCCCCGGCCCGCACCTGCTCCGCCAATTCCATTGCGGCCTCGACATATCCGAGCGCACCCACCGCCGAGGATCCGCCCGCGGGCAGGAAATACGGCGGCCGCCACCCGGTGCAGCCGCGGGCCAGCAGCCACGGCGCACTCACGATCGTCCGCGCCTTGGAATGCGTGAAATGCAGTTCCGCGCCGGAGTCCCGCAGCCGCTTCAACTGCGCCCGCACATGATCGTCCTCGGGCTGATCGATCAGCGCCAGAACGGTTTTCACCCCGTGCTCGCGCCCGTACAGCGCGGTCGCCAATCCCCAGTTGGTGCCCAGCCCGCCCACGGTCACGATGGTGGTGCGTCGCTGCCGCAGCGCGTCGGGCAGCAGCCATTCCAGTTTGCGGACCTTGTTGCCGCCCCAGCCGCCGTCCCCGAAGACGCTGTCGTCCTTGAGCCAGATGTCCGCGCCGATCGTGTCGAGCGCCGCCAGCCGCCGCACCGGTGTCGGGGTGGCGCCCAGCCGCACATGGGGCAGGGTCCGCGCGAGTTCGGGATAACGCTGGTGCAGGTGCGGAGTCATCACACCAACCCTATCGACTGACCAGTTCCGCGACGAGTGTGGCGGGCAGCACAAACCCGCGCGGGCCCTCCTGCTACGTTCCGAAAGAGCAATTAGTTTCGGCAAGGAGAACTCATGCCTGGTGTAACCGATCGAGTCGTCATTGTCACCGGAGCCGGTGGCGGCCTGGGCCGGGAGTACGCGCTGCTGCTCGCCCGCGAGGGCGCGCTGGTCGTGGTCAACGACCTGGGTGGCGCGCGCGACGGCAGCGGGTCCGGCCACAATATGGCCGACACGGTGGTCGAGGAGATCCGCGCGGCCGGTGGCACCGCGGTCGCCAACTACGACAGCGTCGCCACCACCGAGGGCGCACAGGCGCTGGTGCAGACCGCGCTCGACAGCTTCGGCGCAGTGCACGGCGTGGTCAACAACGCGGGCATCCTGCGCGACATGAGCTTCGCGAAGATGACCCCCGAGGCGTTCGAGGCCGTGCAGCGCGTGCACCTGTTCGGCGCGTTCAATGTCACGCACGCCGCCTGGGGCCACTTCCGCGAGCAGGGTTTCGGCCGCGTCGTGATGGCCACCTCCACCTCGGGCCTGTACGGCAACTTCGGCCAAGCCAATTACGGCGCAGCCAAACTCGGCATGGTGGGCATGATGAACACCCTGGTCTACGAGGGTCGCAAGTACGACATCAAGGTCAATGCGGTGGCTCCGATCGCCGCCACCCGCATGACGGAGGACCTCATGTCCGCCGAGATGCTCGCGAAGCTGGGGCCCGCCCAGGTCGCCCCGATCGTCGGCTACTTGGTCAGCGAGGAGAACCAGGACTCGGGCACGGTGCTGGTGGTCGGCGGCGGCTCGGTGCAGCGACTGCAGTTGTTCGCCAACAAGCCCGTTCTGTTCAGTGAGGTCCCGACGCTGGACCAGGTGCGAGAGAATTGGAGTCGTATTACCGATATGTCCGACGCTCAGCCGGGGGTCAATCCAGCGGGCTGAGCCTGCGCGAGGAGCCTCGCCATGAGCGAGAACACGTGGGACGCACTGGTTGTCGGAGCGGGGGCGGGCGGGCTGTGCGCGGCCGCCCGGCTCTCGCACCACGGCTACCGCACCCTGGTGGTCGAACGACTGGACCGAGTCGGGGGCCGGGCCTCCACCGAGGATATCGACGGATTCAAGATAAACACCGGCGCGGTGGTCGTCGAGACCGGCGGCATCACCGAGCAGACCTTCGCGGAGGTCGGCGCCAAATTCGAAGTGCGCCCGGCTGATCCGCCGATCCTCTACCGGATCAACGGTCGTGACGTCGATATCTCGAGCGGCGGCTGGGGCTTGCTCATCTCCCAGTTGACCCGCCACGGCGCGCAGCTGCTGGCGGGTCCGGGGGAGGCGTCCGGGCCACCGGATCGGGAGCTCTCCATCGCCGACTGGGTGCGCCGCTACACCAAAAATGATGCGGTGCAAGGGATCTTCCGCAATATGTGCGGCTCGATCTTCGCCGTCGGCTCGGAGGAACTCCCGGCCCGCGTGTTCTTCACCTACATCACCGGCAAGTCGGCGTTCAAGAAGTTCGGCTTCTGCCCCGAGGGCACCATCGGGATCTGGAAATCCCTCGCCGATGTGGTGGAACGCAATGGGGGACAGGTCTGGCTGGGCGGCGAGGTGGAGCAGCTCCACATCGCCGACGGCCGCGTCAGCGGTGCGCGGATCCGGCGCGACGGTGAAACCGTGGATGTGACTTGTGCTTTCGCGGTCAGCGATGTCGGTCCGTCGGCCACCCTGGATCTCGTTGGCCCAGACCACTTTCCGTCCGACTACGTCGGCTCGGTGCTGCAACGAGACCTGCCCGCCGCGATGATCTCGGTCAACTTCGCCAGCCGCGAACCCCTGATCGACGCGCCCGGCCTGCTCAGCTTCGCCCGCACCCGGCGGCTGTGCTACGTCGCGAATTTCACCGCCACCTGCCCGGAGATGGCCCCGCCGGGCTGGCACCTCTATGTCGGCGCGGGCGTGCCCAAACCCTCGGTCGGCGACTTCGACTCCGACGCAGACACCGCGCTGGTGTTGCAGGATCTGCGCGAGGAGATCCCGGACTTCGAGCAGGCCCGCATCCTCTCGATCGCCGTCACCCGCGACGACTGGCCACCCCAGCGCGCCGTCGCCGGCTACGACCTGCCGCACAACACCCCGATTGCGAACCTGTGGAATGTCGGCGACGCGGTCAAGGAGTACGCCAACGGCGGCACCACCGCCTGCGCCGAAACCGCCAAACTCGTGGTCGAGGAGATCCTGGCCAGCGGCGTCGGGCGTTCCCCCACGTAACCGGGTACTCAGTCGAGTTTCTCGGTCATCCCGGGTAGTCGATCCACCATGGCGACAACGTAATCCGCAACGATGTCGATGAGCACCGGGCGCTCCACCTTCAGGCCGCCGTCGAGCCAGACCAGAGTCAGTTCCGCGGCGCCGCCGGTGATCAGCTGGGCCAGCGCCATCAGGGCGGTGTCCTCGCCCTCGGGAATGTCGAGCAGCGCCCGGGTCTGTTCGATGAGGACCTGGGCTACCTCGCGCATGCCCTCGAAGCGGCGCCGCATGAGCAGTTCACTGCCGTAGGCCTGGGCGAAGGCGATATTGGCGCGCCGCGGATCGTCGGTGACCGCGATGATGAGCGCGGCCACCCCGGCGCGCATCTTGTCCTCGGGCGTGCCCGGCGTTTCAGTGATGGCGGTGCGGGCGCGCTCGAGCGCCTCGCCCTGCACCTCGTTGAGCAGGGTGGCGGCCAAAGCGTCCAGGTCGGTGAACGATTCGTAGAAGAATCGCGGCCCGACCTTCGCCTGTTCGCACACCCCGCGCACGGTCAGCGCGGCCAGCCCCTGCGTCCCGACGATCTCGAGGGCCGCGTCCAGAAGCCGCTGCCGGCGCTGTTCGCGACGCTCATCGGTCGAGGTGCCGCGATAGGTCCCGTTGAAAGCTCGCGTCACCCTGACAGCTTGGCACAGAAATCGGGAAACGACCGTTTACGGATATCTCCGTTTCCGCTACCGTGGATACATGGCTGTTCGAAAAGCCGTGCTGAATCACCGAATTCAGTGCCGCGCCGCCGGGGTACTGGAACGTTATCCGCGCGTGCCGCGCCCGCTCGCGGATCCGCCGCCCGGCAGTGGGCTCAAACCGGTGATGGGTGACTCCGGCCCGCCGGGCATCGGCCACATGATCTCTACGCTGGCCGATCCACTGAGCTTCAGCCGCGAGCGTCAGCAGCTCTACGGCCCGGTCCAATGGATGGGGCTGTTCGGTCGGAGGATCGTCGGCCTCGGCAGCCCGGCGGCCTTCGAGGAATTTCTGCTGGACCGCAAGAGGGTCTTCTCCGCGCAGCAGGGCTGGGAATTCCTCATCGGCCCGTTCTTCCGCGGCGGAATCCTGTTGCGCGACTTCGACGATCACACCTACCACCGCCGCATTCTGCAGCAGGCCTTCACCCGCCCGCGCCTGATCGGCTATCTCAATCTGACCACGCCGCGCATAGTGCGCGGGGTCGACTCCTGGCTGCCCGCCACCGATTTCCCGCTCTACGACCATGTCAAGCGGATGCTGCTGGAACAGGCCACCGTGGTCTTCGCGGGCGCGGAACTCGGGCCCGAGGCCACCGCCCTGTCGCGTGCCTTCGAGGCCGCCGTGCACGGCGGTACGGCCATGATTCGCACGAATATGCCCGGGGGAGTGTGGAATCGGGGCCTGCGGGGCCGCCGGGTGCTCGAGGACTATTTCCGTCGCGAGCTGCCTGCCAAGCGCGCAGGCGACGGCGAGGACCTCTTCAGCGTGCTCTGTCACGCCGAGACCGAGGACGGCGAATCCTTCACCGACGCCGACATCGTCGATCACATGATCTTCGTGATGATGGCCGCCCACGACACCAGCACCCTGGCCATCTCCATGCTCGCCTACGAGCTCGCGCGAAACCCGGAGTGGCAGCAGCGCCTGCGTAAGGAGTCCGAGGCGCTGGGCAAACCCACCCTCGACTACGCCGACTTGGACCGGCTGCCCAGTATGGAACTGGCCTTCCGGGAGACACTGCGCATGTACGCCCCGGTCGGCCAGATGGTGCGAGAAACGCTGGCGGACACCGACATCGCAGGCTTCTTCATCCCCAAGGGCACCCTGGTCATGGCCGGGCCCTACTCAATGATGCGCAATGCGGAATATTGGCACGATCCGGACGTTTTCGACCCGGAACGCTTCGATCCCGCCCGCGCCGAGGACAAGTCGCACCGCTACGCCTGGCCCCCCTTCGGCGGCGGCGCCCACAAATGCATCGGCCGCTACTTCGGCGGCATGACCGTCAAGGCCACCATGCACCGCATGCTGCTCAACTACCGCTGGAGCGTGCCGTCGGACTACCGGGTCCCCCTCGTCGCGGGCACCGGACCGTCACCCGCCGACGGTCTGCCCATTCACCTACGGCGACTGTGAACTATACAAATCCTCGTCATCCCGGCGTGCTTTTGGCCGGGATCCACACTCACTGCGTTGGATTCCGGCCAAGAGCACGCCGGAATGACGGAGGCGTCGTCGGATGGTCGCCCTACCTGACGTCGCGTGGGATGCCCAATTCGATGTCCAGATAGCGCAATTCCGCGTCGCGGCGCTGGCCGTTGCGGAAGGCGCGGAAGACCAGATCCTGGGGATGCCCGACGGTGAACACCTCGGTGAAGGTGGCCACGGTCCGCCGTGGGGCGTCGCACAGGCTGGGGTTGAATCCGGCCTTGGCCAGGGGGCCCTCCCAGATCAGGGCCGCGCCGCCGGGGACGCTGTGAGGGGCGAAGCTCCAGCCGAGATCGCGCATGCGCCGGTCGAATTCGCCCGAGCCGAGTCCGGCCACGTCCCAGCCGCTGGCCTCATTGAAAAGCTGACGGCCGTGCAGGAATTGGACGAAGCAGGGGTCGGGTCCGGGGTGCGGGGTGCTGAGGTTGATCACCCCGTCCCAGGGGAGTGTCGTCAGCGCCCAGTCCAGTCGGGCCTCGAAATCGGCCCAGTCCGCACACACCGCGGGCGCCTCGCGCTCGCTGGGCCGGTCGGCGGGCAGGCCGTAGCTGCCGGTGCCGGGCGCGTCCATGCTCCAGGTGGTGAAGCGCAGTTCGTCGCCGTGCATGCCGAGGCCGTCGCGCAGCACGGCGATCACGGATTCGGCGGTGGCGCGGCGCTGGTCGACGGCCTCGCCGCGCTGCCAGCCGGTGCTCCACTCGCGCGCCAGCCGCGGTTGCTGATGCACCCGCTGCATGGCCCGCCATTGCGGATCCGGTGCGGTGGCATCGGATTCGGACGGCAGCGGTACCGGATCCCAGGTGCCGTCGGCTTGCTCGCGCAGTACCGCGAGTAGTCGTTCGGCGGCGGCGTTCTGCTCCGGGACGGCCACGATCACCTCGATCTCGGTGCCCTGCTGCGCGAAATGCGCTCGGCGGCCGGTGAGTTCGTCACGGACCTGGATGAACCGCGGGTTCCATCCGAGTCCGGATTCGTCCGCGTCCTCGTCCTCCTCGAGAAAAAACGGCATCCATTTGAGCAGTGCATCCCATCCCTGCGAACCCACCGTGCCTCCCTCCGGGTTCTGGTAAACCTACCCGCCGGTCACCCGCCGTGTCCGCCGATGGGTACCGGTCGGCATGCCAGCCGTGATAGAACGTGTTCTAGTTTTCCACCTGAAGGACCTTCGAATGAACTGGTACACCGGCAATACCGTCTACGACACCGTGCTGACGATCGCCTTCGCGTTCGCCGCGTTCGTGCTCATCGGCGGCCTGTTCGGGCAGAGCCCCTACGGCCGCTTCGCCACCACCAAGCTCGGACTCAACCTCAATCCGAAGCTCGGCTGGTGGCTGATGGAGATTCCGGCCACCGTGGTCTTCGCGGTCGCGTACCTGTCGGGTCCACGCCGCTTCGAGCCGACTTCCCTGGTGCTGGCGGCCATCTGGATTCTGCACTACGGCAATCGCGGCTGGTTCTTCCCCCTCAATATTCGCCAGGTGCCCGGCAAGACCAGCAGTTTCAACGTTTCGGTCATGGGCATGGGCATGTTCGTGACGGCGTTGCACGGCTATCTCAACGGCGCGCTGTTCAGTCACGACTACCTGGGGCAGTACGGCACGGGCTGGCTGACCGATCCGCGCTTCATCATCGGATTGATCGTCTACCTCATCGGTTTCGCGCTGCTGGTCAGCTCGGAGGGGATCGTGCGCAATCTGCGCGACAAGAACAACCCGGGCGCAACCGAATACAAGATTCCGTACGGTCTGGGATTCCGATTCGTCACCAGCCCCACCTATCTCGGCGAGCTGGTCGCTTGGGCGGGATTCGCGATCCTCACCTGGGCGCTGCCCGGCGTGGTCATCTTCCTCATCACCTTCGGCAACCTGGTGCCGCGCGCCTTCGCCACCCACGGCTGGTACCGGGAGAAGTTCAGCGACTACCCGGCCGAGCGAAAGGCGCTGGTGCCGTTCGTGATCTAGCCGCCTTGTCCCGGTACATGGCGGTGTCGACGGCGTGCATGAGCTCGTCGATGGCGGTGGCGTCGGTGTCGACCAGCGCGGTGCCGATGCTCGCCCCGACGGTCACCAGCAGCCCGGCCACGTCGAACGGATCCCGCAGCGCGGCCAGCAGATTCTCCGCCACGGTGTCCAATTCGGCCTGGCCCGTGCAGTTCTCGACCAGCACGATGAACTCGTCGCCGCCGAGGCGCGCCACCACGCCGTTGGGTGGCAGCGCGGCCTGCAGCCGCTGGGCCACATCGCGCAGCACGCGATCCCCGGCGGTGTGGCCGCGCCGGTCGTTGATCTCCTTGAAGCCGTCCAGATCCAGATAGCAGACCCCGACCTGACCGGAGGCGGCGGTGAGCCGGTCGAAGAACAGCATCCGATTGGGCAGTCCGGTCAGCGAATCGTGGTGCGCGTCGTACCAGAGCTGATCGGCCAGCTGCTTGCGGTCGGTGATGTCCACGGTGACGCCGATCAGGAAGCGCGGGCGGCCGTCGGTATCGCGCACGATCGTCATCGAGAGGTCGATGATGGTGTGCGTGCCATCGGGTTTGGTGTGGTCGGTCTCGAAGCGGAAGCGATCGATCTCCCCGGAGATGAGCCGCTGGAACAGCCCGAACGCCTCGCCGATATTGGCCGGTCCGAGAATGTCGGCCACCGACCGGCCGGGCATGAGATCGGCCGGGACGCCGAGGGTTTCGGCCATGGCGTTGTTGACGTCGACGACGGTACCGGTATTGATGTCCACGGTGCCGATGCCGACCGACGCGCCCTCGAAGATGGCCTGGAAGCGTGCCTCCGACAGATGTCGCCGGGCCTCGGCCTCGCGGGCCGCGGTGAGCGCGGCGCTGAGCGTCGTCTCCTGTTCGGCCAGTGCGGCATTGCGCAGTCCGGCGGTGAACTCGGCCGCGAACTCGGCGGCCAGATCGGTGGCGCGTTCGCGGACGGGCCAGTAGTCCTTGCAGTCGAGTTCCGGGCAGACGGCCTCCACCAGGTCCTTGCACAGCACCAACACCGAGCGGTGCACGGCCAGTGGGTCGCGGTAGTTGGCGGCGACCAGGGCGGCGGCCGCCTCGCGGGCGACCGTCATGTCCGCGGTGCCGCGGACCGCCGCGATCAGGCGGGCGCTGAAGCTTTCGAGCAACTGCTCCACCTGGGTGCGGGTGAGCGTCGGCGCGACCGCGCCGTCCAGCATGGCGGCCCACCGGACCGCCAGCTCACCTGCCTCCACCACTGACCCCCTGCCTGTCGACCATTCACCGTCCGGGCCCCTGACCCGTGTGTCTCAGTCCTTGCGGCCCACACCCGCCAGACCGAGCGAACGCCCCGGTTCCTCATGTTGATCGCGGTCGGATTCCGGCCGCCACAACGGCAATTCCACCACACCGGGCTCGATCGGCTGCCACTTGCCGAACAGCGCGGTGATCTCCGCGCGCGAGCGGAACTGCAAGCCGATCTTGCTGACGTGCGCGGAGTTGTTGGCCAGCTTGGCGGCATCCTCGGGGCGGTTGGCGGAGGTCAGATGGGAGATGGCGACGAAGCTCCCGACGGGCACCGCGTCGTAGAGGCCGTTCACCTTGTCCACGGGTGCGAAGTCGTCGCTCATCAGGTGCAGGACTGCGATGAGGAGTACGCCGATCGGCTGGTCGAAGTCGATGATGCCGGTCGCGCGCGCCTGCTCCAGCAGTGCGGCGGGTTCGCGCAGATCCGCCTCGATGGCGGTGGCGCGGTCATTGCCCGCGAGGATGGCGCGGGCATGCGCGACGGCCACCGGATCGATATCCGCATAGAGCACCCGGCATTCGGGGTCGATCTCCTGGGCGACCTCGTGCACATTGCCCGCGGTCGGGACCCCGGAACCGATGTCGAGGAACTGCCGCACACCGGAATCCACCAGGAACCGCACCGCGCGCCGCAGGAACGCGCGATTGCTCAACGCGAGCCGCGGCAGATCCGGGACCAGCACCTTGGCCTGTTCGGCGGCGCGACGGTCGACCTCGAAATTGTGTGAGCCCCCCAGTAGCGCGTCGTACATCCGCGCCGGGCTGGGCCGGTTCATGTCCACGCCCTCCGGGGCCCATGCCGGTCTTTCCATCCCGAAACCCTCCTGCCGAGCACCCGGACGGTGCACCCCGAATGTTAGTCGCCGTTCACCAGAATCCTTGCAGCGATACCAATCTCGCGCACAAGTGCGGCAATCATCACGGCGCCGGGGAGGTCGTGCAGGTGCTGTGCGTGAACGCCGGAACACACACTCCCGTCACATCGGCCAGCAACAGTCGCGCGCCGATCACCAGCGAGCACACGGCGATCGCGCCGAACACCAGCACCCAGAACAGTCCGGGGATGCGGGTCAGCCGCGCGAGTTGATCGGCGTCGGAATTGGGTTCGTGCGCGCGATTGCGCTGCAGCTCGATCACCGGCCGCACCGCCGCCAGCAGCAGGAACCAGGCGGCCGAGTACGCCAGCACTGCCTGGGCGGTATCGGTGCCGAACCACGACACCGCGAAAACGATTCCGCCCGTGACCAGCAGCGACAGCAGACCGTAGAAGTTGCGCACCTTGATCAGCAGCACCAGCAGCAGCGCGATGGTCAGCCACAGCATCAAGGTGATCCGATGCGCGCCCAGCAGCGCCGCATACCCCAGCCCGACCAGTGCGGGCGCGGGATAGCCCGCGGCCATGGTCAGAATCATGCCCAGCCCGTACGGCTTTCCGCTGGACACGGTGAGTCCGGAAGTATCCGAATGCAATCGGATGCTGTTGAGCCGCCGACCGGTCAGCAGCGCGGTGAAGGCGTGTCCGCCCTCGTGCGCGATGGTCACCGCATTGCGCAACACCCGCCACGTCGGATGGAAAACCACCAGCACCAGCGCCACCACACCCGTCCCCACCACCAGTTGCCACGGTGGCGCGGCCTGCGTGGTCGTCAGCCGATCCACGATCGTGCTGCCTCGCTGAACGAACTCCGCTGTATCCACCGCCGCACCCTATCGGCTGTGGCCGACCCCGACCACAGCTCCGGGGCCCGGGTGGTCGCGGTCAGTGCGCGATGAAGAGGATCTCGTCGCGGCTGTAGTCGTGCCCGGGATGGTTGGCGGCGAGGTGCGCCTTGGTCTTCTCGACGAGATCGTCCTCGTCGACGCCGGTGATGTATTCGCCGCACGGGCAGCTGAGACGGGTTTTCATGACGGGTGTCCTTCCGATGTACCTGCGTCGAAGTCGTTGCCGCAGGGGCTGATTCGACGTTCGCTCACGATAGTACTGTCGGCGCGCCGGCGGGCTCGTCGGGATGCGGCGGGGTGTGCACGCGGGCCGCGACCGCGGCGGCCACCAGGCACGAGACCGCGCCCACCAGCAGTGCCGCGCGCGGGCCGGAGGTGTCGAGGATCCAGCCGGTGAGCACGCTGCCGATGGGGGTGGTGCCCAGGAAGACGAAGACCCACAGCGCCATGATCCGCCCGCGATAGCTCGGATCCGCGTGCAGTTGCAGGGCGGTCGATGCCAGGGTGACGAAGGCGAAGCCCGCGAACCCGGTCGCCGCCAGGGCCGCACACGCGAGTACCAGGTTCGGTGCGAAGGCCGTCGCGGCCAGCGCGATACCGAAGGCGGTCGCGGTCGCCACCAGGTAGGTGCGGCGCGGATGCCGCACCAGCCCGACCGCGAGCGAACCGCCCACCGACCCGATGCTCAGTGCGGTCGACAGCAGACCGTAGGTGCCGCCGGTGCCGTGAAAAGTGTGTTCCGCCAGCACCGGAAGGATCACCGGAAAGTTGAAGGCGAGCAGTCCGACCAGCGCCATCATGGTCAGCGGCAGCCAGAGTTGCTGCCGGGTACGGGCGTAGCGCAGCGCGGACGACACTCCGCCGGTGTCGGTGCGAGCGGGCGCGGCCGCCGCGCCGGGACGGATGGCGACCAGGGCCGCGACCACCGCGAGATAGGAGATCGCGTTCACCGCGAAACACGGTGTGGTGCCGACGGCCGCGATCAGCACCCCGGCCAGGGCGGGCCCCACCACCCGGGCGCTGTTCATCACCACCCCGTTGACGCTGGCCGCGCTGGCCAGGTCCGCGGGTGGAACCAGTTGCGGCACAAAGGCCTGCCGCGCGGGCGAATCCACGATCTGCACCACCCCGCCCACCACGGTCACCGCGATGACCAGCGCGATCCCGGCCCGCCCGGTGAGCGCCGCCACCCACAACAGCGCCGCGAGCAGTCCGTAGATCACCTGCGTCACGATCAGCAGCCGACGCAGATCGACCCGGTCGGCGATCACCCCGCCCCACGGGCCGAACAGCAGGGGCGGCACCCCGCCCGCCGCCAGCACCAGTCCCAGGGAGGCGGGCGATCCGGTCAACTGCAGCACCAGCCAGCCGACCGCGGTGGCCTGGACGAAGGTGCCGCTGGCGGAGGCGATCTGCCCGGCGAAGTAGAGCCGGAACGGGCGTGACTCCAAGGCGCGGAAGGCGTTCACCCGCTCTGCTCGCGGAAGCTGGTGCGTCGTCGCCGCTTCCGGCACCACCGTCAAGGCCGCACGGTCCATCGTGTTCGTCTCTCCCTACGGTCGGCCTCGCATTGTGTCCCGGCGGGGTCGGTCGTGCAAACCTGGATCAGTCGTGCAGGGCCTGGGTCAGGACGCTGACCGCCTGCGCGACCGCGGCCTTGGCGGCGTTGGTGTCGTGCAGGGTGTTGAGCATGACGAAGTCGTGGACGATGCCGCCGTAGCGGACGGCGGTCACCTCGACACCGGCGGCACGCAGCTTGGCGGCGTACGCCTCGCCCTCGTCGCGCAGCACGTCGTTCTCGGCGGTGATGACCAGGGCGGGCGGCAGGCCGGTGAGCTGGTCGAGGGAGGCCCGCAGCGGCGACGCGGTGATCTGGGCGCGGTCGGCTTCAGCGGTGGTGTACTGATCCCAGAACCATTGCATGCCTTCGAGAGTCAGGAAGTAGCCGGTGGCGAATTTCCGGTAGGAGGGCGTGTCGAAGTTGGCGTCGGTGACCGGGTAGAACAGCACCTGCTGGCGGAAGCTCACGTCGCCGCGCTCCTTGGCCATGAAGGTCAGGGCGATGGCCATATTGCCGCCCACCGAGTCACCGGCAATGGCGATGCGGGTGGTGTCGAGGCCCTTCGATGCCCCGTCGGTGGTGACCCACTGGGCCACCCGGTAGGACTGCTCGTTGGCGACGGGGTAGTGCACGTCGGGGGAGCGGTCGTATTCGGGGAACACCACGGCCGCGTTCACGCCGACCGCGAGATCGCGCACCAGGCGGTCGTGGGTGTGCGCATCGCCGAAAACCCAGCCCGCGCCGTGGGTGTAGATGATCACCGGCAGTGTGCCGGTGGCGTCCTTGGGCTTGACGATACGCACCCGCACCTGCCCGGTCGGCCCGCCCTCGACGGTGATCCACTCCTCGTCGATCTCCGGCTTGAAGATCGGGGAGTCCTGCACGCCGTCGACGGTCTTGCGGCCCTCCTCCGGCGAAAGCTGGTACAGGAAGGGCGGTTCCGAGGTCGCGTCCACGAACGCCTGGGCGGCGGGTTCGAGGGAGATGTTGTGCGGGTTGCCTGCCATGTCGATGTCCCTATCGTCGCGTCGAAGCGCGCGGCACCCCGCACGCCCCCTCAGTCTTCGCGGCGACGACACCGGACGGCCCCGCCTCACCGGCCAGGAATCCCTGAATTCGGGACACGGCGGGCAATCGGCTAGCGCGCCCGCGTCTTTCGCGCCCCGGTCTCCCCGGCCCGGGCCCCGGTCTCCTCGGCCCAGGCCGCGGGCAGCGTGGCCAGCGAGATCTCGGCGATCTCGTGCAGGCGGGCGACGGGCACATCGAGGCGGCTGAGCTGGATGAGACCCTGCGAGACCAGGATGACGTGGGCGCTGAGCGCCGATACCGCCGCGAGTTCGTCCTCGCGCGCGCTCAGTCGCAGTCGTTCGGCCACACCGTCTTCCATGGCGGTCGTGGTCCGCGCGCCCAGTTCGGCGACCTCGGGTATGCGCGCGCCCAGGGCGGCCACGCTGTTGATCATGAGGCAGCCGCGCCGGTGCGGTTGCGCGGCGCAGTCGTCGATGATGGCCCGCAGCAGCGTGCGGACCGCCGCGTGGGCGGATCCCGGTGCGGCGAGCACGGTCTCGCGGACGAAGGCGGCGCGCTTGTCGCAGTAGCGGGCGAACGCGGCCAGGAACAGCCCGCGCTTGCTCCCGTACGCGGCATAGATGCTTCCGTTGCCGACGCCGGCGATCTGCGAGACGTCCTCCACCGACGTGTCGTCGAAGCCGTTGGACCAGAAACGCTCGATCGCGACGTCGAGCAGGTTCGATTCGTCGAACTGTCTCGGCCGTCCCATGGCGGCCACCGTACCAATCTACGTGCGACGATGCCCACAGGGCTTGTTCTGGAGGCGTGACTCCAGAATGATGGTGACATGTCCTCATTCGCGGCGACACCGCGCAGGCGTATCGGCTTCCTCCTCTTCGACGGTGTCAAGATGCTCGACTTCGTCGGCCCCGCCGAGGTTTTCGTGGAGGCCAATCAGACCGTCCCGGACTATGAGGTGGTGCTGCTCTCACCGGACGGGCGTGCCGTGCAGACCTCGATCGGCACCCGCATGGAGGTCAACGGTGCGGCGACCGATCCCGGCCGCTTCGACACCGTGGTGATCCCGGGCAGTGAGCTGCCGCCCGCCCGGTTCGTCACCGCCGAGGTGCTGGCCGCGGCCTGCTCGCTCTCGTCGCGGACCCGGCGTTTCGCGTCGATCTGCAGCGGCGCGTTCGTGGTGGCCGAACTCGGGCTGCTCGACGGCCGTCGCGCGACCACGCACTGGAAGTTCGTGCGCGAGCTGGCACACCGCTACCCGGGAATCGACGTCCGCCCCGACGCGATCTTCGTGCGGGACGGCAACCTCTACAGCTCGGCGGGCGTGGTCGCGGGCGTGGATCTGGCGCTGGCCCTGGTCGAGGAGGATCACGGGCCCGACGTGGCGCGGCGGGTGGCGCAGTCGCTGGTTGTCTATATGCAACGGGCAGGCGGGCAATCGCAGTTCTCGGCCTCGCTGTCGGGCCCGGCCCCGCGCAGCGCGCTGGTGCGCCGCGTGGTGGATTTGATCTGCGCAGACCCCGCCTACCCGCACACCGTGACGACGCTGGCCGCGCACGCGCAGGTCAGTCCACGTCATCTGACCCGCTTGTTCCGCACCGAGTTGGAACACTCACCCGCCGAATACCTGGGCTTCGTCCGCTTCACCACGGCCCGAGACCTGTTGCACGCCGGCCACTCCGTCACCGAAGCCGCCCTCGCCGCCGGCTACGGCAACAGCGAGGCACTCCGCCGCGCCTTCATCGCCCGCCTCGGCATCTCGCCCCGCAAGTACCAACAGCGCTTCCGCTCAACCGGTTCGATGACCGCCGTCCCCACCGACGACCCCCTGCCCGCAGTGTCCTGATCCGGCGGATTTCTGGCGCGCCGGGCGGGGCGGCCGACGCGTCGACGGTTCGAAACTCGAAGGGGCACCGGACCATCCGCGTGTCACGACGAGAGGAATCGCATGCCCACCCCGACGGTCATCCTGGTTCACGGCGCCTTCGCCGACGCCTCCAGTTGGTCCCCGGTGACCGAACGCCTGCTGGCCCAGGACATTCCGGTTCTGGTCCCGCCGGTCTACAACCGCAGCCTGGCCGCGGACGCGGCGGCGATTCGCGCCGTGGCCGAGGATGTGGAGGGCCCGGTGCTGCTCGCCGGTCATTCCTACGGCGGCGCGGTCATCACTGTGGCCGGGGTCGCCGACAATGTGATCGGCCTGGTCTACGTCTCCGGCTACGCGCTCGCGGAGGGGGAGAGCCTCGGGCAATTGCAGGGCGGCTTCCCGGATTCCGACCTGGCGGCTCATCTGGTCTACACCCCGTTTCCGGTCGAGGCCGCCGAACCGGGCACCGATGTCTCGGTCGAGATCGACGCCTTCCCGGCGGTTTTCGCCGCGGGCGTGGATCCGGTGCGCGCCCGGGTGTTCGCGGTCTCGCAGCGACCGCTGTCGGCCGCCGCGTTCGGCGAGCCCGCCTCGGCGGCCGCGTGGCGGACCAAGCCCGGCTGGGGGATCGTCTCGGCCGCCGACCGCACCATCAATCCGGAGGTGGAGCGCTTCGGGTATCAGCGGGCCGGGCTGCGGAAGGTGGTGGAACTGGACGCGCCGCACCTGGTGATGCAGACCCACCCCGAGGAGGTCGCGGCCGTCATCACCGGTGCGCTCGCGGAACTGTCCTGAGCGGAAGGGGATTCAGCCGACGGTGGCGGCGGAGGCGGCTACCGCGCCTGCGAAGTCGGGTTGGATGCCGAGTTGGGCGAGCATGACGCTGACGCCTACGTAGCAGTTGAATTCCTTGATTTTGCCGTTTTCGATGTACCAGAAGTCGGCGGTGGGGATGGAGAGTTTGCCGCCGGTGGGGTGGATGACTCCGGCCGGGGTTTGGAATGGGCCGGTGAAGGTGCCCTCGATGGTCAGTTCGATGGCTACGACGTTGCCTGCCACGTGGATTCGGTGCAGGTCGCGGTGGATGTCGGGGGCGAGTTGGCCCATGAAGACGACCAGGTCGCCCAGGTGTTCGCCGCGGTAGGACTCCCCGGCGACGACATTGTTGAATACGCCGTCCTCGGTGAACAGGTCGATGAAGCCCGGGACATCCAGGACGGGACCCTCGGCGGCACGGTAGGCGGCGCGGACGATGTCTTCGGCGTTGGCGGTCATGGTGGTCTCCTCAGAAAAATCAAACGATTGATTAAATAGTCTGCCGGACAAGGAATCATGTCAAGCGATCGTTTGAACTGTTTGCGGGAGAGGGGATTCCGACTGGTCAGTCGGCGTGGCCGTGGAAGGCTCCGGCCACCACGGGGACGAGCCGTCGTTCGATCTCCGCGTGGGGGTCCGTGGCGAGTTCGGTGCCGATCGGGGCGAGCGCGAGCCAGTTCAGAAGTCCGGCCGCGCAGCGGGTTCGGAAGATCAACTCCGGCTCGTCCACCTCGGGGAGATGGGTCGCAAGGACGCGCAGGATCTCGGCGCGGCTTCGATCGAACTTCGCGTCGAGCCGGTCCCAGCCGCGTGGCGGATCGATACCGGCGCGCGCCACCGTGCGCATGACAGTCAGGTCCGGGCCGCCGGCGGCCAGTGCGTGAATCATGGGACGGGCGAAGGCTGTGGCCAGATCCTGGAGTGTGGCAGTGGATTCCACGGCGGCGAGCTCCCTGATCTGGGCGTCCAGGTACCGTTCCAGGGCCAGTTCGATCGCCGCGTCGCAGAGTTGCTCGAGCGATCCGAAGTGGTACTTCACCGCCGCGACATTGGCCCCGGCATTCTCGGTGATCTCCCGCAGCGACACCCCCTGCTGTCCCCGGCGCGCGAGCAGCTCCAGCGCCGCCGTCAGCAGCCGCTCCCGCGTCCGCTGTCCGGCCTCTTTCCTGAGATCTGTCTTCTGCTCACGCACAGAGAAAGTCAAGCAGCCGTTTGAATTCCATGTCAAACGGTCGCCGGAAGGTGTTACCGCTGTTCGGAGGTCACGCCCCCTGCGACGATTTCGCGGCGGCCAGGATCACGTCGATGACCAAACCAGGTTGCGACAGCATGGGCACGTGGCTGCTCTCGGCCTCGTAGGTTTCGGCGTTCATGCGGTCGGCGCAGAAACGCTCCAGGTCGGGGTGCACGGTGCGGTCGTTCCTGGCGACGATGTAGAAGCTCGGCTTCGACCGCCAAGCGACACCCGGCACCTGCTGATCGAACAGGTCGACCGCGGGCACGCCCTGGGTGGCGTACACGAGCTGCTGTTCCTGCTCGGAGAGATCGCCCGCGAAGCATTCGATACCGTCGGGCCGCAACCAGATTCGCCCCTCGGCTACCTCGATGTGGCCGAAGACGTCCGTCGTCGGGAACTTGGCCTGCAGACTCTGCGAGGTCTCGTCAGCGTCCGGTGCGAGGGCGGCGATATAGACGAGCCCGGCAACCCGGTCGTCCATGCCCGCCGCCGTGATGACGGTGCCGCCGTAGGAGTGGCCGACGAGAATCGCCGGGGCGCTGACGCGACCGAGCGCCCGCTTCACCGCGGCGACATCGCCTTCCAGCGTGTCGAGACTGTTCTGGGTGGACACCACCTCGTGCCCCTGCGCCCGCAGTGCGGGAATCACCTTGCCGAAACACGAGCCGTCGGCCCACAGCCCATGGGCGAAGACGATGCTCGGTGTGGTCGATGTCGTCATGTCGTCATCGTCCTCCCGCGCGCCGTACCGGATCTCCCTTTTGTGAGCTCGTGGCACTGTAAGTCATTGACCGGCAGGTGATTTAGATCTTGAAACCCTGCGGAACAGCGGGGGCCGGGCTCAGCGGGCGAGACGGTCGAGGGCCAGCTGTGCGGCGTTGGCTCCGCACATTCCGTGCGCGCCCGGACCCGGCGGGGTCGCGGCCGAACAGAGGTACATCCCCGGTATCCCGGTGGCATAGGGGGACAGGGTGATTCGGGGGCCGAAGACGAGTTGGCGGATGTCTTTGGCGCCGGTCATGATGTCGCCGCCGGTGAAATTGGGGTTGTGAGAGGCCAATTCGGTGGTGGTGCGGACCGTGTGGCCGACGATGCGGTCGCGGAATCCCGGTGCGAACTGCTCGATGCGGGCGATGATCGCCTCGGTGGCGTCGCCGGTGTAGCCGTGGGGGACGTGGGCGTAGGTCCAGACGGGGTGGACGTCGCCCACGGACCGCTGGGGGTCGGCCAGGTATTGCTGGCCGACCAAGACGAACGGACGATCAGGGAGGCGGCCCGCGTGGATGGCGCGTTCGGCCGCGGCGACCTCCGCGTACGGGCCGCCCAGGTGCACGGTGCCCGCGCGCCGGGCATCGGGATTGGTCCAGGGAACGCCCTCGGCCACCGCGAAATCGACCTTGAATGCACCCGGTCCGCGCCGGAAGTCGCGGTATGCCCGGGCAACTCGGGGTGGGAGGCGGTCGCCGAGGATGTCGGCGACCGCCTCGGGGGCGAGATCGAACAGGGTGACATCCGCGTCCGGCAGTTGGGTGGCGGTGGTGACCAGGACGTCGGTTTCGATCTTGCCGCCGAGATCGGTCAGCAGGGCCGCCAGGGCCCGCGTGATCGACTGCGAGCCGCCCGCCGCCACCGGCCACCCGTACCGATGTCCGGCCGTGAGGATGCCCATCCCGATCGCCGAGGTCATCGGCAGGTGCAGCGGCCGGAAGGCGTGGGCCGCAACCCCACCGAACAGGGCACGGGCTTGTTCGGTGCGGAAGACGCGGGCCAGCGTCGACGCAGGCAGCGGGGTGGGTGCGCCGAAGCGGGCCAGCGTCAACGGATGCCGGGGCAGCCGCAGTAGTGGGCGCAGGATGTCCTCGGCCAGTGCGTCATAGCGGGCGGACGGCTGGTCGAACAGGGCCCGCCAGATGCGCCCGTCACGGCCGAGCCCGGCGGCCGTGTGCTCGACCGACCGGTGCAGCACCCCGGCCTGCCCGTCTTCGAGGGGGTGCACACAGTCGATCTCCGGTGTGCGCCACGACAATCCGTACTGCTCCAGCCCGAGCTCCGTCAGGAACGGCGAGCCCACGGCCATCGGATGCACCGCCGAGCACTGATCGTGCAGCAGGCCCGGCACAATGCCCTCCACGGTGCGGGTGCCGCCGCCGACCTCGTGATCGGCCTCCAGCACGGTGACCTGTACGCCCGCTCTGGCCAGGGCAACGGCGGCGGCGAGTCCATTGGGCCCGCCGCCCACGACGGTCGCGGTCGTCATGCCAGCGCTCCGTGGCCGTGGTCCTGCTCGTTCACGGTGGTCGCCGCGGTCCAGGTGACCTGCAACGGGATCGGGCCGTTGGGCAGCCAGGGCTGTTCGGCCACGGCATCGGCCACCACCCACGTGCCACGCTCGATCACGCCCAGCGCGGCGTCGATGACCTGATAGTGCTGCACCGGACTGCCCCACGCCTGCGACTCGACCCAGACCACCACGGCCTCACCGGGTTCGAAGCGGGCCTCGCGCTGCACGGCGGCGATGAAGTCGGCATTGTGCAGGTGGCCGTCGCCGAAGTTGAAGCCGATCAGCGAATTGCAGAGGAACTCGCCCTCGCGCACGGTGCGGGAGTCGATGTCGGGCAGGTTCTTCAGCAGCACCGAGAACAGCCCGCGGCCCTGACTGTGCATGGTGCGCCAGGCGGTGACCTGCTGCATGGTCACCTCGGCCCACTCGGGTTCGTAACCGAACTCGACGAACTGGTCGACTTGATTGCGCGCGGTACGGGTCACCCGATCCAGTTTGCCCTCCGCCCCGGGAGTGAAGGCCCACACCGCCGACGCCCAGTTCCCCGCGTACTGGCGCATGGACGGCAGGAACGACACCTTGTCGGGCCGGAAGTTGCCGAGAATCGGGAAGAACAGCAGCCCGGCGATCAGCGCGATGGCCAGCCACGGCGAGGACAGGTCGAAGACGCTGTAACCGTGTTGATTCGGGAAGCCCAGGAACAGGAAGATCGAGGCGTAGGCGAACAGCACGTTCCATTCCAGCGGCACCGCCAGCGGGAATGTCGACACGATGAACAGGTGGAACACCACCATGACTGCCACGGCCGCCACCGTGAGCCAGTGGTTGCGCGAGAACAGCAGGGTCAGCGGCACGATGATCTCGACGGTGGTGCCGCCCGCGTGCGCCATCAGGTCCGCGATCCGCGACGGCCGCAGATCGCGCGGGAAGTCGCGGTAGTGGGCGCGCTTGATCCAGGCGAACGGCACCGACGGGCTGTTGCTCACCATGGGCGGTACGACCAGCGCGAAATGTTTGCCGAACTTGGAGACTCCCGCGCCGACCCACACCACGACGATCAGCAGTTTGAGCGCGATGATCATGTCGACGAACGGCAGCACGGCGAAGAAGAACAGCGCGGGCAGATACTGCTCGCCGCGAGCGGCGAGGAAGATCGTCTTGTCCCGCAGGCCGTTCAGGATCAACAGCACGATCGGCGCGATCAGCAGTGCCGGGTTCACGAGTCCGGAAGTGTTGCCGGGCAGGGCCGTCGAGAGCGAAGCACTGTGCACGCCGGGCGCGAACAAGGCGACGGCCACGGTGATCAGCAGTGCCACATACATTCCGATGTCGAACCAATCGCGGCGATCCCCGCTCGTGAACGGCACCCACTTCCACGGCCGCAGCCGGATCGTGCGCGGGCGCGCCCAAAACAGGATGCCGCCGGTCATCGGCTTCACCTTGCCCGCCAACGGCCCCCACGATCCGGCGATGCCGATGCTCTCGAGCAGCACGGTCCACAGAATCGCCTTTTGATAGACGATGGGCTGATTCCACCACTGGCTCACGTGCCAGAACGCGGGCAGGTGTGAGGTAGTGGTCGCGACGATCACGCCGCCGAGGGCGTACAGCACGATCAGTTTGAGAATGTAGATCGTGTGCACCATGCGCGGTGAGCCGAAGCCGTGCTCGACCCAGTTGACCGCGAGGATCCGCATGCGCTCCATGAGCGGCAGGCGCAGGAAGTTCTCGGGTTCGAGGGCGGGCAGATCGGGGGTGGTGAAGCCCATGACAGTTCTCCTGACTGATGAATAGGGTTGGGGTTCAGCGGGTTCGGGCGTCGAGGCGGCGCAACGCGGGTTTGTCGATCTTTCCGACGGGGTTCTTGGGCAGCTGGTCGAGAATCCGAATCGACACCGGCAGTTTGTATTTCGCCAATCCCGCGCGGGCGTGCTCGCGAATGGCGTCGGTGTCCAGCGCCGCACCGGCCGCGAGGGCGACGAACAGGATCGGCTGCTCGCCGTAGACGGGATCGGGGCGGCCGACGACGGCGGCCTCGGCGATCTCGGGCAGCCGGTAGACGACGGTCTCGATCTCCTTGGGATAGATGTTCTCGCCGCCGCGAATGATCATGTCCTTGGCCCGATCCACCAGGGTGAGGTAGCCGTCGGCGTCCAAGCGGCCGATATCGCCGGTGTGCAGCCAGCCGTCGACCACGGTGGCCGCGGTGGCCTCGGGACGATTCAGATAGCCGCGCATGACATTCGGGCCGGAGATCAGCACCTCGCCGCTCTCCCCGGTGGGCGCGTCGGAGCCGTCGGCGGTCAGGATCCGCAGCTGCTGGCCTCGCATCGGTACGCCGACCGTTCCAGGCTTCCATTGTCCGGCAATCGGATTGATGGTGCAGGCGCAGGTGCACTCGGACAGGCCGTAGCCCTCGATGAGCGGAAACCCGTAGCGGGCTTCGAATTTCGCCAGCAGTTCCACGCTGGCCGGTGCGGCACCGCAGATGCCGAAGCGGACCGCGGAGGTGTCCGGGCGCACGTCCGCGGGCAAGTCGGCCAGCATCGTGTAGATGGTGGGGACCGCGGAAAAGTAGGTGGCGCGGGACTTCTCGATCCGGCCGAAGAATCCGGCCGCGTCGAAACGGCCCGCCACGGTGGTGCGCCCGCCCGCCAGCAGCGGCGACAGCACACCGACCACGATGCCGTTGACGTGGAACAGCGGCAGGATCAGCAGACTGTGGTCGGCGGCCGTGAGTTCGAGCGCGTCGATCACCATGCCGGACATGGCCAGCAGATTCGCGTGATCGAGCATGACGCCCTTGGGTTGGCCGGTGGTGCCGCTGGTGTAGATGAGCAGCGCCAGGGCGTCCATGTCGGACGGGACCGAGTCGTCGACAGGGACCGCCGCCTCGATCGGCGCGGTGTGCAACTCGTCCACGGGCAGCACGGTGTGCGCTGGACTGTCGAAGACGCGATCGGCGATCAGGACTTTCGCGCCCGCGTCGGTCAGCTGGAAGGTGATCTCATCGGTGGTCAGCGCCGGGTTCACCGGCGTCACCGCCGCGCCCAGCCGCCACGCGGCGAACAGCGACACCACCAGATCCGCGGTATTGGGCAGCATCACTGCCACCACATCGCCGGACCCGATGCCGTGGGCGCTCAGGATGGTCGCGGCCCGGCGCACCGCGGCGCGGAAGCCGGTGTTGGTCAGCTCGACACGGTCGTCGGCGAGGGCGGGGGAATCCGGGTCGGCGGCGGCGCGGCGGTCCGGTAACGAGGCGAGATGCATGGGGAGTCCTTGCCGGGATGGAAAAGCGATGGCGACCACGGTAGGAATCGGCGGCCCGCCTGCCACCGTCGTCCGTGCACGAAGTTCGGGACGAGCGTTGTCGCCGGAAGACAAAGCCCAATCGCCTGCCGCCGCCCGCACGCGGAACTACCGTGGGGGAGTGACGGTTGCGCGGCGCGACGGCGAAGTCGCGGTGGGCCGCTATGTGGAGGCGATCGCCACCCGGATGAATGCCAGGGTGACGCAGTTGAGCGCGGCCATCCGCCTCGCCCTCGAGGACGACATCGCCGATCTGCGCGGTGACGCCAGGACCGCCGAGCTACTCGGGGCCAGCGTCGAAGGCAATGTCGACACCTTGCTGCACGCGCTGCGCCACGACATCCCCGTCGACCGCATCCAGGCCCCGCCCGCCGCCGTCGAATACGCCAGACGCCTTGCCCAGCAAGGAATTCCGGCCAATGCCCTGGTCCGTGCCTACCGGCTCGGGCAGCGCCGCCTCACCGAAATGGTGTTCGACGAATTACGCGCCATGCAGATCCCCGCCGACCAGCGCATCACCGCGATCGAACGCATCACCGCCATCCTGTTCGAGTACATCGACCGCATCACCGAACAGGTCGTCACCGTCTACGACGACGAACGCGAACGCTGGCTCGAAACCCGCAACAGCCTGCGCGCCCTGCGCGTGCGCGACCTGCTCACCACCCGCAAACCCGTCGACCCCGACACCGCCTCCACCACCATCAGCTACCCCCTACGCTGGCACCACATCGCCCTCATCCTCTGGTTCCCCGACACCGAAGACGACCAGATCCCCCGCCTCCAACAGTTCGTCCGCGAACTAGCCGACCACCTCGCCACCGACGCCGCCCCCCTCTTCATCGCCGCCGACCCAACCTGCGCCTGGGCCTGGCTCCCCTACCGCGCCACCCCACCCGACCCTGCCCCCTACCTGCGGTCCGCGCCATCCACCGTCGGCATCGCGATCGGCCCGGCCGGGTCGGGGGTTGCGGGGTTTCGGGGGTCGCATCGGCAGGCCGAGCGGGCGCAGGCGGTGGCGCGGGCGCGGGGTGCGGCGAATCCGATTGTGGCCGCGTCGGATCCGGGGCTGGCGACGGCGGCGCTGCTGGGCGAGAACCTCGACGAGACGCGGGCGTGGGTGCAGGAAGTGCTCGGGGAGCTGGCGCGCGACAGCGAGAACGACGAGCGGTTGCGGGAGACGTTGCGAGTGTTTCTGCGGGCCGGGTCGAGTTTCAAGGCGGCGGCGGGGGAGTTGGATCTGCACTTCAACTCGGTGAAGTATCGGGTGGGGCGGGCCATCGCGCGGCGCGGCCGAGCGATCACCGAGGATCGGCTCGACGTGGAACTGGCCCTGCTGGTCTGTCATTGGTACGGCCCGGCGGTGCTGCGGACCGACCCCAAACCTTGACCGGCGCGGAGACAATGCCCGTCGGGTTCTTCGTCTCCGCGAGACAATGGCAAGCCCTCGGCCGCGGCCTACCTTTTCGCCATGAACACCGGCGGACCAGTACAGCAGATCGCCACGGCGGCCCGGGCGCTGGCCGAGCGCGCCGACCAACTGGCGGTGGAGTTGAGTCGGGCCATCGCGAAAGAGGTTGTGCTCTACGGGAGTTCGGCCCCGGTCGGATTCGACACGGTGGTAGCCGCCGTAGCCGACCACCTGGGCGCGCTGCTGGCGGGACTGGCGACCGGCGCGGAATTCGACACCGCGCCCGCGACCGCCGTCGGCGTCGAACGCGCCCGCGATGACATCCCCCTCGCCGCCGTCCTGGAGGCGTATCGCGTCGGCTTCCACCGCTTCTGGGAGGCTCTGCTCGGCGCGGCGGAGCCCGCCGACGCCGCCGTGACGCAGGCGCTGACCGCGACCGTCCTCACCGCGCAGGGCCTCTACATCGACGCCATGGCCACCGGGTACCGCGACGAGCGCACCCGCCGCCTGCGCCGCGATCACGCCGCCCACGACACCGTCATGGACGCACTGCTGCACGGCGGTCTGCTCGACCGGTGGAGCGTCTGGGAACTCGCCGACCAGCTGCGCCTGCCGGTCACCGGCCCGTTCGTGGTCGTCGCCGCGCAAGCACCCGCCCTCGGCGCCGAGGCGCTGCCGGAGATCGCACCCAAACTGCGCAGCCTGGACGTCTTCTCGGCCTGGTGGCGACTGCCGGAACTCGGCATCGGCCTGCTGAGCTTCCGCACCGACGCACAACTGACCACTGTGCTCGCCCTGCTCGCGCGCACCGCGACCGCGCGGGCCGGGGTGAGCCCCCGCTTCGACGATCTCCGCGACACCGCCCAGGCGCTGCGCTACGCCCGCGTCGCCCTGCGCGGCCGCGCGGAACCGGGTGAACTCGTCTCGGTCTTCGACAGCTCGATACTCGGCAGCGCCGCCGTGAGCGCACCCGAAGTGACCACCAGACTCGTTGCGCCGCTGTTCGATTCCTTCGACGAGCTGGCCGCGGAGGAGCGGGAGGTGCTGTTCGAGACCTTCCGCGTCTGGGTCGCCAACGACGGATCCCTGCGCGCCACCGGCGAACTGCTGTTCTGCCACCCCAATACGGTCCGCTACCGGTTGCACCGCATCGAGGAGCGCACCGGGCGATCGCTGTCGCGGCCACGGGATCTGGCCGAACTGTGCTTCGCCTTCGAGGTGCACCGGCGGCTGCTGTGAACGCTGTCGCGGCGTACACCGTCGCGGCAATGACATTGTCCGCCACCACATCGACTCCGATCTCGGCGGGCCCAACCATGGAGATCGGCGGCAGAAACCGATCCCGACCACAGGAGAAGTGAGCACATGGTGACCGATATCGACTACGCCGACGAACTGGCCGCCCCGCTGGATCTGCTGCTGACCAGTTCGGCCATCGGCATGGGACGCCGCATGCTGCCCAATAACTCGTGGAGCAGGCTCGGGGTCAACCTGGCCCGCCGCCCGGGAGTGGTCGGCAAGCGGGCTTCTGCGCTGGGACGGGAACTGGTCGATATCGCGCGTGGTCGTTCCGAGCGGGCACCGGCCAAGGCCGACAAGCGCTTCGCCGATCCCGCCTGGCAGAGCAATCCGCTGCTGAAACGCGCCATGCAGGCGTACCTGGCCGCCGGCGGCACCGCCGAAACCCTGTTGTCGGATGCCGATCTCGACTGGCGCGACGAAGTGTGGATGCGGTTCGTCGTCGACAATGCGATCGAAGCGCTCGCACCCAGCAACAACCCGCTGCTCAGCCCGCTGGGCTGGAAGGCGCTCATCGACACCGGCGGCCTGAGCGCGGTGCGCGGGCTGCGGCACTTCCTGGGCGACATGGCCGCCGCACCACGCATCCCCGCCATGGTGGAGTCGGACGCCTTCACCGTCGGCGAGAACGTCGCCGTCACACCGGGATCGGTGGTGTTGCGCACCGACGCGTTCGAGCTCATCCAGTACACGCCGGTGACCGAGCGGGTGCGGACGGTGCCGCTGCTCATGGTGCCGCCGGTGATCAACAAGTTCTATGTCATGGACATCGCGCCGGGCCGCAGCATGATCGAGTACTTCCTGTCGCAGGGTCAGCAGGTGTTCGCCATCTCCTGGCGCAATCCGGCCGCCGCGCAACGGGACTGGGGCTTCGACAGCTACGGACAGGCGATCCTCGACGCGCTCGCCGCGGTGGAGCGCATCACCGGCAGCGACCGCACGCACCTGCAAGCCTCCTGCTCCGGCGGGATCCTCGCGGCCATGACCGCCGCGCATCTCGCCGAGATCGGCCAGCAGGACCGGCTGGCGAGCCTGACGCTCATGGTGACCGTGCTGGACCAGTCGCACGCGGGCTTCGCCGCGGCCGCGCTCGACGAGGAGACCGCGCACCTGGCCATCGCCATGTCCGCGCGCAAGGGCTACCTCGACGGTGCGTCGCTGGCGGAGATGTTCGCCTGGCTGCGGCCCACAGATCTGGTGTGGCGCTACTGGATCAACAACTATCTGCAGGGCCGCGAGCCGGCCCCGTTCGACGTGCTGTTCTGGAACGCCGACACCACCCGCATGACCGCCGCCCTGCATCGCGACATGGTGCTGCTGGGCCTGCACAACGCGCTCACCGTCCCGAACTCGGTGCACATGCTCGGCACCCCCGTCGACCTGTCGAAGGTGACCGTGGACAGCTATGTGGTCGCCGGACTGACCGACCACATCTCGCCGTGGCAGGCCTGCTATCGCAGCGCGCGGCTGCTGGGCAGCAAGGACCTGCGGTTCGTACTGTCCACCAGCGGGCACATCGCCGCCCTGGTCAATCCGCCGGGAAACCCCAAGGCCGCCTTCCGGACCGGCGTGACGGACGATGCCGACCCGGCCGCCTGGGTGGAATCGGCAGCGCCGCAGCGGGGTTCGTGGTGGACCGATTTCACCGACTGGCTCGCCGATCGCAGCGGCCCGCAGCGCGACGCCCCGGCCACCCTCGGCTCCGTCGACCTGCCGCCCCTGGAAGCCGCGCCCGGGCAGTACGTGCGCACCCACTGAGGCATGACGCTGAAAGGACAACCATGACAACCCGACTCGACTCACCCGCCGACCTGATCGGCCTGACCGGGCGGCAGCTCGGCGCGACCGACTGGATCGAGATCACCCAGGCCCAGGTGGACCAGTTCGCCGACGCCACCGGCGACCACCAATGGATCCACACCGATCCGCGACGGGCGGCCGCCGGACCCTTCGGCGGCACCATCGCACACGGCTACCTGACCCTCTCGCTCGCGCCGGTGGCCATCGCCGAGGCGCTAGAGATCCGTGAACTCACCGCCGCGCTCAACTACGGGCTGAACAAGGTGCGCTTCCCCGCACCGGTGCCCGTCGGCTCGAAGATCCGGGCGGTGGTGACGCTGAATGCCGCGCAGCAGAAGACCTCCGGGGTCGAGGCGGTCTTCGGGCTCACCTACGAGATCGACGGCGGCACCCGTCCGGCCTGCGTCGCCGACGTCGTGGTGCTGTATCCGTGAGCGCGCCGATGCCCGCCGACGGAGTCGAGCAGCGGCTGATACCCGTGCTGGGACAACAGATCCGGGTCACAGTGCGCTGGGGCAGCGGGGTGCCGCTGGTGCTGTGCAACGGGATCGGGGCCGCGTACGAGGTCTTCGACCCGTTGGTGGCCGCGCTCGACCCTGCCTCCACCGTGATCCGGTTCGACGTTCCCGGCACCGGCGGATCACCGGATTCGCCGCTGCCGTACGGGTTTCCGTACCTCGCGGCGGTGTTGCACGGCGTGCTGCGGAAGATCGGCGTGCGCGGGCAGGTCGACGTGCTCGGCCTGTCGTGGGGCGGGGCGCTGGCCCAGCAGTTCGCGTTCCAGTACCCGCGGCAATGCCGTCGACTGATCCTGGTGTCGACCGGGACCGGCGTGCTCATGGTCCCGGGACGGCCGCGGGCACTGCTGAAAATGCTGACCCCGCAACGGTTTCTCGACCATCGCTACGCCGCGCGCATCGCCGGTGAACTCTACGGCGGCAGTGTCCGCCGCGACGCCACCATCGTCGAGCAGCTCTTCGACCGGCAGCTGATGGCGGGCTCGCGCATCGGATATCTGCATCAACTACTGGCCGGATCGGTATGGACGAGCCTGTTCGCGCTGCCGCTCATCCGCCAGCGCACCCTCATCGTGGCCGGGACCGACGACCCGATCATCCCGGTCGTCAACGCGCGCATCATGACCCGGCTGCTGCCGCACGCGAGCCTGCACCTGCATGCGGGCGGGCACGTCGAACTCATCGTCGACGCCGCGGCGCTCGCGCCCGTGATCGAAACCTTCCGGAAATGAACCCTCGCACATGGAGTCCGCAATGGATCTACAGATCGGTGTCGCCGACGCTCTCGGAACCGACTATTTCTTCCTGAAGGAACGCCTCACCAGCGCCCAGGTCGATGTCCTTTTGCGCACCAGGGAATTCGTCGCCAAGGAAGTCCGCCCCGTCATCAACGACTACTGGGAGCGCGCCGAATTCCCGTTCCCGCTGGTCGAAAAGCTCAGCGAGGTCGGCATCATCGGCGACGGCATCGTCGGCTACGGCTGCCCGGACCTGGACCCCATCTCGGTGGGGCTCGCCTACATGGAACTCAGCCGCGGCGACGGCAGCATCGGCACCTTCGCCGGGGTGCAGGCCGGGCTGGCCATGCAATCCATCGCCCAATGCGGTTCCGAGGAACAGAAACAGCGGTGGCTGCCGGATATGGCGCGGCTGCACAAGATCGGGGCCTTCGCGCTCACCGAACCCGAACACGGCTCGGACTCCATCGGACTCGAGACCCGCGCCCGCCGCGACGGCGACAGCTACGTCATCGACGGCGCGAAGAAATGGATCGGCAACGGCAGCATCGCGGATGTGATCGTGGTGTGGGCCCGCGACACCGAGGACGGTCAGGTCAAAGGCTTCCTGGTCGAGAAGGGCACGCCCGGCTATCACGCGCAGGTCATCACCGGAAAGGGCGCGCTGCGGGCGGTGTGGCAGGCCGAGATCCAGCTCAGCGGGGTGCGGATTCCCGCCGAGAACAAGCTGCCCGGGGCGAATTCATTCAAGGACTGCGCCAAGGTGCTGGTCGGCACCCGCAGCGCCTGCGCCTGGATGGCGCTCGGGCACGGCATCGCCGGATTCGACACCGCCCTCACCTACGCGAAGCGGCGCACGCAATTCGGAAAACCCTTGGCGTCCTTCCAGATCGTGCAGGACCGCCTGGTGAAGATGCTCGCCGACGTCACCGCCATGCAGCTGTACTGCCTGCAGATCGGCGCTCTCGCCACCGAGGGCCGCCTGCAGCCGACGCTGGCCGGGCTGGCCAAGATGCACAATACGAGCACCGCGCGCACCGTCCTGCACACCGCGCGAGACCTGCTGGGCGGCAACGGTATTCTGCTCGACTTCCAGGTCATGCGACACATGGCCGACATCGAAGCGGTGCACACCTTCGAGGGCACCGAAACCATGCAGACCCTGATCGTGGGCCGCGACATCACCGGAATCGGAGCGTTCGCGTAATGCCCGGCCGGGACAAGGTCGTCACCGCCGCGGACGCGGTCCGGCTGCTGCGTGACGGCGACTCGATCGCCATCGGAGGCTTCGGGGGACAGTGTTTCCCCGAAGCACTCACCCTCGCCCTCGAGGCGCGCTTCCTCGCCACCGGGACACCGCGCGACCTCGGCATCATCTTCACGGTGGCGCAAGGGGATCGGCGGGGCCGCGGGCTGGATCGAATCTGCCATCCCGGACTGCTCTCCCGGGCCATCGGCGGGCACTGGGGGATGAGCCCCGGCATCCAGCGGCTGGCCGTGAGCAATCAGATCGCGGCCCACAACCTGCCGCAGGGGGTGCTCTCGCAGCTGTTCCGCGATACCGCCGCCGGAAAGCCCGGGCTGCTCACCCATGTCGGGCTCGGCACGTTCGTGGATCCGCGTTCGGGCGGTGGCAAGGTCAACGAGCGGACCACCGAGGAACTGGTCGAGCTGATCTCGATCGGCGGCCGGGAATACCTGTTCTACAAGGCATTACCGCTGGACGTGGCGCTGCTGCGCGGCACCACCGCCGACCCCGACGGCAATATCACCATGGAACGCGAGGCGCTCACCCTCGAGACCCTGGCCATGGCGACCGCCGCGCACAATGCGGGCGGACTGGTGATCGTGCAGGTGGAACGGCTCGCCGAGGCGGGCTCGCTCGGCCCCCGCGACGTGAAAATCCCCGGCGTACTGGTGGATTGCGTGGTCGTCGCCGACCCCGAGCAGCACTGGCAGACCTTCGGCACGCCGTACTCGGCCGCCTACAGCGGGGAACTGCGGCGGGTTCCGGTGCACAATCTCGCGCCGCTGCCACTCACCGACCGGAAGGTCATCGCCCGCCGCGCAGCCCTCGAACTGCGGGCCAACAGCGTGGTCAATCTGGGTGTCGGCATGCCGGAGGGCATTGCCGCCGTCGCCACCGAGGAACGCGTCGTCGACTACCTCACGCTGACCGCCGAACCCGGCGTGATCGGCGGAATGCCCGCCGGGGGAGCCGATTTCGGGGTGGCGGTCAACGCCCAGGCCGTGCTCGACCAGCCGTACCAGTTCGACTTCTACGACGGCGGAGGACTGGACGCCGCGTTCCTCGGCATGGCGCAATGCGATCGCGACGGCAACGTCAATGTCAGCAGGTTCGGGGCCAAGCTGGCGGGATCGGGTGGGTTCATCAACATCAGCCAGAACGCCAAACAGGTGTTCTTCCTGGGGACCTTCCTCGCGCCCAGCCGGACCACGGTGGCGGAGGGGCGGGTCGTCGTCGACCACGCGCCCGCCCTCGCGAAGTTCGTGGACGCGGTGGAACAACGGACCTTCAGCGGAGTTCAGGCCGTGCGTTCCGGGCAGCCGGTGCTGTACGTGACCGACCGGTGTGTCTTCCGCCTGACCGCCGACGGCCTGCTGCTCACGGAGGTCGCGCCCGGAATCGACATCGAGCGAGACATCCTCGCGCACATGCCGTTCAAGCCGCTCAGCGAGGGCGACCCGGCGCTCATGGACGCTCGGCTCTTCGCCCCGGAGCCGATGGGCCTGAAGGACCGGCTGCTGGCGGTCCCCATGCAGGCCCGCATGTCCTACGACGACCAGCGCAACATCTTCTTCCTGAACATGGAGGGGCTGGCACCCGCGACCCCGGAGGAGGTCGAAACCATCCGCGCGGCCATCGAATCCCGGCTGCTCCAGATCGGCCGGAAGATCAATCTCGTTGCCAACTACGACAACTTCACCCTCCCCGCCGACCTGCGCGACCTCTACGCCGAGTCCATCCGCGACTTCGCCGAACGGTTCTACCTGTCGGTGAGCCGCTACAGCACAAGTTCTTTCATGCGGCTCAAGCTGCGCGACCACCTCGCCGGGCGCGGCGTAGCCCCACACATCTACGAGAACCGCGCCGAAGCGCTGGCCCACCTTGGGAGTTCGGGGTCGGACTGATCGCTACTGCACGTCGCCCATCACGACGTACTTCATCTGGACGGCAGGGGCGGCGCGCATGACGCCGCCCGCCTGGATCCACTCGCCGATGACGCGGGCGGCGTCGCGGGCCGGGTTGTAGATGTCCTCCTCGCTGGCGAACAGATTGTCGCCCGCATAGACCAGGCGGGTCGTGTTGGGGAACCAGAATTCGACGCCCGGTTCGGTGGGGTGGTCGAGGAGGTTCTTGATACCGACCACGATGGCGTCGTTGTCCTCGTCGTAGGCGATCCAGTCGTGCGGGAAACGCATGTGCGGGAAGGGCTTCATGACCTCGACGATCCAGGCGCGCACGTCCTCGCGGTGGTGGAAGGTGCCGTAGGCGTGCTCGATGTATTCGACGTCCTCGACGAACAGGTCCGCGAACGGCGCCCAGTCCCCGGTCTCGGAACAGGTGTCGACCACCTGGCTGTAGTGGTGCAGCGCTGACTCGAGTTCCGCCCGGCTGAACTTGCCCATGGTGCGCCTCTTTTCACGAATTAATCACTTCCGCTTAACCACGTCAAGGTACCTCCGTTCGGAACCGATGGCGCCGAAAACCTGGTTGTTGGCGTGTTGTGTCCCTGGGATGCGGCCGGCCCGGATCCTACGGTTCCTTACGTGTCATCGATCAAAACTTCCGAACCACTGCTCATCCCGGTGCTGCGCAGCCTGGCGCACAACGGGATCGTGATTCGCGCCGTCGCCCTCGGTATCGCCACCGTGGTGCTGCTCGGCGTGCATCACCCGACCTGGGTGCCGTACGCGGTGACCGTGTACGCGATCTGGCAGGCCGCCGCGGTCACCCTGAACGCCGCGCGCGCCGCCCGGCAGTAGCGCCGCCCGAATCGATTGTTGGACAAGGCAAGCAGAGAGTGAGTGAACAAATGTTTGAACCGGTGCAGGAACACCCGCTGTTCGAGCAGGTCCAGCAGCGCATGGGGCGCGTGCCGAACATGACCAAGGTGATGGCGAATTCCGATGCGGTGCTGAGCGGTTACCTCGGACTGATGGGCGCGCTCAAGGGCGGCACGCTGCCCGGCCCGACCTCGGAGCGCATCGCGCTGACCGTCGGTGCCTCCAACGAGTGCGGCTACTGCGTCGCGGCGCACACCTTCGCGGGCAAGCGGGTCGCCAAGCTCAGCGACGCCGAGGTGGAGGCCGCCAAGGCGGGCACCTCCGAGGATCCGAAACAGGCTGCGGCGGTGCAGTTCGCGCGCGAGCTGACCGAGAGCCGGGGCAAGGCCGACCCGGCCGCCGCGCTGGCCGCGGGCTGGACCGAGGAGCAGGTGCTCGAGATCGTCGCCCTGGTCGCGCTGCAGACCCTGACCAACTACGTCAACAAGGTCGCCCAGACCGAAAATGATTGGCCCGCCGCCTGAGGCAGGCCACCACGATCGACCGCAACGCCGATCCCCGTCGCACCACCCTGGTTCGGCGGGCCTCCCTCTTCGGCGGTGCGGTCCGCACGGACGACCGGGTATCCGTCACCGCTCCCTCGGCGGCGACGGGTCCCCGGTCGCTTCGTTTCCCGGCCTCGCCGGTGCTCTTTCCTGGCGGAAAGTGGTGGGCGGCACGCCTTTCCAGCGAATGAAGGCGCGGCGCAGGGCCCGGGCATCGGAGTAGCCGAGGCGGGCGGCGATGGAGTCGACGGGTAGATCGGTCTCGCGCAGCAGCGTGACGGCGTGCTCGCTGCGCACCGAATCCAATTCGTCGCGCCACGTGGTGCCGTGCGCGTGCAGGCGGCGTTGCAGGGTGCGGGGGCTGGCGGACAGTCGGCGGGCGACGCGGATCAAATCGGGCTCGCCGTGATGCAGGGATTCGTAGATGGCATGGCGCAGGTCGCTGAGTTGGTCGCCGCGCACGTGCATCGACGACATCAGCAGTTGCGCGTAATGCCGGTGAATCCGGGCCTGATTCGGATCGCTGCCGGTCGGCAGCTGTCCGGCGTCGACGAACGTCATGGTGGACACCGGGGCATCGAATTCGATGCGGCCGGTGCCGAATTCCTCGGCCAGATGCCGATGGCAGACCGGCGCGGACTGGGTCAGCGCGATGTGCACCGGGCTCAGGTGCACGCCGGTCGCCTCCCGCATACGCCGCAGCATGAGCGAGAAGGTGAACACCTCGTGCGCGGGAATCACCTGCGCGGTCGACAGTGACGCGGTGTCGCGAATCGTCAGCAGCCCACCGTCTTCGAGCACGGCGCCACCGCTGGTCGGATTGCCCACGACCGGCCGCAACTCCATGACGGTGCGCATACTCTCGGCCAGCGTGGGAGCATTCGCGAACAAGTAGTCCCACACGCTGAGCGTCCCTCGGTCGGCCAGCGCCGCGGTGAACTGCCCGCCCCGGGACCCGCCGGTCGCTTCGATGAGTTCCCAGATCCGCCAGACGGATCGTGACGAGATCCGCAGCAGCTCCTCCTCGAACAGTGCCGGATCCAGCCCGGAGGTGGCACCGATCTCGGCCTGCGGCACACCCATTCGCAGTGCGGCCGTGTACACGAGCGCGGCAGTGCGCGTGGGAATGGTGCCTTCGAACATCGCGCGAGCGTAACCAGCATCCGGTGCGCAAACCAGCCGGTATGTTCGGCGTCACCGGCCACGGGGGCGGAAACGTGGGGTTGTGCGTGCGGTACTCGGTGATACTATGTACTAGTACTCAGTGTTACTGAGTAGCGCGAGCGCGGTGGGCTGCGGCACAGCTGCGGGAAGGAGATCGACGATGTCGACGAATGGCGCATCGGCTGAATTCACGCTCGAGCGGGCGGCGGCCTTCGCCGGTGTCTCGGTGGCGATGGTGCGCGGATACCAGTGCCGCGGACTGCTTTCCGCGCCGGAATGCGACGGCCACACACCCGGCCGCTACCGGCCAGCGCAGTTGCTGCGACTGGTGCAGATCAGGACACTGGAGGGGGCGGGCGTACCGCTGACCGAAATCGCCGACCTGCTGGACTATTTCAGCGATGTCGAGGCGCTGCTGAGCGCCGGGTGATCGACATGCGGGCGTGACCGGGCGGGGCTACGATCGGCGTCCGCGGGGGAGCTAGGGAAGGACCGTCGCCATCACGCTTCGGGTTTGGCTGAGCAGTGCCGGCGCGGCGACCGTTCAGATCATGCGGTTGCTCCGGCAGAACCCCGACGGGGTCGATGTCAGCGTCTATGCCAGCAATGTGGATCCGGAGGCTACCGCGCTGTCGGCGTGCGATGTCTCGGCGGTCGAACCCCGCTACGTCGGTGACGACGAATACGCCGCGTTCGCACTCGATTTCTGCCGCCGCCACCGCATCGACGTGCTCATCCCGCCGCGTCGTCTCGCCGCGCTTGCCGGTCGGGACGCGCAGTTCGCGGAGGTCGGCACCGCGCTGATGTGCTCGCCACCGGCCGCGGTGCGGACGCTCACCGACAAGGTGGCCACCTACGAGGCCGCCGCCGCAGTCGGAATCCCGGTGCCGCCGTGGCGGGTGGCCTCGGACGCGGACGGGCTGCGCGCGGCCGTCGCGGACCTTTCGGGTACCGGAGAACGCCTGTGCCTCAAGCCGAGTGGCGAATACTCCGCCTTCGGATTCCGCATCCTCGACGACCGTCCCCTCGCCATGGCGCAACTGCTCGCCGAACCGCAACCGGTGGTCGCGGTCGAGGCGGTGGCCGGGGCGATGCGCCGGGCCGCCGACGCGGGGGAGACGGTGCCCGAACTGCTCGTCATGCCCTACCTGGACGGCCCGGAGATCAGCGTCGACTGCCTGTCGACGGTGGGAGGCGAACTGCTGGTGGGGATTCCGCGCGCCAAGCAGGGGCGCTTCCGCGACCTGCTGGACGACCCGGCCCCGGTCGCCATCGCGCGCCAACTGGTCCGGCATTTCGAACTGGCCTATCTGACCAATGTGCAATTGCGGCACCGCGCGGGCGAACTGGTACTGCTGGAAGCCAATCCGCGACCCTCGGCCGGACTCTTCCACACCGCCTTCGCCGATGTGAACCTGCCGTGGGCGGCGATTCGCCTACTGCTGCACGGTGATTCGGGCCTGCGTAATCCGCCGCGGCTGGGCGTGCGCCTCGCGGTCGCCGAGGCGGTCATGGAGATCGCCCCGCGCCCCACCGTCCCGGACGTCCTGCCCGACCCCCGGGACCGGGAATCGCGACTCACGCTGCGGCACAACCACGCCGGACTGGAAGTCCGGGTGATCGCGCCGCACCGGAAGCGCTAGCCGCTAGACGATATTCGCCTCGATCAGCAGGTTCCAGATCTCGTTCTGATCGACCACCTCGACACCGAGCTTCTCCGCCTTGGTCAGCTTGGCGTCGCCGACACCCGCACCGGTGATGAGCAGATCGGTATTGGCCGAAACCGAGGACGCGGCGGTCGCGCCCGCCTTCTCGCACAGGCGCACGAAGGTCGGCCGGGCGACCTTCTCGCCGGAACGCGGATCACTGATCGCGCCGGTGACGACGATCGTCTTGCCCTCCAGGGGCGCACCGGCCGCGACCACCGGGGGCAGATCCTCCGCGCGGACATCGAGCGAAACACCCGCCGCGCGTAGGCGTTCGAGCTCCGGGCGCAGGCGGGTCAGGTGCGCGGTCAGGGAGGCGGCGACCTTCGTGCCGATGTCCTCCACCGCGACCAGGCGCTCCTCACCCGCGTCGGCGACCTCCTCGAGCGAGCCGAATCCCGAGCGGGCCAGCCGCGCGGCGGTGCCCTCCGACGCCATCGGAATGGCCAGGCCGATCAGGGCGCGCCGCAGACCGACGTCGCGGCTCGCGTCGATCGAGTCGATCATGCGCTGCGCGGAAACCTCGCCGATGCCGTCGAATTCGAGCAGCCGCTCCTTGGTCAGCAGGTAGAAGTCGGACGGATTGTTCAGAATGCCCGCGTCGGCGAGCCTTTCGATCCACACCCCGCCGATGGCGTCGATGTCGGCCGCCGGTCGCGAGGACCAGTGGATGAGGCGGCGTACCGTCTGCGCCGGACAGGAAGCATTGGTGCAGAACAGTTCCCGGCTGTTGCCCTGCTCGGTCACCGGCTGCCCGCAGGACGGGCAGACGGTGGGCGCGACGATGTCGCGTTCGGTGCCCGTGCGCCGAGCGGCGTCGAGCACGCCCGCCACGAACGGGATCACATCCCCGGCGCGGCGGACCAGCACCGTGTCACCGATCTTGATGTCGCGGGCCTTGATCACCTCTTGATTGGCCAGCGTGGCCTTGGTGACCGTGGTGCCGCCGACGAAGACCGGCTCCAGCCAGGCGACCGGAACGATCTTGCCGGTCTTGCCGACATCCCAGACCACATCGGCCAGGATCGTGGTCTTCTCCTCGGCAGCGAACTTGTAGGCCAGCGCGCCGCGCGGCGAGTTCGAGCGGGTCCCGGCCGCGGCGTAGGCGTCGCGGTCGGCCAGGCGCAGCACCGCGCCGTCGAGGTCGTAGTCGAGATCGTTGCGGCCCTGCTCGATCGCGCCGATCGCGGCCTGCGCCTGCTCGGCGTCGTCGCAGTGCCGCATGGTCGCGCCCGTGAATCCCAGTGCGCGCAGCCCGTCCTCGAGATCGACCAGGGCGGCGTCGGCCGGGGCGTCCAGATCGAAACCGAAGAACTGCAGACGCCGCTCGGCCACGGTGGCCGGATCCTTCGCACGCAGCGTGCCCGCCGCGGCATTGCGCGGGTTGATCAGCGGCTTGTCCGGATGCGCGAGGTTGTAGGCGTCGAAAGTCGAACGCAGCATGACCGCTTCACCGCGCACCTCGACCCGGCCCGCCGACTCGATGCGCTCGGGCACACCGTCGACCAGCGCGCGGACCAGTGGCGTCACATCGTCACCCGTGGTGCCGTCACCCCGGGTCACCGCGCGCGTCAGCCGACCGTCCTCGTAGACCAGCGCCAGCGACAAGCCGTCCAGCTTGGGCATCACCACCACCGACTGCCCCGGGAACCGGTCGAAGAACGCGGCCACCTGCTCGGCCGTCGTGGACTTCTCCAGCGACAGCATCGGCCGCGAATGCCGCACCGGCGCATGCAGCACCGAGGTCGCGCCGACCTGCTCGAGCGGATTCGGATCGGGCGCGAGTTCCGGATGCGCCGCGATCAACCCGCGCAACTCGTCTTCGACGGCGTCATAGTCCGCGTCCGCTACCAGCGGCGATCCCTGGTAGTAGGCGTCGCGCAAGGCCACGATCCGGTCGGCCAGCTGCTGAATGTGTTCCCCAGTCTCCACAACCCCGAACGCTACCCAGCCCCACCGACATCGACGACTTCCCCCGCCGAACCCGCCGCCCGCCGGGGCTGCGCAACAGCCACTGGACAGTGTGCGTGTTGCAACGCACAACCAGCGGACGCGCATGCATCGGGCGCTGTAGCGTCCTGAGCCGTCGAGCACGCTGAGTGATCATCATGAGCGACAAACCAGCGAGCCCCGTACCGTCGCAGACCGGTCCGGGGCTCGATTGGTTTTCCGGTCACCCCGGTGGCCGATGCGCCGCCGCCCACTCCCTGCTCCAGGTCAGCACGGCGTCGAGCACCGGCTCGAGCTTGGTGCCGACGGGGGTCAGCGCGTAGCGGACCTCGACCGGGCGAGCGACCGTCACCAGCCGCTCGACCACCTCGGCCCCCTCGAGTTCCTTCAGCCGCTGCGACAGCATCGCGTCGGTGATGCGGGGAATGCGCTCGCGTAGTTCGTTGAAGCGCAGCGGGCCGCCCAGTAGCTGCCACAGCACCAACCCGGTCCACCGCTTGCCGATCAATTCGATCGCAGAGTGGAAGTCGGGCTTGGTGTCCTCACCCACGGTTATTCCTTCTCATGACGTAGTTACTATCACAATTGATAGCGCACTATAAAATCTATAGCGTACTAGGCATGAGTAGTGAGATCACCACCGCCACAGCACAATCCACAGCCGGGATCGATATCGGCATCGCGTCATTGGCCGATCTGCAGCCGGTCACCGTGGACGGCAGTCCGCGCACAGCCGTCGAGCGGATCGAACAGATCGTGGCGCTGGGGGTGCAGGCCGATGGGCTGGGACTGGATCATTTCGGGCTGGGGGAGCATCACAACACCGACTTTGTGGTCTCTTCTCCGGCGGTGGTGCTGGCGGCGATCGCCAACCGCACCAACAGGATTCGCCTGACCAGCTCGGTCACCACGCTGGGCGCTCTCGATCCGGTCCGCGTCTACCAGGACTTCGCGACCCTCGATCTGATCAGCCACGGCCGCGCCGAGATCACCGTGGGCCGCAGCGCCTATCCGGAACCGTTCACCCTCTTCGGTGCCGACATGAGCCGCTACGACGAGCTTTTCGCCGAGAAGCTCGACCTACTGCTCCAGGTCCGCGCCAATCCGTCCCTCACCTGGCACGGTGAATTCCGTCCGGATCTCGAGGACGCCGCCATCACCCCACGCGCGGTACAGGATCGGCTGCCCGTATGGCTGGGCGTCGGCGGCACGCCCGGCAGCGCGGCTCGCGCCGGATACCTCGGCCTGCCCATGATCCTCGGCTACATCGGCGGCTCACCCGACCGCCTGCAAACCCTGGCCGGCATCTATCGGGAAGCCGGTGCGCAATCCGGCAACACCGACAACCTGCGACTGGGGGTAGCCCTGCACTACTTCGGCGCACCGACCATGGAAGCCGCGGCGGCCACCTACCCGTACTACTACGACTTCCTGCGCCCCAAGCATCAGGGCGGCGGCGGATTCACCGTCACCCCGGGCCAATTCCAGCTCGGTCTGCACCCGGGCCGACACCTCATGATCGGCACCAGCGAGCACGTCATCGCCAAACTCGCCGAGCTGTACGACGCCCTGCACTTCGATCGCGTCCAGGCTCTCGTCGACTGGGGTGGACTGCCGAGGGAACTCGTCGCGGAGTCCGTCCACCGGCTCGGCACGGAAATAGCACCGGCCCTGCGCAGCCACGTCGCTGCCGCGGACCGGGCCCAGGCGCGCTCGGGAATCTGATCCGCCGCCGAACCTCGCGCACATTGCCAGGTTTCGCACGGCCCGCACGGTATAGCCTTGCCGTCCGGGTGGATGAGGCGGCAGGAGGGGCGTTTTGGGTACGGATCAGACTCTGTTGCATCGGTTCGTGATCTCCCAGCTAACGGCGATGGGATTGGATCGGCGTCGCCTGATCAGCGAATGCGGGGTGCCGGACTGGACGTTGACCGGCGGCGGGGTGCATGTGCCCAGCGAATCCTTCTGGCGGCTGTGGGAAGTCGGGGCGAAGCAGCTGGGCGATCCGAATGTGGCGCTGCGGGTCGCGAGCCGCTACCAGCTCAAGGCGACCGGGCTCTACGACTATCTGTTCAGCAGCGCGCCCACACTGGGTGCGGGGTTGGCGACCTGCGGTCCCTACGTCAGCGCCGTCACCACCAACCATCGCTTCGATCTTGTCGACACCCCACATGGCCCGGCGCTGACCCTCGACATGGTCGATGGCGGCGACGCGACCCGCGACCACACCCAGCTGTGGGGCTTGACCGCGGTACTGACCAGGGCCCGGCGCATCATCGACGCTCCACTGAATCCGGTCCGGGTGTCACTGCGACGTTCCGCCCCGCGTCAGCTCGACGCGTACCGGGAAGTGTTCGGGGACGCGGTGATCGAATTCGAGGCGGATACCGACGCGATGGTTTTCCGAGCCACCGACATGAATCTGCCTCTCACCACGGCCGATCCGGTGCTGGCGACCGTGCTGCGTCCGCTGGCCGAGGCGTTGCCGCCGCCTCCGCCGTTGTCGTCCGCATGGCCTGATCGGGTCGCGGTGGCGGTGGCCGAGGCACTCGATGACGGTGACGTGTCGCTGGATCGGGTCGCGCGCAGGCTGGCCACCAGCCCGCGAACCCTGCAGCGCCGCTTGGCCGATGCGGGCACGACCTGGCGGCGTGAGTTGGATCGGGCGCGCTCGGCGCGTCTCGCCGCGGCGTCGACCGGTGGCCCGGTGAGCCGGAGTCGACAGGCGGAACTGCTCGGTTACGCGGATCCGGCTTCCATGCGCCGGGTGGCGTTGCGCTGGGCCGTGGTCACCCGCGGGCACGCGCCGCGAGCCGGTGTCACACCTTCATGAAGACGGAGGCGATGCCCCAGAACAGGGAGCGCTCCATGACCGTGAAGTCCCAGTCCTCGATGATCGCGTGGGATGCGGCGACGATCCCGGGCACATCGAAGTCGTCGCGGCTGGCCGTGCCCTTGGCTTCCAAAGCCTCGATCACGTAGGCAACAGCGCCGTCTCGGGAATAGGCAACAGACCCGTCTCGGGAAAACGACAAGGTGTCTCCTCGCACTCGCCATACCCTTCGGTGTGGTTCGAACACCAAGTGTTGCTACATAATCGCCGCACGGCCAGGGTGAAACGCGTCAGCCTCGGGCAAACGCGTCAAACGGCGAGTGATTGGCGTCACCCGAGCGCGGGTCGGCGGTCCAGCCAATGCTGTTCCAGCACACCCAGTTCGGTGCGTGGTGGTTCGCGGTAGAACCATTCGCGACCGATCCGATGCCAGTTGCCGCTGGCGCGCAGTTTGCCGAGCAGCGCCAGCGTGCCGTACTCCACCCGCCGCGCGAAAGCGTGCTCGGCGGGCGCGTATTCGCGACGCCAGTGCTCGAAATAGCCGCGCCGCGGATCGACGAAGGTGAACAGGGCGGCCGCGGCGGCCTCCTCGGCGACGCGAATCTCGGCGTCGGTCAGCAGCCAGCCCGAGACCTCGTGCACCAGCCGCAGGCACAGGTCCGCGGTGGCCGCTGAATCCTGTTCCAGCAGGCCGTAATCCACGAACAGTGCGCGCAGGTCGGCGCTGCGGTACTCCGCGGCCGCACGGACACAGGCGAGTTCGAATTCCACGGCGGCATCGTCCATGTGCTTGAGCAGCCCGAAGTCGAGGAAGACGACCGCCCCGTCGGGCGCGAGCATGATATTGCCCGGATGCGGATCGCCGGTGAAACGCCGTTCCCGGATCATCGTGCCCAGGTAGAAGCGCAGCAGGATCTCGCCGACCCGATTGCGCTCGGCATCGGGGAGGGCCGCGATCTCCTCGAAGCGCTGCCCGTCGATGAGTTCGGTGACCAGCACGCGCGCGGTGCACAGCTCGGTCACGATGGCGGGGATGCGCACGAACGGATGGCCCGCGAACATCTCGGCCATGGTCGCGTGATTGGCGGCCTCGGTGCGGTAGTCGATCTCCTCGGCGAACCGGGTGGTGAGTTCGCGCAGGATCGCGTGATCGGCGAGCGCGGGCGCGACCCCGCGCAGCATGCGCACCACCAACGCGAGATTCTTGATGTCGGCCCGGATGGCGACATCGATGCCGGGGTACTGGACCTTGACGGCGACCGCACGGCCGTCGTGCAGGCGAGCCCGATACACCTGGCCGATCGAGGCCGCGCCGATGGGGGATTCGTCGAATTCGGCGAACACCTCCTCGATCCGGCGGCCGTAATCGCCCTCGATGACCGTGCGCAGCTGCGCGAACGGCACCGGTGCGGACTGGTCGTAGAGCGCGGTGAGCTTGCGCTGGAAGCGTTCCCGCTGGTGCGCGGACAGGCGCGCGGTGGTGAACACGCTGAGCAGATCGAACATCGACAGCAGCTGTCCGGCCTTCATGGCCAGGCCCTTCATGCTGCCGAGCACGGTGACGATGTCCTCGGCCGCCGCGACGAGCGCGCGCTCGGTGCGAGCGAGGTGTTCCTCCTCGGTGTCGCGCACCATCGCCAGGGTGACCCCGGCGCCTCGAACGGCTTGACCGGCAATGAGTTTGCCCACCTGCGCCCCGCGGCGGGCCCGGGATACCGGTAGGTCCTTCACCATCGACCGCCTCCCTGCGACGCTGAGCCGAGATTAGCAGACGCGTGCGTCGGCTAATTGGGAGTTTGCGCGCTGCGCAGTCCCGGACCGAGCACGGCCAGGGCGGTGTCGATGTAGCGCTGCCGGTCCGCCGCGCCCCGGCCCTGCAATGCGCGCATGACCGGCGGAATGGTCAGCGCCAGCAGCATCCAGCCGACATCGTCGGTATCGACGTCGTCGCGCAGCAGCCCGGAATCGACCGCGCGGGACAGGAATCGGTCGACGGTGGCGGCGAGGATGCCGCCGAGACCGAGGATGCGGCTGTTGAGTTCCTCGTCGATGCCCGGCATTTCGAACAGCATGGCGTTCATCAGCGCCGGATCGGATTCGGCGATGTGGCACATCCGCTCGACCGCACCCGACCAGGTGGCCATCAGCTCCTCGAGGGTGACCTCGTGATCCAGCGTCGCGGGTTCGAAGACGCCACCGGCGATTTCGGTGAGCAGCCGATCCAGGCCGTAGTCCACGACATCGTCGAGGATCGCGCGCTTGCTGTCGAAGTAGCGGTAGAAGGTGCCGTAACCGACGCCCACCTCGGCGGCGATGTCCGCGGCCGAGGCCGCGGCGTAGCCCTTGGTGGTGAACACCCGGTAGGCGGCCTCGATGAGCTCGCGTCGTCGCCGCTCGGTGTTCTGCTCGTCGCGCGGCCGGCCGGGTCCGCGGCCGCGCTTGGCTGGTTCGGTCATCCAGCACATCGTAGGCGGGCGCCGATCCGCCGCCGTGGACCGTGCGGTTCGCCGCCTGCTCTTGCGCATCTGTCTGGGACGGTTTATTTTGATGACATCTTCATCTGCTAATTGTGCACAGGTCAGTGCGCTATTCGCGGCGGGTGGGCGTTCACGACAGGGGAGTCGATTTATGGCGCAGGCGAGTCCGGGAGTAATCACGCCGTCGTTCGAGGTGCTCGTCATCGGTGCGGGATTCGGCGGGATCGGGACCGGTGTGGCGCTGCGCCGCGCGGGCATCGACGACTTTCTGATCATCGACAAGTGGGACAGGGTCGGCGGCACCTGGAACGCCAACACCTATCCGGGCGTGGCCGTCGATGTGCCCGCGCCGATCTACAACTTCTCGTTCCAGCAGCGCTCGCAGTGGTCGCGATTCTTCCCGCCCGGCAACGAGATCCAGCGCTACGCCGAGGAAGTGGTGGACCGGCAGGGCCTGCGCGACAAGCTGCGGCTGGGTTGCGGGGCGGTCGACGCGCGCTTCGACGAAGCCGCGGACCTGTGGCGGGTGCGCACCACGGCCGGTGACGAGATCACCGCTCGATTCCTGGTGAGCGCGGTCGGCGCGCTCGAACAGCCCAAGCCGCCGGCGATCGCGGGCATCGACAGCTATTCCGGGCAGTTGATGCACACTGCGCGCTGGGATCACTCCTATGACTTCCGCGGCAAACGCGTCGCGGTGATCGGCACCGGAGCGACTGCGCTACAGGTGATTCCGCAGCTGGCCGACGTGGTCGAACAGCTGACGGTCTTCCAGCGCACCGCCATCTGGGTCGCGCCCAAACCCGATTTCCGGATGGGCGCGTGGAGCAATCGGGTGCTCGACTTCCCGCCCGCGCAGCAGGCGGTGCGCGGGATCGGCAATGTCGCGGTCAACGCCTTCCTGGGGATCGGGCTCGCGCTGTCGGATTATCCGCGCCTGACCTCGGCCGTGCTGGGTGCGGGGGAGGCGGCGCTGAAGGCGTACCTGTTCAGCCGGATTCGCGATGGTGAACTGCGCCGCGCGCTCACGCCGACCTACCGGCTCGGCTGCAAGCGGCCCTCGATCTCGAACACCTACTTCAGGACCTTCACGCGCCCGCACGTCGAGCTGGTGACCACGCCGATCGAGAAGTTCACGGCGGACGGCATCGCCACCGAGGACGGTGCGCTGCGCGAATTCGACATGGTGGTCACCGCCACGGGATTTCAGGTCATGGACCGCGGCGCGACCCCGCCGTATCCCGTATACGGCTGTGGCGGAGTCGAATTGGGTGAGTTCTGGGACGCCAACAAGTACCAGGCGTACGAGGGCGTCTCGGTGCCCGCGTTCCCCAATATGTTCCACATCTTCGGGCCCTACGGGTACGCGCCGGGTTCGGTGATCCCGCTCATCGAGGCGACCGCCGCGCACAGTGCCCGCGCGATCAAGGAGACGCTGCGCCGGGGCGCGACCCGGGTGGAGATTCGCCGGGAGCCGCACGACGCGTACTTCGCTCGCATGTACGCCCGCAACAAGAACACCTACCTGTTCAAGCAGGGCTGCGCGGATTCGCGCACCTACTACATCAACTACCAGGGCGACGGGCCCGCGTTCCGGGCGACGACCCAAGCCGGAATGTATTGGAGCAACCGGCATTTCCCGCTGGACCACTACCGCTACAGCACGACGCGGCTCGCCGCATTCGCACAGTGATCACCCCGGACTGGAGACGACCATGACCGTGACCTCGTTCCTGCACACCCAGCGGCCCGCCGCGCAACCGGCGGTCGATGACACCGTCTTCGACACCGCTGCATTGGTTATCACCGTCGAAGGCGTCTTCGACGCACCGGTGCAGGCGGTGTGGACCGCCATCGACGACGATCGCGCCTGGAGCTGGCTGCCCGCGCCCTGCGTCGGAGTGATCTACCCGTCCGAGGCGCGCGGTGTCGGTGTCGTGCGGGAGATGGGTTCGGTCTTCGCGCCGCTGCGGTCCGTGTGGGTGGAGCGCGAGAAATTCTGGCGCTACGTGCCGAACGAGCGCATCACCTTCGGTGTGGTGAGCGGGAATTGGAGTCAGTTTCTGCTGGTGCGCCTGTATGCCGAGGACATGACCTTCGCCGATCTCGGTGACGGCCGCTCGAAGGTGGTCTGGACGATCGCGGTCACTCCGCGACTGCCGCTGCGCTTCTCCACCTGGTTCCCGCCGCTGTGGCGCGGCGCCTACCGGCTCGTCGGGATCGGCCCGCTGTTCCGTCGCCGGGTCGCGGAGGTGGCGCGCACAATCACGCCGCCACCGGCATCCACGAACGGAAGTGCCTCGGTCGTGCCGAGCACCCTGCGTGCCGAGGAAGGTGTCAAGTGAGCCGCCGCAACGGATCTCGGCGCACGATCGCCGACACGCCGCAGCACGAGGTGGTCGTGATCGGTGCCGGAATCGGCGGCATCTGTGCAGGAGTGAAACTCCAGGAGATCGGGATCGAGGACTTCCTGATCGTCGATCGCGTCGGTGGGCTCGGCGGCACCTGGTACAGCCACAGTTATCCCGACGCCGGCTGCGATATCCCCAGCACCACCTACCAGTTCTCCTTCGCGCGCAAACCCGATTGGGATCGGCTGTTCGCCAAGCGTGACCAGATCCTGGAGTACCTGCGTGAGGTCGCGGCCGATTACGATCTGCCGCGCCGCATGCGCTTCGACACCAGCATCGTTCGCGAGGAGTGGGACGACGAGCACGCGTTGTGGCGGCTGCACGTCGATTCCGGGGAGATCATCACCGCACGCTTCGTCATCAGTGCCGTCGGCGCGTACATCAATGCGAAGACCACCCCGAACATCCCCGGATTGGCCTCCTATACCGGCGTTTCCATGCATCCGGCGCAGTGGAATCACGACTACGACTTCACCGGCAAGCGAGTCGGCATCATCGGCGTCGGCGCCAGCACCATGCAGATCGCGCCCAAGCTCGCCGCCCAGGTCGAGCGGCTCGACATCTACCAGCGCACCCCGCAGGTGTACCTGCCGAAACCGGATTTCGTGCTGCGCCCGTGGATGCAGCGACTGCTCGCCCTGCCCGGCGGTTCCGCCGTCGCCAATGGCATCGCGCAGACCGTGGTCGACACCATGCTGCGGGTCGCGATCTATACGCCCGCGCCGCTGTGGCGATCCGGGGCTCGGCTGGTCGACTTCGTGGGCCGCAACGCTTATGCCGGGTGGGTGCGCTACAAGGTGGACGACAAGGAGATCCGCAAGCAACTGCGTCCCGATTTCGGGATCGTGTGCATCCGCGGTGGGGCGGGCGGGGACTACCTGCCGACGCTCAACCGCGACAATGTCGAGCTTGTCACCGCCGGGATCGCGGAGATCACCCCGACCGGCATCCGCAGCGCCGACGGCATCGAGCGAGAGATCGACGCCTTGGTGGTCGCCACCGGTTACGAGGTGTTCTCCGACCCGGAGAGCTACAAGCCCGGAACCGTCATCGGCCGTGACGGATTCGACCTCGGGGTCTTCTACAACACCGACGAGCTCAAGGCCTACTACAGCACCTCGGTCGCGGGTATCCCGAACCGGTTCATCATGATCGGGCCGTACTCCTGGACCGGCACCGCGTTCCACTACTTCGTGGAGAACGCCATGCGGCACATCGCCGCCGTCATCGACGAGACCCGCCGCCGCAACGCCACCATCGTGGAAGTACGCGCGGAAGCCCAGGAGCGGTTCCATCGGGAGATCCTGCGCAGCGGCCGAAACCTGGCCTACTACTTGGAAACTCGCTGCGAGGGCTCCAACAGCTACTTTATCAACTCCCAGGGCAAATCCCCGTACATCCGGCCCTGGTCGCTGCTGAAGACCTACCGCAAGGCAGTCCGTTTCGACCGCGACGACTACAGCTACCGCACGCCGGTGGAGATCGATGCCGTGGTCGAAGCGCGGTCGGTGGAGCCTGCCCGAAGCTGATCGACCAATCCCGCCCCAACCTGGCCTAGCGCGGCGTCGAGGCGGGCGGCGAGTTCGGTGATCAGCTCGGAGGTGCAGTTGAGCGGCGGTGCCACCAGAACCGAGCGGGTGGTGGCGTCGATGCCCGCCGTGCACAGGATGAGGCCGTTGTCCTTGGCGGCGGCCAGGATTCGCTGGTTGGTGTCAGCCGGTCGGCCGGGGTCGAGGTGGATCGCTCGCATCAACCCGATCCCGGATTGATCGGTGAGCAGCCCAGGGTAGCGGTCGCACAATCCGGTCAGCGCCGCCGCGAGTTCGTTACCGCGCGCAGCGGCGTTGGCCAACAATGCCTCGTCCTCGAGGACGCTGAGCACCGCGTCGGCGGCCGCGCAGGCGAGCGGGTTGGCGGACATGGTGTGGCCCAGGGCGATCGGCCCCAGCGGTTCGCCGATCGCCCTGGTCACGGTTTCGGCGACAAAGGTGACCGCGAGGCTGGTGTAGCCGCCGGTGACGCCCTTGCCGGAGGTGAGCAGGTCGGGGGCGACGGCGGAATGGTCGGCGGCCCACCAGCGTCCGGTGCGGCCGAAGCCGGACATGACCTCGTCGGCGATGAGCACGATCCCGTTGCGCGCGGTCTCCTGGCGCAGCCAGTACATGGTTTCGGGGTCGATGGGCGCGGCACCGGAGGACGCGCCGCCGAGTGGTTCGATGAGGATGGCCGCGATCCGCGACGGTCCGGCGGCCAGGATGGCCTGTGCCCATTCCTCGTGGGTCGCGCGGCGTCGTCCCGGCTTGGGGCGCACCAGGATTCGGTGACCGGCTGGCGTTGCGAGCAGCGGTTCGACCGAGGGGTCGCGCTTGCCGGGGCTGCCGGTCACCGACAGCGCCCCGGCCGTCATCCCGTGGTAGCTGGGCTGTTCGGACAGAATGACGGTGCGTCCGGTCTCGCCGCGACGGTACTGGTAGGCGAAGGCCAGCCGCAGCGCGCATTCATTGGCTTCGGAGCCGGAGTTGCTGTATTCGACGGCGGCCGTCCCGGCGGGGCCGATGGCGAGCAGGCGCTGGGTGAGCCGCCGCGCGGGATCATTGCGGAAGTGGGTGCGGTGCACGAAGGTCAGCTGCTGCAGTTGCGCCTCCATGGCCCGCAGTACGCGCGGATGCGAGTGGCCGATATTGACGTTGAGGACACCGGAGGAGCCGTCCAGATACTGCTTGCCTTCCTCATCGAAAATGTAAGGGCCCTGCGCCTTTACGGCGACGGGGAGGGTGACGCGGGGAGCCGCGACGGCGGCCGGAGCGGAAGTCATACCGGCTGACGATCCTTTCGAACGAGCAGGAGCAAGGCCACGGAGACCGCGGTGGCGGCGACACTCAGCAGCCCGGTCACGCTCGCGAACCCGGCGCCACCGACGGCGAGGGTGCCGAGCACGGTGGTGCCGATCGCGATGCCCGCGTTCATCATCGAGTTGTTCCAGGCAACGACCGAGGCGCGCTGGGTCGGATCGGCCGAGGAGAGATACGCCTGCTGGCTGGAGTAGAACGCGCCGCCGAACACGCACCACAGGGTGAGGGCGGCGAGCGCGACCACCATGGTCGAGGAGCTCACGGCCACCACCGCGCAGGGCACGAACGCCGCCGCGGCGATCACGGAGACCCAGAGTCCGGTCACACCGTGGCGGTGCAGACGATCCAGAATCGTTCCGGCGCTGAGTGATCCGATCAGCGATCCCGCGCCGACGAGCAGTCCGACGAGTCCTAGTGCGGTGAGGTCGAATCCGAATCGCCGCGTGAACAGCACGCCGATGAACGTGTACGCGCCGAGGCGGCCCGCCTGCAGCAGCAGTGTCGCGATCAGGCCCAGGCTGATGCGTGGCTGCGTCCACGGTGCCGCCAGCGCCCGGAAGCCACGTGCCGAGCCGGTCACCGGCAGCTGATCGAGCCGCGCATACAGCACCGCCGACATCACCACCATGAGCACGCCGACCGCGAGAAACGGCCAACGCCAACTGGTGAACGACGCCAGCGCCGCGCCGAGCGGGACGCCGAGCACCTGCCCGAGCGAATAGACGCTCGCGCCCAGCGAGATCACCCGGCCGCGCTGCCGCTGCGGGGTGCGTTCGGCCAGGTACGCCCAGATCGCGGGGGCGGCGATCGCCGCGCCCAGCCCGGTCACGCCGCGGGCGGTCACCAGCATCGGCAGCGAATTCGACAGGGCGCACACGAGATTGCCGACGAGAAACACCTGCGAGCCGAGCAGAATCGACCAGCGTCGCGGATAGCGATCGGCCAGGATGCCGAACGGGGGACCGGCGACCGCGTAGACCAGAACGTACGAGGTGACGACGGTCGCCGTCGCAGCGACCGAAGCGTGCAGCGAACCGGCGATCGCGCCCAGCATCGGCGCGACCAGATACATCTCCGCGCCCATCAGGAAGAACACCGCGTAGAGCAGGACGTGCTGCGCCCACGGCGTCTCGGACCCGCTCTCCGGCAACGTAGTCGAGGCCCGGGGCCGAGTGGTGCCGACACTCATACCGAGACCTTCTCCCGCACCTCGAGCGCGGCGGCCGGTCGCCCCGAACGCCGCGGCAGCCCCAGCTGCGTCCACACCGAATCCACGATCTCCGCGAACCTGTGCACCGCCGCGGGGCTGTGCACAGGCGAGGGATTGATCCGCAGTCGTTCGGTGCCGCGCGCGACCGACGGAAAATTGATCGGCTGCGCGTACTGAAGGTGTTCTTCCAGGAGGATGTCGGCCAGCCGCTTGCACTGGTGCGGGTCACCGACCAGCACCGGGACGATGTGACTTTCGGTGGAGACCAAGGGAATTCCGGCATCGAGCAGCAGCGTCTGCATCAGGTGGGCGCGGTGGTGCAGCAGGATGCGCTCGTTGTCGGAGTCGCGCAGATGGCGCACGCTCGCCAGTGCGGCGGCGGCCAGGGCGGGCGGCATGGCGAGGGTGAAGATGAACGCGGGCGCGAAGCTGCGCACCGCGTCCAGAATCGGTGCGGGACCGGTGACATAGCCGCCGAGGGTGCCGTAGCCCTTGGCGAAGGTGCCCATCAGCAGATCCACCTGATCCGCGCATCCCAGCTGGGCGGCCATCCCGGAACCCTCGGGGCCGTACATGCCCACCGAATGCGCCTCGTCCACGAACACGAGCGCACCGTATTTCTTTGCCACAGCGCACAGTTCGGGCATCGGCGCGATATCGCCGTCCATCGAGTAGATGGATTCGAAGGCCACCACCTTCGGCAGGTCCGGATCGGTGGCCGCGAGTAACTCCTCGAGATGGGCGGGATCGTTGTGGCGGAAGATGCGGCGCTCGGCGCGCGAGGAACGCATGCCGAGAATCATGGACGCGTGATTCTGCTCGTCGGAGAAGAACACCACCCCGGGCAACTGCTTGCCGAGCACACCCAGCACGGCGTCGTTGACCGCGTAACCGGTGATGAAGGTGAGTCCCGCCTCCTTGCGATGTAGTTGTGCCACTTCGCGTTCCAGCTGAATGTGGGTGTGGTTGTTGCCGGAGATATTGCGGGATCCGCCCGCGGCCACCCCCGAGCGGTTGATCGACCGGTGCATGGCCTCGACCACGGACGGGAACTGGCCCATGCCGAGGTGATCGTTGCTGCACCACACGGTGATCTCGCGCAGCCCGTCCGGATGGTGGTGCACCGCTTGGGGAAATCGCCCGGCCAGGCGTTCGATCTCGACGAAGGTGCGGTACTGGCCGGAGGCGCGGATATCGTGGATCTTCTTCTCGAAGTGGGCGGTGTAATCGAAAGCCATTGCTGTCTCCGTATTTTCGGCGTGCGGTGATCAGTGACGGCCGGCGAGGTGGGTGGTCAGCGTCGTTGCGGTATCCCAGCCGGTGATGGGCGGATAGGCGTCGGGGTCGGTGATCACGTCCAGGACGGTGGTCACCGGATCGACGAGCGCCTTGGACAGGTGCTCGCGCAGTTCCACATCGGTGTGGACGGTGTGACCGCGTGCGCCGCACGCGATCGCGATCTGCGCATGATCGACGGGTCCGAGTTCGACGGCCGAGGTCGGCCGCCCGAACTGCACGATCTCGGCGTGTTTCTGGAAGCCGAGGATCGCGTTGTTCAGCACCACGACCACGATGTCGAGGTGTTCGCGTACGGCGGTCTCCAATTCGGCCCAGCAGTGGGCGAATCCGCCGTCGCCGACCACACAGATGACCGGCGAGCCCGGGCGTGCGGCCTTGGCGCCGAGCGCCAGCGGCAGGCCCCAACCCAGCCCGGCCATCCCGCGCGGCAGCACAAAGCGCTGGGTGTCGGTGGTGGCGCGGATGTAGTTGGCCACCCAGATGGAGGAGTAGCTGGCGTCGGCGACCACGATGGCGTCGTCCGGGAGCACGGTATTGATCTCGTCGGCGACGCGTTCGGGACGCAGCGGGGTGCGGTCGGTGGTGCGGACGGCGGCGGTGGTCGTCTCGTATTCGGTGCGGGCCGTGGCGATCCGATCGGTGACGGACGGTCGTTGCGCGGTGCGCTTGCTCAGGTCGAGGTCGCCGAGGGCGGTGATGAGATCTTCCAGGCCGGTGCGAACATCACCGGCGAGGCGCAGCGACGGGTAGTTGCGTCCGATCTCGGTGGGATCGATATCGAGGTGGACGAAGTCGGCGTCCGCCGCGAACAGGCTCCAGCCGTCGGTGCCGTTCTCGTTGGTCCGGGTCCCGGCGAGCAGTACCGCGTCCGCTCCGGCGATCCAGTCCCGCAGGCCGTGCGAGACACCGTGTGGACCCATGTAGTTCCCGATCACGCCGACGCTGAGGGCGGCGGTGTCCGGGACGATGCCCTTGCCCATAGGAGTGGTGGCGACCGGTAGCGACGCCAGCTCACTGAGCCGAGCCACGGCCGCGCCCGCATCGGAGGAGATCGCGCCGCCGCCCGCCACGATCAGCGGCCGATCGGCTCGGGCCAGCAGTTCCGCCGCGGCACGCACGGCCGCGGCGGGTGGGCGGACACGGTCGAGCGGGAAGTGCGCGGACCCGATCGCACGAGCGACCGGTACCGGGGGAGCAGCTTGCTCGAGGATGTCCTTGGGCAGCATCAGCACCGCCGGACCCGGCCTGCCGCTGGTCGCCGCTCGAAAAGCCGCGTCGACATAGTCGTGCACACGCGCGGGATCGTCGAGCCGGTCGAACCACGTGCAGCAGCCGGAGAACAGGCTGCGGTGGTCGATCTCCTGGAAAGCATTCCGGTTGCGCACCGAGGTCGGCACATCCTGGACGAAGGCGACCACCGGAATCGACACCTTCGCCGCCTCGGTCAGCGGCGGCACCAGAAGCGTTGCGGCGGGACCGTTCTGGGCGACGACCACCGAGCAGCGCCGCGCGACCCGGGCGAAACCATCCGCCATCGCGCCGCCCGCGTTCTCGGTGCGATAGACGATCTGGCGAATACCGAGATCCTCGGCCGCCAACACCAGCAGCGACGGCAGACTTTGCCCGAAGAATTCGGAAATTCCTCGGGCTCGCAGGCTTTCGGCGATGGCGGTGGCGACGGTGGAAGGCATGAATCCAGTCTTGAAGCGCTGCCCGGTCCCGGTCCAATTCGTTCTTGCTTGCTACCGATAAGGACCCCTTATCCGGGGTGGTCAGGCTCCGATCCGACGGTGCCCGCAACCGTCGGCGCGCCAGGCGTGGTCCCCTCGATTAGGCTGTGGCCGTGGACGACCTCCGTCGTATCCGTTACTTCCTGGCAGTCGCCGAGCACCGGCATTTCGGGCGCGCGGCCGAGGCGCTGCACATCACCCAGCCCGCGCTGTCGCAGCAGATCAAGACGCTGGAGAAGGAGCTGGGCGTCGAATTGCTCGCCCGCACCGGCCGTTCCTTCGCCCTGACCTCGGCGGGTGTCGCGCTGCGGGACGGCGCACAGCAACTCCTCGCTGTCGCCGCCGATCTGGAACGCACCGTGCGCGCCCGTGCCACCGGCACCGCCGGTGAATTGAAGATCGCATTCACCCGTTCCGGCACCGACAGTGATATTTCCCGGCGTATCAGGGAATTTCGGCGGCAATTCCCCGAAATCGCGGTTTCCACCATCACCGGCTGGACGTCGTGGAATCTCGACCTGCTGGAATCCGGGGAAATCGATGTGGCATTCGTGCGCGGCAGCATTGCGAATCCGCGCATCGCGACCCGCGTGGTCGCGATGCAGGAGGCCGCCGTCGTCGTCGCCAGCGAGCACCCGCTCGCCGAGCGCCCGACGGTCTGCATTGCCGATATCGTCGACGAACCCATCGTGCTGTGGTCGCGCCGCGCGGGCCCCGAGTTCTACGACGAACTGATCGGCCACATCTGGGGCGAGGGCGCGCCGCGTCTCGTCGCCGAGGAAACCGACGCCGAACAAGTCCTCGACTCGGTCTCGACCGGCGTCGGCATCAGCATCCTCGACCGCAAACGCGCGACCCGCATCGCCCACAAGAACGTCGTGGTCATCCCCTTCGACCGTGACCCCCCGACAATCTCGATCCAACTGGCCTGGCTACACGGCCCCGAAACCCCCACACCCACTCTCATCCACTTCCTCGAATGGTGGCGGCACACAAATTGATTCATGATCTTCGCGTGAAGGGCGTAGTAGTAGCGGCACTCTCGTCGATCGTCGTGCTCGGCGGACCGGCCACCGGAGCAGGTGCGGCCCAAGCCGACCCTGCATCCTTGGACCGGTTGGTCGGTCTGGTGGCCGAACGCCTCCAGACCGCGGACACCGTGGCAGCCGTCAAATGGGCGGCCTCGCTCGCCGACGGCACCCAACCGACCATCGACGACCCGGTCCGCGAGGCCCAGGTCTACGACTCCATGGCGAAGTTGGGCGCGGACAAGTCCCTACCGGCCGACTGGGTCCGGCAGGTTTTCGCCGCCCAGATCGACGCGAACAAGATCGTCCAACGCGGCCTCGTCACCCAATGGCGCTACAACCTCCTCCCACCCACCGCTACCACCGGAGACCTCGCCCCGGTCCGTTCGATCATCGACCGCGTCAACGCCGAGATCATCGACGAATTGGCCGGCGACCGAACCGAACTGGCGCAACCCACCTGCACTGTTCAACTCGCCGACAGTGTCCTGACCACCGTGCAGGCGACCCACGCCGACGCCCTGCACCAGGCGGCCCTGATCAAAGCGGTTCTGCCGCTCTGTGAGACGTGACATCATCGGGTCCGATCCTCTCGGGAAAGCAGGTCGTGACATGGAGCCGCCGCTGCCCGGTTTCTCGGTGTACCCCCGGACGAGCCCGTTCCTCGACCTGATCGGTCCGTTGTGGTCCCGCAGTGACGAGCACGGCCTCGAATTCGCCCTCGCCATCGACAACCGCCACGTCAATGCGCGCGGATTCGCCCACGGTGGCGTGCTCGCGGCGCTGGCGGACGTCGCACTCGGCTATGCGAGCGCCTTTGCGCAAGAGCCACCCTTGCGCCTGGTCACGGCCAACCTCACCGTCGACTTCGTCGGCACCGCGGCGAAAGGCGACGTGGTCGTCGCGACCACCGATATCCAGAAGATCGGCAATCGCCTCGGCTTCGCCAACTGCTACCTGTCCATCGACGGACAACGAATCGTGCGGGCCAGCGCCGTCTTCGCCAACGGCGGACCGGGCTGAGCGGTCCACCTGCGGGAACCGCCGCAATGCCGTGCGTAGCCACCGGCGTATCGTCGATCCGGGTGCATGACCGCGTACTAGGTGATTGATCGACAGCGAATGAACCTTCTCCGAAAGGAACAATCGTGAGCGACACCTTGCAGATCGGTGATGAGCTCGGTCTGGGCAGCTCGCTACAGAACGGCGGCTACTCCCTGACCCTGCAGAACGACGGAAATCTGGTCCTGACCGAAGCCGGCACCGAAGTCTGGGCGTCCGGCACCCACGGCCAAGACGTCCAACGAGCCACCATGCAAGACGACGGCAACTTCGTCCTCTACAAATCCGACGGCACCCCCGCCTGGTCCACCGGCACCAACGGCACAGGCGCAACCCGCCTAACCCTGCAACCGGACCGCAATGTGGTCCTGTACGCGGGCGACAAGGGCATCTGGTCCACCAAGACCGCGACCGAACAAACCACCCCCGCCACCCAACCGGCAGGCGGCCCCCACCCCTACACCGTCGAGCCCGGCGACACCCTCGAATCCATCGCGGAACGCGAACTCGGCAGCCGAGACCGCTTCATGGACATCGTCCGAGCCAACGGCCTCGACAACCCGGACATGATCAACGTCGGCCAGATCCTGACCATCCCCTGACCGAAGTCGGCACCCAATAGCGAGTGAACGCCGTTGCCCAGCAACGGCGTTCACTCGTGCGCAGCGGCTACGGAGAAGGCGCTGTCGGCGGGCGCACACGAGATCGCGGAGCGCCGGCGGCCGGTGGCGTTCGCGGGCCGTGGCGCAGCGGAGGCGCGGATGTCCCAACCTCCCATCGAATCTCGTAGTCATCGCTGCGCAGTACCGACCGGACCGCAGACCGGAGCGCCTCGAGGTTCTGCGGTTGCTCGAGTCGGCGTGCCAGCGGCGTGTGCACATGGGTGAAGACGATGGTGGTGCCTTCGATCCGGATGATCGACGCGCCGGTCAGCATCGCCTGGACGGCCGCCCCATACTCTCTGGTCTTTGCCCGGATGTCCGGCCAGGCATCCATTATTTGCTGCAGCCGATGCAGTGGCCGTGGGGAGGATTCGAATGCTCGCCGGACAGCCGTCGCCAGCTCGGAACAGCTGCCGAAACGACCAGCTGGAAGCTTGGAAAGCGCCTGTACAACGATGTCGTCGAAGTCGCCTGGCACGGTCGGGTTTTCACTGCTCGGTGCCGGGATGGGGGCGTTGGCGTGCGCCGCGACGAGTTGCATGGCATCACCCCGGTAGGGAGGAACGCCCGTCAGGAACTGGTAGAGCGTGCAACCGAGGGAGTACACATCGGCCCGCGCGTCAACAGCCGCATTCGAATCGAAGCGTTCAGGTGCCGCATACCGGAACGAGCCGATCATGTTGGAGGTCGTGGTCAGTTGACTGGTGTCGTTCGTCGCTTTGGCGATACCGAAGTCGCTCAGAATCGCTCGTTCTCGCGGGCCCTTGGTGAGTAGCACATTGGCGGGCTTCACATCCCGATGCAGAATCCCGCTGTGATGTGCGTAATCCAGAGCCTCCGCGATATCGGTGATGATGGAAACCGACCGTTCCAGCTCGAGCGGGCCGCTCTGTAGCTCCCACTCGAGATCGGGGCCGTCGATGTAGGCCATGGCGATCCACGGCCGCCCGTTTTCTTCCCCGCCCGCGTGAATCGGAACGATGTTCGGATGAACCAGGGCCGCCACGGCCTTCGCCTCGCGCGCGAATCGCTTTCGCGAGTCCGGATCGATGCTCGCCAATGGTCGCAGCACCTTCAATGCGATCTTGCGAGGCAGGTCTCGGTCCGATGCGAGATACACCTCACCCATCCCGCCCGAACCGAGCAGGTATTCGATCTCGTATCCGGCGAACACGTGCCCCGGGTCGAGTGCGCCCCTCACCCGCGCTTCCTTCCGTTTCCACGATTCCTGTTCGACGATACGCGGGGTGATCCGGGATTTTGTCCGAAATAGTCTGCCGGACTGGGCCTTCCGCGCCGCTGTCCGTTTGCCCGCGTCGAGCCACACACGGATCCGAAAATTGCAGCCAGGTTCCCGTCGAATTCGGTGGGGCTTGTTAGTCTCGCGTCGAGATCTTGGTCGCCTGCATTTCGTTCCCGGTCCTAGTCCACACCTGTGATGAATTGCGAGGTTTGTCTTGCGAGCTGTTCGTGCTGCGCTGGGTACCGTTTTGACTGCCGCGGTGTTGATGGCTGTGATTGTGCTGGCGCCGGTGGGTGAGGGGCGATCTGCTGCGGACAGCGGCGGGATGGGGATGTGGTCGAGGCGCATTCGGTGGGGATTCCGAGCATTCCTACCGGGGCTGCGTTTTCGGCGTGGCAGGTGCGGTATGTCAGTCAGAACACGCAGGGTGGGGCTTGGACGACGGTGGCGACGGTGTTGCGGCCGGTGGCTCGGGTGGAGCCGCCGGTGTTGTTGGCGTATGACGCGATCATCGATGCGCTTGCGCCGCAGTGTTTTCCGTCGGCTCAGCTGCAGGCGGGGATTTCGGCGCAGACGACCAGTGGGGTCATGGAATTCGACATGCTCTATCTCGCTCGGGCGTTGGAGCGGGGATGGACGGTTGTGGTTCCGGACTATCTCGGGCCCGATGGTGAGTTCGCGGCCGGGTATGTGGAGGGACGGGACACCCTGGATGCGATCCGGGCGGCCGAGAACTTCGCGCCCGCAGGGCTTTCCGGTTCGGCGACGCCGGTCGCGATCTTCGGCTACTCCGGTGGCGCGCGCGGCAGTGAGTTCGCGGCGGAACTCGCGGCCGCCTACGCACCGGAGCTGAATCTGCGGGGCGTGGCGGCAGGCGGTGTGACCGTGGATATCTCGTCGACGGCGCGGGCGATCGACGGCACCTTCTCCGGGCCCATTGCGGCGGCCGCGGCACTGGGCATCGGCCGGGCCTATCCCGAGCTCGGGATCGAGTCGTACTTTCCCGATGCCGGACTGCGCAATACCGTCGGCGGCGTGTGCCTGTTGCAACTCGAGGCCGCGTACCCGATGATGCGGTTGCGCGACCACACGGCCACGCCGGGCGGCGTCAGCCTGCTCGACATTCCGACCATCGCAACGGTTCTCGGCACGCTGCGGGCCCGGGGCGTACGGGACGCCGTCGGCACCGCTGTACCTCTACCACGCACTGAACGACGAAGTCGCGCCCGTCGCCGACGCCGACGGGCTCGTCGGCGACTACTGCGCCCGCGGCGTGGACGTCACCTACCACAAGTACCCGGTGGTCGAGCACCTCACCGGCAATGTCGCCGGTAGCCCCGCCGCCCTCGACTGGATCGGCCAGCGGTTCGGCGGCGCACCGGCAACCTCCACCTGCGGGATACCCGGACAAGCGATCATCGGCTAGCCGGGGCGATCAGTTGCTCTGCCTGCGCAAGGTGGCCGCACCGGCGAAAAGGGTTGCTACGGCGAAGGCGGCCAGGACGAGCAGGTCCAGCCAGAGGCGGGTGGTTGGCAGCGGGAACGTGCCGACCTCACTCATGGCTTCGGCCGCATAGCGCAAAGGCATGGCATCGCTGGCGATCTGCAGGGCTGTCGACATTTCCTCGCGGGGCCAGATCAGGCCGCAGAGCAGGATCTGGGGGAAGACGATGGCGGGCATGAATTGGAGGGCTTGGAATTCGGTGCGGGCGAAGGCACTGGTGAAAAGGCCGGTGCAGCAACCGAGGATGGCGGTGCTGACGGCGATGAGCAGGACCGTTGCGATATTGCCCTGGGTACGCAGGTTCAGCAGGCCGTAGGCGACGGCGCAGGCCAGGGACGCTTGGATGGCGGCCAGGATGGCGAAGGCGATGGCGTAGCCGAAGAGCAGATCGAGTTTGTGCAGGGGAGTGCTGAGCAGGCGTTCGAGGGTGCCGCTGACCCGCTCGCGCAGCATTGCGACGCTGGTGATCAGGAACATCGAGGTGAAGGGGAAGATGCCGAGCAGCATCAGGCCGATCTGATCGAAGATGTCGAGCCGGTCGTCGAAGATGAAGCGCAGCAGCGCAAGAAGCAGGCTCGGGACGGTGATGACCAGGGCGATGGTGCGGCGGTCGTGGCGGACCTGGGTGAGCACGCGCAGCGTGGTGGCGAGGGTGAGCGAAACAGACATCAGGCGAACACCTTTCGGCCGTCGGCGGTGTCGGCCTGTCGCAGGATCAGGCGCAGGAAGGCTTCTTCGAGGTCGGGTGCGTCGGTGGCGGCACGCAGACCGGTGGGCGTCTCGTCGGCGAGCAGTCGCCCGTCACGCAACAGCAGCAGGCGTTCACAGCGATCCGCCTCGTCCATGACATGACTCGACACCAGCAAAGTTGTTCCGGCCGAAGCGAGTTCGTGGAACTGCGCCCAGATGTCGCGTCGCAGTACGGGATCCAGTCCGACAGTCGGTTCGTCGAGCACCAGGACGGCGGGATTCGCGAGCAGCGCACAGGCCAGGGAGACGCGGGCGCGTTGGCCGCCGGAGAGCGCGTCCACCATCCGGTCGGCGATATCGTCCAGTCCGACATCGCGAATCGCGGCATCGGCGGACGCCGCCCCGGTGCCCTGGATCTTCGCGAAATAGCGGGCGTTCTGGCGAATGGTCAGATCCCCGTAGACCGAAGGCTGTTGCGTCACATAGCCGACCTGCCTGCGCAACTCGACCGACCCAGCAGGTCGGCCCAGCACGGTGACGCTGCCCGAGCGGATGCGCTGCACGCCCACGATGGCGCGCAGCAGCGTCGTCTTGCCCGATCCGCTGGGGCCGAGCAGCCCGGTCACACTGCCCGGCGGCAGCGCGAAACCGATGTCGTGCAGCACCTGCTGCTTACCGCGGTTGACATTGAGATCGACGACTTCGATGGTGTTGTCCGGCATTTCGGGTCCCTTCACGATTCGATGCCCGGCACCGAGGCCGATTGTGGTTTGGACACCGTGACGGTCAGATGCGCGTCCGGGTGCTGCGAGAAACCGAGCACGGTCCGCAGCGGGAGGTGGGCGCCGCGCACTCGCACCCAGACCGTCAAGGTCGCGTCCTCGGTCGTGCCCGGCAGCAACGACGCGACTGATCGGGCGGGCACGACCGCGTGGATCTCGAACGCGTCGACACCGTCGAACTGTTCGCGCCCAACGGTTTCGGGGTCGCGCAGCGAACGCAGCAGCTGCGCCAGCCCGCCGTCGCGCCCGATCATCGCGCTCGGGCTGGGAAAGCCCGCGGGCATCGGGACGAGGGTGCCCTTGTCGGACTTGCCGAATACCTTGCCCTGCGAGGCGACGAACCGGGTCACTGCCCCGGTGGGCAGCGTCGCCGCACCACTCGCGCTGCCCCCGTCGCTCTTGGACACGTCGGCCTCGAGCGTGCGCAGCGGGAAACCCGGCACCGTGCCCTCGGCCTGCAGCACCACATGCGCGGAACCCATTGCGCCGGCGGCGATCGCGGCATCGCGCATCATCAGCCCGGCATCGGGCAGACCTCCCGATCCGCAGCCGGTGAGCACCCCGGCGGTGACGAACGCGACCACTACACTCGCGATCCTGAAGCGCACCGGAAACCTCCTATGGGTAGGGACGCTACCCATAGGCTAGGCGACTTTCCCCTCGAAGGGTAGGCTTGCTACCCATGAGCGCAGAAGTGCTGAAAGGGCACCTGGACGGCATGATCCTGGCCGTGCTCGCCGACGGCCCGCGCCACGGCTACGGCGTCATCGACGCGCTGCGCCTTCGCACCGGCGGGCACTTCGACCTGCCGAAGGGCACCATCTATCCGGCGCTGCACCGGCTCGAACAAGCCGGGCTGATCGACGGCACCTGGTCCAGTGAAGGCGGCCGGCGGCGGCGCACCTACACGCTCAGTGCCGCCGGTCACCGCCGCCTCGGGATCGAGCGGGCGTCCTGGCGGGACTTCGTGGCGGCCGTCGGCGGACTGATGGAGGGGACTGCCGGAATGGGGGAACAGCCATGCCCCGCACTGTGATCGACGATTATCTCGATGACCTGCGTGCCCATCTGACGGGTACCTGGTGGGAACGACAGGCGATCCTCGCCGAGATCGGCGATGGCCTCTGCGAGGCTGCGGAATATCATCGCACACAGGGACTTTCACCCGAGCATGCGGCAATGGCTGCCGTCGACGAATTCGGCGGGCCCGATGAGGTCGCCGACGGCTTCGCAACGGTGTTGTCGAGCAAGCGGATTCACCGCTACGGCTGCACCCTGACCTCCATGGGCCCGGTGATCGGGCTGCTGTGGGGCACCGCGGCGCTGCTGGGCTCGTTCAGCGCGGTACCGCTGTCGCTGACGGTCTTCGGTCTCGTGTTGATGGCCCTCGCCGTGCTCGTCGGTGTGCCGTTCGCCGTCCTCGCCATCGCCTCGACCGGCCGTGCGAGCCGATTCGTGCGCCTCCCACCGCGATTGGCCGCCAAGGCCCTGCTCGTCACCGCGGCGGCGGTCACGTTCATCGACGCGACCCTGTTGATCACGCTGCTGGCCTTGGTCGCCGAAGCGCCCCGCGATCTCGTGGTGCTGCCGGTTACCCTGGGCGCATCGGTGAGCCTCGCCCGCATCAGCGTCGCGGTGACCAGCGTCCCGCGCCTCGGCCCCGCCCGCGCCCTGGCGTCGGCGGCTTGACCGCTTCGATGGCCCGTGCCGGTCAGCCGATGCTGAAGGGCTGGCCCCACAGGGTCTGCGTGATGTCCATGACGTTGTCCTGCACCAGAACCGTTGTGTAGGAGCGTGCTTCGGCGTATCCGGCGCAGCCGTCGATGGTCAGGTCGTGGCCCACATACTGGGTGACGCCGGAGGTGCCGGTGAAGTTGTAGGTCTGGATCGCCTTGGTGCCGACCTTGCCCGGCTTGAGCGTCAGCGACATGGACGGGTCGGCATACGGGGTGACGCCGGTGGGGGAGATGCCCGCACCGAGATCGCCGGTGCCGACGGTCAATCCGCCGCCGCCTCCGCCGCCGTAGCCTCCTCCGCCATTACCGCCGCCGTTGCCTCCGGCATTGCCGCCGCCGTCGCCACCGGGCGCCTGGTTGCCGCCGCCCTGTTTGGAATTGTCGTTGCCTGCGCTGTTTCCGCTGCCTTCGACCGTCGACTTGCTGCCGAGATCGACCTGGCAGCCCACCAGATAGCCGGTCTCGATGCGACCACCCGTGACGGTGACGCCGGGCGGTGCGGTCACGGTGACCGCCGCCACCGCCGACACCATGACATTGCGCGAAAGCGGGCTCGCCGCCATCGATCCCGAGATATCGGCTTGCTCACCGCTGCGCGTCAGCTGCACCACCACGCCGTCCGGGCCGGTGAATTGGCCGGTCCCGCCGGGCAGTGGCACCTGCGTATCGGCATCGGCCTGAGCGGCGGTGAACAGGACAGTGGTCATGAGGCCCGCGATCGTGATCGCCGACCCGGTCGAAATCCGCATCTGGCTGTCTCTCATCCGACGCTGAACGGCTGCCCGTACAACGACACCTCGGTGGAACCCTGGTCATTGATCACCGTCAAGGTGCTGAACGCCCGCGCCTGGGCGTATCCGGCGCATCCCGACAATTGGATGCCGCGCCCGGCATAGGCGATGCCGACCGCACCGGCCGTGGGATCGAGTTGCTTGGTATCGAGCACGACTTGGGACACACCGCCCGGCACCAGACTGATGCTGGGCGCGACCTCCGGAGTGATCGAACTGGGCGAGATGTACGCATCCCCGCTCAACGACAGCCCGCCACTCAGATCCACCTGGCAGCCGACCAGATAACCGGTCACCAAGGTGCCCTTGGTGGCATGCGCGACCTTGGCCATCACCACCCCCGTGACACTCGCCGAGCGCGAGAGCCCGTTCGCGGCCAGCGACGGCGACACGATCGCCTGCTCACCGGTCCGCGTCAGATCCACATCCACACCCGTGGCGGTCGTGAGCGCCTGCTCCCCATCGGGCAGCGCGGTCACCGCATCGGCATGCGCGACGGCCGGTCCGAGCATGAGCACTGCGAGGCCGAGGCCGATAATCCCCAGTCGGCCTTCTCTTCTCGAATTCAACCCAGCACTGACCCTTCACGCCTCGAGATGCAATCGCCGCACGATCATATGGTCGGGAGCCCCGTCCATATCCTGTGAATGTGCTTGGAATTCGCTGCGATCTGGCGAGTCTGGAAGCTGACGCCCTCTTATTTGCTGGATATACGCTGTCGATATGGAACCGCCCGAGGTCACCCTCGACAACTATGACGCCGTATACGACTACTACCGCGATCATCGGCAGAATCTGTTGAAAGCGAAGGCCGCTTACTGGTTGCTCGGGCGTCAATTCAAGCCGCGGGTGAGCTTCGCACCGGGTGCGGAGAAGGCGTTGCGGAACTTCATCTCCGACGGCCGACCGCTACTCCTGTCCATCAATCACCTGTCGGAAATGGACCCGTACACGGTGAGCGGAGCAGCGGCCCGCAGCCCACTGCGCCCCGTCATCGGCCGCACCAGAGTCCTGGCCAAGCACGAAGTATTCGCCGACCGAAAACGCCGAGGCACCCTCGACATGATGGGCGGCCTCCCGGTCTTCCGCAGCAAAGACCACGAAAACTCCCCGGTCAACGCCGCCTCGGAACGCCTGATCGAAACCTGCGCCCTCCGCCTGTCCCGAGGCGACAGCATCGCCCTCTTCCCCGAAGGCACCTGCAACTACACCGACCACACCCGAGTCCTCGACCTCGGAGCCGGCATCGGCCACATCGCCCGCCGCGCAACCGAACTCGGCGCCACCCCGGTCCTGGTAAGCCTCGGCCTCAGCTACGGCCCCCGCCCCGACCCCGCCGCCACCCTGACCAAGCCCGAAGTCCGCTCCGCCAGCTTCTACTTCACCACGCCACTCCCTGACCTCCCCTCCAACTCCGCCGACATCACCCGCCTCGCACGCGACGAACTGCAATCCGCACTCAACGGAGCAGTCGCCGCCTACTGAACTGAAACTCGAGCCATAACTATCGGTCGAGTTGGGCTTGGAAGATTGCGCGGTTGAAGTAGGCGCGAGCTTCTCGGATGAGGCCGTTGTCATCGAGGTCATAGATATTGATGCCCGACCAGTTCACCGGGTTGCCGGTGTCGGTGACCGCCGCGCCGGTCCACGAAACCGCGACCGCGTTCCCGACGGTATGGGCTTCGCGTGGGGTGAGGCCGAGGAAGGGATCGAAGTTCGGCAGCACCGAGGCGATGAACTCGCGGATGGCGGGTCGGCCGACGATCGGCGGTTGACCGACCGGGTCGTGGAAGATCCCGTCGGCGGCGAAGGCGTCGGCCCAGGCGTCGGCATCACCGGACTGTGATGCGGTGAAGAACTGCATCACGGCGGCGGGCATCGCGGGCATGGTCATGGGTGATCTCCTTGCGTTGGTGGTATTGACGGTGGTTTCGGGAATGTCGTTGGGGCTCAGTCGGATACCGCGGTGTGGTGCCGGTGGTCGTAGCGGCGAGCGAAGGGCAGCACCGCCAGGCCGGCAATGGCCAGCCCGGCCTGCAGGGCGCAGACTCCGGGCCAGCCGAAGGCCGCGTAGCCGGCCGCGGCCATGGCGGCGCAGATCGCGCCGCTGAGGAAGACCGCGACCATATAGACGGTGTTGGCGCGGCTGCGGGCCTCGGGCAGGTAGGCGAAGATGCGGGCCTGGTTGGCGATCTGGCTCCACTGCACTGCGACATTGACCGCAATGATCGCCACGATCATGAAGGCCACCATGGTGCGGCCGAGTGCGTAGGCACCGGCCGAGAGCAGGGTCAGCACCAACGCGGCGGTCATGATCGGCAACGGGCCGCGTCGGTCGATGAACCGCCCGGCCCACGGCGCGGCGACCGCGCCTGCCAGCCCCAGCAGCCCGAACAAACCCGCGGCGGCGGCGCTGAAGTGATACGGATCGTGGGTGAGGACCAGCACCAGCGAGGTCCAGGTGGCGTTGTAGGCGCCGAACAGGCTCGCGTGCAGCAGGCACGAGTGCCGCAGGGCCGGTTCGGTCCGCACCAGTCGTGGCAGCGAGGCGAGTACGCGGCCGTAGCCGATCGTGGTCGTGCGGGCGGGCTCACGCGGAATCAGGGCTACGGTCAGCAGCCCGGATGCTGCGGTGAGCACGGCGGCCAGCACATACACTGCGCGCCAACCGAAGACCTCGCCTACCGCGCCGCCGATCACGCGAGAACCGATGATGCCGGTCATCAGTCCGATCTGAACTCCGGCGACGACCGAGGCTCGCCGCTGTGGCGGGGCCAGTTCGGCAGCCAGCGGCACCAGCACCTGTGGGATGACGGTGAATCCACCCACCAGCGCGGCGGCTGCCGCCAGCAACGACAGGCCGGGTGTGGCCGCCCCGAGCAGTAGTGCGATCACCGTGGCGGTCAGCATGACGATGAGCAGCGGCCGTCGGCGCCGGACATCGCCCAACGGCACCAGAAACAGAATTCCCGCCGCGTACCCGAACTGCGCGCAGGTGACCACCAATCCGGCTGCGGAGGGCGCGACACCGAACCCTCGGGCGAACAACGTCAGAAGCGGTTGTGCCAGATACACATTGGCCACCGTCACGCCGCTGCAGATCGCCATCACCGCGAACAACAGTGGGCGCACACGCAACGTGCCGGCTGCGGAGAGTTGGTCGGGTTGCTGCTCGTCGGTAGCGGTCATCGTCATCTCCATAAGCGAGCGAACTAGTTAGTTCGGAATGCTAGGAGCGGCCGTCGGCCCTGTCAAACGAACTGGTTCGTTAGAATCGCGGACGTGGCATATGACTCAGCGGCAACCAAGGAACGCATCCTCATCGCGGCGGCAACAGAATTCGCCGCGCACGGTGTCGCCGGGGCCCGCGTGGATCGCATCGCGGCCAGCGCCAAAGCCAACAAACGAGCCATCTACGACTACTTCGGCGCCAAGGAGGCACTTTTCGCCGTCGTGTTGGAACGGTTGATGGCCGACTTGGCCGCAGCGGTGCCACCCGGGGACGATGCCGACCTGGGCGCCTACGCCGCAGCCCTATTCGACTACCACCGCGCCCATCCCGAAGCCTTGCGATTGCTGTTGTGGGAAGCGCTCGAAATGGGTGAGGGCCCGGTGCCGGACGAACAAGCTCGCACCCAGCACTACCTCGACAAAATCAGCGCCGCCGAAACCGCAACGGAGGGACGCGACGATCCGCATGCCCTGTTGTTCTTCACCCTCGGTATCGTCGGCTGGAGCCTGGCCATGCCACAGCTGCGCCGCATGATCCTCGGTCCCGACTACACGCCGGAACAGCTCCGCGAAGCCGTCTCCTCCGCCGTTCGCGCGCTCGCCAGCGGGCCTGCCCCCGGCGCCTAGAACTCGATAAAAATTCCCGGGGTGGTCCGAATCGATCGTGTTGGAGCGCAGTCGCTTAGGTGCGTGCGGCTCGGTAGGCGGGGATTCGTTCGCGGACAGCTTGGTCGAAGTTTTCTGCCTCGTGCCGCATTCGGTCGTTGCTGAATTCGTAGGTGGTGAGGAACCATGCCATCAGGTCGGCGGCGATGGCGCTGTCGCCTTGCAGTGCGCACAGCACTGCGACGGATTGCGCCAGCCGCGAGTTGATACCCATTCCCCACGGCCGCCCCTGGGGTTGTTTCGCCGCAGCGACCAGTTCGGCGCGCGTCGTCCGGGAGGCACGCCAGTCTGCGAGGGGGCCGTCGACGAACTCGATGAATTGCCCTACACCGTCAGCGATCTGATTCGGATCGACGATGACGAGGGACTGGTCCGGGTAGGCGCGCAATTCCGCGATCGACACCACCCGTGAGTACCGATCAGGGTCGAGCAGTTCGACCGTCGCAGGCAAGGCTCGCAGAAACTCCGTGACCGACTGCGACAAAAGGTAAGCCTTCCAAGAGAATCGAACGCCGGCCGAGACCGCCACGTCCACGTCCACCTCGAGTGCGACCTGCACGCCGGTGAGAGGCGTTGGTGCTACGAACCAGAGCGAGCAGATGCCGCCGTTGGGTTCGATCGGGGCGAACCCGCGGATACCGAGCGCATCGGTGACCGCGGCCCGGAAGTGGTGGATGACGGTTGCCTGTTGTGTCGGCGCCAGCAGCTCGAAGGGCCGCTCGTCCAAGGAGCCGGTGCCACACTGATATTCGGTCAGGCGTTCGGCGATCGACAGAATCAGATTCATCGCATCGATCTCCGCGCCGGCAGCCTCCGCGGCCCGCAACTCGTCTACCTCGGTATCGAACGCCGCGGGCAGTTCCCCCTCCTGCGACCACTCACCATCCAGGCTGGACACCTGACACTGCTGCTCACCGTCGCGCCAACCCGACAGATAGGCGTAGCCGGCGCCGTCGACCTCCGTAACCGCCCACAGGCCACCACCACGCGAGAGTTCCCCGAGATCCCAAGTATCAGCGACCTCCTCCTCGGATCTGTCCTCGACGACCAGGTATCGCCCGTGCGACAACGACCTTCCGACAAACGCCTCGACCGGAGAACCCACCCAGAGATCGGTCGACGCCAATCCCAACCGCTGGTGCACCTCCTCGGTTGCGAGACCGTGAAACGCAATCCAATTCGACGAATAGCCCATGACCGATCCTCAGTCCTTCCGCAACAACACGACGCACCCTAACCCCGCCCACCGACACCCCAGCGCCCCGAAACAACCACGAGTTCATGGCAAGTCAGCCACCGGAACGCTCGCACCGAGCGCACTACATCGCGGCGTGAGGGACGGTTCGGTTTGGCGCATCGGAAGATCAACGGCCCGGTGTCATCTCGGCCCGCGAACGCACTGAATTGCCGAGTGCCGAGTGGCACATCCTGGAGGACAGATCAGGAATTCACCTCCAGAATGTGCCACTCGGCGGCGAGATATGTTCTGGTGCTCGTGATTACGACGTTGGTATTAGTGGGAGGGGTGGGGGCGGGGGGCCAATGCTCGAGCATCCGGAACTGCCGCTGATCGCTTGGTGGTCATGCGACCTGCCTGAAGGTCAACGGCCCCGGGCCATCTCGGGGCCGTCGCAGTGTCGGCACATGCCATACGCGTCTGAATTCCGGACCGGGACGCATTTGTGTTGGAGCGCACTCCAACTCGTAGGTTCGGGCGTATCCGATACGTCAAGCTCGGAACGACCGGATTGGAAGTCTCGGCAATTACGTTGGGCTGTATGAGTTTCGGCGAGCCGGATCGGGGTGGTGAGCGCAACCCTCGAGGCGCTGCACGACGGGGTCAAATCCGGGAAGGTCCGCTACATCGGAGCCTCTTCCATGTACGCCTGGCAGTTCGCCAAGGCCTTGTTCCTGGCTGACCTGAACGGCTGGATTCGGTTCGTGTCGATGCAGGAGCACTCCAACCTCATTCACCGGGAAGCAGAGCGGGAGATGATCCCGCTGTGCGCCGACCAGGGCGTCGGCGTGATCCCGTGGAGTCCGCTGGCGCGGGGCAGGCTGACGCGGGCCTGGGACACGGCCACGGCGCGTGCCGAGACCGACGCGGGCGGCACGATCCTCTACCGCGACGGGGACCGGGCGGTGGTCGAGCGCGTCCACGAGATCGCGGGCAGGCGTGGTTGTCCGCGGCCCAGGTTGCCCTGGCCTGGACCATGCGCAACCCGGCGGTGACCTCGCCGATCGTCGGGGTCACCAAGCCGGCCCAACTGTTCGACGCGGTCGCCGCGGTGGACGTCGAACTCGACGACGACGAGGCCGCCTACTTGGAGGAGCCCTATCAGCCGCACGAGGCCGCCTACCTGGAGGAGTCCTTCTACAAGCGGCAGCCTGTAGCGGACTCCCGGTAGTCCGGGCCATCGCGCCGAAGGTGCGTCGGGGATAGTTGCGGCTGTCCCCGGCAGTGGTGCTTTGTCGGCGGTAGTGTCAGCGCCATGCGGCTCCGTCGTTCGATCGCGACGTTCAACAAGTACGTCACCAACCACATACAGGGTCTTTGGGCGTGGGTGCTCCCGCCGTGGGCGGTCGTGCATCACACGGGCCGGTCATCGGGCCGCGCGTTCCGGACGCCGGTGGTGGGGTTCAATACTCCGGAGGGCTTCGCGATCCCGATTCTTTATGGGCCGCAGAGCCATTGGGTCAAGAACCTGCTGGCTGCGGGTGGCGGCGAGATTCAGCGGGGCGGCAAGCGTTACAAGCTCGTCGACCCGCGGGTCGTTCCGGCGTCGGAGATCACTGCGAAGGGCATCGCCGGCCTGTACACCCGGGCCGGAGACTCGACTCTGGTCGCCACGCTCGGCGAGCGCGTGTAGTCCTCGCCCCCGGCATACGAGTGGGATGGGGTCGCTACTGGCTGTTGCGTCGATTCGTCAGTCGACAGGCCCTCGGGCCGTCAGGACGATCCTGAGCACGTGCTCGACCGCGGACTCGAACAGCGCTCCCCGCAGCTCATTTCGTGTGGCGAGGTTGCGGGTGGCGAGGTCGAGCATCTGATCGGGGGTCAGGCGGCGCACCACCAGGGCGGCAACATCTTCCAGATCGAGTTCGCTGTTCGCGTTATCCAGTCTGGTCAGGGCAAACGCGACGATGATCTCCTCGTCGGTCATGCTTCGCCTCCACCGTCCGCTCATTCGGCCACGCCACGGTAGCCAGGATCAATACTACGGCTGTGGTCCGTCGGTCCCCCTTCCGATGGATAGTGGGACCTGGTTCCTCACTACCGACAATTTCGACGAAGCCATACGCGCCCGAAAAGACTGCAGGACTGCGAAGTTCGAAGACTGACCGCGCCATGGGTCCAGGGAATCTCGAGATGATCATGTAGATTTCGGTGTTCGCATGAGTTGTTTGGAGCGTGGCATGGGGATTGGCGACGGGTGGCGGGGACAGCGGAGCATGGCGCGCGACGCGCCGGAGATGTGGCCGAGTGTGGCCGCAGAGTCGTGGCAGTGGTTCGCCGAGGAACTGACGTGGCTGTTCTTCACGACGCCGCCTTCCGGACGGGTGGCATTGGACGGCACCGGCGTCCGATATGCCCTGTTCGGCTGGGGTCACGACGGTTTTCGATGTGAACTGGTCAGCGGCTCGCGTCAATTCTCGCCCCAGGGCTGCGATTTCCTCCGGGCGAACGGTTGGACGGACCCGGCGGCCGATCACCCCGAGACCTGGCTCCAGGTCTTGTCGTGGCCGATCCGACACGACGCATACAACAGCCTGGTGAACGTCGTGGCGGCGGTGCTCCGCAGCGAATTCGGATTGGGGCTCGCCGTCGAAACCGCGGCCGTGGGCTGGGTCGACGGTACCGATGAAGAGCTCGACACCGGCGGACTGGCGGGCTTGCTCAATCGCGAAGATCTGAACAAGCAAGGGCCGCAACGAATCAGCGAGTTCCTGCAGGCGCGCCGTGCGGACATCGCCGCCAAGGTCGCGTTCGCGAAGCAGGCGCACGAAGCGCGGATGGACGCAGCCCTGCGCTACTGCAACCACCAGGGGTACAAGGTGCTGTCCGGCGGTGACAACATCTGGCCGGTGCGCGACCGGACCGCCGACATCATCGCCCTCGCCGAACCCGATCTGCTGGTGGTGATCGACGTCTATCTCGACATCGAGGCAACGGCGGACTATCCGTCGTTGCAGGTCGATGCCGCCGAGATGGGACACGACCAGCTGTTCGCCGTGGTCGAGGCTGATCCCGATCTTGCCGCCCGACGGCCCGACCTGCAGGAAGGCGCGGCGTCGGGGCGAATTCGGGTTCAGTACGTGCGCATGATCGTCGACGAGGACTGGGACTGCCAGGTCGCGACGTATCCGCCCGCCACCGTCGCCGACGAGTCGGAGACGCCGGAAGGGCCGTGGTACCCGTTGCTGAAGCCCGCCGACTGGGAACACCGTCACGGGATCACCCATTGGGCCACCACGGCGGGCACCGTCCCGATCATCGTGCTCGCCGTCGACACCGACTCCGGCTACCAAGTGGAGGGTTTCGGCGACGACGTCGACAGCGATGCGCTGCTGGCCGAAGCAATGGCGAATCTCGCTGCCCTGGAATACGACTGGGAGGTCTCGGAGCTCCACAGCCTCCCGATCGCCACATCCTCCGGTGAGGACTTCTCGGCCGAGAAGGTGCTCGACCCGCAGCACATGCTCCGGGCCCATCAGGCTTTGGGCACGGACAAACTCCTGGTCGCCGTCCCGCGCCGAACCTGCCTGATGGCAGTTCCTTTCGACCTCGACCCGCAACAGATCATGCTTTTCCAGCACCTGGTCCGGGCCACCTACGAGGACGATTCCTACGGCCACGCCCCCATCACCAGTGGCGCCTACATCGTCGAAAACGGTCGTGCGAGGAGTTTCTTCGCGGACCTGTAATACCGCATGGCACAGCTGACCGAATCGCCCTCGGTAAATTGTGCGTGTGCACATTGATTCGCCCTCGGAACAACCGGATGGGAGTTGGTCGGTCGCCGTCCACGGTGCCCGACCCTCCGATCTGGTCCGAGCCTTCGACCCCGAACTGCCATACGTTGTGATCGAAGGCCATTCTCCGGTCACCCCGGGATGGCACATCCTTCCGATGGCATTGACTGGCAACCCGGAGTCGATCCGAACCAGAACAATTCGGCGAATCCGCTTCGACATTTGCCTGAGCCCAAAGGAACTGATCGAAGCCGGACCACAGTTGGACGAAAGCGACCAGGGCTGGCTCTACGCATGGCAAGTACCGACCGAACCTCCGTCGCACCTCGCGCTCAGCACCAAGGAAGGCCGACCACGCCGAGCGGCGATGCGCGGTATCGGTGTCACCCTGCTCATAGACCTACCGCATCGCCGGGAGACAGCACTCCTGTGGAGCCCCAACCGGCATCTACTGGACGCCGCGTCGCAGCGACTCCGAACTACGTGAGCACCAGTGGTAGCACCGTCCCCCGTGAATACGTCGATTCCGGATGCACGGTCACCACATCCAGTCGCCGCACCAACAAACTTGGTACGTCGCCGTTCTCGAAATGCTCGAGCGACGGCACAAACACCGCCTCGGCATCCAGTCGCGTGGCCTGCGTCTTCAACCGCGCAAACGGTGGCCGACCACTGCAGGGGTCGTAGACCACAATTTCAGCCAGATCGTAGCCGTATCGCGCTGCGAGCCTGCGGATCTCGCTCTCGTCCCATTGTTGGGAGACCCCGGAGACATCGGTGCGCAGATAACCGAGCGCGGTGGGTGTGTACCGCATGACCGCCCTTTGATCGTCGTGGCCGTCGATGGCCACGGAGTCGTGGAATTGGAGGTAGAAGCCGCCGTCGTCCTCGGAGGGGTCTCGACCAGTGTTCTGGAGTTCGAGTACGCCGCCGGGGAATTGGAACAGCTGTCTGCGTGATGTGGCCTGCGTTGCGTCTGGTTCGTCGGTCATGGCTGCCCCTTCCTCGCTGGTGAGGCGATCCGGGACCGGGATGACCGGACCGACCCCGAACGTCACCACCGACGCTAAGGTACGGGATGTTTCGAGCGCGACGAAGTTGCTTCAGATTGCTTGAAGGCAGGTTTGAAATAGCTTCTGAGCTGCGATACTTGGACTGTCTGATAGCTACACTCGGCAAGGGATGAATTCCTATGAAGATTCAGCTACTTGGCGGACCTACAGGGGGCAATGGCTCACCTCGTGTCTGGGCGACCGACCACGGCACCGACCTCATCCAGGGATGGCCGACCGGCGAACCTGGCCACGTGGAAATCCCGCACCAGCTACTCGGCTATCTCGAGCTGGGCACTTTCCTGGACGCGGCGCTCCGTGACTCCGGTAGGGGTACTTTCACTCTCGCGGGCCGACCGGTCACCGACCCGAATGTGCTGGCCACCATGGCAATTCCGCCACACGAAACCGCGATCGAAGTCGATGTTGTGAAAGCGAGCTACCCGCATGCTCTATCGGCCCAAGTTCGATGACCTGTACCGCACCTACACGCGCGCCTTTCATCTCGAAGTCCAGGACTCCTACGGTGTAGCGTCCGAGAACGAACAGTTGCAACGCTTCCTCGCGGGCGAACCGACGACTTATCCCGAGGATTGGCAGCAGTGGGACGCGTTCGTGAAGGAAGTGACCGACGCCGGGACCAGCATCCAGCGTCTTCGGGTCGTGACCGAACCACACAGCGATTACACGCGATTCCTGCTGCACCACACCGACCGCAATGTCGCGGCCGGAGAGCACGTGCGCTACCTGCCACGCCAGAACGTCAGTAGCGACGCCTACACGGTCGATGACTGGTGGCTGTTCGATGACGCCGTGCTGGCCTTCTCGATCTTCACGCCTGACGGCGAGTGGGCAGGCGGCGCGATCACCGAGGATTCCGCACTGGTAGGCCGCTGCGTGCAAGTCCGAGATCGGCTGTGGCCCCTGGGCATTGAGTTCGAAACGTATCTCCGTGACCAAGGTTGATGATGCGCGGCTGGCACTCGGAATTCGCCTGCGCGAGCTCCGAGTGTCGGCCCGTATTACCGGTCGGGCCTTGGCTCGAGAGGCTGGGTGGGAGCCGTCGAAGGTCTCGAAGATCGAGCATGGCAAACAGTTGCCGTCCGAGGACGACCTCACCGCTTGGTGTCGCATCACGGACAACAACCTGGCCCTACCGGATTTGGCTGCCACCCTGCGGAACGTGAACGCCGCCTACCTGGAGTGGCGGCGGATCGCGGCGACCGGTCACGCGCGACGGCAGCGGCAGAGCATCCAGACCGAGGGTGCGTCGAGTCTTGTTCGCGGGTATGACTGCCTGCTCCTGCCGGGCCTGCTGCAAACCCGCGACTATGCCGAAGCCGTACTCACCCGGTGCATTCGATTCCTCGGCGGCCCCGACGACATCGGCGAAGCCCTGGAAATGCGTATGGAACGTCAGCGCGTCCTTCGCGAGGGAGTGCACCGCTTCCACTTCCTCATCGGCGAGTCAGCGCTGTACACGTCGGTCGGCGACGACCAGATTCGGCAAGCGCAACTCCACCACCTTCTCGACTTGATGCGCCTGTCCCGCCTCATCGTCGGAGTAGTGCCCAACACTGCTGAGTTCTTCTACGAGACAACGAATTTCTTGTTCTATGACACGAAGCTCGTGCAGGTGGAGACGATCAGTGCCGAGTTGTCCATCAGGCAACCGCGCGAACTTGTCTTGTACGAACGAGCATTCGCGGCACTGGCGGACCAGGCAGCCTACGGCGACCAGGCCCGCGCGCTGATCCACGAGGCGCTCACCACCTTCGGCGAGTCACACAGAGAGCGATAGTGCTAGCTCTGCTGTGGTGTGCAGTCGTATTTGGCGGGGCCCCAGTTGTTCTGGCGGAAGTCGTCGGGGCGGTAGACCGCTTGGATCAGGGTTGCGCGGTCGGGGATGGTGACGCACAGGTTCGGGCCGGTGGGGCCGTCGGGGGAGTATTCGGTGGCGAAGGCTCGGGACATTCCGGCGATCGGTTCGCGTAGGGCTGCGCATGCACTTTCGTCGGTGTCGGCGCGGCCGTAGCACTGGAACCAGTTGAGCGCCGAAGTGGTTGATAGGTAGGCCGATTTCACGTTGTAGGGGACGCCGAGGAGGTTGAAGGAGTCGGTGTGGAAGCCGCCCTCGTAGGTGAGGAACATCAACGGGCTGTTGCCGTGGGCCTCGCGGCGGATGTTGTCGTAGTACTCCTTGACCCCGATCGGGCCGTCGGTGACGTCGGCGAGGCCGTTGGGTTGCGGGGTGATCAGGTAGCCGTTGGGTACCGGGATGTCGAAGTCGGCGGTTTGCAGCTGGATCGGGATATCGGCTGTGGTGTAGGAGAATCCGGACATTCCGACGATCGAGCTCACCTTGGGTAGAGGGTTGCCGTCGAAACCTTGGCCGAGGCCCTGCCAGAAGCCGTAGCTGGTGATTCCGCCCGAGCCGAAGGACTGACCCCACAGGTTGACGTGGTCGAGGTCCATCAGGTCGGCCCACGGGTTGAGTTGGTTGTCGCCCGCCGGTGCGTAGGCGGGGTTGTAGCGCTGGAGTCTCGGTATCTCACCGCGTTCCAGATTGCCGAGTTCGTCGCCGTTCAGATCGACGATCGGCGTGATCGGGGCCCGGTTGAGCCAGCGGATGAAGTCCTGGACGTCGCGGGCCGAGCCGGGGAAGTTCAGGTGCGGATTCTTCAGCTGCGGCAGATAGACATCGGCGATCGTGCCTCCGGTGCCGGCGGCGTTGCCCGAGTAGGCGAGTGAGATTCCGATGAAGCCTTTACGCACCGCGCTCAGCGTGTATCTGTTGACGTCGGACTGCTTTTCGGCCGCGCCCGGGAGCATCACGGTGACCGGGAATTTCGTGGTCGAGTCCTCGGCGCCCTCGGGGAAGAAGATCTTCGCGCCCAGCTTGATGCCGCGATTGTTGACGAACTGGAATTTCTTGACCGTCCCGAGTTTGAAAACCTGGCCGGGTTCGGTACCCGGCACGCACACGCCATCGGTGTTCTCGAACAGCACATCAGCATTGGGCTGGACGCACGGATAGCGGAACTTCGCTTCTTGCGCCGCGGGGTTCTCGTAGTCGTCCTCGAGGACCGCGTCGGTGACATTGTTGGTGAAGTTGCCGTCGTGGCTCCAATTCGGGACGTACGCCGGGTTCACCGGCGCGGCCAGCCCGAGGGGTGGCAGGTGCAACACCCCGTCGATGATCTTCTGCGCCGCCACCAATTGTCGTTGTGCGGCATCGGGTCCCGACCAGGTCTCCGGCTGCAGCAGATCCTGGAACGGCAAACCGGCATTTGCCAGATTCACGAGTGCGGCCGACCGGAGCCAATAGTCCAACGCACCCGGCATGGACAGGTCGTGCTCGGTGCCGGTCAACAGCTGCAAGACCTCGGCGAACGGATAAGTGGGGTCAGGTGGTTGCGGCGCCGGATAGGGTTCGGCGGCAGCAGGATTCACCACGCCGAACGCCAACACCATCGTTACGGCGGCGGTAGTCATCCGGACGAATACGCGGCGCATGCTCTTCATCGATACCCCCGTGTCGGATTACCCATGCGACATCGCGCGGGTTCATCAACCGTAAGAACCGAGCACCCGCCTCCCCATGACCGTGGTCGCCATTGCATGGACCATCGGCGACAGCCCGGCGGTTAGGTCGCTGTTCGCTGAGAGTCCGCGATTCCGGTGAGGATGCGGTGTAGGCCGTTCGAGAACTGTTCGGCCGCAGTCTGATCGGCGGATTCGGTGAAGAGTGCAACGTGGGGGAAGGCGCCGCTGTCGATGACCTTGCGCAGATAGGGGGCGACGGCGGCGCGCCACTCGTCTTCGGTTTGGCCGGTGCGGCGCTGGGTCTCTTTCTCGGCGAGTTCGCGCATGACCGCGCCGCGCACGAAGTCTCGGATCAGGCCGACGGCCGACGCGGCTTCGGTGATGTCGGGGGTGAGTGGGGCGGCTGCGGTGAGGGCGTGTTCCAAGCCGCGCAACCAGTTCGGGCCGAGTGATGGCCGGGTGGCCAGTAGCGGGGCGAGCCAGGGGTGTCGTAGCCACAGTGCGCGCTCGTGGTGGGCGTAGGATTCGAGGTCGGTGCGCCAGTCTCCCGTCAGCGGGGCATGGGCGTCCTGGACCGCATCGGCCATCAGGTCGAGCAGGTCGTCGCGGCTGTCCACGTAGCGGTAGAGCGTGGTGGTGCCGGTCGAGAGTTCGGCGGCGACGCGGCGCATCGACAGCGCGTCGAGCCCCTCGGCGTCGGCGATGGCGACGGACGCGTCCACGATGCGTTCCACGCTCAGGCCCTGGCCTTTCGGCCGGTACGGGTCACGGTCCCAGATCAGCGACATGGACGGCAGTCTACCGATCTGGGTACAGTGTTCCCATGAACGGGCACACTGTTCCCACTGATGTCTTGATCGTCGGCGGCGGATCCGTCGGGTTGATGCTCGCGGTGCTGTTGCGTCACCACGGCGTCAAATCCCTTGTCGTCGAGGAGAAGTCGGAGCTCTCGCCCCACCCCAGGGCCACCGGTATCGGGGCGCGGTCGGTGGAGATTCTGCGCGAAGTCGGTCTGGAGCAAGCGGTCAACGAGGCCGCGGTCGACCTGCGGGCGGGCAAGATCAGGGGGCGCACGCTCGCCGAGGCCGACTTCGCGGAAAGCGCCGAGTGGCAAGCGAAAACCGAGCCGACCTACACACCGGCCCGGATCCGCGGCACCTGCGCGCAGAACCGGCTCGACCGCGTGACCATCACCAGGGCCGGTGAGGTGGAGTTCGGCGTGGCGCTCGACTCGTTCGAACAGGATTCCGGCGGCGTCACCGCGACCCTGTCCGACGGGCGAACCGTGCGAGCGCGCTACCTGGTGGCGGCCGACGGTGTGCGCAGCCGGGTTCGACAGCTCCTCGGCATCGGTGTCACCGGTCCCGGACCGATGGGCGGGGAGACGACGAGTGTGCTGTTCGATGCGGAGCTGCGTCCGCGTGAGCCGTTCGCCATGTGCAATATCGAGCACCCGGACGCGACCGGCCTGCTGGTGACCATCGACGGTGTACGCGAGTGGGTGTTCCTCACCCGTGTCGACACCGAGCCCACGCCCGACCTCCTTCGCACCGCGCTCGGCGACCCGTCGATCGAGGTGCAGATCCGCAGTGTCCAGAAGTTCCGGGGGCGTGGCCAGGTGGCCGATCGGCTCTCCGTCGGGCGCGTCTTCCTGGTCGGCGATGCGGCGCACGCGATTCCGCCGCTGGGCGCGTTCGGGCTGAACATCGGCATCGCCGACGCGCACAATCTGGCATGGAAGCTCGCGCACGTACTGCGCGGTGAGGCCGGACCCGAACTGCTGGAGACCTATCACGCAGAACGACATCCGGTGGCCCTCATGACCATGGAGCAGGCGCGCTTGCGATTCAACGATCCATCTCTGCACTGGGGCAAGGACAGGGAAGAGGCGCGCAAAGCAGCCGGGGCCATCAACGCGCCAGTGGTGCATCTCGGCTACCGCTACGGCGGCGCGGAACTGCCCTCCACCGAAGACGTCGCCCTGAACCTCGACGGGTCACCGGGATCCCGCCTCCCGCACATGTGGGTGGCCGACGGGGTATCCACGCTGGACCTCGTCGGATCCCAATGGTGCGTATTCACAGCCGATCCCGAGGTAGCGGCCGATGTTCCGGTGCACATCGTGGACGGCTGGCCGTACGGGACGGTCCTGGTCCGCCCCGACGGTTTCGTGAGCCGCCGCTACAGCTGACGCACGCCGTGCTGTGCCAACGCGACGTGTAGCGCGCTGACGGCATCCAGCAGGACGATGCGGGCCGAGTTGCCGAAGGCGGTGGCGTAGATGATGCCGTGGATCAGTGTGGCGTGGCGGCGCAGAGTTGCGGGGACGCCTGCCTGTTGGAGTTGGTGTGCGTACTCTTCTCCTTCGTCGCGAAGTGGATCGAATCCGGATACCGCGATGTAGGCCGGGGGCAGGTCGGTGAAGCTGGATGCCAGCAGCGGGGAGGCCCGGGGGTCGGTGGCTTGGGCCGGGTTCGCGAGGTAGTTGTCGCGGAACCAGTCCATGTGGGCCTCGGTCAGTACGTAGCCGTCGGAGAACAGCTTGTAGGAGCGGCGTTTTCGGGACAGGTCGGTGATGGGACAGAACAGCAGTTGGAAGGCCGGCGGAATGCCTGCGGCGGTTGCTTGCTGGGCGATGACGGCAGCCAGATTGCCGCCCGCGCTCTCGCCCGCGACGACGATGCGGTCGGGCCGCCCGCCCAGTCGCTCGGCGTTGCTACGGGCAAATCGGTAGGCCGCCATCGCGTCGTCAACCGCGGCGGGGAACGGATGCTCCGGCGCGAGTCGATATCCGACCGAGAGCACCGGGATTCCGGAGCGATCGGCGAGGAAGCGGCACACGTTGTCGCAAGCGTCGATGCTGCCGACCGTCCAACCGCCGCCGTGGAAGAACACGATCAGTGCGCCGGAGTCGGTCGACGTCTTCGGGTCGTACCGCCGGGCGGGGATCGGACCCCCGTCGCCGGGGATCTCCAGGTCCTCGATCCGGCGTTGCGGTATCGCGCGACCGAGCAGGCGGCCGGCGAGGTTCATCGCCGCCCTCGAATAGCGAAGAGGTATGTCGTGCATGGGCTTTCGATCCATCAGGCTGAACAGCGCCATGGCCCGCCGCAGGCCGGGATCCAGGGTCTGGCCGTCGATCACCACGTCGAAGTTCCGGATCGCCTGCGGGCGTGGGACTTTCATCGGGCGAGGAAACCCTTCTCGACCGGAATCTGCGCGCCGGTGATGACCCCGGCTCCGGCCCCCGCCAGCCATACCACGACATCCGAGATCTCTTCCGGCTCTACGAGCCCGTCGGTCTTCAGCAGGGTCGGGGTGTAGCTGTAGACGTAGTCCGGGTGCTCCTCGAACATCTTGTACATCGAGGTGTCGTTCCCGAGCGGGGTATTGGTTCCGTACGGGAGCAGGGTATTGACCCGGATACCGTATTCGCCGAGTTCGATCGCCAGCGACTTCGTCAGGCCCACCACGCCGAACTTGCTCGCGGCGTAGTGCCCGCAGCCGGGCGGTGCCTTGACCCCGGCCGACGAGCTGATGGTCATGATCGAGCCACCGTTCCCGGCCTCGATCATGGCGGGAACCGTTGCCCTGATGGTGTTCCAGACGCCCGTCAGATTGACGTCGATGGTCTCGGCGAACTGCTCGGCCGAGATCTCCCAGAGCCGGCCCCAATTGCACACGCCCGCATTGGCGACCACGATGTCGAGCCGCCCGAATCGGTCGACGGCCTCGGCCACCGCGCGCTGCTGCCCCTCGAGATCGCGGACATCGACCTGCGCGGTCAGGACCTTGCCGCCCGCGGCCTCGACGAGACGAGCGGTCTCCGCGAGATCCTCCGGTTCGGCCATCGCGTATCCGCTGAATTTCGTGTTCGCGCAGGCGTCGACGGCGACGATGTCGGCCCCGGCTGCGGCCAGGGCGAGGGCGTGGGATCGGCCCTGTCCGCGGGCCGCGCCGGTGATATAGGCGACCTTGCCGGTCAGTGTCTTCTCGGTCATGCACTTGCCTCGTTCTCGTGTCGATCGGTTTGCGTTGTGGGGGAGGGCTTTCGGCTGTCACGTGCGAATTCGTAGTCGCCGAGCGGTGAATACCGGCTGAACCACCAGGCGCCGCTGATGGTTTGGGGACGGTAGTAGAGCGCATCGCCCTGTGAGTTGACGAAATAGGTGCGCAGTCCCGGGTTGCAGTCGACGGTGTAGGTCCGAATGAGCTTCTCGTTGCGGCGCATTCGGCTGACCCAGCGGTCGAAGGCCGCTGGGCGCACCTGCGCGACCGTGGCGTTGCGCCGGGTGGTTTCGGCGATGAGGCGGACGGCGTGGCGGGCGGTCAGGTCGATGAAGGTGTGCCAGGCGACACCGACATAGCCCTGCGGACCCACCAGCGACCATCGGTTGGGGAATCCGGGATGCGCGCTACCGCCGTAGCTGCGCAAGCCATTTCGGTGGTAATCCGCGGCCAGATCCTGTCCGGACTCGCCCACGATGCGCCCGAGCCGGTAAGTCTCGGGGTCGGTGAACAGTTCGTAGCCGGTGGCCATGACGATCAGGTCGTAGGGCCGTTCGACCCCGTCCTCGGTCCGGATTCCGTCGGCGGTGACCTGCTGGATCGGGTCGGTGATCAGCGACACCGTGGGTGATTCGAGTGCCGGGAAGAAGCCGCTGCTGAGGATGGGGCGCTTCGCGAGGATCCCGTAACCGGGGACGAGTGCGGCCCGGTCGGCCGGGTTCGAAACTTGTCTGCGCAGCAGTAGTCGATACAGTGCCCGCCAAATCTTGTCGTACTGCGGCAGGATCGCCGCGAGTACCGATCGCGGAAGTCTGGGCAGCACAGTGCAAATGAGCTGCAAGGGCAATTCCATCAGCGCCAGCACCGTGCCGTTGAGTGCCGCGACGACGCCCGGCAGCGCCAGCACCCGGTGCACCCGGGGCGAGAGCGCGGCGTCCGGCTTGGGCAGGATCCAGGCCGGTGTCCGCTGATAGACATCGACGCTCGCGGCCTCGTCGGCGATCGCGGAGAGTATCTGCACCGAACTCGATCCGGTGCCGATCAGCGCGACTCGTTTTCCGGCGCAGCGGTATTCGGGATCCCAGGCGTTGGGCCGCAGTATGGTGCCGGTGAATTCCGCGGTCCCAGGTATCTTGGTGGGTTTGGGGTTGATATAGCCGCCCACTGCGTTGATGACGAAGCGAGCGGTCACCGATTCCCGGCCTGCGATATCCAGCACCCAGACTTGGTCCGCCTCGTCCCAGACCTCGCGCTGTACTTCGGAACCGCCACGGAAGTGGGCGTAAAGCCCGAGTTGCTGCGCGACATCCCGGTTGTACCGCTGAATCTCGGGACCGTCGGGAAACAGCCTGGACCAGTCCGGTTTTCGCGCGAACGGGAATTGATAGAACAGGGTCGGTACGTCGACGGCGAGTCCGGGATAGAAGTTGTCCCGCCAGCTGCCGCCGAAATCGTCGGCCCGCTCCAGGATGACGAAGTCGGTGATGCCCGCCCGCTGCAGGTAATGGGCGGCGGTGATGCCACCGGGTCCGGCCCCGATGATCGCGACCTCGAAATGTGCTCTGGCCATGCGTTTGTCGATCCTTATGTCGATGTGGTGAGTTCTCGCCCGAATCCGGGCGGTATGACCAGGTCTGCTCGCGTCAACTCCCGTACGCTGCCGCGGCCGAGACCGCGCAGCGCGGAATCGATACCGCCGCTGAGGATGTCGAGCACGTTCTCGACTCCCGGCTGACCTGCGGCCGCCAGACCCCAGAGGTACGCGCGGCCGATCATGACGGCGCGAGCACCGAGCGCGAGGGCCTTCACCACGTCACCGCCCCGGCGGATGCCGCCGTCCAGCACGACCTCGATCTGATCGCCCACTGCCTCGGCGACCGCCGCCAGTGCGCGAATGGATGCTGGTGTGGTGTCGAGGTTGTTGCCGCCGTGATTGGAAACGGAGAGAGCGGTGGCGCCTGTGTCGACCGCGCGCCTGGCGTCGTCGACCCGCATGACGCCCTTGAGCATGACCGGGCCACCCCACTGCTCGACCAGCCAGCGCAGGTCGTCCCAGGTCGGCGGCGGGGTCTGCATCCATTCCCCGTACGCCTCGAAGAACGTCGGTGCAGGTTGGCCCGGGACGCCCATATTGGGGACCGTGAGATCCGGGATGCGCCCCGACCTGACGAAGCTCGCCAGCCATCGTGGATGGGTGAGCGCCTGGGGGCCGTAACGGATCAGCGCTTCGAGGTTGATCCGCTCCGGGATGGCGGGACTGCCCCAATCGCGGCCGTGACTGAACGACCAATCCAGGGTGACGATCAACCCGACGACACCGGCGTCCCGTGCGCGCTCCATGCGCTGGATCAGCTGATCCTTACTGCCGGACCAGTAGATCTGCAGCAGCGTACGGGGATTCGCGGCGGCGACCTCCTCCACCGACTTCCCCGCGAACGAACTGAGCCCCACCAGGGTGTCGCGGGCCGCCGCCGCCCGCGCAACGGCCACCTCGCCGTCGGGGTGAATTGCCTGGGCACCGACCGGAGAAATCAGGACGGGCAGGCCGATTCGCTGTCCCATGACCGTGGTCGACAGGTCACGGTCAGCGGTCTGACCGACCAGATGTGGCGCGAAGCCCAGTTCGCCGAAGGCGGCGATGTTGTCCTGCAAGGTCACTCCGGCTTCTGAACCGGCGATCAATGCGCCGTAGACCGATTTCGGCAAGCGGCGTTCGGCGCGGCGTTGCGCCTCGGCCACCGTCTCGAACCAGGGGTTGGCCATTACTCGGATCCTTTCGATGAAGATGACGGCCGCCGGGCGAACTTCGGGGTGATCGGGGCAGCGGTGCGATGGCGCAGTACACCCGCCCAGACCCCGGCGCCGTAGGCGGTGTGGTCGGCGAGTTGGCCGAGCACGAATCGAATCGGGTCCAGCCTTGGGTGCACCCGGAAGTAGGTGGTCACCGGCGTTCCCAACAGCAGTGAGGCGGCGGAGACGCGGCGAACTCGGCGTCGCGTCGGGCGGCCCGCGCGGGCGAGTAGCAGCACCACGAGCAGGGGACCGGCGAACTGAATCATGAAGCGGCCCAGACCGAGCCAGGTCTGCCACAGCCCAGAGGTGACGTGGGTGAGCGTGTCGGTGGTCGGCAACGCGACCCCGCGCAGCGTCCGTCTCATGTCCAACGCCGACAGCCCGAACGTCAGTGCGGCCACAGCGGGATGCCCCGCCAGTGCGAGGAGCACGGTCGCCGCCTGCCATCGATGCACGACCAGTGGAGTCGCAGCCGACGGATGTCGTTGTGCCAGTGGGGCTGCCGACGTTCCATAGCGGTAGCGCCGCGCCAGCAACTCCGGCCAGCCCTGCGGCTCCCGGTGGTACACCCGCGCCGCGGGCTCGTACCGGATGCGCAGACCGGCCTCATGCAGCCGCCAGATCAGGTCGACATCCTCGCCGTAGCGCAGGCCCTCGTCGAATACTCCGATGGCGCGCAAGGCATCCCGGCGCACGACGAGCGCGGCGGAGGGTAGGTAGGAGATCCGCGTGCCGGGAGCTACCAGGCCTTCGACCGCACCCATGTCCAGGCTCCCCGCGACCTCCCCGTAGCGCCCGGCTGAGCTCGTCCCGGCGAGCGTGACGATGCGTGGCGCGACGGCCGCCACCAGTGGGTCGGCGAAGTGGGGGAGCAGTTCGTCGAGCCAGTGCGGCGTGGCGAGGCAATCACTGTCGAGGAAGGCGACCAGGTCGGTCTCCACCACGGTCAGGCCGGTATTGCGGGCGGCCGCAGGACCGCCGCAGCGCGGACGCCGCAGCAGGGTGGCGGAGTGCTGAGCGGCGATGTCCGCCAGCGCCTCTCGATCACGCGAGCCGTCGTCGACCACCACGGTGGGATGGCTGCCGCCCAGTGAGCGCAGGCATCGTCCGAGTAGGTCCGCCCGGTCCTTGACCGGGATGACCACCGTGACCTCGGGCCGGGCGGTCGGTGCCGGGGGCCGGGGATGCGCCAAGCCCGCATCCGTGAGTCGTCGCGCCAACGCTCCGCCCGCGGCGGAACAGACCGGCCCACTGCGCAATTCGGTCCAGGCGACGCGTCCGGCCGACGACAGCCGCAGCACTCTGGCAGGCGAACCACCCCGCAGGGTGCTGGGATCGACCTGCACGGTATGTCTATCGATCGCGATGCGAAAGCCTTGTGGCAGTGCGAGAGTCACAGCGCGAGCCCTCCGTCGACGGGGAGCACCGCACCGGTGATCCCGCTGGCAGTGGGGGAGGCCAGAAAGGCCAGCGCGGCGGCGATCTCTCGTGGCTCCAACAGCCGCCCGAGTGGCTGTTGCGCCGCGAAGTCGGTGGGTCCCGAGAGGTCGTAGAGGCGGGCGCTCTCGGCGAGGATCGGTGTGTCGGTCGATCCCGGACTGACCGCGTTCGCGGTGATTCCGGTGCCGCCCAGCTCCACGGCCAGCGCCCGAATCAGTCCCGCGACACCCGCTTTCGCCGCGCAGTATGCCGCCAGCATGGGCAATCCTCTGGTCGCGGCGGCCGAGGCCACGGCCAGGAACCGGCCGCAGCGCGGTTCGGGCTGCTCGAGCAGGGCCGGAATCACCGCTCGGGCCAGCGTGATCACTCCGCCCAGATTGATGTCGAGCACCGCCTGCTGGCGGACTCGCGACATCTCCCACAAGGGCACGCCGCCCGCGACGACACCGGCGCAGGCGATTCCGGCATCGACCCGGCCCCACCTGCGCTGCGCCTCGGCGACTGCGGCCTCGACGGCATCAGGATCACGAACGTCCGCGCGGTAGGGGTGAATTCGGTCCCTGCCGAACACCCTGCTCTGCGCGACGACCTCGGCGAGATCGGCCGGTGCTGCCATCGCATACGGCAACGCCGGGTCGTCGGTGACACAGTCGACGGCCAACACCGACCAGCCGTCCGCGATCAGCGCCCGCACCGTGGCCGCGCCGATACCGCGTGCCGCCCCGGTGACCACCGCCACCGGGGCGGTCACGATGGCTCCGAGGGCAGCCAGGTGGTGAACTCGTGCAAGAGTGCGGCACCGAGGGATTCGAGCAACTGCCGGCCGATCGCCGGGTCGGCGTGGGTGGGGTCGCCGAGGATGCCCGTGTCGGTGACGGCGCGGACACCGCCGGTGCGGAGCATGGGCATGATCTCGGCGAGCGGGCGCAGATCACCGGGCACCGCGCGCTCCATGCGCACGTGCTCGGGGGTGAGTGCCAGCATCATCGATGTCTCGTGATGACCGGCGTGCGGGTCGCCGTCCCAGCTCGGGCAGAACAGTTGCACCGCACGCGATTCCGCGCGCAGCAGGCGCATGGCGCGGGTGAGGGGCTCGTGATTGCCGCCGTGCGCGGAGACCAGCAGTACCCGGTCGAACGTGTCGAAGGCGGAGCGGCACAGCTCCACGACGAGCAGTTCCACCGCGGCCTGGCCGATCGAGAGGGTGCCGGGGAATCCGGCGTGCTCACCGGACGAGCCGTAGGCCAGGGCCGGTGCGACCAGCACGCCGTCACGGGCGGCGGCGAGTCGTTCGCACAGGGCCACGGCGATATCGGTATCGGTCGACAGCGGCAGATGCGGGCCGTGCTGTTCGGTTGATCCGATCGGGACGGCGAGCACCGAATCAGCCGCGCGCGCTTCGATTTCCGGCCACGTCAGCGCGGCGAGCCGGGCCATCACCGGCCGCCCTGCGCAACTGGGGGCGGGGTGAAACCGGCGAGCGGGCTTTCGTCACAGGCACGATCCGGGATGCTGTGCTCCGGCGGTCCCCAACCGAGTTGTACCGGAACGCTTTTACGAGTTCGGTGCGAATGATCCAGCGACGGCCGCGGCCGATCAGGGAGGCTCGGCATCGACAATGCGGTCACACCGAAACCCTTGACGCACTCCGGATCCGGGCCGTCCAGGGGCAGCCCGGTGAAGAACTTCGCGGCCATGCACCCGCCCTGGCAGGCGTCGAAGGCCGAGCACGAGGTGCACGCGCCCCCGGTCTGCGGCCCGCGCAGTTCGGTGAACAGATCCGAACTCTGCCACACCGTTTCGAAGCCACCGGCATCGAGCACATTGCCCGCCAGGAAGTTCTGGTGGATTGCGAACGGACAGGCGTACACGTCACCGACCGGGTCGATCAGGCAGACCACTCGACCCGCGCCGCACAGGTTGAGTCCCGGCAGTGCTTCGCCGTACCCGGCCAGATGGAAGAAGGAGTCTCCGGTCAGCACCTGTTCGCCGTGCGCGAGCAGCCAGTCGTAGAGTTCCCGCTGCTGATCGGCGGTCGGATGCAGTTCGTCCCAAACGTCCGCGCCTCGGCCCGACGGCCGCAGGCGGGTGATCCGCAATTGCGCGTCGAACCGGTCGGCGAGGGCTTTGAAGGCATCGAGCTGGCCGATATTCTGCCTGGTCATCACCACCGAGATCTTGAACCCGCGGAATCCGGCAGCGGCGAGATTCCCCATGGCGCGCAATGCGGTGGCGTACGAGCCCGGTCCGCGCACCGCGTCATTGACCTCGGCGGTAGCGCCGTCGAGCGAGATCTGCACATCGACGTAGTCGCTGTCCGCGAGGCGCCGCGCCACCTCCGGCGAGAGCTTGATTCCATTGGTGGAGAACTTCACTCCGACGTGGTGTGCCGTGGCGTAGTCGACCAGCTCCCAGAAGTCCTGGCGCACAGTGGGTTCGCCGCCGCCGATATTGACGTAGAAGACCTGCATGCGTTCGAGCTCGTCGATGACGGCCTTGCACTGCGCGGTGCTCAGCTCGCGCGGATCCCGCCGCCCCGAGCTGGAAAGACAGTGCACGCAGGAGAGATTGCAGGCGTAGGTCAATTCCCAGGTCAGGCAGATGGGGGCGGTGAGGCCGAAGTGGAAGTGATCGACAAGCGATCCGGTGGGGTCCGCGGCCAAGGTCATGGCTGTCGGCCTTTCATCATCGTGGGCAGATCATCGTCGAATCGGCCAGCGCGGCAAGAGCATTGGTGTACGCGCTCAGCTGCCGCGGTGCGACACCGGCGGCGGCGCAGGCCGCACGGGCGCTGGGCTCGGTGCCGAGGTGCTCGACGACCCGCAGCAGCGTGGGGCTGCGCAGGAACGACAGCCGCCGGGTGTCGAAGTGATACAGCAGCGCGCCGAATCGCTCCGGCCGGATCGACACCTTGGCGTGCAGCCCCCAGCGGCCGTCCAGGTCGAACCCCGCCGGCGCGGCGTCAGTAGACACCGCACATGCCATCGATGGAGACCTCTTCGACCAGGACTTCTTCGACGATGACGTCCTCGGTGGACTCATTGCTGGGAACTGTTGTCCCGTAACTGGATTCGTCGATCAACTGTCAACTCCTTCGAGTTCCGTGCCATTTTCGACACTGTGTGACAAATATGGTTTCGAAGATTAACGACACCGTGTGACAGAATCAAGACCCCCACCGGAAAAGGACTCCCAGTGACCCTCGACGAGCAGGACCCCGCACAGGCGCGCCGCGGCCGACCGCCGGGCACGACGGCCCGCGCCGTAGAGCTGATCGCGATCCGCCTGTTCGCCGAACAGGGCTTCGACGAGACGACCGTCGAAGAGATCGCCGCCGAGGCCGGAATCAGCCGCCGCACGTTCTTCCGCTACTTCGAATCCAAATCCGCCGTGCTCTGGTACCAGTTCGACGGCGAAGTAGCGCGCCTGCGCGAGGCATTCACCCAGGTGCCCGACGACGTCGACCTCATGGACGCCATCCGCCAGGTCGTAGTGGCCGCCAACGTCTATCTCGCACAGGACGCCCCCCAACTACGTGCCCGCATGCACCTGCTCGGCACGGCCCCCGGCGCCCAGGCCGCCACCGGCCCCCACTACGACGCCTGGGAACGAACCGTCAGCGAATTCGCCGCCCGCAAATTGGGTGAGCCGGCAGATGCCCTGTACCCCTTGGCAATCGGCCGCGCCACCCTCGCAGTCTGCCGTGCCGCCTTCGACCGCTGGGTCATCGACCCGGACGGCGACCTCACCGCCTACTTGGATCTCGCACTACGAGCCCTGGGCAGGGGATTCGCCGGTTAGCGCGATCGCAGGCGATTCGCCCACTGGTGCATCGTCTCGTTGAGAATCTTTGCGGACAGGTCGATGTCGACCATGCCGATGGCGTGGGCGATGGCCAGGCCCGTTCCGGTCGCGAGTACGCCCATGGTGGCCTCGTCGACGAGGGGGTCGGTGTCGTCGGCTGCCGGGGTGGCCAGCTCGGCAGCGAATGCGTGGAGCATCTGCCGGACGACCGTCAGCAGGGTCACCTGTTCGGCGAGGCGTTCGGGTTTGTGGCGGGCGGCCAGGGTGTATTCGGCGAGCAGGATGGTGAGCCGGTCGTCGCTTCCCAGCTGCCGCCACCAGGTCGTCACCGCGCCGATGCGGTCCTCGACGGTGGTGTCGGGGCCGGTGCCCATGGTGAGGATCTCGGTGAACGTGCGCGCGTAGTGGCGTTCCAGCACGGCTTGGCACAGGGCTTCCTTGCCGGGGAAGTTGCCGTAGATCGAGCCCTGGGATCGGCCGACGCGAGTGGCGATCTGGGCCATGGTCGTTCGGTTGAAGCCCTGGGTCAGGAAGAGTTCCTCGGCGGCGTCGAGTACGGCTTCCTGTGTCTGCGCCTGGCTCTGGGCTCGGGCTGACCTCACTGGTCGGATCGTCCTTCTCGCTAGGCGGTATGTATCGGTAAGTTTGCCATGCGGCAACCGTCCCAGACACCACTTGCTTTTCATATAGCGCCGCTATACGGTTCTCTTACCCGCTGGATCTCGAAGCGGAGATGCATCAGCGACGATGTGGATGGAGACGGATCATGGCCCGTTCGAGCGCGCGCAAGGCCGCCGCAAAGACCCTCACGGAGCCGGACTTTCAGGCGGTGATCGTCGGATGCGGATTCGGTGGCATCGCGGCGGCGGTGGCGCTGCAGCGGATCGGTGTCACCGAGTTCGTGATGATCGACAAGCACGACGGCGTCGGCGGGACCTGGCACGCCAACTCGTATCCCGGTGTGCAGGTGGACATTCCGTCGATGGTCTACAGCTTCTCCTTCGATCAGCGCTCGGACTGGTCGCGGGTGTTCGCGCCGGGCGCGGACCTGAAGCGCTACGCCAACGAGGTGGTGGACCGGCACGGCCTGCGCGACAAGGTGCGGCTGGGTACCGCGGTGACCGAGGCCGAATGGGATGAGGCGAACAGTCTTTGGCGGGTGTCCACCGACAGGGGCGACGTGTACACGGCGCGGTTCCTGGTGCCTGCGTTGGGCGGCATCGAGGTACCGAAGCTGCCCGATATCCCGGGGCTGGAATCGTTCACCGGCAAGGTCATGCACACCTCGCAGTGGGACCACGACTACGACCTGACCGGTAAGCGGGTCGCGGTGATCGGCACGGGAGCGTCTGCGCTGCAGCTCATTCCGACGATCGCCGACGCAGTTGACCATTTGACGGTCTTTCAGCGCCGCGCCATCTGGATCGCGCCGAAACCGGACTGGAAAGCCGGGCCGTTGACCCAGGCGCTCCTGCGCAACAAGCTGTTTCGCGCTCCGGTGCGTGCGGCGGTCGGTGTGGGTGTCTCTGCGGGAACCGGTGGTGCGCTCATTGCCGGGCAGCGGGCGCTACCGGCGCTCAAGGTCGCCGAGGCCGCGCTGCGCGTGTGGATGCGCACTCAGATCCCCGATCCCGAGCTGCGCGAAAAGCTCACCCCGGATTACCCTTTCGGCTGCAAACGCCCATCGATGTCGAACACGTACTTCAAGACGTTCACCCGCCCGAACGTCACGCTCGAGACCGATCTCATCGACCGGGGCACCGAGACCGGGCTGACCACACGCAACGGCACCGCCCGCGATTTCGACGCCATCGTCTGTGCCACCGGCTTCGCGGTCATGGGTGAGGGCACCACCCCCGCGTTCCCGACCTTCGGGCGCGGCGGCCTCGAGCTGGGCCGGTTCTGGCACGAGAACCGTTTCTCCTCCTACCAGGGTGTCAGTGTTCCCGAATTCCCGAATCTGTTCACCATCGTCGGCCCCTACGGGTACGCGCCGAGTTCCTACCACTGCTTCGTGGAAGCGACCGCCGCGCACACCGCCCGCGCGATCAAGGAGACGATGCGCCGCGGTGCGCAAGTCTGCGAGGTGACGCGGGAAGCGCACGACGCCTATACCCGCAAGTGCCGCGACAAGGTGGACCGGATCGGATACGTCGACCTGTGTTCGGGCTCGAACACCTACTACATCAACTACCAGGGCGATGTGGCGCTGATCCGGCCGGAATCCCACGCAACCATGTGGTGGCAGAGCCGATTCTTCCCGCACGACGTCTACCACTACTCGGCCGGTAAGACCGCCCCGAACATTACGAAATCTACTGTGGGGGCGGCACTCTGATGTTCACTGCAACCAATTCCGACCCGCGTCTGGCCCTGATCACCGGCGCGGGCAGCGGGATCGGCCGCGCCACCGCCCTGCGCTACGCGGGTATGGGTGCGACCGTGATCGTCACCGATATCGACGGTGCGACCGCACAGGCCACCGCGGACATGATTCGCGCCCGGCACGGTCGCGCGGAGGTGTACGTCCTCGACGTCACCGACGATGATGCCTGGCAGGAATTGGCCGCTCAGGTCGCCGAAAACCACGGTGTGCCCGACCTTCTCGTGAACAATGCCGGATTCGGTATCGCGGGCGGGTTTCTCGACCACACCAAGGCCGACTGGGACCGGCAACTGGCCGTGAATCTGGACGGCGTGGTCAACGGCTGCCGGGCCTTCGCCCCGCTCATGGCGGAACGCGGCAGCGGCCAGATTGTCAATATTTCCTCCGGACTGGGTTACATCCCCTTGGCGATGACACCCTCCTACTGCACCTCCAAGGCCGCGGTACGGATGTTCAGCGAATGCCTGCGCAGCGAGCTCGCCCCGAAAGGCGTTGGCGTGACGGTGATCTGCCCCGGCATGGTGGGCGGCACCAAGCTGCTGAGCAATGGTCGGCTGGTCGCCGACATCGACGGACTCGACGAGTCGAACAAGGACGAACTGCGCGGCGTGCTCGGCGCGCTCGCCGAGAAATACGGCCCGCTGCTCACCTCGCCGGACTACATCGCGCGCGGCATAGTCCGTGCGGCACGGCACAACTGGGGCGTCGTGCCTGTGCGGCCGGAGTCGTGGCTGATGTACGGACTGCACCGGCTCGCCCCGGGCCTGCTGCGTTCGGGCGCGGCGCTGCTGGCGCCCGAACGCGTGGAACGCGGTGCCGCCCTCGTAGGGGACCGCATTCCCCAGCGCTGGATCGACTTCGCCAAGGCGCGAGCGGGACGGTAGGCGATGAAAACCGCCATAGTGACCGGGATCGGTTCCGGGCTGGCGCGATTGGCGAATGCGATCCGCCCCCGAGTCCAAGCGCAGCTGAATGCCTGAGGCCGAATCATGTTCAGAGGATTGAAGAATCCGCACCTGGTACTGGTCACCGGCGGAGGCCGGGGGATCGGCCGGGCCACCTGCCTGCGATTCGCCGAGTTGGGTGCGACGGTGATCGTGACCGATATCGACGAGTCGACGGCTGTGGATACCGCGCAGCGGATCATCGACAACGGCGGGACCGCACACGGCTACCGCCTGGATGTCTCGGAGCCTGCTGCGTGGGAGCAGCTTTCGGAGTTGGTGGCCGAGTTGTACGGAACGCCGGACGTCCTGGTCAACAATGCCGGTATCGCCATCGTCGGCACCGTGCTCGAGCAATCGGCATCCGATTGGGAGCGTCAGCTCGGCGTGAACCTGTGGGGTGTCATCCACGGCTGCCGGATCATCGGGAGACAGATGGTGCGCCGTGGTCAGGGCGGGCACATCGTGAACATCTCCTCCGTGGGCAGCTACCTGCCGATGGCATTCATTCCCTCCTACTCGGTGTCGAAGGCCGCGGTGAAGATGCTGTCGGAGGTCTTACGCATCGAGCTCGCCGGCGAGGGCATAGGCGTCACGGTGATCTGCCCGGGCGCGGTGGCCACCGGCATCGTCGGCGGCACCGCGCTGGTCGGCGACGCCGACCAGCCGCACATGGATCAGTGGCGTGACCGCATCTCGCGAATGGTCGAAACCATAGGGCCCACAATGGGTTTCGGTCCGAACCACATCGCCGAGGCCATCGTGCGCTCGGTCCGCTACAACTGGGCGATCGTTCCGGTCCGCCCCGAATCCTGGCTGATCTACTTCGGCTCCCGCCTGTCACCCGGCCTGATTCGGGGTCTGGCGGGTCTCACCATGAGCCACAAGCGGATTCGCCAGACCACAGCCCTCCTCGGCCGGATGTCGGCATCCCCGGATCCGGAATCCGCCAATGTCGACGCGCTCGATCGCGTCGCGCACTGAGAGAAGACGAGACTACACATGCCGAAACCGCTGTTCCGCCAGCAGATTACCGAACGAATGGAACGCCTACCCGCACCGATCCGTCAGCTCTGGCGCCTGGTGGACGGATTGCACCACACCGCCAGCGCGGGCATCACGGGCATCCAGACCGCCCACATGGGTGTGCGCGACCACGTAGTGCTGCCGACCGCCGCGCGATTCGGCGTGCCCGACCGCATGATCCACGGCTTCCGCGCCCGGCACACCCGGTTTTTCGACCGGGTGTACGAGGGACTGCGGACCGTTCACTGGTACGTCTGACGGAGGGAGCGCCGCATCGCCGGCGATCGTGATCGGAGCGGCCGCCTCACCGCGCTATTCGGATGAGGCGGCCGTAGTTCTCGTCGATCATCGTTTTGTACGATTAGTGTTCGTAGTCGTACATTTCCATGCTGCCGAACTTTTCCGGCGGCAGCCCGCGCAACGCCCACAGCAGGAAATGCACCGGCACAATGCCCATGGTTTTCGATTTGACCCTGAAGTACAGCGACTTGCTGGTCCGCACCTTGCCCTGAAGCAGGCTGGCGGTGCAGAACTCGCGAAACAACTCTCGAAAGTGGTCGTAACTATCCGGTATTTCGCGTTCGATGTGATGGGTGAGGATCTGGACGCCACTGTCGGCATCGGTGTCGTCGAGCAACCTGTCCAGTCGTAGCTCCCGCCGATGGTCGTCGACGTAGAAGATCAAGAGCATGCCGTGGTTGATGGTGCTCAGCTGCTGAAAATCCCGCACCTCCGGGAAGGCCAGGATCGTCAGGTAGGTCTGATCCTTCAGCGTGCTCTTGTCGTGCGGCCATGCGGACAGAAATCGCCGGTCGTACCGTTCGAAGAATTCATCCAGGAAATCCCGTTCATCCTGTGGCACATAGCGGAATGCCTCCGACTCGATCGGAAGCGCCGAACTCTTACCCACTCTGCTGGCATGCCACAGCGCCATGGTCCATTGCCGATGCGCGGCAACATTGTATTCGGTGGTGCACGCGTGATCCGATTCGAGGAAATTCATCAGAGATCTCCTTATGGGTCATCGGCCTGCGGAGAAGAGCTCGGTCCCATTATCGCCGCAAACCAGCTCTGTGTGTCGGAAAAGGTCGACCTTCTGGCCGTGCTCGACAACCCTGCAGACGAGTGCACCTTCTACGGTCATTGCACCGGCTGTCCGGCCACTCGCCTGACTGCTGTTGTCCCACAGCGACTGTCGAACGCTTTGTCGCCCCGGAGGAATCGATGCGGAAGTTCTCCATCCTGCTGCTTGCGGCGGTGCTGCTGCCGATCACGGCGGCGCAGGCGAAGTCGGATCCGCCGGAGCGCACCGAGCGGGTGGTGCAGACCGGTGAGGGGCTGATCGTCAGTGAGGTGACGCGGTATTCACCGTTGCCGCCCGACGCGGCACCGCATGCCGCGGCTTGCGACTACATCAGCTACCTGCGGTACCGACTCGCGGACGGACCCGACGATCCGCAGCAGGCCGATACGGTGATCATCGGCCAGCCGGCCGCATTGATGGCCGGATACAGCCTGGATGGCTTGGCGCGCAACCTCATACACCAGTTGCGCGACACCGGAAAGAAGGCCGAGTTCTGGGCCATCCACCCCCGCACCATCTGCATGTTCGATCGGGCCGGGCTGCAGGCCGCCAACGACGCCCACGACTACCACGTCGCCTGGGACTACTACTTCGAGGGCAAGGAGATCGACGGCAAGAAGTTCGGTGGCTTCAAGGCCGACTGGGACATGCCCGAGGTCTCCGATATGGCGCTCGCCCAGACGGTTCGGGACCAGTACACGATCATGACCCGGGACCTGCCGGATCCCGCCTTCCGCAAGGACCGCGCCTTCTGCCTGGGCACCTCGGACGGCGGGTTGTGGCAGGCCGCGTTCGCCGCCTGGGACTTCGACGGCGACCCCGGTTACCAGCAGTGTCGGGCGCTGATCACCCCCGAAGCCCTGCCCACCGTCGATCCGACCGGGCTGCAACAGATTCCGGTCGCCCGCGAGATCGTGGGCGCGGTCGCGACCGTGACCTACACCGTCTTCCGGGCGTTGTTCCACCTGGGCGTCGATCTGCCCGGTGGCGATCGACTCGCGTTGTTCCCGACGACGCCGACGTTGGGCTTCATGTTCAGCCCGCGCTGGTGGACGCTGGTCTCGATCGCCGGAATCGCGGCCACCTACCAGCCGGACGCGGAGACCGACCTGAACAAGCTGGCGATGCGCGACATATTCCTGAACATCAGCCTGCGCGTCAACTTCCCCAACAACTGGGTTGATATCCTGTTGGGCACCAACGGAATCGACACGTTCCGCTTCACCAACCGGGCCTTCCTCGGTGAGCTGGTGGGCAACACGGCCGTGAACATTCCCTACCCGCCGTACAGTCTCGGCGTGCTGGACGGTGGGCCGGTCGTCCCCAAACAAGCACCCCTGCCCGGTGACGTGCTGCCGAACATTCCGGTGCTCGGTAAGTACCTGGCCACCATTACGAGCACCACCAACCGCGTCGGCCCGACCGACCACTCCGTGCTCTACACCTGGCGTCGCTTCAACGAGCTGGACGGTCTGCCGTATGCCGATCCATCCAAGCATTTCGTCGACATCGACTACTTCGCGCGGCAGGTCGGCAGTCCGCTCGGCTGGGCCAACCCGTACATGGCGCTGCAGTGGACGGCCGCGGATCAGATCATGATCTGGTTCGGCGCGCGCAGCCAGGACCTGTCGGATGTCAAACACGTCGACGAGGCGAATGCCATGCCGTCGCTGACCATCTGGTCCCGCGACAGCCTCGAAGGTGCGCTGCTGTCGCCGCTGTTTCCGAACAACACCGTCTTCGTCGAGGGCCCGGTGCATTACGACATCGGCAGTGCCGCACCGGTACAGAACAACGGTCAACCCGATCCGTACAGCTCCCGGATCACCGGCTACATCACCGACATGGTGAATACCCCGCCCGGGCAGGAACGGGGGAGCGGGGCGCCACCGGCGTTCGGCAGCTCCGATCCGCCGAATCTCTTGCCGCTCGGCGTCACCGGCAGCTCCGACGACGGGCGTAGTTCCGGCTCGGGCGGGCACTGAGAGAAGGGGACACAGATGCGCGCAACCGTTGCGATCGTTTTTCTCGTCGCGAGCATGACAGCCTCCGCCCTGTCCGTGGCACAGGCGCAACCCGAACGGTCGCCGGACCGCCAGGAGACCGTCCTGGATCGGCGCGGTGACATCGCCATCAGCGAAGTGACCTGGGCCGCACCGCTTCCGGCGTCGGCCGGGCCGCATCCGGCGCGCTGCGACACCCTGTCGTATCTGCGGCTCAGAATGGCCGACGGGCCGACCGACCCGGCCGACGCGGATGTCATCTACTCCGGCCAGCCCGGCTACATCGGCGGCCCTCGATCACTGGGACCGATCGCCGAGAACACCTTGCGTGCGCTGGCCCGGACCGGGAAGCACGGGGAATTCTGGTCGATGCAGCGCCGCCCCAGCTGTCTGGACGATCGGAGCGGGATGGTCGCCGCCGTCGATCGACAGGACTACCGGGTCGCACTGGACTACTACTTCCACGGCGGCACCGTCGACGGACACCGATACGACGGTGTCGTGCCGGTCGGCCAGCAGGCTTTCCTGAAGGACCTCGGCGTCAAATCCATTGTGGAGGACTGGCAGTACATCAATGCCCGGGAGATCCCGGATGCCGCAATGCGTAAACGGAAGATCTACCTCGGCGGACACTCCCTGGGTGGCCCGCTCACCGCGTACTTCGCGGCCTGGGATTTCGACGGGCACGCGGGATACGACGAGATCGCGGGCATGTGGGTGCTGGACGCGCCGATGCAGCTCGATGTCGCCGACCTCGCCCGAGTGCCCGCGCTGAAATGGATCGTCGACCGCACCACGGGGATGACCTATCAAGCCGTCACGGATCTGCTGGGTTCCGGCCTGCTGCCGTACGCCGTGAACCTCGGTCTGGTCGGGCTCGAAACGAACACCCTGTTCCAACTGGTGAGCATCGCGGGCATCGCCGCCCGATTCGAGCCGAAGGCGGAGAGTGACGTGCCACGGAACCTTCCCCGAGCCCTGGGATGGGATATCGGATTGTCCGCCTTGTACTCCCGGGATCTGTTGCAGCCGGTCAACCCGGACTTCCGCACCTGGCGGCTCACCAACGAGGCGATGCTGGCGTCGCTGATCGACAGCAACACCAATCCGACACCGTTCTCCGCCGGTCTCGGCAGCTACGACGGCCCGGTCGTCGAACGCACTATGCCCGTGCCACTTTCGCTGTTCACCGATCTGCCGATGATCGGCCCGCAGGTGAAGCCGATCGTGCGGCCGCAGGTGGTGCCCGCGGATCCGGCCGGACGGCTCAACGGCTGGCGAAATTACGACACTCTCGCAAGCGATCCGGCAGCCCCGGACGCCTCCGGTCAACCGTTCGCCACACCGCAGGAGAAGGTCGCCGATATCGAGCAGCTCGCCTACTACTTCGGCGGCAGCGAACTCGCCGTGGGCTCGCCGTACGACACGGTGCGCACGGCGGTCGATATCGCCTACGCCCTGCTCGGCACCAACACCGGGGATCTTGCCGGGTTGAAACATCCCGAGTATCTGTCCCAGGTGCCGTATGTCCGGCTGGCCAGCGGCATTTGGCAACTCGCCTCGATCTTCGGCATCGACGCCGAGCCGACCACCTATCTCGCCGACTACCGGCACCTCGATTTCCCGTTCAGCGGCGCCCCCTCCAACGACGGCAGTCCCACCCCCGCCGATGCGCTGGTCGAACTGACCCACCGCTGAGCAAGACAGTGAAGGAACCATGGTCATCCGAAAGAGACGATTCGCGCGCTGGGCGATGCCCGCGTTGTGCGCGTCGCTGCTGCCGATCCATGCGACCGCCGCGCCGGTCGCCGACCCGGCGCGCACCGAGACGGTCGTGGAGGCGGACGCGGATCTCACCGTCAGCCATGTCCGGCTTTACGATCCGCTGCCCGCCGGCACCGCGCCACATCCGGCCGCCTGCGACTGGGTCGAATACCTGCGCTACCGGCCCTCTTCCGGGCCCGCCGACCCACAGCAGGCGGACGCAGTGATCCTGTCGCAGGTCGGCGCTTGGCTGGGAGCCAGCTCGATGGACCTGGTGGCGCGCAACACGATCCATGCGCTCGGCGACCGCGGCAAGCACGTCGAATGGTGGTCGCAGCCGCGGCGCACCACGTGCCTGTTCGACGATACCGGCCTACGTGCCGCGGCCGACGCGCGCGATGGCCGCGTCGCCTTCGACTACTACTACGGCGACAAGACCGTCGACGGGCACCGCTTCGCCGGATTCCCCTCGAACGCCGAACTGGGCTGGCTCGCCGACATCGGTCTCGCCCGCTACGTGCAGGACATGCACACCGTACTCACCCGCGAACTGCCCGACCCGAATGTGCGGCGCGCGAAGGCATTCTGCGGCGGCACCTCCGACGGCGGCCTGATCGCGGGGGCGTTCGCGGCCTGGGATTTCGGCGGTGATGACGAGGCCGCCGGATACAAGCAGTGCGCGGGGTTCCTGGGCATCGATTCGCTGATCTCCACCGATCCACTTGCACTGCAAGCGGTTCCGGCGGTTCGCGAACTGGCCGGGATCGGCAGCGGCCTGTCGTACTCGGCTCAGATCGCAGCCATGCACGCGGGGATCCTCCCGGCGAGTTTCACCGGAATCCCTTATGTGGAACCACGTTTCTACACGCTGCTCGCGGTGCTGGGCGCAGCCGCCGAGTACGCCCCGGACGAGGAGACCGACCTGCATCGCCGCCTGCCCGCCGACTTGATCGCCGAGGCATCCACCCGCCTCGCCTTCGCGGGGACCTACGCCGATCTGCTCGGCGGCGGAAACTCGTTGCGCGACTACCGCTTCACCAATGCCGCTCTGCTCGGCATGCTGCTGGGCGACCACACCCTCAACGTCGGACCGATGCAATTCGGGATCGGAGCTCTGGACGGCGGCCCGGTACAGGAAAAGACCGTGCCCTGGCCAGACGACCCGGCCTCGCCGCTGAGCTCCGTCACCGGCCGGGGCCCGCGCGTGGTTCCCACCGACAAGAAGGCGTTGTACACCTGGCGTGACTACGACCAACTCGACGGAATCGACTACGCCGCACCAGGATCGGAAGTGGTCAGCATCCGTGACCTCGCCCGTGCCCTGGCCGCCGCGCCCGGAGAGTCGGTCGGCTTCCTCGACCCCTACTTCGCCCCACGGTTTCTCATCGACATCCAATCCGCCTTCACGGGCACCAGAATCGGGGACCTGGCCCCCATCCGATACGGCGACCGTATCGGCAACCGCCCCGTCCTGACCACCGTCGGCACCAAATCCTGGATCGGCGTCGCCAAATCCATCTTCCCCGCCGACACCGTCTACCTGGACAACTACACCCACACCGACGTCAACATCGCCGCCACCCGGCAGGTCGGCGACCACCCCGAAATCGTCAGCACCACCATCGCCGACTTCCTCGCCCGCAGCCTGGGATAGCCACAACCACCGCAGCCCGTTCCGGATACTTCTGCTCCTGTCGGTACCCGTGCGCATGGGGGCGGCCCAGTACCCGGCAGACTGAGGGCATGGGTTCTGGTTCGTCAACTCGGCCGTCGCCAGCGGATCTGGCTGCAGCGCAGGACAAGACCATCCCCGATCTGATCGGGGATGGCTTGCGGGTGCTGTTCTGCGGAATCAATCCGGGTCTGTGGTCCGGGGCTACCGGAATGCACTTCGCTCGTCCGGGGAATCGGTTCTGGCCCGCACTGCATCGGTCCGGGTTCACGCCGCGTCAACTGCGGCCCGAGGAACAGCGGGAGCTGCTCGGGATGGGTTTGGGGATCACGAATGTGGCCGCACGGACGACCGCCAAGGCCGAGGAACTGACTTCCGAGGAACTGCGTGTCGGGGGACGCGCCCTGGTCGAGCGCGTCGAGCAGTATCGGCCGAGGGTATTGGCCGTGCTCGGGATCGGCGCCTACCGCACGGCCTTCGGTCGGCCGCGCAGCACGATCGGACCGCAACCCGAGCGGATCGGTGACACCGCGATCTGGGTGCTGCCCAACCCCAGCGGGCTCAACGCCCACTACACCCTCGACGCCCTCGCCACGGAATTCCGCGCACTGCGCGAGTCCATCGAAACCAGCTGATCGCTACCGGTGGCCCAAGCCGTGCTCCCCGGTACCCACCGCTTCACCTGCGGCCGAGCGGCACATCCCAGAACGCGAGTTCGTGACGCATGCCGGTCAGGAACAGTTCCTCCGCGTGGTCACCGCCCGCCTCGTCGAGCATCTGGGCGCAGCGGGCGGTGAGGGCCGCGAAGCCGGGGTCGGCGTAGGTGTCGATCCAGCGCTGGTAGCGGGGGTCGGCGGGTGGGTTTTGCGCGAGGATGGCGCCGAGCGTCGAATAGCCCCACATGCAGGGGTAGAGGGCCGCCAGACCGTCGGCGTAATTCGCGGCCGAATCCAGCAGGAACGCAGTGTATTTCGTGCACGGCTCGCCCTTGACCGCGCCGTCGAGATCGGCGCCGAACTCCGCGGCCAGGCCGCGGTGCAGCGAGATTTCGTCGTGGAAGGTGGCGTGCGCGAGGTCGACCAGGTCGCCGAGGTGGGCGGCGGGCGCCTGCCAGGCGAGGCGGGAGAACACGCGGACATAGTCGAGCAGGAACAGATAGTCCTGTTCCAGCCAGGACCGGAACACCGGCTCGGCGAGGTCGCCCTTCGCGATCCCCACTACGGTCGGGTGCGCGAGTTGCTCATCGACCAAGGGACGACCGATCTGCTCCAGATGTGCTGCCAGACTCATGCGAGAAAGTCTTCCCTATGGTGCGGTATGGCGGGCGACACGACCGCGGACGTGTGAACTAGGACAGACTCTGACCTGCCCAGATCCTAGATTGATCGGCATGAACGCTGACATCATTCCCTTCCGGATCCAGATCCCGCAGGTTGAGCTCGATGATCTGCGTGACCGCCTGGCCCGCACCCGCTCACCGCACCCGATCCCCGGTACCGGCTCGGATTGGGACCACGGCATCGCCCCGGATTACCTGCGCGAGTTGGCCGCCTACTGGGCGGACGGGTTCGATTGGCGCGCCCAGGAAGCCGAGTTGAACCGCTACCCGCAGTTCGTGACCGAGATCGACGGGCAGACCATCCATTTCCTGCACCTGCGCTCGCCCGAACCGAATGCGACGCCGTTGCTGCTCAACCACAGCTACCCGACCTCGTTCGTCGAATTCCTCGCCGCGAGCGGACCTTTGACCGATCCGCGCGCCCACGGCGGCGACCCGGCCGACGCTTTCCACCTCGTCATCCCGTCACTGCCCGGCTTCGCCTTCTCCAGCCCGCTCTCCGCGCGCGGCTGGAACATGGAACGCACCGCGCTCGCGTTCGGGGAGCTGATGACCCGGCTCGGCTACGAGCGATTCGGCGTCGAAGGCGGCGACCTCGGCGCGGGGGTCACCGGCCGGGTGGCAACGCTGCTGCCCGAGCGCGTGATCGGCGCCCACACCCACGGCGACCGCCTTCAGGTCGGCATGGTCGGCGAGGACCTACCGGTTCCCGCCGACCTGGACCCCGACGAACTGAAGCAACTCGAGCAAGCGCAATACACCTGGTCACAGATGAAGGGCTACAAGGTATTGCACTCGACCGAGCCCAACGCCCTGTCGGCGGGCCTGGCCGACTCCCCGATCCTGCAACTGGCCTGGATCGCGGAAAAATTCGTCGAATGGGCCAACCCCGCAACCCCGATCAGCCGCGACAACGTCCTGATCACCGCCAGCCTCTACTGGTTCACCCGCACCGGCCCCGCCGCCGCCGACTTCTACTGGGAACTCACCCACGCCCAAAACCCCGGCTGGGGCGACACCTCAACCGTCCCCCAAGGCCAATCCCTGTTCTACAGCGACCCATTCGTCCGCAGGGTCCTCGGGGCCGGCGACACCATCGCCTTCTTCCGCGACCACCCCGAAGGCGGCCACTTCCCCGCCTTCGAAGTCCCCAACCTGTTCGTCGACGACATCCGAGCCTTCTTCCGCCAACTCCGCAACTGACATCACCACACCCGCAGCCGCCATCTGGGCCCGACCCGGCCCGGCCGCGCGGTCGTGACCTCGACGCAACAGGGCCGGTGGCACCGATCCGAAGCATGTCGGCGATCGCAGGGAAGCGCGATAGATCTCGACGTGATGGGTTCTTGATTCGATCCGGAACCTTGTTCTCCTGACGTTCACCGACCCGGGCTGTGCTGGCTCTCGCGACAGCGAACAGTGGAGGTGACTGTGGTCAACGACGGGCCACGCGGCGACGCGGCGACAATGCTCGACGGATTCAAGCGGCAGTTGCTGGGTCTTGCCGAGGCTCAGCGACGGCGGGCCGAGTTGACGGCCTCGGTGACGGCCTGCGACAAGCGGATTCGGGTGACGGTCAATGCCGATGGGCTGCTGATTGCCACCGAGTTCGCCGACGACATCGCCGATGTCCCGTATTCGGAGATCGCCTCGGCCATGACCGCGGCGGTTCAGGCCGCGGCGATCGAGGTCCGAAAGCGGACCGAAGAATTGCTCGCGCCGTTGCGCACGGAGCGCGCGCAGCTGCCCAAGCTGTCGGAAATCGTCGAGGGTGCACCGGATTTCGGCTTCCTGGTGCCGCCTCCGCCGCTCGCGCGGACGGAAGCGCGAGTGGTCGCCCCCGATCTGACGTCTGCGGGTGAACGCTCGGGCTCCCTTGTGTCCGACGAGGATTGGTGAGCGGACCTCGTCATGTCATATACACCGACGATGCAGTGGCCACCCGCGCTGCGCTGGCTGTGGTGGATCGTGGGCACCAGTTGGCCCGACGGCGACGAACAGCACATGTTCTTCATGTCCGACGACTGGAAGGACGCATCGACCGCCTTGCATGCACTGCTGACCGAGATCGATGACGCCAAAGCCGCTGCGCTGGCGGCCTATCCGTCCGGACAGGGCATCGAGGCCATCACGGCGGCCTTCGATGAGGTCCGGACCGGTGACCATTCGCTGCAGGCGCTGATCGACGCCATAGATGCGGTATCGACCAGCGTGTTCGACACCGCCACCGATATCCAGGCCACCAAGGCTTCGGCTATCGCTTCCGTCGCAGCGCTCGCCATCGAGATCATGTGGGCATGGGTCTTCCCGGCGACGGCGGCCTTCGCCGAGGAAGCCGCCATCGCGACGACCAAATCGATCCTGCGAGTGATCGAAGATCGGCTGACCAAGGCCATCGGGTCGAGACTGGCGCAATGGGGGCTACACGCCGGAGTCGCCGACTTCATCGGAACCTATGCGGTGAAGATGGGTGAGGCGGCGCTGATCTCGATGGCGATGGACGGTGGCGTGCAGGCCGGGCAGATCATTGCCGGAGAACGCCGTGGCTTCAACGGCACCGAATTCGGCGCGTCCGTGATGGGGTCGGTAGTCTCCACGCCGTTCGGCCGGGAATTCGCGAAATGGGCGGGCCGTGGCCTCGACAAACTGGCCGGGTCCGCGTTCGCGAAGATGCCCGTCGGCGCAGCCGGGCGCGGTTTTCTGATCGGTGCGGGTGCGGGTCTCGTCAGCAATGTCACCAGCACGCTCGGCGCCGCGATCGTGACCCACAAGATCGATTTGAGCAAGCCGGAGAGCTGGGTCGGTGGTCTGGCGCGCGGCGGCATCGCGGGCGCCGCACGCGGCCAATTCCGACTCGACCAGGTGCCCAGCGGCGGATCGCGGCCGTTTACCAAGGGGCGGTGGCCGACCGGCGAGCCCGGGGCCGCCGGTTCAGCCCACAGCATGCACACGATCGAGGGTGGCGCACCGGCCTCCAACCGCGGCGGCTCCGCGTCCGCGCCGAGCCGGGCAGGAACGCCCCAAGCCCAGACGAGTTCACCGGCACACACCTCGTGGGCGTCCTCGGTCGACGGAGAAGCGGTGCGCGCCAATGCTGCCGGCAATAGTTCGCACACAACGCCTTCCGTCCACTCGAGTGGCGGCGGTTCGGGTAGTTCCGAGCCCGGCGGCGGCAGTGCTCATTCGGCTCAACCTGCGGCGGGCGGTTCCCAGACCGGCCAGGCCGAACCAGCGGCCGCTTCCTCGCGCCCTGTATCTCCGCCAGCGGCCGGGGCGGCATCGAATGCGCCTGCAGCATCGAGTAATTCGGGAACTTCGGCGGGTAATCACGGCGGTCCGGCGGCGGGCAGTGTGTCGCCCGCGCCATCGCGACCGGGATCGGTGGGAGGCAGCGTGGGTGCGGCCGGAATTCCACCGGAGCCGGCCTCGGTGCCCGCGTCAGCTCCGGCGACCGCATCCAGCCCGGGCCCCGTATCGGCACCTGCCGCCGATGGTCAGCGTTCCGATCCGCCGTTCCTGGGCAAGCCAGAGGACATGAAGGGCAAGACCAGGCCGAAGCAGTTGTGGCTGAACCCCGAGTGGCCGAACGAGTTCGAGGCCGCGGCGGCTCCGGACGAGGGTATCTGGCGGCCTGGGAGTGTCGACAAACCATTCACCATGACCAACGATTCGCCCAGGTCATCCGGCGCATCGGGAGGTACCGATGGCAACTGACGATGCCAAGCCCGACGATCCGACCGCCGATCGCACCGGCTGGCCGGACCTGAAGGAACAGGCTCAGCTCGGGACGTTGAAATTCACGCCGGATGCGGCTCAGCAGGGTGCGCAGGCCGCTGCGGATCTGGTGGGGGCGCTGCGTGCCTATCGAAAGATATTGGTGGACAACAAGTTCGACCACATGGATCAGATTGGCAGCCAGACGTCCGGGCTGCTGCTCGCGCAGGCGTTCACTCATCGCGGTGGCGCTATGCGGGATGTGCTCGACATCCACATCAATGTGCTGACCGACATGGCCGACACCTTCCGTGCCGCGGGCAAACGGTATCTGGAGACGGACCACGCGTCGAAAGCCGAGTTCGACAAACTGGATTCGATCACCGTTCCGAAGCAGCCCTCGGATGTCGGTGCGGCTCCGGCGGATACGAAAGCATCGGGCGGCAAGGACTTCCCGGACTCGGTGAAGAACTTCGCGGGCAGCAAGGAGACCGTGACCATCTCGGTGGAGAGCAAGGAGTCGCGGCTGTGGGGGCAACTCTATGACCTCGGGCAGGCCATGCGACCCGACCCGGTCGCCGAGGCGGGCGCGGTATGGACGTGGATGGCCGGTCAGCTCTCGGATCGGTTGGGCGCCTTCGCCAATACGGCGTCGTCCTTCGGTGACGCCTGGACGGGATCGGGCGCGTCCGCGGCGGCGGACGCGGTCAAGAAGTACGCGGGCGATGTACAGCCGCTGATCGACACCATGAAGGTGATCGGCGCGAACCTCACCTACACCTCGGAGTGGATGTACGACACCGCGCACATGATGCCGAATCGCGCCGACCCGCCGCAGGACAAGCCGTCCAGTTTCATGCCTGGTATGGCGGTCGTCGCGGGCGTCGACAGCGTGGCGGAGTTGGAGAAGTACCGCGGGTACTACGACAAGTATTACGCGGCCGGAGTGAAGAATTCGGTGTCCGTGATGCCGGTGGTGCCGGGGCCGACGGTACAGCCGCCGACGCCGCCGGGACCGAACGCGGCACCGCCGGCATCGAGCCCTGATTCGGGGGCGCCACCGAATCCTGTTCCCGGACAGCCGACCTCAGCGCAGCTGCCCTCGCCGCAGCCGACAGCACCGCCACCGGCATCCGTGCCGCCCGCAGGCCCGGCCGCCCGGCCGATGCCCGCGCCGTCGATGCCGTCGTTCAGCGCCTCCTCGACTCCGGTGGGCGATCCGGGACCGGTTGCCGCGCCGAGCTCGTCGGGCACCGGCTCGGCGTCGGCACCCAACTCGACCAGTCCGGTGTACACACCACTGAGCAGCTCCACCGGAACCGGTTCGGCCGTATCCAACAGCGGCGCCACTTCGCCGCTGAGCAGTCTGTTGAGCTCCCTGCTCGGCGGAGCCGGTGGATCCAGTACGCCCACCACCAATTCCACCACCGGGGGTACGACCCTGAGCACGCTGCTGGGGTCGAGCGCGAGTGGCACCGGACAATTGTCGTCGGTGCTGGAGCAGCTGGATTCCGCCTTGCAGACGGGTGATTCGACCAAACTCGCGCAGCTGCTGGGACTTCCGAAAGACACGGTGGACCAGGCGTTGTCCCGTATTCAACGGTCACCGGACAAGCTCGACGAGCTGGCGCAACTGCTCGGAGCGGACTCGTCTGCCGGGACACCGGACCGGCCCGGCGCCGGAGCACCCGGTGGCGGAGTCCCGAGCGGCGGGGTACCGGCCGCGGGCACTCCGGCTGCGGCCCCGCAGCCTCAGACGGCGCTCGCGAATGTCGCATCGGATAGCGAGAATGGTTCGGCCGCAACTGGTAACTCGCGCCTGTTCCCCCGTGCGGGAGTGGATTCCGCCGGATCGGGCGGCATGGCGGGAGCCCCCATGGGCGGCCCGATGGGCGGCGGCGCTGCGGGCGGGTCGAAGGGCGAGTATCGGCGGGCGAAGTACCTGGATTCCGCATCGCATCTGGGCGAGGCCCTGGGTTCATCGCCCGCCAAGACGAGGCCGGTGATCGAGCCGTGAACTGGACCTTCACCGATGTCGAGCTCAAGGTGCTGTGCGACTGGCATTCCGACGGCGTGCTACCGGAACCTTTCACCTTCACCAGCGAGACCGAATACCAGGATGACTTCGAGCGCGAACTGCGCGATACCCGTGAACAATTGGGAAATCGCCTGGATCCTGCGTTCACGTCGATATTCGAAACCGTGGCCAGGCCAGATGTATTCGTGACCGTGCACGGCTGGTCCGCCGCCCCGAACGACCCGGCCGAACACGTTCGCCTCCACGGCGCACGCCGGGGTGCGCGCGCCTGCCTCATGACCCAGTTGCCGGGTGAATCACCCTGGCACAGCGGCGGATTCATCCTCACCGAATGCGATCCCCACGACCTATCGATGTCCTTGACAAGGCATCTGCCGAATGCCGCCGCCGGTGCCGGACCCGACATTCCGCTCATCGGCGATGGGGAGACGCAAGAAAGCCGGCGCGGCACCAACTCCATGTTCTTCGACGAGGATGACGACGAGACCCCCGAAACCCGATGCCGCAGTTTCGCTTCCACGCCAGCGGAATGGGAGGGCATGATCACTGTCCGCCAGGGCTGGTCATGCTTCGGCCCCCGCGGCATCACCGAGTCCCGACTACTGTGGCGCGACCTGGCAGGCGACGGTCGCTACGTCATCGAACTCGACGACCACCCCACCGCCACGAGCACCACCACCACCGCCCTCGCCCTCCGCATCGACCACCACCTCAACCACATCCTCCGCACCCTGGACGCCGAACAGGAGTACCGATGACCGACAGACTTGAAGTAGACCCTGGGCAGCTACGCAAGGCGGCCGCCCGCACCGCGGCGATCGAACAAAAGATCACCACCGCCCTCGCCACCCTGAAAGCACACCTCGACAGCCGAAACTCCCCGTGGGGCAACGACAACTACGGCCACAAATTCGCTGACGACGCCGATAGTAAGCCTGGGTACCTCACCATGCGAGACAACCTCCTCAAAGGCACCCAATCCATGGCCGACACCTTCGCCGGCTTCACGAAGGGCCAAAAATCCGCCGCCGACAGCCTCGGCCAAACCGACACCGGCAGCGCAACAACCTTCAAACCCCGGTGATCCTCTACTTGACAGCGGCACAAGAAAGACCGTGAAGTCGACGGCAATTTCTGGGTCGCAGTCGTCGCCCGGGAATGGTTTGGGCACCGCATGATCGGGCCTAGTTCTTGCCAACTACATCATCCCGTTGGTGAGAATCTCGCCGGGCTTCGGTCGAATGGGGGAGGCTGGCGATGAGGGCCGCGATCAGCAGGAGTACGAGAGCAGCGGCGGTGTAGGGGGTGATGGCCGGAGGAAGGTTGCCGGTGGCGAGGGTGAGGGTGTAGATCGTGATCGCGATCAAGCCCACCGCTTGCAGGACGCGGATGACGATGTGAAGGTGCCACGCGGGCCGGGTGCGGTGGTCGGTGGGCGCGAGGGCGGCCAGGGCCAGCAGCACGGCGAAGGTGGTGAAGGCGAATTCCGCGCTGGCGACCAGGTCGGCGGAGGCGCTGGCGCTGCGGTAGGTGGTGGCGAGGATGCCGCCGATCGCGTGGGCACCGAATGCGGTTGCGAGCAAGCGTGATTGGATGATGCGGACGCCGCTCAGCGAGGCGAACACGGCCATGGCGAGCATGGCGCCGTCCGCGATGGGATACAGGTAGGTCAGCCGGATCAGGGTGGTGTCGGTGTCGGTGCGGTCGGTGTCGATCAGGACGGTGAGAATCCACACCGAGGCGGGTACCGAGAGTGCGGTCACGGCGATGAGCGCGACGGTCTGCACGACGCTCGCTCGGGGAACTCGGGTCGGGGTCAGGTTACGCAGCCACAGCGCGGCGAGCATGAGCAGCGAGTAGCCGTGGAAGCCGGCCTCGGCAAGAACTACCCCACGATGGTGGCTGCCTTCGATTTCGTGCACGACGATCCAGCACATCATGGCCACGGTCCAGCAACCGCAGGCCAGGCAGGCCAACCACAACCACCGGCGTTCGCTCCCGGTCATACGCCGCGCGCGAATGCCGAAGGCGATGGTGGCTGCGGCGGCGAACACGGTTTGAATGACGTCACCGAGCCAACGGTCGGCACTCGATTGCGCTGGAATCGCGTTGTGCGCGATTGCCAGAATGATCAGCCCGATGGTCGCGACCGCGCATACGGGAATGAACCAGCGATGCATGGTGCTCGTCGCGTCGGCTTCATAGACGCGCTCGTCGGTTCCGGGTACGGCGGGTAGTGCGCCGGTCGATGCCCACAGCCACAGCGGTTCGACCTCGCTGCCGGTGCCACCGAGCACCCGGGTGATCGCGGCGATCGAACCCCAGGAGGGCAGTTTGCCCTCGGTCGAGAACGCCCGCGAGACCGTGGTGTGACTGACCTGCGCACGCTGCCCGATCGTCCGCAAACTCAACGCCGAATGTTCGCCACGCAATTGCTTAAGGCGTTGCGCCAACGCTTCACGGCCCTGCTCGCGGTGGTTCACGAGTGTGAATTCTAGGGGCCGCGCTGTCACGGTGGCGCGGATCACTGCGGCGATTCTTGGTCCATTTGTGTGTTTTGACCTGTGGAAACCCTGGGTGTGACAGGCGTTTACATCCGGGTGTGACAGGTGCGCCGATTCCGTTGACAGTGAGTTTCCAGCTCTAGTTGCCGCATCGAAGCCATCGACCCGCAACTCCAGGAAGGGGCAGGGAGCAAACATGGTCACCTCGCACACCACACTCGCCACCGCGCTCACCGCCTCGGCCGCCGCAGCCCTGCTGGCCCTGACTGCGGGCACAGGCTCGGCCGACACGGTGCCGGACAAGAATCGTGTGGTCGACACCGACGACGGCTGGCAACTGTCCATCACCAAAACCAGCGAGAACCTCGACCGTTATCCGAACCTGGCCGCCACCATGTTCACCCGCGAAGGTTTCGTTGCCTTGAAAGCGGTGGCCGAGATCAGAGGTACCGGGACGCAACCGATCACCGCGGGCACCGTGACCCTGGGCTATCAGATCGGCTGTCAGGTCGACGTCTCGAGCGGCCTCACCCTGGGCATGGGATTGTCCATCGGCCCCAACGCCTCGGTCACCATCTCCCAGTTCCCCGGCGTCACCGTCGGTGGGCAGGCCTCGATCAACCCCAACATCTCCACCACCCTGCGCCCCGGCTCCATCGCCACCATCGACTTCGGCTCCAAACCCCTGGCCACCAACCGCGCCTCGATCACCGCCGACCAGGTCGAAGTCAAAATCGACGCCTGCATGGGCCCAGTCACCCTGCGTTCCTACGCCACCGCCCGCATCTCCACGCCGACCGCGGACAACACCGTCACCGTCTACGGCGACCCCATCTGGCTCTGACCCCAGCTCTATACCGGTGCTTTCCATGAATCCCGAGACACCACCGGTCCTTCGGAACCAAGGAGTATCGACTATGACCCACGCCACCACCAACCAGCGGCCTGCATCCGCACCACAACCCCTCAACCCGACCGCCATCGCGGCCGGCTCCGTCGCGCTGGGTCTGTTGTTGCTGATCGTTGCGTTCGCGAACCTGAACCGGATGCCCGGCTGGGCCGACGACTACGGCGCAGTCCTGGTGTACCTGGCGTTCTTCCTCTATATGTCCATCGCCGGACGACTGACCTGGTGGGCTATCGACAGCCTGCGGGAACAGATCAAGGCCCGCCGGGAGCGGCGATGAGGGCGGGGCTCGTGCAGCGCACAGCGCTCGTTCTGGCCCTGGGTGCGCTCAGCCTCGGGGTTGGAGCCGCAGTCTTTGCCGGGTCGCCCAAGGCGACTGCGCAGGGATATGTGCCTTGTGAGCAGTGGCAGGCCATGCACCCGGGCTGGCCCTGCATCGACACCCCGACCGTGCCGCCGGGCGGCCCGCCGACGGTTTCCACCCCACCTCCGCTGCCTTCGCAGGCTCCGGGCATGCCCTCCCAGCAAGGCAGCGGAGGCGGCGTCGGGGCAGGCGCGCTCACGCCGCCACCGATCCCCCCGGGCAACGGAACGCCGATAGTGCCGGTGCCGGGTGCACAGACCCCCGCGCAACCCGGAAATCAGGCTCCGGCTCCGGCCGCTCCGCAACAGATCCCAGTAACGCCTGCGCCGGACCCAGCGCTGGTGCCCCCACCGGTCGATGCTCCTGCGCCGAGCGTAACTCCCCAACCACAGAATCCGGTATCGGTGGTGCCCTTTGCCCCTGCGGCGCCTACCGTTCAATCAACGGCTCCATCCGGGTCCCACGAGCCCGGGCCGGATCCTCGAGTGCCGCTGCTACTGCTGGTCGGCGCGGCAGCGTTCCTTGCTCCCGCGCTACGATTCCGGCCGGGGCTACAGCAGGTCAGCGACATTCCGGGCGGATCCGAACCGTGGGTTTACGACGACACCTACACCGTGAATGGCGATCTCGCGAACACATATGTGCTCTGGGATCCGTCTACGGGTAAGTATTTCTCTCAGCCCGGTGCGCAGGCATCGTCCACGGCGGTCGGCAAGGCGTCGCAGATCGTCACGGTCGCTGACGCATGGGCCGCGTTACAGCGTTGCTACAGTTGTGTTTTCCCGATCGGCGGTGCGCCGCAGCAGATGCCCAAGGTCGGCGATCGGCTCGACTTGAGTGTTGGAGCGGGTGGGCACGCCCCCATGAACCAGCCCTTTCCGGTCGAGGTCACCCAGATGGACTACGACGGCAAAGAGATCAACATCGAATACATGACCCTGGGTGAAGGGCATCCCGATGGGTACGGTTCGACTATCCACTTTCGGATCTTCAAGAACGGCAATGGCGAACTATCACTAGAGGTCATCGGGAAAATCGTCGGAGGCTTGGGCTCGCTCGGCGGAGGCCCCGCCCGCACCCTCTACAACCTCATCAGCACCTTTCCCTGGCAGCGATTTATGAACAACCTGGTCATCTACGGGCTGGAGGCACACTACGGTGATCGATGGGCGAAGTGAGAATGTGATCGTCAAAAAGTGGCTTCGCGACGGCGCTCAACTGCTACTCGGCATATGTGCCGGCGCGATCTTGACAGTGGTCAGCGTGCTCGCCGCGGCCCCATTGCTGTTCACCGCCGCCACCGCGATCGGACCAATTATCGCGTTGGGTTTGTATACGGTGATTGTTGTTGTGGTGAAATTACGAAATCGTCCTCAACGGGTCAGCCACGGCACCATCCGATTTCTCGCCGGAATGGCAATCATCCCCGTCTACGGCGCGGTGATCCTCCTCGATTGGCTTCTTTCCCAACGATAACAGCCCACTGTCCACTCGAATATTCCAGAACTCGATCCCGAAGTGGGGTGCACCCCAACGTCACACTGACCCCCAGATTCGGGGTGCACCGGGATCGGGTTGTGAAGGATCTTGAATCGGGCGCGTCGATTGTCCAGGCAGCGAGCCGGGGTTACTGCTGGCCGGCGGCGGGGTGTGGGCAGGTCTGTTGCGGCTCGTGATTGAGGGGTTCTCGCCATCGGTCACCTTCCGGCGCTGTCACCCCTTTGATGGCTGCCGGACTCACACTCCTTTGGTCATCACGCTGGTCACGAGCCTGTATCAGGCCCACTCCTGCCCCCGTCTCGCATCCCGGAGTGACGCAGCACACGTGGGTGGGCTCAGCTTGTTCTCGTGGCTGTGACCGGTGGCAACCCTCGTGTGACAAGGGTTGGCGATCCGGTATGACAGGCACACCGCTTCCGTTGCCAGTGGTGTTCCAGCTCTAGTTATCGGTACCCACAGCAAGCTCTGGAAACGAGCCGGAAAGGCGGTATCGAAATGAACGTACGACAGTGGACCATCGGTGGCGGAGTAGCGATCGCAATGACCGCCGCGGTGCTCGGTGCAGGGTCGGCGTCAGCGGCCGAATGGTCGGTGAATCCCGACGACGGTTATGTGTATATCGCCCTCGACCACAACGAAACCGCCTTCCTCTCGAACACCGGAATTCCCGACTGGATCGATCAGACCTCCACGCCACAGCATCAATTCGCCGACCCTGCCTGGTATTCGACGAGCCCGTTATTCCAGGACTCGTACGGCAATTGGTACAGCGGCTACTCCTTCGCCCAGCTATGGCGTGAAGCGGCCACTCACCCTGACGGTTCGGTAGACCTCTGGCTCACCGACCCCGGCCAATACAATGGCACCGTCGTCCAAATGCGCCAGTACTGAATCCCGGCGCAGGAGAACAGACGTCCGATCGAACGATCGTGCGACCCACAGCAAGCGGTCGTACCGAGCACAGCCTCAGGGCTGTGGGGATCAGCCCCGCGGCCGGGTTCGGTCGACTCCGCGTCCCGGTCATCGTCAGGTTCACAACACTGCAGAAATCCGACGCCTTACTTCACGAAGGAACAGACGCCTTACTTCACGAAGGAACAGGTGAAGACATGATCACCATACGAATCGCACTCACCACCATCCTCGCCGCCGGTCTGATCGGGGCAGGGATCGCCGTTGGGCATGCCGCGCCGGAGACCGCACTGCTGGGCGGCAGTTCGGGCATTGTGCTCGGTGCCTCGTCGGGATGTTCGCTGGCCGCGATCGGCTATGACGGAGCCGGTCGCCTGGTCGGGCTCACCGCGGGACATTGCGCGTCCGAGGGTACCGAGGTGCGTGCCGAGCAGGGCCTCGGGGTCGGGGTGGTCGGCACTGTCGCGATGTCCGATCGTGGCACCAACCTGGACTACGCGGTCGTGGAGTTCGACGCGGCGAGGGTGACGCCCGTGCGCAGCGTGGGTGCGACGACCATCGCGGGGATCGGAGCGACACCGGGTCCGGGGGGACGGTGTGCGCCAACGGCCGCTCGAGCGGATTCGACTGCGGAGTCGTATGGGGCTCGATGGACGGGCAGGTGCTCACTCAATCCTGCTCGATGCCAGGTGATTCAGGCGGCCCGGTGACGGTGGGGGATCAGCTGGTCGGCGTGAACCTGGGACGGCTGACCGGATACGGACAAGTCCGAGTGGACCTGCCCTGTGTGGACGCCGCGATGCCGGTGCATCAGCCGGAACGGTTCCGGCCCATTGACCAGATCCTGGCGGCCATCGATGCCGCCGGTGGGGTCGGCACCGGATTCCGTCCCGTATGACCCGCAATGGCGCGGGCAGTCGCGACCGTTCGACCAGCGACGCGTCTCGGTGGCGGAAGGCATTGATCCGGCGCGGCGGCTGAGGTTGTGATCGCGAGGGTGCACGGATTCGCCGAACCTGTGCGCCAGGTGGACGACCAGGAATCGGACGCCCCGCCGCGCTATCCGAATCGGCCAGCGCGGCTTGGGCGGAAGATCAAGTGGCCGTGACGATCCGCCGTCGACGAACACACTGAACTGTCGAATGCAGAGCATCCCGAACGGCGCGGCCAGCCGTTCGGGATGTGCCTACCGCACGTTTCCGGGGAGGGGAAAGCCATTGGCGTGTTGTTAGGACGAGAGCCAGTCGGTTGGCCCTAACGTCACGTTCGCGCTATCCCGTGAACCTCGCCGATCAGGAAGCTGACTATGGACAACACAGTCGGAGCGCTCCTCTTGATAGTCGTTCTGCCGCTGCTATGCGTCGTCGGCTTCTGGATCGCGATCAGGGTGGCTCGTGCCCGCTCGGGTGTGCACTCACGTTTGGGTCAGGTCAGGCCCTACGACTTGTTCGTCCGCATCGGAGCCCCCTTCTCGTGGAGGCTCTTTACGGCCACCTACGCAGCGATTTTGGTCCCCGCGTTCGTGCTCTCGGCAGTTCGGGTCATCCCGTGGTGGGTGTCGTTCGGCCTCATCGCTGGTGCTGGCATGTTCGCTTCGGGGATCTCGCGGCTTGGCTATTTGATGCGCTTGGAAAGCCCAAACCGCTGAGGCTGGCGAACGTCCTCATCTGGCACCCCTCTGGGCAGCCGCATATAGGGAGCACCCCACCGGGCACCTGGATCAAATCCTGGCCGGGATCCAAGCCTGACACCAGTCTCTAACTAGCCGCTTCCCGCGTTGGCCGAAGCGTCCGACGCGGGGTGCTGAAAGATCCACGTGCGTGTGCCTCACGGTCTCCGACCAGGTCGGGAGACGGCCAAGGCCCGCGCGCCTAGCGGCGGAAGCGGGCCTGGCCGGGCTTGTCAATTGGGTTAGTGGCGGACGGCGGTTACCAACCGCGCTTTCGCCATTCCTCGAGATGCGGACGCTCAGCGCTCAGGGTCGTGTCCGCGCCGTGGCCGGGATAGACCGAGGTGTCGTCGGCCAGCTGGCCGAAGAGTTTGGTCTCGACGTCACCGAGCAAGCTGGCGAACGCCTTTGGGTCATTGTTGGTATTGCCGATGCCCCCGGGAAACAGGCAGTCGCCGGTGAAGACGTGGCCGTGGCCGTGCGGGTCGTCGTAGATCAAGGCGATGCGGCCGGGGGTGTGGCCGACCAGCCGCCGCACGGTCAGCTCGATTCGTCCGACGGTGATGCTGTCGCCGTCTTCCACCGGTACGTCGGTCGGGACCGGGATGCCGTCGCTGTCGTAGCGTCCGGCATAGGTGCGCGCACCGGTCGCGTCGACCACCTCGCGCAGCGCACCCCAATGGTCGGGATGCCGATGGGTGGTCACCACCGACGCGATACCGCTGTCTCCGATGAGGGTCAGCAGGGTGTGTGGTTCCGCCGCAGCATCGATGAGCAATTGTTCGTCGGTCGTGCGGCAGTGCAGTAGGTAGGCGTTGTTGTCCATCGGGCCCACCGCCACTTTCGAGATCACCACATCGGTCAGCTCCTGCACGTCTGCCGGGCCGCCGACCTTCACCACTCCCGAATATGTCATGGGATCAACACAACGATCAGTGATCCGGTCCGATCAGCGAATTCGCTATCACCGCAACACTGTTCAGAGCCCGTCCACGACCTGGATGACCGAGTCCAGCTCAGGAATCACTCTGATCGGGGACACGGCTCAATGACACACGCTGTGACACATCGGGGCTGGGCACGGCCGCATGCGGGGTGCGGCAGGGGTGGTGTTCACCCGGGGGCATTCGTTCGGCTGGTGACATCGGGCTGGTTGGCTTCTATGCTCGCGTGACGGCACGCAGCCGCAGACTGCGGGGTCGCAATTCAGTGGCCAGGGCGGTACGTACATTGTTGCCGGGCAGCGCTTTCAGTCGCCATCTACTGGCGATGGTGGCCAGTGCGAGTGTTGCTTCTGTCATCGCGAAGGTGTCGCCGATGCACTTGCGAGGTCCACCGGCGAACGGGATGAGCGCGGCGCGGGCTGGTGCGGTGGCCCGCTCGGGTGTCCATCGATCGGAGTCGAACCGGTCGGGGTCTGGATAGAGATCGCGTCGGTGGTGAATGAGGTAGGGGCTGTAGACGATTGTCGTGCCGGTGAGGATGGAGTGGCCGTGCATTTCGGTGTCCGCGGTCGTGGTGCGGGTGAAGATCCAACCCGGTGAGGTGATGCGGAGTGTTTCGGTGAGGATCCGGCCGGTGAGTTCGAGCTTGGGGAGGTCGTCGTAGGTGGCCGCGCGGCCCGCCAGGACGGCATCGACCTCCCCGTAATACCGATACGAGTCATGCTCATTTTTCTAATGACCAGGCTCGGTTGTACTGGTTGCTTTCGGGCGATATTGCAGGACCACGACGTCGTCGAGCACTGTGGCGTCGACGAATTCCAGGCGTCGTCGAGTGCCGCCGGGGAACTGGGCGGGGTTGACGAATCGCGGTGCGTCCGCTTGACCGATTAGCAGTGGCGCTACCGCGTAGCGCAGCTCGTCGGCGAGCCCTTCGGAGAGGAAGGCTGTGTGGATGTGTGTCCCGCCTTCGACGATCAGGCGCTCGATCCCGCGTCGGCCGAGATCGTCGAGCACAGCTGGCCAGAATTCCGGTTCCGTGATCGCGACGACTTGGGCGACGTCGCTCAGTTGGTTACCGATCTTCTCTGCGCCTTCGATGGTGGTGTACACCAACGGTTTTCCAGCCTCGGTGTGGTGATGGAACATGCGTGCCGCCGGGTCGAGATCGCCGGATCGGGTGACGGTCACCTTCAGCAGATTGGCGGGCTTGCCCGCGGAGACCCGTGTGGCGCGGCGTTCCTCGCTGCGCAGCCACAGCCGTGGGTTGTCGCGGCGTACTGTTTCGGCTCCGATGAGGATGGCGTCGCATTCGGCCCGCAGGGCGTCGACGCCGTCGAAATCCCGATCGTTGGACAGGTAGAGGCGTTCGGGGATGGTGTCGTCGATGTAGCCGTCGAGGCTGACGGCGACGGAGAGCATTACGTATGGTCGAGCCAACCTTCCGCCTTCCAAGCGGTGAAGGCGTCGCGGAACTCGGCGACGCCGGTTTGCTTGCTGTCGGGATCGATCATGCCCGACAGTTCGCGGACCTTGTGGAGGATGCGAGCCGACCTGGTGCCGATACCGATCTCCAGGGCGGATCGCCCCGCCACGGCTGCTGGCTCGATCTCGCCGGCTGCCATGTGGGAGACCGCGGTGCGGGCGAGGTAGACGCCCCTGTCGCGTGGGTATCCCGGCTGCATCCGAGTCAATGCATCGGTGAATTGTCGTGTGGCTCGGGAGTGTTCGCCCGTCTCGGCGAAGGTGTGTGCCTGGTAGGCGTCGATGTAGGAGTCGTCGAGGAACATGCCCCATTTCGGGTCATCGGTGGCGATCGCCACGATCGCCCGCGCGGCATCATAGGTGCGAGCGCTTTCTGGTGAACCTCCGTCCAGTGCCTGAGCATGGGCCCGGAATGTCAGGGCGGCGGCGGAGAACAGCGAGTCGTGTGGCGCGCTGCGGTGTGCGGCGTCGGCGAGTTCCTCTGCCTCGCTCGCATCGCCCTGGTCGCAGGCGAGCTGGCTCATGCGAACCAGCGACAGTCCGATGTAGTAGTCGTCCGCGAGCTGATGGGACCACTGCAGAGCCTTCGCGGCCCAATGCTGGGCGTTCACGAAGTCACGTTGGTCTTGGTATTGCCACGCAGCGGTTTCGGCGAACATGGCCTGCATCCGGAGCATCCCGCGAGCGTCGCCGACCTTGCCTCGCCGCAGCTCACCGAGCAGAGCCAGACTGTCGAGGACATGCGGCAAGGTCCGGGCCGCGCCATAGAGGTTGTCGGATTCGATCAGCGACATCCGCATCGTGTCGAAATGCACGAGATGATCGATCGAGGTGTTGGCAAACATCGAGGCCAAGGCCATACTGCCGGAGGCGTTTCGGCCGATGGCGAGCGTTGAGGTCGCTGCGGATCCGAGCACCCCGGCACCGATTCCGAGGACGAGACTGCGGCGTGACACGGCCACCAACACCACCTCCCCGGTGAGCGTACGGGCAGACACGATCACGCAATCGTCCTTGTCGACACCGGATCCGGGCCCCCGACTGACAGTCGGCTGCACGTCGGATTCGACAGGGGCAGGCGCATTTCGGATCGCCCAGAATCGCTGTACCGCAGCTACATCCGCAGTGCCGAGCTTCTGGTCCAGGCGCTCGGCGTAGTGGGGCGTGAGCGTGATGTCTTCGAGTCGGCGTTCCCACTTCTTCACGGCGTCGTACGAGACGCCGATATGGGCTGCGAACTCTTCTTTGGTCATGCGCAGCGCGTCACGGAGAGCCTTCGTTTCGGCGCCTGTCCACCGCGGGCAAATGCTCACATCGGTTCCCTTGTGCCGGTAAGTGCACCGAGAGTACCCGCGCAGTACCCGGCCGGTCACTTCTTTCGAGGGCTCCTGAGCAGGAACGTTGAAGTTGCACACGACGTCGGGACGCTAGCCGAGGTCTCGGCGTCGGGTGCCCTCCAACACCTTGCACGGACATGGAGAACACCCGACATGGAAATCATCGTTGCTCTCACCCTCGCCGCGCTAGTACTCCTGTGCACCGCGCGAATCGCGTTGCCCGGCTTGCAACGTCACGACGAACACCGACGGCCGACGGTTCACGACATACAGCAACGGCTTGCCGCCGAGCCAGCCCATAACTATGTTCCGATCAGCCGGGGGTGGTGACGATGGGCCTGCTCCCTTCCGCTGTCGGGTTCTTGCGCAGTGATGTGTCCGGCTTGAACCAGCCGCGCGACGAACTGCAGATCATGCGAGCTGCCAAACGGACTGGCTACGACTTGCGCAAGACGCTCGTATTCAGCGACCGCACCGAAGACCGGGCGCACCGTTTGCGTGTTGCGATCGACCGGCTGGGCGTCGATGCCGTAATCGTGCCCAGCACTGCGCATTTCGACGGTCACGACATACCAGCCGATCTACTTGCGGTCGCGACCGTGATCACGGTGTCGCCTGGCAGCACGACGGCTCGGACTCCGCGGCCGAGCTGAGGGCGTGCGATGTCCATTCAAGGGGTGCTGGCGGTCCTGAACGGCGAGCGACCGGCCGCCTGGCTGCAATACGAGGACGGCTCGTGGGCACCGGTCGCCGAGGACGGATGGATCGGGCCTCCGATCACCGTCGAGGATCTCCTCACAGTCGCCCGGCACGATCTCGACGCGCTGGAGGCCGCCGGATTCCTCACCGAAATCATCGACGTCGAGCCGCTGTCGGTCGTCGACATCGAGTACGGCGCACAGCAGGAAAGGTGGACCGCGCAGCCCGTGCTCGGCTGCGGCCCATCCTGATTCGAGGCCCTCGGTCTGAGCCGGGGGCCTCGAACGCCGACCGGCTGGCGATCTTCCAGTCACGAATCGCACCAGGCGATTACGGCATTCCACGATCGCCACCGTGCACTACATCGACCCCGAGGGATACACGCGTCCAGCAGTGGACAACGTCGTGGCGATGGAGTCGCTGCGACCCTCAAAACGTGAGCAAAGTGTGAGTCCGGCGGCTGCGTAATGCACTCGCAACGCTGTGACCTTGACGTTCCCCGGGTTCAAGGCGTATCAACCTGGGTACATCGATCTTGTTCTTGGAAGAGCCGTCAGAGGCTGGAATTACCTCTGGCCCTGCAGGTTTCGTCCTGTGACGATGTCCCCGGAGTTCCCGCGCTTTCCTGGGGATTCCTGGATTCTGGCTGCGAAACATGGAGCGAAAACTGGAGTCGGATTCCCAGCTGTTCCCGCGCTGTTGCGCAGCGGGACCGGGCCGGAGGCAAGGGTTTCGGGAGTGGGGCGTCCGCCTTCCACAACGCAGCCGTCGCTGCTAGTGGCTACGATCGCCAATGCTCTTCGCCAGCAGGTGATCGGCGTGTTGAATCACGACCAGCCGACGGGATTTCCGAGTCGGCAAACTGGTGGCAAACGACGACCTTCGCTGGCAACTGCGGATCGTCGGGTTCGGGTCTGCGGCGTCTGGCCGTCGGCCCGGACCAGCTCGAGCCGGTGGATGGTGGTGGTCTACAAATCGTTTGTACAAGGGGTGCTGTGTGGTTCGGGTCCTGGTCTCTCACGCACCGCTGGCCTGAACGCCTTGTACAAACTGTTGGTGAGCGGCGGCGCGATGAATGACGACGACCGCGACTCACTGATCCGCGCGCACTTCCAGGAGTACAACCGGCTGATCGTTGCCGCTGAGAAAGCGAAGGAGGCCCGCCTGAGCTTGCTTCGAAGACTCCGTGCCGCTGATCCTGATTACTACACGCAAGACCGCTTGGCTGACCTCTCGGGCATGTCCCAGCAGAACGTCTCATATCTGCTTTCCGTGCGTCGGAGTGCGGCAGGCGGAGTGCGCCAAGGGAAGCCGCTGGGAAGGCCGCATTCCTTCAAGGCATAGCTAGCGCACAGGCAATCGTTGAGATTTGTAGAGTCCTGATTCGTCAAACATGCTGAGCGATCAACGTGGGCGATTATCCCCAGCGAGCCCTGAACCGTTGCAGACGGTCCGGGGCTCGATTGGTCAGCAGCGAACTAGGTGCGGCCCGAAACATCGCACCACCCGATGGCTCGGCCAATGTGGGAATCACTCAGGAGCGCAGCCCTTTTCGCTGCCGAGCCTGCGGTGCGCTCAGGGCGTCACGCTCGGCTGTGAGTGCGGTGTTGGTGTCGCGCAGGGCGGCGTTGGCGTCTTCGAGTTCCAGGATGCGCCCAATGGCCGTGAGGTTGACCCCTTGCCCGGCGAGGGCCGCGATGCGGCGTAGCCGTGCGAGGTCATCACCGCTGTAGCGGCGGGTACCGCCTGCACTCCGGGCGGGAGTGATCAGGCGATGCTGCTCGTACAGGCGGAGAGTGTGTGCGCCGATCCCTGCCAACTCGGCGGCCACCGAGATGGTGTACACCGCGTGGTCCGATTCGGGCAGGTGGTGGTCCGGATCAGGTTTCATCCTTCTCCTCGCTGGTAACTGCCTTAGATTACCTGTTCAGTGTGCTTGCGATCACTGGTAGACACTGGTACATCTAATCTCAGTCACTAGGCAGAGATTTTCTCAGCCGGTCGATGGGAATTGTCCACCACTAGTCATGACCCAGGCTGCCGACATGAACTCTCGTTCCTTTGATGAACTGCCTCCGGCCCGCGATGATGATGACGAGCCGATCGAGTTGGCCGCTGCCACCAGCGGCCCCGCCACCGGAAGTTTTCGCTTCTGGTTCGAGAGCCGACGGTGGGAGTGGTCTCCCGAGGTGTACCGCATGCACGGCTACCTTCCTGGTGAGATCGAGCCGACCACCGAATTGCTGCTCGCGCACAAGCATCCCGACGATCGGGAGCATGTCGCCGAAGCCATCGCTCGGTCCATCGACCAGGGCGAGCCGTTCTCGAGCCGGCATCGATTCATCGATACCGTCGGCGAGGAGCATCAGGTCATGGTGGTCGCGGATCGCATCCTCGACGAGGCGGGCCGTGTGGTCGGCACGGCCGGGTTCTATATCGACCTTTCGGGCACTCTTGCCGCCGCCGAACGCGACACCTTGGAGCAGCGGCTACCCGAACTGGTACAGGCGCGCGCCGTTATCGAGCAGGCGAAAGGCGTGTTGATGCGCATGTACCGCATCAACGCCGATCAAGCCTTCAAGGTACTCATCTGGCGTTCGCAGGAGACGAACGTGAAATTGCGGTCGCTGGCCCAGCAGTTGATCGACGAGCTCCCGACGATTCCTGCCCCGCCGCGGTCGACCGTCTTGGCTTTCGACCACATCCTGCTCACCCTGCATGACCGCATCCCGGACCAGGACATGGATTGATTGTGCGTTGGAGTGGTACTGCCTGAGTAGCGTCCTCGTGTTGAGGCGCAGGCAATTCGGTCCGCGGCAGTGTGTTAGTCCCGCCCTCTGTGGGTTAATCAGTGGGAAGCGGTAGCGGCAGGCTTCACGCGCGTGGCAGGAGGGCGGAGCACGATGCACGGAAGGCCACGCGAAAACGGTGCGGATGACTGGATCCCGGATTTCGGTCTACCGCTCAATGGCAGGTCCGCCATCTCGGGCAACGGTTCGGAGGGGTCGGCGGACTCGCACACGGGAGCGATCGGGGTGACGGTCGCCGCCCGGGCCGACATGCTGCCCATGTTGCGATCGGTTGTCGAAACTGTCTTGCTGACAGCGGATTTCACGTTGGATGTAGTCGCCGACGTTCGAGTGGCGATCGACGAGGTCGTGACCGCGCTGGTGGTGGGGGCTGAGGTGGGAGACGAAGTTGCCTGCGCTCTTCAATACGACGGACGTCGGGTCGAGGTCCGGATGTCCGCACCCACCCGAACCGCTGACGTCCTGCCGAAGAACAGCTTGAGCCGACATTTACTGGAGTCGATGGTCGACGCGCTGAGTATCGACTACCGTGCCGACGAGAATCAGGATGCATACCGGATGGTTGTGCAGTTCGATCGTCGCCGAACCAGTGATCTGGGATGGTGACCGGCAGGACACATTCCGGGGCGATTCGTCGGTCGATCTCTACAACGCCGAGATGGTAACCCGGGTTGTCGTAGACTCGATTCGCCGCTCGTCTGACCAGGTGGCAACCACAGATCGTCTAGGAGCGAGTGTGACCGAGAGCGGGATTCCTCCGTTGCTGACAGTGTCACAGAGCCGGGTGGGTGAGACCATCGTGGTGTCGGCTACCGGGGAAATCGACATCAACTCGGCCGGGCAGCTGCGCGAAGCGCTCGAAGCGGCGGTGCCGACCGCCCCGAGGCTGATCATTGATTTGTCCGGGGTCGATTTCATCGGATCCGTAGGGCTGACAACACTATTGGTCGCCACAGACACGGCAGACTCTCAGCAGGTACGCGTCGTGGCGTCGCCTCAGGTGCGACGACCGATCGAGATGACCGGCCTGGACAACGTGCTGGCCCTGTTCGACACCCTGGAAGACGCGATCTCGCAGCCCCCGAAATGATCATCGGCCTGCCGACGCGCACAGCGGCGGCGGATAGGCTGACGTCCCGACACGGCGGCCCGTAGAGTCAGTAACGGTCGGGTGTTCACAAACCAGCACCTCACCGCCCGTTCATGACCCGGTTCTATCCGGCGTCGTTCAGGGTTACGTCCAGCTCGCTTCGGTGCATCGCGCCTGTGATCGAGCGGTCAGAGTGAGGGTGCAATGACGGATGCGGCGGCACCACGCCGTCCAGCGAAGCCGCTCGATGGAGCGGCTGGCCAGGTCGAGCTGCGACAACTGCTGGCAGGATTGACCGCGGTGCGGGACGGCGATTTCGGCACCCGACTGCCGACCGACACCGAGGGATTGCTCGGCGAGATCGCGACGGTCTTCAACGGGATGGTCGACCAGTTGTCGCTGTTCACCTCCGAGGTAACCCGCGTCGCACGCGAGGTGGGCTCGGAAGGGCAGTTGGGCGGCCAGGCCGAGGTTCCCGGCGTTTCCGGGACCTGGAAGGACCTGACCGATTCGGTGAACGCGATGGCGGGCAACCTCACCGCCCAGGTCCGCAATATCGCCCAGGTGACGACGGCCGTCGCACGAGGTGACCTGAGCCAGAAGATCACCGTGACCGCGCGCGGGGAGATCCAGGAGCTCAAGAACACCATCAATACGATGGTCGATCAGCTGTCGTCGTTCGCCGACGAAGTCACCCGCGTCTCGCGTGAAGTCGGCACCGAGGGTGCGCTCGGCGGGCAGGCCGATGTGAAAGGCGTCTCGGGGACCTGGCGTGATCTGACCGATTCGGTGAACTTCATGGCCGGTAACCTCACGGCGCAGGTGCGTTCGATCGCCCAGGTCGCGACCGCTGTCGCGCGGGGAGATCTGACCCAGAAGATCACCGTGAACGCGCGCGGGGAAATCCTGGAGCTCAAGAACACCATCAACACGATGGTCGAACAGCTTTCGTCCTTCGCCGACGAGGTGACCCGGGTGTCGCGCGAGGTCGGCACCGACGGTCGACTGGGGGGACAGGCCGACGTCAAGGGGGTCTCCGGAACCTGGAAGGACCTCACCGAGTCGGTGAACGTCATGGCCGACAACCTCACCGCTCAGGTGCGCTCGATCGCGCAGGTCACCACGGCGGTAGCCGACGGTGATCTGACCCAGAAGATCCGGGTGGACGCGCGCGGGGAGATCCTCGAGCTCAAGGAGACCATCAATACGATGGTCGATCAGCTGTCGTCCTTCGCCGACGAAGTGACTCGCGTAGCCCGCGAAGTCGGCACCGAGGGCAATCTGGGCGGACAGGCGACCGTGCGGGGAGCGTCGGGAACCTGGAAAGACCTGACCGACAACGTGAATGTCATGGCATCGAACCTGACCGGTCAGGTGCGGTCGATCGCTCAGGTCGCCACCGCGGTCGCGCGCGGAGACCTGAGTCAGAAGATCACGGTCGAGGCCAAGGGCGAAGTCGCGGCACTGGCCGGCGTGATCAACACGATGGTCGACACCCTGTCCGCGTTTGCCGACGAGGTAACCCGGGTCGCCCGCGAGGTCGGCACCGAGGGCATGCTCGGCGGCCAGGCCCGGGTATCGAACGTGGCGGGCACCTGGAAAGACTTGACCGACAATGTGAATTCGATGGCGAACAACCTGACCAACCAGGTGCGCAATATCGCTCAGGTCACCACCGCGGTGGCGCAGGGCGATCTGACCAGCAAGATCGACGTCGACGCCCGCGGCGAGATCCTCGAACTCAAGACCACGATCAATACGATGGTCGACCAACTCTCGGCGTTCGCCGCCGAGGTCACCCGCGTCGCCCGGGAGGTCGGATCCGAAGGCAGGCTCGGTGGCCAAGCGGAGGTCGAGGGAGTCTCGGGCACGTGGAAACGACTGACGGAGAACGTGAATGAACTCGCGGGCAACCTCACCCGCCAGGTGCGCGCCATCGCCGAAGTCACCAGTGCGGTCGCCGAGGGCGACCTGACCCGCTCCATCACCGTGGAGGCGTCCGGCGAGGTCGCCGACCTCAAGGACAACATCAATTCGATGGTGGAATCGCTGCGCGAGACCACCAGCGCCAACCAGGATCAGGACTGGCTCAAGACCAATCTGGCCCGCATCTCGAGTCTCATGCAGGGGCAGCGGGACTTGCACGTGGTCGCCGAATTGATCATGGACGAGCTGGTTCCGCTGGTATCTGCGCAATACGGCGCGTTCTACCTGGCCGACGAGACCGCCCAGCCGCCGGAGCTGCGATTGCTGAGCGCCTACGGCAGCCCGGAATCATCCGGCGGCACAACGAAATTCACGTTCGGTCAGTCGCTGGTCGGGCAGGCCGCCCGCAGTCGCCGCACGATCGCCGTCGACGATGTCCCCGGCACCTACGTGACCATCTCCTCCGGCCTCGGGCAGACGGCTCCGCTCAACCTGCTGATACTGCCGATTGCGGTCGAGGATCAGGTGCTCGGAGTCATCGAATTGGCGTCGCTGCACCGCTTCACGCGCATCCACCGTGACTTCCTGGACCAGTTGATGGAGACGGTTGGCGTCAACGTCAGCACCATCATCGCCAACGCCCGTACCGATGAACTGCTGGTCGAATCGCAGCGGCTCACCTCTGAGCTGCAGGCTCGCTCCCAGGAACTGCAGGTGCGGCAGGAAGAGTTGCAGCGCAACAACACCGAGATGGAGGAGAAGGCGGCTCTGCTGGCCATGCAGAACCGCGATATCGAGGCCAAGAACCTCGAGATCGAGCAGGCGCGGCAGGAACTGGAGACCCGGGCACAGGAACTTTCGCTCACGTCGAAGTACAAGTCGGAGTTCCTCGCCAATATGAGCCATGAGCTGCGCACGCCGCTCAACAGCCTGCTGATCCTGGCGCAGCTGCTGGCGCAGAATCCGAATCGGAACCTCACTCCCAAGCAGGTCGAGTACGCGGGCATCATCCACTCCGCGGGTTCGGATCTGCTGCAGCTGATCAATGACATCCTCGACCTGTCGAAGGTCGAGGCCGGGAAGATGGATATCGCCCCGGAGCGGGTTCCACTGCAGAAATTGCTGGACTACGTCGACGCCACTTTCCGGCCGTTGACCACGCAGAAAAGCCTCGGATTCCGGATCACGACCCGGGAGGGCGTGCCGGGGGAGCTGCTCACCGACGACTCCCGGCTGCGGCAGGTCCTGCGAAATCTGCTGTCCAACGCGGTGAAATTCACCGAAACCGGGTCCGTCGAACTGCGGATCGGCCCGGCGAACACGCAGGAACTGCCCGCAGCCGTCCGCCGTCACGGCCCGGCCGTCGCTTTCCGGGTGGTCGATACCGGGATCGGAATCGCCGGGCATCAGCTCGAATCGATCTTCGGGGCCTTCCAGCAGGCAGACGGCACCACCAGCCGCAAGTACGGCGGCACCGGGCTGGGACTGTCGATCAGCCGCGAAATCGCCTACCTGCTCGGTGGTGCCATCACCGCTGAAAGCGTGATCGATGAGGGAAGCACCTTCACCCTGTACCTTCCGGTCGCGCGCCCGGACTTTCAAGACGCGCCGCAGGCCGACCGCGATGACGCACCCGGTGGAAGCAGAATCGAACAGCGCACCAATTCCGCTGTGCCGCAGCCTCCGCGCCGGTTGTTGGTTCTGGAAGAACGTTCCCAGGGTTTGCTGTCGATGGTCGCCCAGAGCGCGGTCGCCGATCTGGCCGACCGCAACGATCCCCGGGGGCCGGTGCAGGTCGTGAGCGCGGTCGAGGCGCAGGAAGCGGCGGCCGCCATGGCCTCCGAGACGTTCCACTGCGTAGTGCTGGAACTCGACATGCCCGGCGACAACGCCCTGCGGTTCCTCGAAATCATGGACGGGGACCCGACATTCAGTGTTGTACCTGTCCTGGTGCACAACCGACGCCTCGACAGCGAGCAGGAGCAGGCAGTGCAGCGGCGGGTCGCTCGGACCTCGCTCGAGCTGCTGTCCAGCCTCGACGAGTTGCGTGAACGGATCGCGCTGCATGTCACGGCGGAGGCACCCGGGGATGTACTGCCTTTGGTGCGCCGTGAGGAGGCTCCGGTCTCGGCGGCCCAGCCGCCCAATGACGAGCTGGCCGGACGCACGGTACTCATCGTCGATGATGACGCTCGAAACCTGTTCGCGCTCAGCAGCATTCTCGAACTGCACGGGATCAGCGTCGTCCATGCCGAGAACGGCCGCGAAGGTATCGACAAGCTGGTCGGTCATCCGGAGGTCGACCTGGTGCTGATGGACGTGATGATGCCAGAGCTCGACGGGTATGCCGCGACCGAGACGATCAGGGCGATCCCGCGCTACGCGGAGTTGCCGATTATCGCCGTGACGGCCAAAGCGATGCTCGGGGACCGGGACAAGAGCCTCGCGGCGGGTGCGAACGACTACGTCACCAAGCCGGTCGATGCGGACGTGCTGCTTGCCAGCATCCAGCATTGGCTGCGTGTTTGATGGCGGATTCCATGGCTGAACCGACTCCGGCGCAAGGCGTCTCGGCGAGCGGGCCCGACATCACCCGTCTCGCAGCCACGGTCGAGAGGTTACGAGGCGAGATCCAGCACGCGCATGCCACCGCCGACCGGCGAGCGCTGATCGAGCTGGCCAAGGGAGTGCTCGTCGAAAGGCTCGGATGCGGACCGGCGCAGGCTGCGCAGCAGCTGGATGCGCTGTCGAAGCGGGTCGGCCTGACCAGTCTGGAGTTCGCCGCGGACCTGGTGAACCAAGCTGCCCGGGACGAACTCAGCGTGGCAGTCGGGGAGACCCTGCGGAACGCGACGGACCCGCAGGACAACGCGGTGTTCGTCGGTCCGCGCGTCGCGGAGAGCGGAATGCTGGCGGCCGGAGACACACACCGGGTGGCGCAGTCGGTGCTCGAGCACGCGGTCGCGCCCTTGGGTGCGACGGTGGTCGCGGTCTGGTCCACGGGCCACGACGGAACATTGTCACTGCGCGGCTTCGCTGGCATCGGCCGGTGCGAGGCCGAGCGGTGGCATCACGTCCCGCCGGGTGTGGCGACGCTCGCCGGACAGGCTCTGGCACAACGTGATTCGCTGTGGATCACAGATCTGAGCGCCCTGGGCCTGCCGTCGATCGCGGGCCCGGCCGGCGGACGGGCGGCGATCCCGATCGGTAGCGGCGGCAAGCTGCTCGGTGTCCTCGAGGTGTGCTGGCCGCAACCCATCGAGGCGCAACCGCCCCAGGTGCGACGGCAGTTCGAGGTGCTGGCAGACATCTGCGCGCACACCCTGGAGTCGGATCCGGCCTCGGAATCGAGCTCGGGCGAGATGAGCTCCGCCGAGCTGAAACGACTGGCCGACAACCTGTTCGACTCGGCCCTGCTGTTGCTGCCTCACCTGGACGCCGACGGCGGGCTCGCGGATTTCCGCATCGACCACGTGAATCCCTGCTTCGCGGACCCGGCGGGTCGGACTCGCGAACAGATCCAGGGCGCATCGCTCCTCGAGGCGTACCCGATGTCGGTGGGCCAGGGCCGCCTGTTCGAACGGGTCGAGCAGGTTCTCGCCACCGGCGAGAGCTACCGGGCCGACCCGGTGATACTGACCGAACTGATCGGTCAAGCATTGCCGCCCGTTTCAGCCGCACTCGCCATCAGCCGCCACGGTGACGCCGTACTCCTGGTGTGGCGGGTGCACGACGAAGCAGCTCGCATGGCGGCGCTGCTGCAGCACGCGCACCGTCTCGGTGGCGTCGGAGCCTTCGAAGAGAATGCCGCGACCGGCGAGATCACTTGGACCAGTCAGCTCTTCACGGTGCACGGATTGGCGTCGGCCGCGGTCCCGATCCCTCTCGCGCAGCTGCCCCTACATGTCCACGAGTCCGAATCGCAAGCCGCGCAAGGCTTTCTGCGAACCGTCCTGCGTTATCGGCGAGTGGCTTCGGCGGCTTTCCGGCTGATTCGACCCGACGGAACCGTTCGCCACGTTCGGGTCGTCGCCGAACCGGTACTCGACGTCGCGGGGAACCTGCTCGCGGTACGCGGCGTCTACCAGGATGCCTCGAAACAGCACTGGACCGAGATCGCCTTGTCGGCCACGCACGACCGGCTGACCCATTCCGAGGAGCGAACCGCCGAGCAAAGCCTGCTGGCTCGGCAACTGCAGCAGGCCATCATGCCCGCCGCCCAGCCGCCGATCGAGGCGTTCGGTTTGCGGATGGCGGTGCGATATCGGCCGACCGAGCAGGATCACCTGGTGGGTGGGGACTGGTACGACGTGGTCGTGCTGCCGTCCAAGAAGATTCTGGTGTCGATCGGCGACATCGCGGGCCACGGGATCGCAGCCGCGACCGGAATGGTGGTCTTGCGCAACGCCTTGCGCGGCCTGGCCGCAACCGGTGCCGGACCGGGACAGATGCTCACCTGGCTGAACCTGGTCGCCCACAACCCTGCCGACACGATCTTCGCCACCGCGATCTGTGGTGTCTACGACCCGGAAACCGGTGTCCTGTGCTGGGCGCGGGCCGGTCATCCGCCACCGGTACTGGTTCGTGCCGGGTCCGCATCGGCATTGCCGGAACTCGGCGGCATTCTCCTGGGTGCCGTGTCCGAGACTCGGTACGAGGAGGCCGACCTGCAGCTGGAGTCGGATGACGTCCTGCTCCTGTACACCGACGGCCTCATCGAGCGCCGCAGCCGCAGCCTCGACGATTGCACACAACGACTGCTGACGCTCTCGGCCGGTTTCGCCGGAAACCTCGACGATCGGCTGGATTACCTACTGGACAACAGCGACGCCGATACCGACGACGACGCCTGCGTTATCGGCATCCACCTGGGCCGGACGGACGCGCCGCCATGATCAACGGTCGCCGTGCGAAATTCGCTGATTCAGCCGTGAACTTGTGGGTACTGCTCGCGACGAATGGTGGACACAGGGTCAGGAGGGCCTCATGGACGTGGGTGACTGTGGTTCCGCGGCGATTGAAGAGGCGCAGCGATGACGAGTGTCGACGTGGCAGGCGGTGGCGCGAACCCTTTTGCGCACCAAGCGCTGTTGTATCGTGACAGCGCTGAATATCTGAGCGGCACAATCGGATTCATACGAGGAGGCTTGGCAGCCGGGGAGCCGGTGGCGGTCGTTGTTCCTACCGCGAACCTGGCATTGCTGCGTGCCGAGCTGGGGTCGGATGCGGACACGATCCGCCTCATGGACATGACGGTCGAGGGCCGCAATCCCGGCCGGATCATTCCGGGGGTGTTGCGGGCGTTCGCCGATGCCCACCCGGTCGGACGGGTACGCATCATCGGCGAGCCGATCTGGGCGGGTCGGTCAGAGCTGGAATACGCCGCTTGTGTGCAGCATGAAGCGTTGATCAACGCGGCCTTCAGCGGTCGTGAGGTCACCATTCTGTGTCCGTACAACAAGGCCGAGCTAGGTCTCGTCGCGGTGGCCGACGCCTACGGCACGCACCCGGTGGTGATCGATGGCGACAGCGAAAGTGTGAGTCCCGCCTATGATCCCGATTTGATGGTGGCGGCCTACAACCTGCCGCCTGCGGATCCGCCGACGACCGCTGTAGTGCTCGCATTCGATACCGCGACACTACGGTCTACCCGGCACCGTGCGACGGACTACGCCAGGCTCGCGGGTATGACGTCCGAGCGCATCGCAGATCTCGCACTGATCATCGGCGAGACCACCACGAACTCGGTGGTGCACGGTGGTGGCAGCGGAACTCTCGCATTGTGGCGGGACGACGCGCAGTTGTGTTGCCAAGTCCGGGATTCGGGGCATTTCGACAGTCCGCTCGCGGGTCATCTTCCCGCGCCCCCGCACATTCCCGGCGGCCGCGGCTTGCTGTTGGTCAATCAGCTTGCGGACCTGGTGCGCGTTCATACGGATGATGCCGGAACCACCCTGCACATGCACGTGTCCCTGGTGTAGTCGGCAGTCGATCGGAGAACATCGTGCAGGGACTGTTTGAACCGTCTTGACGGGGCAACTCGGGCGAGTGTGAACCCTTACCGAGATTCACCGACCGGTCAGTCCGAATCCGACGACGTCTCGCAGGTATCCAGGCACCGCGATGGAGAATCGTTGACTCCGGACCTCCTCGAGGACGGCCCGGGCTTTGCCGACGCCTGGCAGCCCACCGAAGTAGACATCCCGGATTCCGATGACGAGCCGGTGGAGATGTCACTCGAGCGCCGCGTGGTCACCGACGAGGAGCCAGATGCAGAGATGTAATTTCCAGCTGAGGATGCGGTAGCGGTCCTGGTTCCGAAGTGGGCCGCCCGGGGGAAGGCGATCCGGTGCAGCCGGATCGCGCGCGTGGTGACGGCGGCGAACGCTATGCGATAGCCGGGCGACAGCGTTGCGGAAATCGCCGGTAAAGCGTGTCCGCTACTGCCACGTCAATGGCGAGTAGAGACCTGAATCACATTGAGGCTCAGGCTGTTTCGGGCAAGAAAGCCCGGGTAGGTCAGGGATGTCCCTGTTGATTCCGATTTGGAGGAGCATCGCATGTCCGAGCATGAGAAGAGTGGCATTCGAGAGGGTTTGGAAGGCGCGGCGGAAGGCGTGAAGGGCAAGGCCAAGGAGGTCGCGGGCGCGGTCGTCGGTGACGAGAACCTGCGCGGCGAGGGCCGGGCCCAGCAGGACAAGGCCGAGGCGCAACGTGAGGCCGCGAAGAAGGAAGCGCAGGCCGAGAAGGAGCGCGTCGCCGCCGAGCTGGATGAGCAGCGTCAGCGGTCGCACCAGAACCGCTGACACCGGCGGAGCAATCCGCACACTGTGATCAGGACCGATGCCGACCACGGCATCGGTCCTGATGCGTTTTGTTTGCCGGAGTGGGGGAACGCGGGAGGTATGCCCAGTAATAGCGCCGATGTCCGGCGGCCGAGTGGATGCACCGTGGGAACCATTTATCAGTCAGGCCGATCGTTGTGGCCGGAGATGGCACAGCTGTGCCTCGAATCGGATGGCTGCCACGGCGAATTGCTGTTGGTTCTTCCAGGGCCGCTTGAAATCGAGATCAGTGCGGTGGAATCGGGCAGAGTTCGGTTCGCGTGGGTGGACAGCGAGCGCGTGGCGCTGCTGGCCTTTCGTTTCGACGACGGCCTCGACTGGTCGGACGCTCCCTACACGCCGAACCTCGAAGCCGCCGTCGACGGCAGCGGCGGAACCTGTGCCGCCGATGGGCGTCTGATGCTGCGGATCACCCTCGTCGACGGCAATACCGGAGTTGTCCGGGCGGTGCGTCATACGAGCTGGCCCGCACCTTTCGCGCACTTCGTGCGCAACTCTGCCGCGCGGTTGTGCAGGGCCGGGTACAGCGATTCGGCCGCCGGCGCGGAGCAGGATTCGCTCTATGCCCATTTCCGCACGACCGCGGATATGGTCCGTCGCCGCGCGGACGCGGCCTGCATCGGTCTTCCCGCCATCGAGTAATTCCGAACCGCAGCGGTCTGCCCATTGGCAGACAACGCAATTCCGGGTTTGTCCGCTTCCGGTGGGGTATCGCCAATGTGTAGGCCCCACTGGCAACGTCAACGGCGACGACCCCTCAACGGCGAGAGGACGCCACGAAGGTTTGGTCACCTGAGATTCCGACGTTTCATCACCGAGGCTGCGGGCATCCGCCCGCTGAGAACCGAGGAAAGGGAGTTGTCATGCTGATGCGTCGGATCGCGCGCCCACTACTGGCCGCGCCGTTCGTTGTAGACGGGGTCACCGCCTGCATGGATCCGGGTCCACGCCTGAAGGCGGCGGATGCGCTGGTGCAACAGGGCCGGCGTAGGTTGCCGGACTCGGCCGCGGGCAAGTTGAACGTCGATCCCGAGACCGTGGTGCGGGTCAACGCCGGTGCCCAGGTGCTGGCCGGGACCTTGCTCATATTCGGAAAGGCGCCACGGTCGGCCGCGTTCGTACTCGCGGTGACCGTGATCCCCACGGCCGTCACCGAACAGGACTTCTGGGCAGAACCGGATCCGGACCGCAAGGCGGCCAAGCGGATCGCGTTCCTCAAGGATGTGGGCCTGCTGGGCGGTCTGCTCATCGCCAGCGGTGACACAGCGGGCCGGCCATCACTGAGCTGGCGCGGCCGCCGTGCCGCGCGTCGTGCCGGGGCCACCATCTCGGCCGCGTTGCCGATCGGCGCGTCGGCGGGTTCGAGCGACGTGCTGCGTGAGCGGGCGCACGACGCGGTCGAGCAGATGCGGGCGCTCTCGGCGACGGCGGCCACCAAGGGCGCCGAACTTGCCGAGACGGCTCAGGTCCGGGGCGGCGAATTCGCCGAGACGGCCATGGATCACGCCACCGAGCTCGCCGTCGCGGCTCGAGAACATGCGGCCGAAATCACCGGCACGGCAAAGGAACACGCCGGTGACATCGCTGAGACGGTCAAACAGAACGGCGGCGAATGGGCCGGACTGATTCGCCGACGCGTAGCCGACAGGTTCGAGGACCGGTAGTCGATGAGCCGAGGTGGCACGACGGCGCCCGCGGTGTTCAAGCTGCGGGCGCCGTGTCATGTCCTACGGGCCTTCGTGGTCGTGGATGAGCAGCTTGACGGACCGTTCGACGTCGAACGGCACGATGGTCGCCGCGGCATTGGGGAGGCCGCTGATCGCTGCGGCAAGATGATCGGCGGTGTGGTCGTGCAGAAGTCGTCCGAAGACGGGGCCGTAGGCGCGGCGTGGCAGCACTATGGTGACGTCGGTGTCGGGACCGGTGGCCGCGCCGGTGGCCAGCTGCACTGCGGCGTGGCGTAGGCGACGGTCGGGGCATGGGATTAGTTCGAGTTGAATGTCGCTGTGCTCGATGGTCTTCCACGCGGCGGCCAGTCGCCGGGCATGGGCGTCGTCGAGGACGAAGTGCACGGCACGCAAACTGTCCGGCGTCAGATCGCGGGCGTAGCGCAAGCCCCGCAGGGTGGCCAGGTCGAAGTCGCCGACGAACAAGAGCACGGTGTGCCGTTCATGGCCGGGGTTGGTACCGCGGACCGGTGCATGTACCGCCAGTGCGGCCTCCTCGTCGCGGTATCGGCGATTGACCCTGATCAGGATGACCACGAGGATCGGGAACAGCACGACCACCAGCCAGGCACCTTCGGTGAACTTCACGATCGCGAAGATCGCTACGACCAACAGCGAGAGCGCCCCGGCTGTCGCATTCACGACCAGCTTTCGCCGCCAGCCGGGCTCTCGTTGTGCGCGATGGTATTTGGCCATCCCGAAGCCGGCCATGGTGAAGCCGGTGAACACGCCGATGGCGTAGAACGGCACCAGGGCATTGACTTTCGCTCCGGTGACCAGCAGCAGTGCCACCGAAGTCACGGCGAGCACGATGATTCCGTTGGAGAAGACGAGTCGATGGCCGCGTTTGGTCAATTGACGGGGCAGAAACGAGTCGCCCGCAACGAAATTCGCCAGGTACGGGAATCCGTTGAAGCTGGTGTTCGCCCCCGTGTAGAGGATCAGCGCGGAGGCCGCCTGCACGACGACATAGAGCATATTCCCGATCACTCCGTGCCCGAAGACTGCGCGCGCCTCCTGCGAGATCACCGAGGGGTATCCGCTCAGGTGTGGGGCCGCGCGGGTGAGGTGAGCCAGCCAGGACACCCCGGCGACGAGGAAGCCCAGGATGGCGGCCATGGTGACCAGGACGATGCGGGCGTTGGTCCCTGCCGGTGCGCGAAACGAGCTGACTCCGTTGGATATCGACTCCAATCCGGTCAGTGAGGACCCGCCGTTGGCAAACGAACGAAGCAAGGTCAGGGCCAGCACACCGAGGGCGAGACCGGAGACTTGGTGGACCGGCACGGTTCCGGTCGTCGCGGTCGGATCGTAGGTCGGCAGGGTACCGAGCAGCCCTCGGGTGACGCCGACGATGATCACCGCTGTCATGGCGGCGATGAAGAAATAGGTGGGAAACGCGAAGGCGCGCCCGGCTTCTCGCAGGCCGCGCAGGTTGCCGTAGGCGATCGCAATGACGACTCCGACGGTGATCACGACGCTGTATGGCCCCAGCGCCGGGATAGCGGAGGCGACTGCCACGGTTCCCGCCGCAGCCTGCACGGCGACGGTCACGACATAGTCGATGAGCAGTGCCACCGCAGCGATCTGGGCGACGCGGGGACCGAAGTTCTCCCTGGCCACCACATACGATCCGCCCGCCTTCGTGTAGACCTGCACGATCTCGCGATAGGACAGGGTGACCAGGATCAGGATCAGCAGGACGACCCCGGTGATCGGCAGCACGATGGTGAACGACAGCAGACCGAACACGGGAAGCAGTTCCAGCAGCATCTCCTCGGTGCCATAGGCGGAGGAGGAGATGCAATCCGGGGACAGCACACCCAGCGCGATCGGTTTGGACAGCTTTTGATCGCTGAGTTTCCCGGTGACCAGCGGTGGCCCGAGTAGTCGGCGCTTCAGTCGGTAGCCCAGCGAATCAGGCAGCGCCGCTGCCGCTTTCGGGTGCGAGGCCACGGTTCGGTCCTCCGTTCTCGAGTGCCGAAACCGCGGATCCGAAGGCGTCCCACCGCGCGCTTCGGCTATCGACGGCTGTCGCTCTGGGGGCGGCCGGTCGACATGGGACCGGCGGAGCGGCCAGGGCCGTCAACCACCGGCGGGCTGAAGGTGACAGGTTCGCCGACTGCGGCATCGGTGGTCCCGGTGTACTGCGTGGGCACGCCCGGCGGCGGAGTTCCCGCCGGAATCGGTGCGGCCAGACGGGGATTGGTGACTGCCGCATGCTGCCGCGAAGCCTCGAGTTCGCGGCGTGATGCCTCGAGTTCGCGCCGAGCGCCGGCCCCGCGCCGCGCGGTGGCGCGCGCACCGGCCAGCAGGATGAACAGTCCGGCCAATCCGATACCGCCGACCACGATGCCGTAGAGGAACAGCAGGCCGGTCGACCCGGTGACGTGGTAGCCGAACACGGCGAAGTTGTCGGTCAGAGCGTGGGTGCTGCCGCCGTTGGCAAGCACGCCCGCGAGTCCGACGACCACCGCGGCGATCAGGATGACGAGTCCGATGATGACGATCATGATGTTCCTTTGGTTTGATCGGATCACTTTTCTGCCGCTTACCCCGGTCTGTCCTGTTCATGCTCGCGCCGTGCCCGTTTGATTCCACGGCGGCGGGTACCCATCGAACAGCAGGCATCGGGTAGATCACCCGGCCAGATGTGAGGTAATGACAATGACCACGGGACAGGCGTCGGAGATTCCACCACTCGACGGCGCCGCGGACTTCTCCCGCTCGACACCGGCACAGCCGGGAGAAGTGCTGGCGGACAGCAAGAACTGGGTGGGATATGGGTTGCTGTTCTTCGGCGTACTCGCCACTGCCGTCGCGTTCATCGCGCTGTGGCTGAATCAGTCGAGCCTCGGGCTGGTCGCCACGGTGGTTGCAGCCGTTGCCGTCCTAGGCGGAACGCTCTTGATCGCTCTCGAACGTCATGGACGAACGATCGTGCGGACCGATCTCGACGAGCCGATCGTTTGGCCTTCCGCCGGCCCGCCCCGGTACTGAACCAGAATTGGGTTGGTGGGTGAGTTTGGTTGTGGCACAACGGGATATGCCGTGAATGGGTCGGCTGTATCCGACGTCGACCACAACGGAAGGATCGCTTATGAGCGCCACGGACAAGGCCAGGAACAAGGCCGACGATCTCGCCGGCAAGGCGAAGGAGAAGTTCGGCCAGGCGACCGACAATCCGGGCAAGGAGAACGAAGGCAAGGTCGACCAGGCCAAGGCGAACGTCAAGGACGCTGCGGAAAAGGTGAAGGACGCCTTCCGCCACTGACGCGGTACCGCCTGGTTTGTCACCGCCCTCACTCCCTGGGAGTGGGGGCGGTCTGACCTGCGATGTTCGGGCCGAACGGTTGCTCCGGCACGAAACGGGTACGCCATGGGTATCGGTCGGATATCGCTGTCGGAAGATGTGCGATCAGCGATAGCCGTCGCGTCTTGTCAACTCGCCGCAATGACCAGCGGAGGCCTGTCGCAGCGCTTGAAGGCGCAGTGAAGCAAGAGATTTCGCTTGTCCTGGGAGGTTGGGTCATGTCCATTGGACCCGTATCGGAATACAGCACGCACGCAATGCCGAACAGCGAGCCGAGGGTGAACCGTCGCCATCGCCTCTGGGCTCATCGAGTAGACCGCCGCCATCATTGTGTGGTGCTGCGGGTGCAGGGTGAACTCGACGCGGCGGCGTACCCCGAGTTCGATGAGTTGCTCGCACGGGCGATGCGAACACCGAGCCATGCGGTGGTCCTGGATCTGCGTGAGACCGTTTTCATGAGCGTTCGCACCGCGATCGCGCTGGGCGCGGCCCGTGACTACGCGCTCCTCCACGGCGGGGATCTGCGAGTCGTCGCCGGCCATCGGGGAGTCGAACGCGCACTGGAGGTTACGGGGATCCGGTCGTTCTTCCGCTGGTACGACTCGATGCGGGCGGCGCTCGATGCCTAGCCGCACCGAGGTCGGAGTCCAGGTCTCGGCCGAGCTATCGGAGCTGACCATGCTGCGCGCGCTGGCCGACACTGTTGGGTTGATTGCCGACTTCGGGATCGGCGAGATGACCGACGTGCGGATGGCGCTCGACGAGATCGCTACCGGGCTGATCTTGGATGCGGTGCCCGGCGCTATCGTGGACTGCCGGTTCGCCTACGACGATCGCTGCATGATCGTCCAGATCTCCGCGGTGACCCGATCGGAAGACGCACTGGCGCAGCGGAACCTGTGCTGGCCTGTCGTACAGGACTTGACGGACACGGTGCACGCGGTGCGGCTGCCCTTCGACGGAAGTTGTTCCGGATACCGCACGGCGGTCGAATTGCTCTGCATGCGAGTCGCTTTCGACCGGGGATGAGCCGAATCGAGCGCGATCTCGTCGCCGGGACTCAGAGAGCGTCGGCTGTCGACCGGCACCCATGAAGCGCGTTTCCTAATATCCCGGGCCCGCGAGCAGTACCCGCATATCGTCGGTGAATCCGGCCGCGTCAGTCAGATCGAAGGCCACCCGTTGCAGCAGCAACCCGTGCAACAGGCCCATCACCATCCTTGCGCCGTGCTCGGGCGCTACCGCGCCTGCAGCTTGGCCGCGGCGGAGCGCATCGGCGATGCTGCGGTGCACGGACTGGAATCCTTCCATCGCGCGAGTGCGCACGGCGTCGTTGCGCAGCAGCTCCGACCAGGTCTGCACCGCGCAACGCAATAGCTCCTCGACGGGCACCGGGTTGCCTGCGGCATCGGTGACGGTCTCGGCGTTGAAAGCGTCGAGTGATGCGGCCACCAGATCGGCGACGGAGGCGGCGTCGCTGTCGGCGGCCAGCCGCTGGACCGGTTCGAAAATCAGACGGAAGGCGTCGCCGGCGATGGCAAGGATGATCTCCTCCTTGCTCGCGAAGTAGCGGTAGGGCGCCCCGGCCGAGACTCCGGCCTCGGCGGCGATATCGGGCATCGAGGTCTGGTGGAAACCGTTGCGGGAGAAGCAGCGCCGCGCCGCGGCCACGATGTGCGCTCGCTTGGCCTCGCGATGCTCGGGCGTGATGCGTGGCATAACAAGCTCCTTCAACGTAAATAGCCATTCATCTTGACGAGCAGCCGTCGTGGAGCTCACTCTAATAGTGAAAGGTCATTCACGGAAACGAGGACGCACGATGAACTTGCGTATCGCCACGTATACCTACGAACACACCGAGGCACTGTTCGACGGCCGCGTCACCATAGACGGGGTGGACGCCACCCTCGAGTCGGCGTCGCTGGTCTCGGATATCTTCCGCGGCATGGTCGAAGGCCGCTACGACGTCGCGGAGTTCGGCCTGACCTACTTCCTGCGCTGTCTCGACGCCGCAGATTCCGGCATCGCCGATTTCAACTCTGCGGCCGCCCCGTTCCTGGCGTTGCCGATCTTCCCGAACCGCAACTTCCGGCACTCGGCGATGTTCGTGAACACTGCGACGGGTATCGAGAAGCCGCAGGATCTCGCGGGCAAGACGATCGGTGAATTCGCTTTGTACGGCCACGATCCGGGGGTGTGGCTCAAGGGCATCCTCGCCGACGAGTACGGCCTGACCCCCGACCAGTCCCGCTGGGTCATCGGCGGCACCGACCATCCCATTCCCGCGTTCGAGTGGATCCCGCAGCCGGTGCCGGACGGGGTGGACGTGCGCCACGCCGCGGACGGCGAGACCCTGGGCACGATGCTCGAAGCCGGTGAGATCGACGCGCTCCTCTCTGTCGACGTTCCTCAGGCTCTGCTGAACGGCTCGACGAAGATCGCCCGGCTCTTCCCTGACTACGAGACGGTGGAACGCGACTACTACCGGCGTACCGGGATCTTCCCGCAGATGCACATCGTCGCGGTCCGCAGGGAACTGGTCGACCACACCGACGTCCTGACCTCGATCTACCGTGCGTTCGCCGAGGCCAAGGACCTCGCCCAGCAGAAGTACCGCCACGGCGCGACGAAGCAGCATATGGGCCTGGTCACCCCCTGGTTCAGCAGCCACTTCGAACAGAACCGGACATTGCTCGGCGAAGACTGGTGGCCCTACGGGGTCGGCGCGAACCACAAGGCCATCGACACGTTCCTGCGCTACCACCACGAACAAGGCCTCTCCAAGCACCTGCTGACCAGCAAGGACATCTTCATCCCTGCGTTCCTCGACACCTGAGCGGCGTGAGCGCCGAGCACTGCATTCAATGCCATCAGCGGTTCGGATGCCGTGTGATTGGACGCCGCCGTCATGGCTGGTTCGCGGCCTGTTTGATGGTTTTGATCACCGGCGCGGTTTCCAGATGCGTGACAGCGGGGAGCGCCGCGACCTGCGTGGTGAGGTACCGGTACAGCTCGCTGTGACCGGCGCACACGGCGGTCGCGTAGAGGTTCGTCGGCCCGGTAGTCGCTGCGGCGAAAGCGATTTCGGGGTGACGGGCCAGTGCGGCTCCGGTCTCTTGCAGGTGTGCGGGGGCGACCCTGAGCCAGAGCAGGGTGCGAGTGCCGAGCCCGAGTTGACGCCAGTCGATGTCGAGATCGAGATACAGCACCCGACGTTCGCGGAGTTCGGTCATGCGCCGCCGGACCGTCGTCGGCGACCAGCCGGTGACCACGGCCAGCTGCTCGACGCTGGTGCGCCCGTCCTCGGCGAGAGCGGCAAGCAGTCTCCGGTCGCCGTCGTCGAGGTGCACCGGCCCCGGCCGATGCGGTGTCGGGGGTGGGCGCAGCACTGCGATCTCTTCGTCGCTCAGCACGCCGAGCTTGGTGATCAGGCTGTCCGAGCCGCCGTAGAAGACGTGCAGCACCGCATGCGCGGTGACTCCCTCCACGCGGGAGGTGCGGGGGAGTTTGTCCAGCAGCAGTGCCTCGCTGTCGGCGTCGTTCTCGATACCGACCGCGCAGGTGATCTCGGTGCCGCCGGAGCACAGGCTCACCCATGAGGTGTCCGGTCGCCGGGCCAGCGCCTCGGCGACCGGGACCGCCGCGGCGGGTGAGCAGCGGATCCGCAGGAACCAGGTCGCGGCGCCGAGCGCTGCCGGGTCGACGCCGCCGATCACCCGCACCGCCCCCGCCGACCGTAGTCGGGCGTAGCGGCGGGCGATGGTGCGATCCGACACACCGAGAACCTCGGCGATGGTGCTGAAAGCGGCCCGGCCGTCGATCTGCAAGGCGTGTACGAGGCAACGATCCAGCTCGTCGAAGTCGAATCCCACCGATCGAACGGTAGTCAATGTCGGATATCGACACAATGTGCCCGGTTACTGGTCCGGTGGTGCCGACGGCCCGCATTGTTGCCGTGTCCGGTCGAAACGACCGAAACCATTGCGGCAGAAGGAGAAACCGATGGACACCGAGGTACTGATCGTCGGCGCCGGCCCGACCGGGATGACCCTGGCCAACGAGCTGCGGGTCGCGGGGGTGTCGGCCGTACTGGTCGACAAGCTCTCGCAGCGCAGCCAGTTGTCCAAGGCCGGCGGTCTGCAGTCGCGCGCCCAGGAGGCCTTCGATCAGCGTGGTCTGCTGGAACCGTTGCTGGCCACCGGAAACCACCAGATCAGCACCGCGCACTTCGCCGGTATCCCGCTCCCGCTCACCCGCGACCGGCACCCTCAGCCGTGGCGGTCCATACCGCAGGTGGTCATCGAGGGCTGCCTCGAACAGCACCTGGCCGCACACGACATCCACGTCCGGCGCGACCACGAACTCATCGACCTGACTCAGCATGAGCGCGGGGTGACCGCGACTTTCGCCGATGATGTCACCATCGAGGCCGCATACGTTGTGGCCGCCGACGGCGCCCACAGCACGGTGCGGTCACTGCTGCGCGCCGAATTCCCCGGCCGTCCGGGAACGGTAACCATTGTTGCTGCCGACGTGCGGTTGGACGGCGACGCCCCCGCGCTGAGCCACAGCTGGAGTGAAGACGGCCATTGGGCGCAGGTATTCCCACTCGGCACCGACCCGCAGGGCCGGCCACTGCACCGACTCGCTCTCGGTGGACCGGGCCGGTCCCTGTCCAGGGACGTCCCGGTCACCGAGGACGAGATCCGCGCCGGCTTGGCCAGCGTGTTCGGCTCCCGGGTGCGACTGCTCGAACTGCGGTATGCCCGCCGCATCACCAACGCGGCCCGTCAAGCTGCCCGATACCGGCACGGGCGGGTGTTCCTGGCGGGCGATGCCGCCCACACCCACCTGCCCATCGGCGCGCAGGGCATGAACACCGGAATCGGGGATGCGCTCAACCTCGGCTGGAAACTCGCTGCCGCCGTACATGATTGGGCTCCCGAGCAGCTGCTGGACACCTACCACACCGAACGGTATCCGGTGGCGGCCGCCGTCCTGCGCAATGTGCAGGCGCAGAGTCTGCTGATGGATTGGGAAGGCACCCGCGACCCCGACGTGAGCGCAGCCAGGGACCTGTTCGCGTCCCTGGCTCAACTGCCGGAGGTGCAATACCACCTCGACGACATGTTGTCGGGGATGGGAATTCGCTACCCGATGCCCGGCAGCGACGACCAGCCCCTCGTCGGTCTCCCGGCACCGGATATCAAGGTCGGCGCGACCCGGCTCCACGAACTGCTGCGCACCGGTCGTGGCGTCCTGCTCGACCCGTCCGGCGCTCTCGCCGAAATCGCCGCCCCCTACACGGATCGCGTCGACCACGCAGGCGAGGGCGACCCGATCGAACCGATGCTCATCCGCCCCGACGGCTACCTGTGCTGGACCGCTCGCACCGGACACGACACCGAGGGGTTGGAATCGGCGTTGGGCCACTGGTTCGGACAGCCTCACTGATGAACACCGACGAGCCCCCGGGTGCGGACATCCGGGGGAGACACGGTCGCCGAGCGGCACCGGTCCAGCCGGCTCCCGAGGGATGCCAACAGCCCCTCGCGGTTCCAGGTCGAGCCGGGAATCGCTGACCCGAACTGGGTCGTTCATTTCCCTGTTGACCTGATGCCCTCCGGTACCCGTGCACGGGGAGGCCGGGCGACGTGCGGCGTGACCGAAGCTCCCTCGCGCACGATGAGAAAGTCCCTCTCGAGATCATTCAGCGATACGACTCGACGTCGGCCGCCGCCGAAGGGCTGGATCTCGGCGTACGAAATCGGTTGGTGTCTCACCGCTTTGACGAGAATCGACGCAGTGACCGTGTTGTCGTGAATGGGCACCAAACGGGTGCCTCGTTCGATGTTCATGACTGCAGACCTTCGGGTTTATGGTTCGTGACTGTCTTCTCCGCCTACCCCTGCTGAGTGCCAGCAAACGAGGTTGAGCTCGGCGCGGCCGTGATTATCTGCCGCTTACGGCATGATTGGTTGTGCTGCAGGATCTTTCGTACTTTTTTGCGCGCGGACTGATCGGCGTCGCTCACCGCGGCGGGCGGCGGTCGGAAAAGAGCTGATCCAGATACCAGCCGTGATCAGATCCGGGCGTGGTCGGTTCGGGCGGATCCTGCGGGGGAACGGAGTCGGAGGGACCGCGCAGCAGACCACGCGCAATGAGCAATAAGATTGCCAGCGGCAAAGCCACCAGCGCGAGAATCACCAACTGTTCCATGCCCGACGGTTACCCGGTGCTCGGACTTCAACCCCGTGTGGTGGGGGATTCGATGAACAACTCTTGGGTAGTACCTGAGCGTGATGATATCCAGCAAACGCGGTCTCCGCGGATCCAGACCTGAAGCCGCCGAAATCGTCGCGGTGTGGCCGGATCCGAGTCCACTGAGCGAATGGTGGGATCGGGTCATGCACGCAGGGCGGTCGCCGGTGGCTGGCGACGGCGAAACTGCTGCTCCATCTACGGAATAACCAGCCTCGCGCTGTCAGTGGCAGCGTTGCGGTGCCGAAATCGGTTGCGGCAGAGATGAAGTTATTCTGGCCGCCAGACATCGCAATCCTCCGGGACCTATCCTTCCGTTGAGGGTGCATCGAGGTTGTGATGAGTGTTCCGGACTGGCTGTTGAGCGTCGGTGAGCGCGGCAATCCCGCGACCCGGCTGGACCGACGGCACAGGAACGGGCTGGCCTGGTCTGCCGGCAATGAAGTACGCGCGCTCGTGCACGGGGTGACATATTTCGCCGAGCTGCGCAGTTGTGTGGGTGCGATGCGGAGCGGTGATCTGCTGTTGTTCACGGACTGGCGGGGCGATCCAGACCAGGCGATGGACGAGGACGGCCTCGAGGTTTCCCGAATGTTCTGTTCGGCCGCGGCCCGTGGCGTCGTGGTGAAGGGGCTGGTGTGGCGTTCGCACCTGGACATATTCACCTTCAGTGAGCAGGAGAACCGCCACCTCGGTGAGGATGTCGGAGCCGCGGGAGGTGAATGTCTGCGTGATATGCGGGTGCGTGCGTGCGGGTCCCACCATCAGAAGTTCATCGTGCTCCGTCATCCCGATCGGCCGCGGCTCGATGTCGCGTTCGTCGGCGGCATCGACCTGTGTCATAGCCGGCGCGACGATAGTGACCACCGCGGTGACCCTCAGCCGCAGGCGATGGCCGCGGTGTACGGCTCTCACCCGCCCTGGCATGACATCCAGTTGGCGATACGCGGACCCGCTGTCGGCGATGTCGAAACCGTGTTCCGGGAGCGCTGGGAAGATCCGACACCATTGAGCCGCAATCCCTTCGACCGCGTCATCGATTCCCTTCGGAAGGAGGACACCAGCGCCGACCCGCTGCCGGAACAGCTGCCGGACCCGGACCCGAGAGGCTCCCAGCTCGTGCAGGTGCTGCGTACGTACCCGATGCGGCGTCCCGGATACCCGTTCGCACCCGATGGGGAACGGAGCATCGCTCGTGCCTACCGGAAGGTCCTGGCACTGGCCAGGAACCTGATCTACCTGGAAGACCAGTACCTGTGGTCGGCGGAGGTGGCCGAGTGCTTTGCCGACGCGCTACGCGAGTCTCCGGAACTGCGTTTGATCGCGGTGCTGCCACACCATCCGGATCAGGACGGAAGGTTCTCGCTGCCGCCCAATCTGGTCGGCGCAGAGCAGGCACTCGATCGCCTGCACGCGGCGGGCGGTGATCGCGTCGCGATCTACGGTATCGAAAACCGAGCGGGGACACCGATTTACGTCCACGCCAAGGTCTGTGTGATCGACGATGTGTGGGCCTCCGTCGGATCGGACAACGTCAATCGCAGATCCTGGACGTACGACTCCGAGTTGTCCTGCGCAGTCATCGACGAAGTGCGCGATCGTCGTGACCCCCGATCGGTGGATTGCCTCGATGACGGTGCCCGCGTGTTCGCCCGGGAACTGCGACTTGCCCTGGGGCGCGAGCACCTCGATCGCGCGCCCGGCGATGATGCCGACCTCCTCGATCCCCGCTCCGCATTCGCCGCATTCGCCGCTGGCGCAAAGACCTTGCAGGCCTGGCACACCGACGGCCGACAGGGACCGCGACCGCCGGGCCGCCTGCGCCCGCATGCCCCGCCTCGTCTCGGTTGGGCGACCCGGGCCTGGGCCACTCCGGTCTATCAGAGGATCTACGATCCGGATGGGCGGCCGCGCCCCCTTCGCGGTGGACGCCAATTCTGATAGGACCTCGAGGGACGTCAGTTCGCGTTCTGCGCAGCATCGGGGCGGGACTGCTGAGGCTGAAGCCGGCATCGGCCGGTTGTTTGGTTGTTGCTCATCGGGATATGCGGGGAGTGGACCGACACTGTGACCGGGGCAAAGCCGATCAGGCCAAAGCCGATCTGATGCCCGATCGATGCCGACACCGAAACTCGCACCACCGGTGAATGATTCGTTCACCGAAGACAAGCAAGTGGGAGCAGGCCGATGAGCCTCATACGAAACAGATACCGGCGCCGGAACCGCTACAGCACGGAGGCCACACGAGGACGACGGTCACGATGGGGTAGACGCCCGACGTGGACTCGGCGCCAAAGTCCTTCACTCACACGCAGAGTCGGCGGATCGAGCGGGCTGGAGAATCTCGCGCGGATCGGCTTCATCGCTCGGGGAATCGCCTACATCGTGATCGGCATCATCGGACTGATGCTGGCGTTCGGCGTCGCCCGGCACGAGCCCGAACGCTCCGGAGCCCTGCAGGCGATCGCAACCAAGCCGCTGGGCTACCTGCTGCTGTGGATTCTGGTCATCGGCTTCGCGGGGCTGGCCATTTGGCGCTTGACCCAGGCAGCCACCGCGCGGCTGCATCAGTCGAACGGACATCGGCTCTATGCGTTGGCCGCCGGAATTGGCTACGCCATCATCTTTTTCAGCACTCTCATGTTCGTCGTGCACGGTCGTACGCCCGACTCCGGCGACGCCACCGCCCACGACCTCACCGCCCGAGTGCTCAGCTGGGACGGCGGGCAGGTGGTCCTCGCGCTGATCGGCCTCGCTATCGTCGCCGCCGGGATCGTGCTGGCGCGGCGCGGTCTGCGGATCGAGTTCACCGATAACCTGCGCATGGGGTGGATGACACGATCCACGCAGGACCTGGTGGTGTGGCTCGGCCGCATCGGCTATGTCGCGCGCGCCGTTGTCGTCGTCGGGATCGGAATCGCCGCTCTGGTAGCAGCTCTCACTTACGACCCGGCCCAAGCCAAGGGCGTCGATGCCGTGTTGCGTGAATTCGCGCAGACCGCCTTCGGGCCATGGCTTCTCATCCTGGTCGCCCTGGGATTGATCGCCTTCGGCGGCTTCTCATTCCTCGAGGCACGCTGGCGCCGGACCTACGGCGGCATTCCAGTCTGATCAGCTACGTCTTCCAGGGCGGTCGCCCTCGGCGGGCGTGGGTGAGCTGTTTGACGGATTGGTCGATGTCAAAGGGGGCGACGGCTGAGACGGCGGTCAATTGCAGGGCTGTTTCGGCGCGCTAGTGATCGGGGAGCATGCTCCGCGCTACAGCCAGGCCGATCAGAAGGACCGCGCCAGCGGCGGCGGATGCGATGACGGAATGCGTCATGATTGCTACGCCGCTGATAAGGATCGCGCAGATCGAACCCGCTAAAAGTGCGGTGCCGCGGTCTGTTTCGGCCAACTGGAAATGGTGCTTCCGTGTTGTTGCCATGACTATGGAGTTACCCATCCGGGGCGTTATCAAACCGTGATTATCTGGGTGGGATTCCCGGTCGGGTGTCGTCGGCGCGTTGAACAGCCAGTTCGGCCTTCCGGACAGCCTCGTTGCGCAGCCGTCCCAGCTCGGAATGTTCCGTCTCGGGAAGACGACTTCTGTCGAATTCAACCGACAACGCTCGCACCCGCCGCCGCAGGCTGTTTGCGTTCTCGAGGTTCAACGGTCGTTCCGCCGTGGCAGCGGCGGACTTCAGACGCAATCTCAGTTGTTGCATCTCGACCTCCTCGGATTGTGCGTCCCCCCTAGGGTTTCCAACGTCGACGTCTCTAAACCGATCTGCTCCTGTTATGGATGTGGGTGCGGCTGTTCGGCCGCACCCACATAATCGGATTGGAAGCGGTGATCAGAAGTAGTGACTTCGGCCGCCTACCGGCCGGCCCACCTGCCCCAGGACCAGCAGGATCGCTCCCACAATGAGCAGGATGACCCCGATGGTGGTCAGAATGGGTATGCCGAGCAGGATTCCGGCGATGAGCAGGATGAGCCCGAAGATGATCATGTCAATTCCTCGATGTAGATGGATCTGGTAAATCCGCTGTTCCCTGGTTGGCAGTGGCCAAACAACTCTGGTCGCAAGGATCGACATCTGTACGCATCGGAGACATGAGCTGCCGGAAATTGCTGGGCGCCTGCATATTCCGAGACGGTAGCGCCGAACCAGGTCGATCGCGTCAGCCCGCCGGGCACCGGCCGGTGGCGGCATCACGGGTGCCGTCGATGGCTGCCTGGCGCTGCTCGTCGGTGAGCACCGCCCAATCGGGTGAGGAAGGGTAGCCGGAGATGGTGGTGTCGACGGTGCGGTCCACCTCCTGTTGCCCGGAGTCCTGGCGGATCTTGTTCAGCTTGGGCACGAGGTCTGCGCATGTCTTTCGCCGCAGTTCGGCGGGCGAGATGGCTGCGGGCACCGATACCGATCGTGAATTCTGCGGGGGCACGAGGTCTTTGGTGGTTTCGGAGGGTGAGTCCGAGGGTCGGCTGATCGTGCTCGTGCCCGGGAATGTGGTGCCGCCGTTGGTGTAGTCGCACGCGGGGACTGCGAGGGCAAGGGCGCACAGTGGTATGGCGAGCAGTGGTCGGCGCACGGGCTTCCTGCTCTCAAGCTCGGTCGGTCAAGGCCGCGGTGATGGTGTCCACGAAGGCGGCCAGGTCTGCCGGAGTCCGGGAAGTGATCAAGGGCCAGCCGTTCTCGTCGCTGCGGACGACTGCCTCGTCGACCCACCAGCCGCCCGCATTGCCGATATCGGTGCGCAGCGACGGGTACGAGGTGAGCGTCTTGCCCGCGATCACCTCGGCGTCGACCAGCAGCCATGGCCCGTGGCAGATGGCGGCGATCGGCACGCCCACGGTCGCGAGGGCCTGCACGAGGGCGCGGGCGTGCGGGTTCGTGCGGAGTCGGTCCGCGTTGACCGTGCCTCCCGGGATGATGAGAACGTCGATCTCGGTTGGGTCGAGGCTGTCGAGGGTGGTGTCGGGATCGATGATTTCGGCTGGCTCGAGGTCGTGCCGATAGGTCAGCACGGGTTCGGCTTTCGACGAGGCGTGTAGCACCGAAGCCCCGCGTTCGCGCAGCCCATCCCGCGGAATGACAAGTTCGTCGTGCTCTACGCCCACGTTCGTGGTGATGATCGCTACTTGCAGTCCGGCGAGTCGACTCACAGTGGAGGCGCGGCGGATTCGACGAGGTGTCATAACCCGCGGATGCCCGGCCGTTCGCCCTCGAAACGGTGTGGCTCGTGTGCGTTACAGCTGGAGTGATGCGGGTAAGCGGTGGGCAGGAGGTTGATCGAAATGGCCGTATTACTTTTGGTGCTACTGCTCGCCGTTGTGTTCGCCGGGCTGGGTTTCCTGGTGAAGGTCCTGTGGTGGGTCGCCATCGCGGTGTTGGTGATTTGGGTGCTCGGGTTCGTGTTCCGCGGCGCTGATGCCGCCGGTGGTCGCGGGCGGTGGTACCGCTGGTGAGCCGCTCAGCCGGGTGCATCGCGGGGTGGCAGGACAGGCTCCTCGGTCGGTGAGTGCCCTTCGGCGATCAGGGCGCCGCGTGCCAATTCGGCATCGAACGCGGCGCCCAGCAGCACTGCCAGGTTGGTGAGCCAGAGCCAGACGAGAAAGACGACGGCGCCGCCGAGTGAGCCGTACACCTTGTTGAAGGAACTGAAATGGCCCGCGTATACCGTGAATCCGGCCGAGGCGGCCGCCCAGATCAGTACCGCCAGGAAGCTTCCCGGAGTCAGCCAGCGGAACCCGCGTTGGCGGACATTGGGTGCTGCCCAGTACAGCAGTGCGCACACCAGGCTCACCAGCAGCGCCAGCACCGGCCATTTGACGATGTTCCAGATGGACACGGTGGCATTGCCGCCGCCGATCCAGCGACCCACCCGGTTCGCGATACCGCCGGTGACGACCAAGCCGATCGCGCAGACCGCGACCGCAGACCCGACCGCGATGGTGAGTCCCAGGCGCAGCGGCAGCGTTTTCCACACCGCACGTCCTTCTTCGACGCCGTACAGCGCGTTGGAGGCCCGGATGAAAGCACCGATATAGCCCGAGGACGTCCATACCGCGCTCGCCAGACCCACTGCCGCTAGCGGCCCGGAATACGCATGCGCACCACGCAATTGGCCGAGGCTGTCGATCAGCAGGCCGGTGCCGTTACTCGGTCCGAGGTCGCGGATGGTCGAGACCAGCGAATCGATCGCCGCCGGATCCAACAGTGCGAGGCCGGCCGTCAGCGCGAGCAGGCCCGGAAACAACGACAGCACACTGTAATAGGTGAGTGCTGCGGCCCAGTCGGTAAGGCGATTCGACCAAACGGTCGCGAAAACCCTTCTCGCGGCCTCGAACCAGCCTCTCCAGAACAACTCTGCAGGCCGGTCGATTCTTCGTCTGATCATTATCTCCACCGTTAAGAGATGAGCGCGTTCATGCCGGTCGCGAGTATCGAGGCGGTGCCTGCGATGGTCCACCCGACCGGTCCCAGCCGTCTCGTACCGCTGTCAGCCGAGCCGCCCCGCGATCTGAGGGATCGGCGTGGGTCCGGGCTCCGGATCGGGTTTGCCGGGCAACGGCGGAGTCGGAAAGGGCTGCGGGGGTTCAGGTACGGGCGGCAGCGGTGAAGGCGGCACCGGCACGGGTTCGAGTGGCGGCCGAGGGGGCACCGGTTCAGGAGGCTCCACCGGCGGGTGCGGCAGGACGCCCGTGTGAAAATCCAGGTCGATGTCGTCCGGGTGCAGATCGAAGTGGACACGCAGGTCGGTCATCGCGTTCTCGAGGTTGATGAAGATCAGGCGGGTGTCCGGACGTATTGTCTCGTCTCCTCCGGCGAAATCCAGAGCGCTGCAAGTCATCTCGCGCTCCATGGCTTGCCGCAGCAGCTGAACGGTGAGGAGGGCGGAGGCCGCCAGACGGGATTCGGCAGAGTTCATCGGAGACTCCTGGGGTCGTGAACCGGGTAGCGCAGCGGTACCACCGGGCGGACGAGCCAAACAGCGCAGCAGTGGAGTCTCAGTTCTTGCCGAGTGCCTCGGCGAGCTGTGCCTTGGTCATGGTCGAGCGGCCCTTGATGTTTCGTTGCCGGGCCTCGTTGTACAGCTGGTCGCGGGTCAGCCCCTTGGGTCCGTTCCGTCCGGAGCGCTGCCCGCCGCGTTGCTGTGGGGACTTGCCTTGCAACGAGGTGGGGCTGGCGGTTTTCGTCTGCCCGGCCCGGGCGCGGTTCTTGTTGACGGTGCGGGCCGCGATCTCTTTCGCCCGTTTCGTGTTCGCGCCGCGGTCCTCGGCCGAGTCCTTGATGTGTTCGTACTGGCGTTCCTGCTTGCTGGTCCATTCCTTGGGCATGGTTCCTCCTGACGTGAACGGGGCGCGAACTGACGCGCCCGGAATGGCAGTGCTGACAGCACATTCGTGCGGTACCCGAGGCATCACCCGGCAAACGACGTGATTGCCGGGAGCCGTTGCGGGTATCCGGCGGCCGACAAGTACCGGGCTGGAGAACAGGAGCGAACATGACGCGACAAGTCGGTGATCATGTGGTGGAGCGACTTCGCGATTGGGGGGTGGATCAGGTCTTCGGCTATCCCGGGGACGGGATCAACGGCCTGATCGCGGCTTTCGGCCGCGCCGCCAATCATCCCGCCTTCATCCAGGTCCGGCACGAGGAGATGGCGGCGTTCGCGGCAACGGGCTACGCGAAATTCAGCGGCAAGGTGGGAGTCTGTCTCGCGACCTCCGGCCCGGGCGCGATCCATCTGCTCAACGGGCTCTACGACGCCAAACTCGATCACGTGCCGGTAGTGGCGATCGTCGGTCAGACAGCGCGCAGCGCGATGGGCGGCAGCTACCAGCAGGAGGTGGACCTGCAGAGTCTGTACAAGGATGTCGCCTCTGACTATCTGGTGGAGGTGAACGTGTCCAGTCAGTTGCCCAACGCCTTGGACCGAGCCTTTCGCATCGCCGCCGCCCGGCGCGCGCCGACCGCAGTGATCATCCCATCCGACTTGCAGGAGGAGCCGTACGATGCGCCGACTCATGACTTCAAGCAGGTGCCGTCGAGCTCTCCGGGGCCTGTGGCCGCACCGATGGTCCGTGCATCGCAGGATCAGATCGATTGTGCCGCAGAGATATTGAACGCGGGTTCGCGCGTGGCGATTCTCATCGGTCAGGGTGCGCGCGGCGCGGCGCTGGAGGTTCAGCGCCTGGCGGATCTTACCGGGGCAGGCGTGGCGAAAGCACTGCTCGGCAAGGACGTTCTCTCGGACGAATTGCCCTATGTCACAGGTTCTATCGGGCTGCTCGGTACTCGCCCCAGTTATGAACTGATGCGTGACTGCGACACACTGCTGATCATCGGATCCAATTTCCCCTATGCGCAGTTCATGCCGAAGTTCGGACAGGCGCGCGCTGTTCAGATCGACATCGACCCCACCATGATCGGCATGCGTTACCCGACCGAGGTGAATCTGGTGGGTGATGCCAAAGCCACTCTGGCAGAACTGATTCCGCTGGTACATGCGAAACCGGATCGGGCCTGGCCGCTCGAGATCGCAGAGAATGTCGTCCGGTGGTGGCAGACGATCGAACGGCAGTCCATGCTCGAGGCGAAGCCGGTTAACCCCATGCGGGTCGTCTGGGAGCTGTCGCAGCGCATACCGGACAACGCCATCGTCACCGCAGATTCGGGGTCGTCCACCAACTGGTACGCGCGATGCCTGCGGATGCGCGGCGACATTCGCGGCTCACTGTCCGGAACGCTCGCGAGCATGGGCCCGGCCGTTCCTTATGCCATCGGCGCGAAATTCGCCCACCCGGACCGCCCCGCCATCGCTCTGGTCGGCGATGGCGCTATGCAGATGAACGGCCTGGCCGAACTGCTGACCATCGCTCGCTACCAGGATCGCTGGAGCGATCCTCGTTTGATCGTGTGCGTCTTCCATAACAACGATCTCAACCAGGTCACCTGGGAACTGCGCGCCATGGGTGGTGCTCCGAAATTCGAGGAATCCCAAACCCTTCCGGACATCTCGTACGCGGATGTCGCGCGTTCCGCTGGCCTGGCCGCCATCGCTGTCGACTCCGCGGATGACGTCGGCCCTGCCTGGGAGGCAGCCCTGGCAGCCGACCGCCCCTTCCTCCTCGACATCCGCACCGATCCCGAGGTGCCGCCGATCCCGCCGCACGCCACCTGGGAACAGATGAAGGACACCGCCGAAGCGATCCTGCGGGGCGACCCCGGCGGCTGGCACCTGATCACGCAGGGCGCGAAAACCAAAGTCCAAGAAATGCTTCCCGCACGCGACCAGTGAGACGGATTCGGATTTCGGCCCGCCACCACCGGTGAACGGTGGTGGCGGGCCGAAATACCCTCGGTGGGTTCAGATTGTCAGCAATCGGTCGAAGTAGTCGCGGTAGCCGCGCAAAGCGTGGCGCAGGTCCTCGGTGTCACCGTCCTCGCCGCGCGACCATTGTTCGTCCAGCTTCTTCTTGCGCTGGGCGAAGGTGGTGGTGAGCTGTTCGAGGGTTTCGCTGACCAATGAATCCGCCTTCGTGACGGCCTCTTTGGGGTCGTCGACGAAAGCGCCCTGCAATTCTTGCCACTGTGTGCGGAAGCGGTCGAGGTCGTGCTGGTCGAGCAGCGGTGTGCCCTCCTCGCGGTCGATGCCCGTGTGGGCTGGCTCATCCGCGTGCATCGATTCCCGTCGACTGTCGATCGGCTGGCCTTCCAAATCGCCCGTCGAGAAGTCCGGGTCGTTCACGGGCACTTCGGCGTTCACGCTTCGATGGGCTGACCGGTCGTGTTCGGTACTCATGAGATTGTGTTTCCTTACTTGTGCTGGTGGGGGGAATCGCCATCGAGCAGGTCCCGGAACAGCGCCCGATAGTGCACGAGCGCCGTTCTCCTGTCCTCGGTGGACACGGCCGTGCCGGCCGGGCGCGTCGCGATGCCGTGGGCGGCGCGGTAGTGGCCGAGGGTCGTCGCATGTTCCACGGACAGGTCGGCGAGCTGCTGGTCGTAGTTGTCGGTTGGGTATCCACGTTCGGCCATGACCGTGGTCACCAGGCGATCCGCGTCTTGGGTGGCATCGGCTGGATTGTCGACGAACTGTTCTTGTATGCCGGCCCACTGAGCGCGGTAATGCGCTTGCCGATCGGGAGAAAGCGCACGCAGGTCGAAATCGGCGTGCCTGCGCTCGCGGTCGGTCAGCTCACGTTCCGCGTTTCGCCGGTGATCGGAATCCTCGACGACGCGGTCGTACTCGGGTCCGAACCTGTCGCGCAGGCGTCGCCTGCGCAGCATCGGCCGCAAGAACACAATGGTAGCCGCGATCAAAATCAACACTGCCACAACAACAATCGTCCAACCTGTAGTAGACACCCGAACCTCCTTCGACGAGCCAGTCGGGTCTCCTCGGCAATGCCTCGCCGACGTCCGTTCAAACCCCTTGCTGGATCCATGTTTGAACCTGCGCTGCGGTGCTACGCGCTGGACATGACCTACACCATCACCCTGCCCAACGTGACGCGTGAAGCCGCAACGGCGGTTGAGCAGCGATTGAAAGGGCTCAATGGGATCGAATACGTGGATGTCGATATGCCTTCCGAAACCGTCACGGTAACAGCGACTCTCACCTACAACGAGGTGCTCGCAGTGATCCGGGAAGGCGGTATCGCGGCGGACTGACCCGGTCGGGCATCGGCTCGGGAGTCGAGCATGCCGACCAAAGCTGAACCAGCACTGCATAATTCAACTGAAGATTGGAATCAGAAAATGTACACGAACGACAAGTGGAGAACACGCGGCGCCCGGCGATCGTCGGTGGGGATCGGCGGCATCGTCGCGGTGCTGCTGATCGTGTGGCTGCTCGTCGGCGCGGTTGCCGCTGGGCAGCGGCACTACTACGACAGTGCGCCGACCAACTGCGCGAGCACGTCGACCGTCGCGGTCACCATCATCGCGGGCCCGCTGAACTATCTTGGCGTGAACCCGAAGGTCGCCGATTGCCACGTCAACGCACCGCAACCCAGCCCGTAAACGCACCCTTAGGGGCTGGCCGCGAAATCGGCTGCGCTAGAGCCGTTTCGGAGGAAAGCGCCGACCGGCCTGGTGGCGCTGGTCGGCGAGACCAACCGCACCGATGTTCCCACGGCCGCGCCCTGAGCATGGCAATCGAGCACGGCATTCAATCCGGCGCTGCCGTAGGCGACCCGTCGCAGGTCGACGACGAGCAGCCGCGCGGGATGGGCGGCCGCGGTCGACCAGCAGTCGATTCATCCGCAGATCCGTACCGAAATCTCATGGTTCATAACTGATTTCACCGACGGCCCTCTGGGCGCCGGGGAGCTTTGTGTGCCCGGTGGGGCGGGTCCGTAGTCGGGCTGTCACCGGCCGGCGGGTCCGGTGGTACGCGTTCGTGCACCGTGAGCAGCACATGGTCGAAGCGATTCTGGGCGGCGGGGGAGGTGAACGAAATCGTTTCCAGCTCGGCGACCAACTGCCCGGCCAATGCGCGTAGTTTCGTGTTCGTTTCCTGCGAGCGCCACCGCAGGACCTGGAATGCCTGATTCGCACTGATCCGGTACACCAGCATGAGTGCGCCCTTGGCTTGCTCGATCAGAGCGCGGGCCTCATACAGTTCCAGCAGGGTCTCATCGAGCATTTCCTGCGTGGATTCCGCGATGGTGTCGGTGAGATCGATGTAGTAGCCGGAGGTTCCGACCACCGCGCCGGACTCGTCGAACATCCGATCCGCGACGACGAGCACGCTGTGGATCGCCCCGGTTGTGTCGAGAAAACGATGCCGACTGGAGAAGGAGTCACCCGAGTGCAGCGCGTAGTCCAGGATGTCCTGCACGTGCGCTCGATCGTCGGGATGTTTGTGCGACATCAGCAGTTCGGTGGTGGGTTCCACTGTCCCCGGCTGGTACCCGTGCATCCGGGCCACCTCGTCGGACCACTCCCAGCGTTGGCCCACGAACCAGAAGCGGAAGCCGCCGACCACTTGGGTTTGCCGCTCCGGCGACTTGCCCGCGGCGCTCGCCGCACCCTGGTCGGGTGGTGAGTTCTTCGATGGCTCCCGCACTCGTGGATTGTCCCACCATCCGAATGCCCGCATCAGCCGCAGCGCGAAACCGTTCCTTCCAAGATCGGTGCGTGGGTATTTCGCCCGAGACAGGGTATGGCTCCGACATACTCTGCGGTCGAAACGAGTGGTCTGATGGGAATGCTGCGTATGGTTCGCGCGATGCGCCATGACACTTCGAATGCGGGCGAGAACCCTCCTCTCGCACCGGATTCCGGTCACAAGGCGGCGGTAGCTCAGCCGCACGGTGGCGAGGAAGGCGGTCCGATGCTCGCCGCCGAAGCCGCTGCGGCGCAGGCCAGTACCGCGCAGCATCCGCTCGGCATTCCCGGCCGACGGTTCGACCGACGCTCACCGTTCATGATCGGGATGGCCGGGGCGGCGGGCGTGGCGGTGACCTACGGTGCCATCCAAGCGGTGATCGCGGTGGGGCAGGTGCTGATTCTGATCGTCATCGCGTTGTTCTTGGCGATCGGTCTCGAACCGGCCGTGTCCTGGTTGGTACGTCCATGGTTTCCCCGCTGGGCGGCGGTGACGGTCGTGTTCCTGGTGGCGATCGGATTGTTCGCCGGTTTCCTCGCTGCCGCGATCCCACCGCTGGTCACGCAAGGCGGAGCCCTTCTCCATAATGCCCCGGCGTATGCCGACCACCTCACACAGCGATATCCGGCAATCGGCGCTCTGGACAATCGATTCCACCTGCGGGACAAAGTAGTGAGCTCGCTCAACTCGGGTCAGGGGAGCCTGGCCGGCGGGATCGTGACGGCGGGTCGGCGGGTCTTCAGCGTCGTGAGTGGAACCGTGATCGTCGCGGTGCTGACCGGCTATTTCATGGCCAATTTCGTTCATGTCCGAGCGGCCCTCTACCGCCTGTTCCCGCGCTCGCGCCGGCCGCGCGCCATCCTGATCGGTGACGAGATCTTCGCCAAGGTCGGCGGATACATCCTCGGGAACCTGCTGATCTCGGTGATCACGGCGGTGCTGACGTTCGTGTGGCTGATTGCGTTCGGGGTGCCCTACCCGCTGTTGCTCGCCGTCCTGGTGGCCCTGCTGGACTTGATTCCGGTGGTGGGCTCCAGCCTGGCCGGGATCATCGTCGCGCTGGTGGCGCTCACGGTGTCGGTGCCGGTCACCATCGCCACGATCGTCTTTTTCATTGTGTTGCGCCTGGTCGAGGACTACGTCCTGGTGCCTCGGATCATCGGCAGAACCGTTGAGGTGCCAGCGCTGGTGACCGTGGTGTCGGTGCTGCTCGGCGGTGCCCTGCTCGGCATCGTCGGGGCACTGCTGTCGATCCCCGTCGCCGCTGCGGTGCTGCTGGTCATCCGGGAGACCGTGCTGCCCTCGCTCGACGAGCGTTAGCGGTCTGACCTGCGGTGTTCGGGCCGAATGGTTAGCACGGCACGAAACGGGTACATCATTGTTATCGGTCGGATATCGCTGCCGGAAGGTGCGCGACCGAACACGAGCTGCGTGGAGCCGGGTAATCAGCCGGTCCGACTAGGTCGTCGGTGCGCCTCGAGATCGCATCCCGGAAGGGAGCGTGATCAGCGATAGCCGTGGCGACTTGTCCAGCAAGCGGCAGAGTCACGATTTGATCACTCGGGCAATCGGTTTGCGCCCGAGTCGAATTCACAATCGAGGTTGCCCGATGAGCTCGACAGCAGCTCTTTCAGAGCGGACGAAACCGAAATCGACCACTTCCGACAGCTACGACAATATCGAGCCACGGTTCGGTGAACTCGCCGGATTGGCGTGCGGTGATCCCCGCAGGCGCGCCCTGCGGGACACGATCCTGCAGTTGTGTATGCCGCTGGCCGACCATATCGCCCGCCGGTTCGCCGGCCGTGGCGAGGAGTACGACGACCTGCAGCAGGTCGCACGGCTCGGGTTGATTCAGGCCGTAGATCGGTTCGACGTCGGCCGTGGCAGTACGTTCCTGGCCTTCGCGGTACCGACTGTCATGGGAGAGGTGCGCCGCCACTTCCGCGATCACGCCTGGGCGGTGCGAGTTCCTCGCGGTCTCAAGGAGATTCACGGGAGGCTCGGACCCGCGACCGAGGCGCTGTCGCAGCGGCTCGGGCGCTTGCCGACCGCGCGCGAGCTAGCCGCGGAACTGGAGGTCGACCTGCGCACCGTGACCCAGGCGCTGGTCGCGCGCAACGCCTTTCGTGCCGAATCGCTCGATCGGCTCTCGCAGGCCGACGAACAGAGCACGCCCTCCGCGGTCCTCGATACTCTGGGCGCTGACGAACCCTGCTACCAGCTCACCGTGGACGCGATGACCGTGCGGCCGTTGATCGCTCAGCTGCCCGCCCGTGAGCGGCAGATTCTGATTCTGCGCTACTTCGAATCGCAGACGCAGTCTCAGATCGCCGAGCGCTTCGGTGTCTCGCAGATGCAGATATCGCGAATCCTGTCCAGAACGCTCGAGCGGCTGCGGGAACAGGCCCTCGACCAAGATGCTGAACCGACCGGGTCCGGCGGCACATCGATCGGCCGCCGAGACCGGCTGGCCAGCCGAAGTACCTGTTGATCGGTGGGTGACCGTCTGGTCCGCGGCGGATCCATATGCCGCTGCGGATCGGCGATCTCCCGCCTTCGAAGGCTCTGGCATGGTCCTTGGTGGCGTCGAATTCAGCTGGGTAAGCAACGCTTTCGAGGAACGTTGGTCCGAGCCGCTACTTCTTCGGTACGAGAATGCCGGTCAGGTCGGCATCACGGATCGGGGTGTCGGGATTCAGCTGCGCCTGGCACATCACGGTGATGGCCGCGATGGACGCGTCGACGGTGTCCGGGTTCGCCGTCGGCGTGACCTTGGTGTCCTGGTCGAGGTATTTGCGGACCGTGATCCGCTGTTTGTTCTGGTCCTGGGTGGTGAATTCGCTGCACGGCGTATCGCCCCCCTTGTTCACGACTTCCTGCGCCTGGTCGCAGGCGCCGAGTACCAGCACGGCCGCCGCGGTGGCGGAAGCCAGTGCGAGGATTCGACGAATACCGTTGTGGGTCATGGTGGAGGCTCCTTCGATAGCCTTGGCCTGGCCGTGTTCGACAGTCCCGCAGTTCCCTGTGCATCCATGCTCAAACGGTCCTTCCGGACCGCGTGTCGGGCTGCGGGGGAGGGGCGTTGTGGGCTTGTCCGACCACTCGGCGAGTAGCCTCAGAGCAATGGACGCGGCCTCGTCGACCGTCGGCGTTGAGGAAGAGTTCCTGCTTGCGGACCCGGTGACGGGAGCGCCGGCCGCGAAGAACGCCGAGGTGGCGCGAACCGCCGCAGCGGGCGGGATCGATCTGCAGCTGGAACTGACCAGATGCCAGGTCGAGACGAATACCCGCGTGCACTCGAACACCGCGGATCTGCTGGCGGAGCTACGCGCGTTGCGTCTCGGTGTGGCGTCCTGCGCTGAGCAGAACGGCGCTCGCCTGCTCGCGGTGGCGATTCCACCGACGGTCCCGCACAAGTTCCCGGTCACCGACACGGCACGTTATCGGCGCATCGCCGAGGGGTTCGGCATGCTCGCACACGAGCAGGGCCTCTGCGGCGCTCACGTCCACGTCGCGGTGCCGGATCGCGAAACCGCGCTGCAGGTCAGCAATTATCTTCGGCCTTGGCTGCCGCTGTTCCTGGCGCTGACCACGAATTCCGCTATCTACCGTAGCGCCGACAGCGGGTTCGCCAGCTGGCGGAGCATCCTGTGGCGACGCTGGCCGAGCGCGGGCCCGCCACCCTATTTCGCCTCGACCGAGCAATACGACGCATTGGTCGCCATGATGGTGTCCAGCGGCAGCATCCTCGACGAGACGATGGTGTACTGGGATGTCCGCCCGTCGATGAACTATCCCACCGTAGAGATTCGGGTCAGCGATGTCCCGGCCACTGTCGAGGAGACCGCGCTGCTGGCCACTCTGGTGCGGGCCACCGTCATGACCGCGCGAATGTCGTTGGAGCAAGGGCATATCGCACCACAGGTCCAGGACGAGATGCTGCGCGCGGCCTACTGGAAGGCCGCGCGAACAGGGATCGACGGCAGCGGTGTGCACCCGGTGGATGGCCGTGTCTTACCGGTGCCCGCTCTGCTGGCCGAACTGGTCGATCATGTCGGGGCAGCCCTCGAGGAGTTGGGAGACCGCGCATTCGTCACTGACGCGATCCAGGCCGTCCTCACCCGCGGCAACGGCGCACGCCGACAACTCGACGCCTTCCGCAGGCATCGAGAGGTCGGCGATGTGGTTACCGAATTGACGAACGCCACACTGGAGGGTTGTCACCGGCACCCGGCCGAACTGCCATCGTAAGCCGCACCATTCGCGGCGCGTTCGTCGAAGTTCGCTGATGCCGTAGTGAATCCGGTTGGCTGCTGCCGGTCGGGGTACGCGACGAGTGTCCGACTACAACGCCCGGTCCGGAGCTCGTGCCCGGGTCGTAGGGCTGTGACCCACGCGCACGTCACTGACGACGGCACCGCAACGCCGAGGTACGCGCGCGGATCCGCCGAACCGGCCCGCCTGCCGATGTTGCGTGCGGTGGCCGAAACCGTTTTGCTGACAGCGGATTTCACTCTCGATGTGGTTGCCGATGTACGGGTGGCGTTGGCCGAGGACGGCTTCGGTCGCGGGTTGTTGTACACCCTGACCGACTCGATCGAGTCGGTCTGCGAAGCGTTCGACGGCGAACTTCCCGGATATCGAGTGATCGTGCAGTTCACTCGCCGCCGGAATCCAAGTTCCCTGGGCCTGTAACCGGGTTGCGGCCTACCCGCGATGGTGTGGGCGGGTGCGGTTGATCCAGAGGTCGTTGGATTCGTCGCGCCGATAGGCGGTGAGGCGGCCTGCGATGTGGAAGCGGACGGTGTGGGCGGAGCCCACGATTTCGCCGTCGGCGGCCAGCGGTTCGCGAATGGGTAGCTCGACGGTCAGTTCGGTGGCCAGGCGTTCGCCGTAGACCTTGCTGTGGCCGACTGCGGTCAGCAACAGGGCAATCACCGCGCGGGTCCGAGACCAGCGCAGGTCGGCGCGCAGCCATCGAATATCGAGCAGGCCGGTGTCGAGCCGGTCACGAAACGCGGGTACCGCGCCGAGCGGTTGATAGGCGCCATTGCCGATGAACAGGAACCAGACTCGCTGTCGGCGGCCGTTCATGCGGATCTCGATCGGCTCGGCGCGCCTTAGCGTGGTCACGGCGGCGGCCGCGAATGCGAGCCATCGACCTCGGTGCGGCCGCCATCGATTACGCTGCCGCACCATGTCGGAGTAGCTGCCGAGGCTGGCCGTGTTGATGAATTGCCTTGTGCGCAGGCCCTGTTCGTCGTGGTATTCGACGGCCGCGATATCGACGGCGACGGCTTCGCCGGTGCCGGTGGCGTCGAGGACTTCGCGCAGGTCGTACACGCCGAGATCGCGGGCGAAGTGGTTGAGGGTGCCGCAGGGTATGACAACCAGAGGCAGATCGTGGTGCAGGGCCACCGCCGCGGCGGCGGCCACGGTGCCGTCGCCGCCCGCGACGCCCAGCGCCAGCACCGGTCCGGCGTGGTCGGACAGTGCGCGTTCGAGCTGTTCGGTCACCTCGACATCCGGATCACAGCGCACCAGAGTGGCGTCGGGCAACGCGGCGGCGATATCGGCGGTGGGGTCGTGGCCCGGGTTTCCGGCGGCCGGATTGACCAGTGCCAGCAGCCCTTTGCCCCGGATCAGGGCTGGTGCGTCCCGGACGAGCCGGGCCTCGGCTTCGTCGGTCGTGCGGACCGGCCACCAGCGCCGAGTCGCAATGGCGACACCGGTCCCGATGGCCGCACCGGCGAGGACATCGCTGCCCCAGTGCACGCCGGTATGCACCCGCGAATAGGCCACCGTCGCCGCGAGCGGGGCGAGAACCAGTGCGGAGCGCGGACTTTCGAGTGCCACGCCGGTCAGGAACGCGGCCGCGGCAGCGCTGTGCCCGGAGGGGAATGACGACGAGGTGGGTGCCGGAACCAGTCTGCGATGGACCGGCAGCAGTTCGGCGGCTGGTCTCCGGCGTGCGATGAGCGTCTTGAGCCCGGCATTGACGAGGAGGCTCGTGCCGGCCACGGACGCCACGCCGCGCACAGCCGCGCGTCGCGATGTCCCCTTGCGGGTACCCAGGACAGCGGCCAGGAGCAGCCACAACACGCTGAAGTCCGCGCTTCGGGTGAGGCGGATAAGCTCCCGGTCTGTCCTGGTGTCCGGCAGTTTCGCGACCGCGGCGGTCACTGCCCGATCGAAACGCCCGATCCGGTAGAACTTGTGCCGCAACCCGCCGCTCACCTCATCGACACTACCGATCGGGTCGCTGCATCCATGCGCGAAGCGGGTTTGCGCCCCTCCGCTGCGGGTAGCTGCGAGACGTGGTGGGTTCACTCTCGACCACGTTCACCCGCAGATCCGAGAGGCAGCACTGATGGATGACGTATTCGACGAGAAGCAACGGCAACTGGACGCTTATCGCGTCGATCGCGAACGCGGCTTTCTGACGACCCAGCAAGGTGTCCGGGTCGACAACACCGACGACTCGGTGAAGGTCGGCGAGCGCGGTCCGACGCTGCTCCAGGACTTCCACGCCAGAGAGAAGATCACGCACTTCGACCACGAACGCATTCCCGAGCGTGTGGTGCACGCGCGAGGTGCGGGGGCTTACGGGCACTTCCGGCCCTACGACGAGTGGCTCGCCGAGCACACGGTGGCTCACTTCCTCACCGACCCGGCCGTGGAAACCCCGGTGTTCGTGCGATTCTCGACCGTCGCGGGGTCCAGAGGCTCCGCGGATACCGTCCGGGACGTGCGCGGATTCGCGACCAAATTCTATACCGCCGAGGGCAACTACGATCTGGTCGGGAACAACTTTCCGGTGTTCTTCATCCAGGACGGCATCAAGTTCCCCGACTTCGTGCACGCGGTCAAGCCCGAGCCGCACAACGAGATTCCGCAGGCCGCCTCCGCCCACGACACCCTGTGGGACTTCGTCGGGCAGCAGCCGGAAACCCTGCACGCCATCATGTGGCTGATGTCGGACCGCGCACTGCCGCGCAGCTACCGCATGATGCAGGGGTTCGGCGTGCACACCTTCCGGCTCGTGAACGCCGACGGGCTGGGGACTTTCGTGAAGTTCCATTGGAAGCCGAAGCTGGGCGTGCACTCCCTGCTGTGGGACGAGTGCCAGCAGATTGCGGGCCAGGACCCCGACTTCCACCGGCGAGACCTGTGGGACTGTATAGCCGCCGGTCAGTACCCGGAGTGGGAACTCGGCGTGCAGTTGATCCCGGAGGAGAACGAATTCGCGTTCGACTTCGACCTGCTCGATCCGACGAAACTCGTTCCGGAGGAACAGATCCCCGTGATCCCGGTCGGCTCGATGGTGCTCGATCGCAATCCGGACAACTTCTTCGCCGAAACCGAGCAGGTGGCGTTCCATACCGCGAACCTGGTGCCGGGCATCGACTTCACCGATGATCCGCTGCTCCAAATGCGCAACTTCTCTTACCTCGATACCCAGCTGACCCGGCTTGGTGGCCCGAACTTCGCTCAACTGCCCATCAATCGGCCATTGGCCGAGGTGCGCAACCATCAACAGGACGGTCTCGCACAGCACACCATTCCCACGGGCGAGGCCGCGTATACGAAGAACACCATCGGCGGCGGCTGTCCGGCCCTCGGCGGCGACGGCGCCCTCGGGCATTACCCCGAGCCGCTATACGGGGTACCCGCTCGACGGCGGGGCGATGCGTTCCGCGAGTACTACCGGCAGCCCCGCATGTTCTGGAACAGCATGTCAGCCCCCGAGCGCGACCACATCGTGGCGGCCTACGGATTCGAGTTGGGCAAGGTGCAGCGTCCCGCGATTCGCGCGCGCGTTCTCGACCACCTCACTGGCGTCGATCCGGATCTCGCGATCCGCGTCGCCGAGGAGCTTGGCATGCGGGTCATAGCACGTGAATCGGACGCTCCCGAGGTCGGAGTCTCGCCTGCGCTGTCGATCGTGCCCGCCCGTACCGACATGATCGTCACGCGCAAGGTCGCCATTCTGGTTGCCGACGGTGTCGACTCGATCGGCGTGCGCCGACTGCGATCCTGGTTGTCGGACCAGGGAGTGATCGTCGAAATCATTGCTCCGCACGGGGGTTCGGTCCGTGCGGACATCGCGGAGAGAGAACCGCTGGAGGTCGACCATGCGCTGGCGACAGTGTCATCGGTGCTCTACGACGGGGTACTCGTCGCAGGAGGACCAGGCGCGGCGGATACGTTGGCGGCCGACGGCGCCGTCCTGCATTTCGTCCTCGAGGCGTTCAAGCATGCCAAGCCGATCGGCGGCTTCGGCGCCGGAGTCATTCTGCTGCGGATCGCCGGTGTGCTGCCCGATGTCCCGGCCGACAGTGAATTCGTCCAGCGTCACGGTGTGCTCTTCACCGCCGCCGCGGGTGGCGGAGTGCTCGACCACTTCCTGGAATCGTTCGCGGAATTGCTTGCCCAGCATCGGGTGTGGGATCGACTGACCGCCACCGTCCCTGCCTGAGACCGAGCATGTGTATCACTGCCGCGAGCCCAGCCCCCGACGTTGCCGCCACGGGTGAATGACCCAGACCGCGGCGAAGAACAGCCCGAAGCACACGCCTGCCACGCCGGCGGGCAGCGGACCCGCGACGGTATCGAAGATCAGAATCGCGACGCCGGTGAGCGCGATGCCCAGCAGCGCCAGCCCGGCGATGGCGTAACGGTGCGCCGTGACCACCACGCTCGCAATCCGATGGCGGCGGAACAACATTCGATGCGCCGCCACCGGCGCGATCAGGCACACCGTCGCGCTGATCGACGCGGTGACGATCAGCAGGTACAGCATTCGCAGGGCATGCGACGAGTCGGCGAAGCGGTTCTGGAACGGCAAGGTCAGCAGAAAGCCGGTCAACAGCTGAACGCCGGTCTCGACGACACGGAGCTCCTGCATCAGGCTGGTCCAATTGCGGTCCAGCCGTTCGGCTTCCGTTTCGCGCCGGCCGCTGTCGTCCGTTCGGGGTTCCGCCGCCGATGAATCAGACATCGCGGAGTCAATGGCCTTGTCGCACAGCGGCTCCCGCTGGGTCTCGAGTGCGCCGACGTCGCCATTCCCAAACGATCACCGTGGCTCCTGCGGCCAACAGCACCACACAGACGACACCGGCCACCGCGGACCAGATACCGAATCCATATCCACCGGCGACCAGCGCCAAAGCCAGTGCGACGATACCCAGTCCACACAGCACGGCCCCGAGCACGTTGACACCGTCCTCGATTCCCTCTCCAGCATGCCGTCGGCGTAACCTTCGCCATCCGGTTGGCGGCGCAGCACCTGTGCGGCCGGTTGTTCGCTCCACTTCATTCGGATCGGTCGTCATGGGGGACTTCTCTCCGGTCAGTGCTGGCTCGGGATCGTAGACGCGATTACATCGATCCGACCCAATTGCTGGAACGCCGCATCGATCGTCGCGCTGGCGTCGGTCGGGTCGCCGTGCACGAGCACAACTCGTCGGCCGCGCTCGAGTAATTGTTTCCGTGTCTGCTCGGCCTCCTGGCGATCACCCTGGTACGCCAGCACGACGTCGGCTCCGGCGCGGGCGAGGAGGATGGCGACGGTGCGGCCGAGATCCGTGTCGGCTCCTGTCACGATTGCGACGATGCCGGCCAGTTCATAGGCCGCAGAATCGGGCTCGGGTTGGTTCGGCTGAATCAATGTCATGGTGGTGTCTCCTGTCCGGTAATGGTTGTCGACAGCGGTGTCAGGGAATGTGTGGTGGGACCCTCCAGGCGTGTTCCGTCGGCCGCGAAGCGAGAGCCGTGCAGCGGGCAGTCCCAAGACTTTTCGGCCGGATTCCAGCGGACGATGCCGCCCAGATGTGGGCAGATCGCGGAGACCGAGGTGGTCGTGCCGCCCTTGGTGCAGGTTGCGGTCGGGCGGGCGAAGCGGCGTTCGACGCGTCCGGTTCCCTCGGGCGTGCGCAATGGATCGGTCGCGGGGCGGGTCAGATGCCACCAGCCGGCGCAGAATTCCAGGGCGACGGCCGCGTTCGTGCGGACGGCGGCGGGCAGGGATCGCAGTTCGTCCGGCCGCCAGGTGGCGAACACGTCGGCCCAGTCCGGTGACTTGCCGGTGATCCGCCCGACCAGAACGTGCGCGGCCGCCACCGCATTGGTGAAGCCCCATTTTGCGTATCCGGTGGCGAGCAGGATTCCGTCCTGGCCCGGGAGCAACGGCCCCGCGTAGGGAAGTTCGCCGATCGGCAGATAGTCCTGTGCGGACCAACTGGCCAGATGCGTCGCTGCGGGAAACCAGCGTGCGGTCCAGCCGCGCAGCTCGGCGACCTGGTCGTCGGTGTGATCCTCGCGCCCGACCACGTGGCCGTTGCCGCCGACGAGCAAGACGTCACCATCTGGATCGGGCACGGTGCGGATGGACCTCGTCGGCTCACCGGCGGTGATGTACATGGCCTGCGAAACCGGGTGCGGCAGTCGATAAGCCGTGAGATACGACCGGAGCGGAACCAGCCGTGTGAAGAATCCGCCCCGATCCAGAATCGGCGTCCCCGTCGCAAGGATGATCGTGCCCGCGCGCACCGTGCCGTGCTCGGTGGCGATGAGATGGTCGCCCGTGGCCGCGACGCTCACGCCTTCCACGAGACTCGATTCGTAGATGGGTATTGTGTGCGATTCCACGTCGGCGGCGAGGTTCTGCAACAACGACATCGGATTCACCTGAGCCTGTTGTGCGAGCCGCACCCCGCTCAGCGCTGGAAAGGGCGCATCGACGTCGCGGGTGAATTCGACCGGGAGCCCCGCCTCCCGCAATGCACGCAATTCCCGTCTGACGAAGGCAAGTTCGCGCTCGGATTGCGCGTAGGTGAAGGCGTCGGCAACCTGGTGGGGGATACCGTGACCAGCGCAGTACTCCAGCAGCCACTGCTGTCCGGCCCGGCTGGCGTCGAGGTAGGTACGCAGCGTGGAAGCGCCGTGGCGATGCCTGATGCGCTGGCCCCTGATGCCCTGCAACAGACTGATTTTGGCGGTGCTCGCGCCGGTGGTGCCATCGCCGATACGGCGGCCTTCCAGTACCGCAACCTCGATCCCGTTCTCGGCCAACAGCAATGCGGTGACCAAGCCGGTGAGGCCGCCGCCGATGACCACCACGTCGTAGCGCAGTCCCGATGTCACCCGCAGCCGGGCCGGGGTATCGATCTTCCAGACCGGTGTCATGCTCTGGCTATAACCTCTCGGGACGAGGCGAAACCCTGCTGAGCCACGCGAGGTATGAGACCGCCCGCCAGCGCGTCTTGTACCTGCCGAGACGACAGTCGAATCCGTGGTGGTGGCGCCGAGTTCGGCGCCCATATTCGCGACCACATGTCGGTCCATCGCCGACAAGCACGCCAGACCCGGGCCGTGATACTCGATGATGCGGTTGATCCCGCCGCTGACACCGTGGCGGCGCAGCATCGAGTATCACGTCCTTGGCGGAACACCAGTGCGGCAGTTCGCCTTCCAGCCGGATGCCCCATACCTGGGGCATCCGGATATGCAAGGGTCGCCCGGAATCGCCAGCGCCACTTCCAGTCCGCCCACGCCGATGGCCAGCATGCTCAGCGCGCCCGCCGCGCAGGTGTGCGAATCGGAAGCGGCCAACAACTTGCCTGGGATGCCGAAGTGCTGCATGTGGGTCGGATGGGACACGCCATTGCCCGCCTTCGAGAACCACAGTCCGAAGCGCTGGGCCGCGGTCCGCAGGTACTCGTGATCCTCGGCGTTGCGCTCGTCGGTCTGGAGCAGATTGTGATCGACGTATTGGGCGCTCACCTCGGTCCGGGCGCGATCGAGGTTAGCGCCTCCAGTTCCTGCATCACCAAGGTGCCGGTGGCGTCCTGGGGCAGCGTCTGATCGATCCTGCGCGCGATTTCCGCACCCGGCGTCATCGTGCCGGACACCAGATGCGAAGTGATCAGAGTGCGGGCGAGATTCATGGACATGTCCCGACCGCGTCTATTCGGTGAGGGCCTGTGGTCCGACCACGAACGTGGGGTCGCCCTTGGGGTTGAGACCGGTGTCGAGAATCTTGTCGTCGAAGTAGGCGGCGGACTTCTGGTCGAGGAAGACCCGCGCGCCTTCGGCGTTGAACACCTCGTCGTCCTCGGACGGTGCGGCCGCTACCGCGAGGTGGAAGCTCTCGGCATCGTTCGTGGTGGTGATCCGCAGACCTGCCTGCGGCGGTGCGCCCGCACCGGTGGTGATATCGCGAACCGCCGCTGCGGCAGTGGGAGTGAGCATCAGCATGGGATTTCCTTCCGCTGTCCTGTGCGCCGATCGGATCGTCGGCAGTCGGTCGAGTAACCGAACGATCCGCCCTGAAACGTTCGGCGGGCGGGTTACTTCCGCCCGGACCACCCGGGGATCGACGCAGGACGCGCGCACCACGGCGGCCGTATTTCCGAGCGCCGCAGCCACGCCGGTGGGATTGTCAGCGCCCGAATCCGATGCAGGTTCGGCGCGCTATGGCCGCGGCGGCGCGGAGATCGGGCGGCCATGTGGGGGGCGGCGGGTGTCGCGCCTTCTTCGGGGGTGCCTTCCGCTTCCACCTACGCGCAGGGAGCGGATTACCGCGGGCGACACGGGAAAAGAGTCCAGCGCTCGGCAGTTTCGGTTGTTCAGGTGGAATTCCGCCTCGATATCGTCGGGGCCGGCCGCGAGGCGGCCGCGTAGATCTATCAGCGCGAGCTCGAGACGCGTCAGAGTGGACTGGATATCGACCGGCAGTCCATCCTCCGCGTCCGCTGATGTCTCGCCGTCAACCATCCGGCCGAGGAGCACGAGGGCTGCGAAAGCCGAAGCGAAAAGGTTTCTTTCGGCAGAGTTCAAGAGATTCTCCTAGCGTCCGATCAGCGATCGCCGGTGGAGGTGGGCATTGCCCGCCCTGTAGTGCGCGAAGGGACGGCGCACCATGCCGGGGTGGGCGGGCAATGCATCACATCGGCACCTTCGGTCCATGCTCCGTCGGGCACCGACGTTCTCCGGCTACCCGCAACTACGCCCACGAATCAGGCCGCTGTCGGATCTCCGTGCATCGGGGGTCAATTCAGTCCCGTGATTTCCGGCGCGATCGCGGCGAGGCGGGTCTGGGAGGCCGATACGACGCCGTGCCGGTTCTTGTTCGCCTCCTCGTAGGCGAGAATCGCGCGGAGTTCGGCGGGGGTATCCAATTCCTTGATCGCTGAGACGGTTTGGGACACGTTCAGCTCGTCGTAGTCCTCGATGGGCAGTTCGCTGGGTTCCAGAACGCCGGTCGCGGTGCGGACCGAACGCAACATGTCGGCCGTCGCTTCGGCTCCTTCCCGTCGAGTGACCTGTTCGGCGGTCTGCAGCGCGGCGTCCCGGGAGGCACCGAGGGTCTTGGCCGCGATATCCCGGGCGTGCGCGCCCCGGGCCAGCAGCTCTTCGAGCGCGGGAGGCGCGGCACGGAAGGTATCGAGGACCCGGTCGATGCCGTGGGCGGACCACGACATCGGGATATTGGCCACCTTCATCGCGGTGCCGGTGACGACCTGAAGCGGTGTGCGACGCAACGCTGCCGGACCGCCGAGCGCGTCCTCGGCCAGCACCGTGGTCAGCCAGTCCACGGTCGCGGTATGCGCCTTGATCAGCCGTTCGGCCAGGGCCGCCACATCGGATTGCTTCCCGTCGGTGGCGAGCGCCTTGATGTAGCGGGACCGGTCGAGCAGTTGGTGCTCGAGGGACAGGTCACCGAGTAGGGCTTCCTCGAACGGCCGGCCCTGTTCGCCCAACACCTTGAACGCGGCGATGACCCGCCCAAGGAAGGGGCCGACGACCGCCGGTACGCCACCGAGTGTGCGGATGGCGGATTCGATGACCTCGGCGCGGGCGCGGCCGTTGGCGGCGTTCTCCGATAGCTCGCGGCGCACTGCGTCCGTGCGTGCCTGCGCGATTCGAGCCTCTGCGACCTGTATCTCGGTATTGGTCAGGTCGCGGACCGCACGCAGTTGCGTCAGCAGGGATGTGGTGTCACGTGTGCTCATGGTTATCGTCCTTCGACGGGTTGCGATGGATCGGCGCAACGCTGCACCACCGTTCGACTACCCCGAACCAGAGTTCGAAACCTTGCGCTGCAAACGATTTCGATGCTTCGGTGAGACGCATGGCTTATGGGACCTCACGACGAAGGCGCGCCATCGACGTTGTGCAGCAGCAGAACCGAGATCGAATTTCCCTTGGTCGTCCTGCATGAGGGCTGGAACTTTCATTCGAAATGCGGCAGGCGCGGCCGGGGCGCGCGCCCTCGCGGTTGTGTGATCGCCGGCCGAGGCGGCGGAGGTGGGTTGGCGAGGCTGAGCGGGGTGTCGGTGAGCTTGTGCACGGTGCCGTGGTGGGTGAGTGGCAGCGGGTCGCCCGACAGCAGGCGGTAGGTGGTGGCCGGTCCTGTGATATCGATGGCGATATCGGTTGTGCGCCAGCGGATTCGGAAGGAAAGTCGGTCGATCGATACGGGTAGGCGGGGTGCGAAGGCGGGATGGTCGTCGTGGTCGCGAAAGCCTCCGAAGCCACCTACGCAGCTGAGCCAGGTACCGGCGAGGGCGGCGATGTGCAGTCCGGCGTCGACATTGCCGTACAGGTCGTGCAGGTCGGTGAGCGCGGCTTCGGCGAAGTAGTCGGCTGCCAGGTCGAGATCGCCGATCTCGGCGGCCACCACGGATTGGACGCAGGCCGACAGCGAGGAGTCGCGAACGGTGAGGCCCTCGTAATAGGTGAAGTCGCGGGCCTTCTGTCCGGGGTCGAAGGCATCGGGGCACAGGTACATCGCCAGCACCAGATCGGCCTGTTTGACGACCTGCAATCGGTAGAGGTCGAAGTAGGGATAGTGCAGCAGCAGCGGATACTTCTCCGGCGGTGTGGCGTCGAAATCCCAGCTGTCGTAGCGGGTGAAGCCCTCGGCCTGCTCGTGCACACCGAGCTCGCTGTTGAACGGCAGCATCATGGCGTCGGCGCACTCACACCAACGGGTGATCTCGCCCGCGTCCACTGCCAGCCGCCGGGCCACGTCGGGGCGGCGTCGGCAGGCCGCCGCGGCCTCCCGCAGATTCCGCTGGGCCAGCAGATTGGTGTAGAGGTTGTTGTCGGCGAGTGCGGAGTACTCGTCGGGTCCGGTGACGCCGTCGATGCGGAAACCGTCGGATTCGTGGTGCCCCAGACTCGGCCACAGTCGTGCAGTCTCGACGAGAAGCTCTACACCGCAATCGGTTTCGAACTGCTCGTCGCGGGTCGCGGTGAGATAGCGTGCGGTCGCGTCGGCGATGTCGGCGTTGACGTGGACGGCGGCGGTGGCGGTGGGCCAGTAGCCGGAGGCTTCGTCGCCGTTGATGGACCGCCACGGGAACATCGCCCCCGCCTGTCCGAGTTCGGTCGCCCGTCGCCGGGCCTGGTCCAGGGTGGCGTGTCGCCAGCGCAGCGCGTCGGCGGCGGCCCGCGGCATCGTGTAAGTGAGCACCGGCAGCACATAGGTTTCGGTGTCCCAGAACGCATGGCCGTCGTAGCCGGGCCCGGTCAAGCCTTTGGCGGGAATCGCCCGCGCCTCACCGCGAGCACCCGCCTGCAGAACGTGGAACATCGCGAACCGCACCGCCTGCTGGAGTTCGGGATCACCGGCGAGCTCGACATCGGCGTGCGCCCAATACTCGTCGAGGTAGGCGCGCTGCCGCTGCAGCAGACCGGCCCAGCCGATCTCCCTGCCCACCGCCAGCGCGGCCTCCACCTGCGCGCGCAGCGCGGGCCCGGAACGCCGCCCGGACCAGCCGTAGGCGAGGAACTTGGTCAGGCACAGGTCGTTTCCGCGCGCCACATCGGCGGCGATGGTCACTCGGGCCAGGTCGTCCTCGACATGCACTGTGCAGCTGGGTTCGTCTCCGACCTCGAGTTCGTGGTTCATGCCGGCCGCCATCCGCAGCCTGGAGTGCCGAGTGTGATGAACGAGCACCGCGCCGAGCTCACCCGCGCCGCGATGCTCGGCGACCAGCGGTCGGTCCAGGGCGGCGGCCCGCCGGGGATCACCCCCGGGCGGCGAAATGGGCTCGTTCGTAAGCAGATCCGATTGCACGACGAGCGCGAGGTCCTCGTCGACGGGTTCGACACGGTATCGGATCGCGGCCACCGCTCGCTCGGTGAACGATACCAGCCGTTCCGACCGAATCCTGACACGCCGGCCAGTCGGTGAGGTCCACACGGTCTGGCGGCGCAGGGTGCCGGACCGGAAGTCCAGCACCCGTTCGTGCGCCTCGGTGTGCCCGTAGCGCAGATCCATCGGCTCGTCCTCCACGAGCAAGCGGATGATCTTGCCGTCGGTCACGTTCACCACGGTCTGTCCCAGCTCCGGATAGCCGAATCCGGCTTCGGCGTAGGGAAGCGGCCGAGTTTCGTAGAAGCCGTTGAGATAGGTGCCGGGCAGGCCGACCGGTTCCCCTTCCTCGAGGGTGCCGCGCAATCCGAGGTGGCCGTTGGACAACGCGAAGATCGATTCGGTCCGATGCAGGTCGTCCAGATCCACTCCGCACCAGCGTAATTCCCAGGGTTCGATCCGGAATCCGTTATCACCGTTCATGAGCGGCTCAAGTCGGAGAAGGAGGATACGACGATATCCGCGCCCGCGTTCCGTAGCGCGGTGATCTGCCGTTGATCACCTGCGTGCTCGATACCGACCACGAATCCGAACGCGCCCGCGCGCCCGGCCTCAACTCCGGCCACCGCATCCTCGAAAACCGCCGCGTGCGAGGGCGATACGTGGAGCGCCGCCGCGGCGGCGAGAAACCCGTCCGGTGCGGGCTTGCCGGGCAGATTCCGCTCGGCGAGGGTATTCCCGTCGACGCGTACCTCGATGAATCCGGACAGTCCCGCGGCCCCGAGTACCGCTGCCGCATTCGCCGAAGAGGACACCACCCCGATCCGCAATCCGGCCGCGTGTACGGCAGACAGGTACTCCGCCGATCCGGGATAGGCGCGTACGCCGTCGTGGTCGATCATGGACTTCAGCAGTCGATCCTTGCGGTCCCCGATCCCGCGCACCGTCCAACGGTCGCCGGCGCCATCGCTGTTTCCCTCCGGCACAGTGATATTCCGTGATCTGAGGAACTCGCGCACACCATCCAGCCGAGGCAGCCCGTCGACATGTGCTTCGTAGTCACGGAGGGAGAATGGCTCGAATCCCGCACCGCACCGCGCGGCCAGGAATTCGTCGAAGACCTGCTTCCAGGCGCGCTCGTGCAGGGCCGCGGTACCGGTCAGCACTCCGTCGAGATCGAACAATGCTGCAGCGATAGCGTCCGGCAAGCCCAGCTCCGCCATACGATGTGCCATGTCAGCGGGCTACAGCCCGGCTCACGGCGTGCGGTCCCTCATACTCGCGGTCGGGGAGTTGACGCAGGTGGTCGAGGATGGTGGTGTCTGCCCCGTTCTTCCCGGCGAGGCGGACCAGGTCGTCGCGGTTGGCCGGATAGTCGGCTCCGCGCAGAAACTTCTGCAGCTGAATCGGATTGATCGTCGCCATGATGACACTCCTGTTGTGCGGCACTCCCGTTGTCGACCGCCTACCCGGCCGCCGCGCCTCGAAACGCATGCCGCGCGGGTGCGGCCGGACCGAGTACCGGTCGCACCCGTAACCGCGGAACACCGGATTACTTCTGCGAAATCGCTTCCACGACTTCACCGGAGGCCCGGTATTCCAAGAGGCGTGCGATATCGGCCTGCGCGATGATGCCCACCAACCGGTTCTGGTCGATCACCGGTAGTCTGCGTACCCGGTGGGCCGCCATCAGCTCCATCACTCGCCGCACGTCATCGTCGGCCTGCACGACGACAGGTATTCCCTCGGCCAGGTCGCTGACCTTCACCCCGTTCGGATCCTGGCGTTGCGCAACAACTTTCACCACTATGTCCCGATCGGTCAGCATGCCTTTGAGCTTGCCGTCCTCCCCGCAGATCGGCAGCGCGCCGACCTCCAGGTCGACCATCTGGCGCGCGGCCGTGAGCACGGAGTCGCTGGCTCGTGCACACTGGCAGTCGGGCGTCATGATGTCGCGAGCGGTTGTCCCGCTCTGACTTCCGGTGTGTGGGTGATCTCCTGCGATCGTCATCGCTGTCCTCCTATTCGTTCCCCCGCCGAACGGCTTTACCCGGCCCCCGCCGAGGTATTCAGCTGTCGGGCGAAGCATTCGGATCCGTGGGTTTGCGGTGTCGTGAGATTCCTTCTTGTGGGTACAGCGGATGAGTCCCCGCGAGCAGAAGGTCAGGAGGTGAGAATCGCGATGTCACCCATGTGGATGCAGACGATGGAGATGCTGCGCGACGTGTGGAACATGCTGTTCCCGTCCATGCCCATGTAATGAAGTCGATCGATTCGGAAGGGCCGGTGACGTCATCGACGACCGGCCCGTTCGACTCTCAGGCGTCGCCGCTCTGGCGACGCCAGTCCCGGATGGCATCGCGGATGCGGTCGAAGACCGCCAGCGGCGGGCCGATGAGCAGGTTGGCCGTCGCGGACTCGCCGACACCCGGATGGGGGCGGGTGGGGGCGAGGGTCTCGGCGAAGTGGACCACCCGTGCGAGGCGCACGCGTTCCTCCGGGGACGCGTGGATGAGCAACTGCGCGAATTCCTCCTTCTCCTCCAGTTCCGCGTGGTCGACCACCTTTTCGGCGAAGGTGCGGAATCCGGTGTCGAAGTCCGCGTGGTCGACACCGAGCTCGGCGAGCCGGGCCAGCGTGTGTTTGGCCTCGTTCTCCTCGCGCAGGCGGGTGTCGACGATCTCGTCGCTGACCGCGTGGCGGCGGGCCGCGGGATGCACGACCTCCTCTTCGGCGGCCTCGTGGATCGCTAGCAGTCGCACCAGATCCGCGAAGCCGCGCTGCTTCTCGGGTCCGCTGGAGGTGCGCACCAACTCGAGGGCGTGCTTGATCTGACCGTGCTGCGCGAGCAGCAGATCGATGACGTCGGTGCCGTTCTGGTCAGCCATGGGGATGTACCTCCTGTAGCGATGTGCGGGACGCCTCGGACCTACCCGCGCGGTCGAGGTCGAAACAGCCGCAGCACTGCATGTTCGGCGAGGACGTCGCGAATTGATGCGTAGGTCGCGGGCAAGCGGGTACCCGCGCGGCAGCGGAGCCGTGACTGTCCGCATGCAGATCGGTCATCTCCTGCCCAGGATCCGGCCGCGACACACGGCCGAAGTTCTGGCCGAAGCCCTCAGAGGCGGTACCCCATGAGCATCCCCACCATCGACGGCGTCTCGGTCGAGGTCTACCGATTCCCCAACCCGCAACCCGAGGCTGACGGGACCTTGACCTGGGACGCCACCACCGCCGTGGTGGTGACCGTGTCGGCTGGGGACGAATACGGACTGGGCTGGACTTACGGCTCCCCGGCCGCAGCCACCGTCGTCGAGCGGCATCTCGCTCCCGTTCTGCTGGGCTGTTGCCCGGAGGATGTCACCGACGCCTGGGGGCGAATGCACAAGGCGTGCCGCAATATCGGCACGTCCGGCGTGGCCGCACACGCCATCAGTGCGGTCGATATCGCCCTGTGGGATCTGAAGGCGCGCCTGTTGAGGCTGACCTTGCCCACGCTGTTCGGGAAGGTGCGAGAGGCGACGGCGGTCTACGGGTCCGGCGGCTTCGTCAATCTCACCGATGATCAACTGGCCGAGCAGGTGCTGGGCTGGCAGTCAGAGGGCTGCACCGCGGTGAAGATCAAGATCGGTATCGATCAGCGGCGCGATCTCGAGCGAATCACGCTGGTGGACAAGCTGGTTGGTACGGACACGCGTATCATGGTGGACGCGAATGGCGCATACAGCCCGGGCGAGGCACGGCGCATGGGCCACGAACTCGACAGGCTCGGCGTCACCTGGTTCGAGGAACCGGTCACCAGCGACGACCCCGCCGGTCTGCAGTCGGTGCGTGAAGCGGTGCGCTGCGATGTCGCGGCGGGCGAATACATCTGCACCGAGACCGACGCCCTGCGACTCATCGGCTCCGTCGACTGCCTGCAACTCGACGTCACTCGATGCGGCGGGTACACCGGATTTCTGCGCGCCGCCACGCTGGCTGCCGCCCATCACCGCGACATCTCCGCGCACTGTGCGCCCGCCCTGCACGCGAGCGTGGCGGCCTCGGTGCGGCGGCTGCGGCACGTCGAATGGTTCGCCGATCATGCCCGCCTGGAATCCCTGCTGGTGGATGGCGCACCGAAGGTCGACGACGGCCGGATCGCGCCGCGCGGCAACGGGAATGCGGCCGACCCGCACGGCCACGGCATGCGGCTGGCGGCCACGGCCGCGGCATATCGTGAGCCACCGCCCGTGGCTCCCACGCAGTGAAGTGAGGGCGTGTTTGCCTCTGGTCGCGCCGGGTATCGCGGCGGCAAGGACTGATATCGGAAGGCATGGACGATCATGGCGGAACTCAATGCCGTCGCACTGGTGTGCACGCTGCAATCCTCGCCCGCGGATTCCAGCAGCGACCTGCTCGCGCTGCAGATCCTGGATCGCCTCTCGGTGCATGGCATCGGTGGCGAGTCGATTCGCTTGGTGGACCACGATATTCGACCGGGCGTGCGCGCCGACGAGGGCGACGGCGATCAGTGGCCGGCGATCCGGCAGGAGATTCTCGCCTCGGAGATCCTGTTGATCGCGACACCGACTTGGTTGGGCCACATGTCCTCTGTCGCGCAGCGGGCGCTCGAACGCCTCGACGCCGAACTCTCGCACCGCGATGCCGCGGGACGCCCGGCCATGACCGGCAAGGTGGCCATCGTCGCTGTCGTGGGTAACGAGGATGGCGCGCACAAGATCGTCGCCGATCTCTTCCAAGGGCTCAACGACATTGGTTTCACCATCCCGGCCCAGGGCTGTGCCTACTGGAACGGCCAGGCGATGGGGGATACCGACTACCTTGACCTGCCGGAGCAGCCCGCACCGGTGGCCCGCACGATCGACACGCTGGCCCGCAACACCGCACACCTGGCTCAACTGCTGACCCGGCAGCGCTATCCCGGCGGAAGGTAGGCGCAACCCGATGGCCGCCACGATCGACGAACAGTTGCACGCGCTCACCCGCGCTATGCGCGAGCCATTCTCGGCCTGCCGGCTGATCTGCACGTGATCGAGGAGACAGCATGAACGACGGCGGCAAATACCTCATCGCCCGATTGCGCCGAGTCCTGCACCAGGACGCCCACACCGCCGGATCGGGCATCGAGGTGATGGTCAGCGGGCTGGTCGTCTCGCTGACCGGACGGGTCAGCAGCGCCGAGAGCCGCGGCCACATTGAAGCGGTGGTCCGCGAGGCGCTGCCGGGCTTCGCGGTACACAACGAGATCCAGGTGCTGCCGCCGACCCGGCCGCGGGTCGTGGAAACCCTGGGCGAATGAGGATCGCGGCCGTCGGAGACATCCACCTCAGCACCGAATCGCAGGGCCTGTTCCGCCTGGCACTGGCGGATCTTGGCCGAGCGCGCGGATGCGCGGAGGAGTTCGGCGGCCTCGACGTCCCGGTGATGGCCGTTCTCGGCAATCACGACCACCACGGCGACGTGTCCGAACGGATCGCCGAAACACAGTGTGAACGAGGCGTTCTCGTGCACGAAGGGTCAACCGTCACGGTCGACGTGGGCGAGTGTTCGCTGGCACCTTCGGCTTCGGCGGCGGTTTCACGGGGCATTCCGGTAGCGCATTCGGCGAACAACTGATGCGCGAGTGCTTCAGGCGCACAACGACTCTCGTAGAGTCCCTGTGAAACGCCCTGGGCGGCCTGCACTCCGACTCCGGCTAGCCATCACCCACTACTTCCCGGTGCCCGACACCCTGCGTGGCGAAACCCCGTGACATCTACGCCTTGGTCATCCGCGCGGCCTATGCGCTCTATCAGGTCGATCCCGTCCGTCACTGCAACGCCACTGGTCCCGCAGCGGTATCGGCCGCAGGCGTCAAGACGATGGTTCGGCGGACCTGGCTGAGGGGGATGCGAGCGGGGTAGGCACGCAGCCACGGGTGTCAAACGCAAGAATGCGCTGTATCCGACCATGCTCGAAGTGTCGCCGCCGGATGTTGGAACAAGTCGGTAGCGGGCGTACCCGTGGACGGGTACGCCCGTGAAACGCATTGTACTAGTTGCGATTTCACTCAATTTGATGGGTGATCGACATCGTGATTTCGATTCGCGGATCCGGGTATTCATCTACCGTGATTCGCATGAATCAGCGAGACCGTGAGGTTCTCGGCTGTACCGGATCTCCGCTACGTGTGAGCTGGGATTCGCTGGGCGATGATGTGGTCGTCCAGGTTGCGGGAGAGATCGATCTGTCCACCGCGGACCAGTTCGACACCGCGTTGCGGGCGGCAACCGAGATCACCGAGCCGGGTGCCCGATTGATAGTGGATCTGGAAAAGGTCGAGTTTCTCGGCGCGGCAGGACTGAATGGATTGCTCCGAGCGTGTGAACGCTGCACCGCGCGCGATGTCGGTCTGGTCTCGGTGGCAGCGCACCCGATGGTGACCAAGCCGGTGCAGGTGCTGGGCATGGCTGTCCTGCTGGGATTGGTGGCACGGTTCCCGGAGGACTGTGCGTGACTAGAGAGGTGATGGAAAGTGCTGGGCGGCACCGAGATACAGTGGGGTATAGCCGAGCGGCAGGGCTGTTCGGTGGTATATCCGCAGGGTGATCTGACCCCGATGTCCTACCGTGACTTCACCGACAGCCTGGTGAAATTCGCGGTGGAAGAGCCGCGCGCCCTGGTTGTGGTCGTCGATGAGCTGCGGGTGGAGTCCGAGCCGCTCTACACCGCTTTCGCCAGTGCGTGGATGCGCGTGGGCGACTGGCCGGGGGTACCGATCCGGCTGGTCGTAAGCACCGAGTCGCGCCGAGAGCTGCTGCATGCCAGCGCGATACATCGCTTCATTCCCGTCTGCGCCGACGTCCCCGAGGCGATGCGTGGGCTGGCCGACCAGCCGCCTCGCCGGCGCGCCATCGTGAATTTGGTGCGCGCCGCCAGCTGCGGGCAGCGGGCGCGTCGATTCGTCGACGCGACATGTGAACGCTGGCACGTAGCGGAAGCGCGCGGTGATGCTCTGCTGATTGCCACTGAGCTGGTCGAGAATTCGTTCCTGCACAGCGCCGTGGATGGTGATATGCAGTTGCGCCTGGAATTGCGCAACCAGCTGTTCACCATCGCGGTCGGTGACGACGACCCGCACGAAGCCCTGTTGCGCGAACCCGGTGCGGGCGGCTCTCGGCACTACGGGCTGCATCTCGTCGCCCGGCTGGCGCGCAGTTGGGGATGCGCACCGCGGTGGCCGACCGGCAAAGTGGTGTGGGCGGTGCTGGCCACCGGCCAGCGTCGGAGTATGCCCGGCGATCTGATGCTCGGTCAGGACTTCTGATCGCCGATGCCGTTGGGCTCCCCCCCGTACGCCCGCGTTTCCGGTTTATGGAAGGCGCCGTCGTACCCGTGAATTCGGCGGCACGGTAACACGTATCCCGTATAGAGCAACGTGCCGGTGAATAGTGATCGGCCGTGTGGGTATCGCGGAAACGTGGGCGGCGGAAGATCGCCCGCATTCGAAATGAAGTCATACCGGAAGGACGTTTCGTCATGCCCGATCCGAAGAACCCCGGTCAGTTCGGTAACCGCCCGGACACCAAGGAGCAGGCCAGTAAGGGCGGCAAGGCCAGTAGCGGCAGCTTCGGCGAGCCCAATTCGGCCGACCCGCACGAAGCCGGTCGTAAGGGTGCCAAGGCGCAGCCGACCGAAGCGAAAGCAGAGGGTGGTCACCACAGCCACGGCGACCGCTGACGGGTCGCTGCGCTCCCCGCGCCGATCCGGGAACCTTTTCCGTGCCGTTGACAGAGCGCGTCTGTGGGCTCCTGGACCGCGTGGCCGGGCGTAATCTTGTTGGTGCTGTACTGTTTTCGGGCAAATCACCCATTCGGCTCAACGGTGAGCAGGTGTGGGTGCCGGGTCGGCGCAGCGCAGTGGTCGCGAGCCCAACGCATGGCTTGCCGAACGCCTCCTGCGGATCCTGCGTTCCTCGTGGGAGGCGTTCCGGAAGCGACTACCCTACGGATGGGACCGGAAACGGTTGTGCCGCGAATGAGGATGGTGATTCCCGCCTTCCGCAGGGGCGATGATCCATGCGCGGCCGATTACTTCTGCTCCTGCACTTGCGAGTCCAGGTGCGCCGCTAGCAGCGAGGCTCGGGTTCGGAGAGCGGGCTATCGGGGGCGGACCCACGTGGCTTGCGCGCCACGCGCGTCTCGCTCGAACGTGAAGATGACAGCCTGATGCTCGAGGAGAGTGCGGTAGCCGGGTTCGTCGATACAGGAATGCTCGACGAAGACGGCACGTTCCGGTTGCCCGTCGGGCGTGATGAATCCGAAACCCTTGGGGGCGTCGAACCACACGACGGTGCCCCGCATCACGGTGCCTATCGGGACGGGATGGTCGCGATGCGACAGTGGCAGATCGGCCGCGGACACTTGCAACCTGGACACGGGGACCTCCTCGGGCATCGGCCTCGACTGTCCCACGGCGGTACCCGGACCGCAGAGCATGAAACGCGATGAACCCCGTTCGGCAGCAGGCGATTTCGCAGCCTGCACGGCGGCGAGCCAACGCCGAGTTCTCAAATCGTCATCGGAGGTGTCTGTGTCTGGTGTTTCCCGAGGCATTCCGCGCATGTTCGACGCTGTCATGACGCATTCCGACAGTCCGATGTGGATAGTGACGGCGACGGCCGACGGGGTGCGCGCAGGCTGCCTCGTCGGGTTCGCCTCTCAGGTCTGCACAGGTTCGTGCCACGAGCGGTTGACTTTCGATAGGCATACGAGGAAACGCCGGGGGTCGATGCTGGGGTGGACCACTCGGATTCGACTGCGGTGGAGACGCTGTTGGCGTATCGCGCCATGCCGAGGCCGCGATCGGTGAGGCGCACCAGTCGTGCTCGCGCGTCGGTGGGGTCCGGGACCCGCTGCACGAATCCGGCGCGTTCGAGCTGGTCGACGAGGACCTGCGGTTTGTGTGGTGACCTGCGCTTGTTCCGCCGGTTTCGGTGAGCCTGCCAGGTCAGCGCGCGATCTGGGGTGTTCTACGAAATGATGAAGAAGGAGAGGGTCAGCATGGCTCAGCGCCTAGGTTGTGCTCGGCGGTAGGGCTGGTTTCAGGGAGTTGCGGGTCGTGATTTGGTCCGTATTCAGCAGCCGATGCTGCGGTGTGTTGGGCGCGTAGCCGTTGTTCGCTGGCCGCAGCGGCGGGGGAGAGATTGCGACGGCGGTTACGTTCGGCTATGGCCTTTTCGAGGCTGGTCGAGGTCTTGGTGTGTGCTTTGACCTGTCGGGCCTGTAGGTCGGCGGTGCGGGTGTCGGCGCGGTGGGCGGCAGCGAGTTCGGCGCGCTGGCCATCGGTGTCAGCGTCGCGGTGGAGGATGGCCGACCAGTGCTGAGGTGCGGCTCCGGCGGTGACGGCTTCCACGCGGGCGGCGTCGGCGAGTTGGCGGGCGTGGTGGGCTTGCGTGCGCAGGATGGATTGTTTCTGCTGTGCCGCAACACATTCGGCCTCGTTTTCGCGGCGGGTGCCGACCCGATAGGCGGGTACCGAATTGAGTTTCTGTTGGGTGTGGATGAGCGTAGTGGCTGCGGCCTCGAACTCGGATTCGACAGTGTCGGCGTCGGTTTGGGCGGCTAGGGCGGTGCGGACGAGGTCGGCTTGGGCGCGGAGCTGGATGTGCTCGGCTTCGACGGCCGCAACGGTGACACCAGGTTCGTTAGCTGCCAACAGTTTTGGTCGATTGAGGGTGGCGCGTAGGGCACGGATGCGGGCGTCGAGGTCACGGCCGTCGAGACCCCGTAGCGGATCAGCCTGCAGCTCGGCCACGAGCTCGAGGTCGTGCAGGGCATGGAGTTGCTCGCGCAACGCGGTGGCGTGTGTCGCGAGGTCGCGGTCCATGTCGGGATGCGAGGGCGGCAGCGGTGTTGGTTCGGGGTGCAGTGATTTGGTGGGGGCATGGCGGTGGCAGTCGAGGGCGGCTTCGGCGCGGGCGGCGAGCACGCTGGAGGCGGCGGCCGTGCGGGTCATCGGCGGCTGGTCGGTACGGGTGATTTCGGCGATGAACTCGCGCGCGTCCAGGCCGGCGGTGTGCGCTTCGGTGACCAGGTCGAGCACGTACTCGTAGTCGCGGCCGTCTTCGATATGGCGGCGCAGCCCGGACGGCAGATGCTGCCCGAGTTGGTGGCGTGCCCAGTCGCGGCCCAGGGCTTTGACGGTGTGTTCGTAGTCGGCGCGGATGCGTGCCAGCCGTACAGGCAGTTCGGCCCCTTTGGGGCTGTGGAGGCCCTCGGCGAACGCATCGATCTCGGCGCCCCCCTCGGCGACCACAGCCGCTTGGTCGACGTCGTTCAGCCGGGCGTAGAGGTTCCTGGCGTAATCGGCGAGCTCGGCATCGATTCCCGCGAACCGCGGCGGCAACGTCGCCAGTTCCGGGGCGGGCAGATCACGCATCGCAAGGAACTTGCCTTCGGTGCCTTGGGCGGGCAGGCCGAGTTGGCGGGCGATGTGGCGGTCGGCGCGAGAGCGCAGGACCGCGGCCGGGTCGTCGGTGTCCTCGATCGGATCAGCGGTGGCACGCCACCGGTCGGTGGCCACGAGTCCGACCAGGGTGGTCAGATCCAGGCCGAACTGCTCGGTGCGATCGAGGGTCTCGACCAAGGTCTCGTAGTGCGGCGACGCCACGACCTGCTGATACAAGCTGGCAGGCAGGGCGTGGGCGAGGAGGGTGTCGATGCGGTCGTGCACGAGCAGGCCGCGGGCATGGTCGTAGATCTCGCGCAGCCGCTCGGGATCGTCGGCGGCCGCCAGCTCTTGACGCAGAATCTCGGTCGCGGTGACGTTGTCGTCCTCGCGGGCGAGCTCGCGACACCACACCTCGAAATCGGTGCGGGCTTCGGCGGGAGCGTGGTCGAGGGCGGGGTCGGGCAGGGTGTCCGTGGCCAGGAAGATGCCGTTGTAGTCGCTGCCCCGGGTGAGCCCGACATACGCCAACGAACGACCCAAAGCCGCGCCCATTAGCAGGTAGGCCCGCTGCACGGTCATTCCCTGCGCACGATGAACGGTGCTGGCGTACCCGAGTTCGGTGTTGTCGGCGACGTAGCGAGCGGGCAGCAGAACGTGCCCGCGGTGAGTGATCCCGACGATCGTGAGTGCCCCGTCGGCGTGAACTTTGCGGACGCGCCATTGCTCGCCGTTGTCGATCGGATCCCCGGCCCGCATGCCGCCGGTGATACGGATCCGGTTGGTGTTGCGACGCGTGACCACGATGTCCCCGACATACGCGGTATGCGCGTCGGCGAGTGCCGCGCCGGGCCCGCTGGTGACGACGTGTCCGGCCTGCGCGTGCGCGGCCTGGGCTGCGCCGTTGAGCAGATGGACGTCCTCGAGGGTGGCGGCCATCATCAGACTCGGCACACCAGCGTCGAGGTCGGCCAGATGCGCGGTGAGGATTTGCTCGCGTAGTTCGTCGACCATCCCGGACACGATCCGACCCGCAGAATCGTAGAATTCCCACGCCCCGGGAGCGTCGCCGTCGCGCACCCGCAGCGACGCCTCGGCTTCCTCCGGATCAGCGAATCGGACCACGGTATCGAGCTCCGGCGCGCTAGTGTCGGCGGCGACCAGGCGCAAGCAACCGCCAGCCTCGACGGCGGAGAGTTGGGCGGGATCGCCGATCCATCGCACCACCGCACCGTGGGCGTCGGCGAGGGTTTGGAGCTCGGCGAGATTCGCGGTGGCCGCCATGCCTGCCTCGTCGACCAGCAGCATGGTGCCGGGCTCGATACCTGGGTCGCCGGTCTTGCGGGCGCGGGTGAGCAGGGCCTCGATCGTGCGCGCCGGGACCCCGATGTCGTCACCGAGTACCCGGGCGGAGGACTTCTGCGGCGCCAGCGCCAGCACCTCTCGCCCGTCGTCGATCCAGGCGCGCGCGGCGGCGCGCATGGCGGTGGTTTTCCCGGTGCCGGCGGGCCCGATCGCGACCGCCAACCTCGTCCCGGAGGTGCACAGATGCCGCACGATCCGCACCTGCCCGGCATTGAGAGTCTTACCAGTCTCGGCCTCGACCGCCGCGACCGCGGCGGTGACCACGCGGGTGGTGACGAACTCGGCAGTCGGCGCGTGCGCGGCGTCGAGTAGCGCGGTTTCGGCGTCGAGGACGGCCTGGTTGGTGAAGCGGACAGTGGTGGCCGCGCAGGTGGAGAACACGCTCTGTCCACTCTTTCGAGCCAGTGCTTCGGGCACTGGTTCGGGATCGATGGTCAGCTGAATACTGGCTGCGCGCACCGCTTCTACGATCTCGGCGACCGCTGCCGCCTGCTCAGCGTCGCTGGCGAAGTCGCAGGCCGATACGTGGTCTTCGGCGGCGGCACGGAGGTGCACTTCGGTCCAGGTCGCACGGCGGCGGGACACCGTGTCGGCGACTTGGGCGGCAATCCGATCGCGGTCGTAGACCTCACGGCCGATATGCCCGACCATCCGGTGTGCGAGGTCCAGGAGGTTGTTGTCGTGCTCGGGATCCAGCAGTTGTTCCACCTCGTCGGCGGCCATGGACCGGTCGCTCTCGGTACCGAACTCGTAGCGCTGCAGGGCCTGCCGCACGGCGGCGGCCCGCTGCCCCGGCGTGGAATCGGCGAGTTCCGCCACCCTGGTGGCGAGCACGACCGCGGCGGCGAGGGCAGCGTGCTGGGCGTCGTAGTCGCGCAGCGCATTCGGGTTGAGGGACAGCGCCAGGACGTGCTCGACCAACTGCGCCGCGGTGCGGCCGTCGCCGAGGAAGTGTTCGGTGTCGGCGGCCCATTCCTCGACCATTTCGCGCAGCGTGCGCGGTAGCGGCTTGGCGCCACGGGTGGCGAGGGTGGCCGCTTGGGCGAGGCGGATCTGCACGGCTTTGCTGGGGTTTCGGCCGTGCTTGGCGCGATACTCTGCGACCAGTTTCTCGGTGGCACGCACGATGTTCGGGCGCCGCGAGAAGTGGGTGATCAAGGTTTCTGGGACGTCGGCGATTTCGTAGACCGGTGCCTTGCCCAGCCCGCCGCGGTAGCGGGGTTCGAACCGTAGTCCGAGGTGTCTTTTGAGCTTGCCGGTGATCGCGGCGTTGTACTGGCACGACAGCGAAACCGTTGCCGCATACAGCGATCGCGCATCCAGCGCGCACCACTTCCCATCCGCACCCAGCACCCGCGCGGACACCACAGCATGCGTGTGGAGGTTCGGATCGCCGGTCCTATTGTCCCAATGGTCGTAGAGCGCGAACGTCATTCCGTCCGCGTCGATCTGGCGCACGCCACCCGCGCCGCGGCGGGCGAGTGCGAACTCCGACTGCATCCGGCCCAAGGTCTCCTCGACCGCTTCGCGGTGGCATTGCGCGATCTCGGCGCGCAGCGCGTCATCGCCCAAACCCCACAGGATCGACACCGACTTCTGCGGGGTGAAGACGCAGTCGTAGGCGGCGACCGACTTGCTCAACCGCCGTTTCTCCTCCGCCAGTGCACCCTCGATCTCGACGGCGGACGGTTCGCGACCCAACTCGCTGCTGAGGTGCTGATGGGCGGCACCGACGCGGAGTTGGGCCCATTCTTCTTGGGTCAGCGCCCGGCCCAGGGTGGCCAGCATGGCGGTTCTGTCGCGCTGGTAGATGGCCTGGATCTCGCTTGTGCCGTGACCTCGCGCGTGCAGCCCGCTGCCGAGTGCGGCGGTAGTGAGGGCTTCACGGTCGGTCTTGCCGACGGCGAGCGCGTCGATGATGATCCGGTCGGCATCCGGGTGCATGCCTTCGCCGTACAGCGCCCGCATCTGGTCCTGGGAGACTTCCTCGTTCACGCCGAGAATCTCCGCGCCGCGACCCCACCAACGGCCTGGGGGAGTGCCGGTTGCTGTGTAGTAATCGGTGAACGATTTGTCGGCGGCACAGATGCGGTCGCCGGTGGCGACCTGCCGCGTGAGGTAGGTGTAGCCATCGCCTGCATGGATCGCGTGGATGGTCATCACAAGATCAACGGTAGGTGCGAAACATGCACGCGGGAAATGGCTGTGACCGAAAATTCACAATAGTGCATGAGGTGTGTATGGGCACAAGGCTTTTCGCGGGAAGTAACGGGAACTCGCGGGAATGGCGTGCCAGGGGTGGAAGATAGGAGGCAAGAAAGCATTGCTGAGCATTCGCGAGCGCGCGGTTGGTGTGCGTCAGGAATCCGGTGTCACACAGATCGAGCAGACCTGCGTCCGTCAACTCCTCCGGCGACGTCCCGGCCGCCGCGACCGCGTTGACTCGAGCGCCACGGCACCCGGTGGTGTCGATGTCTGCGGGACTGTCGGCGATCAGCACGGTGCGCTGTTGGTCGACAGTCCTGGGGCCGACGTCGGCAGCGCGATGTTGGGCTATGTCAACCAGGGCTGGGCGGTGGTGGTTGTCGTCACCGTACGCACCTATCCCCAGATCGAGATGCAGGAGCAGCCTGAACGTTTCGAGCTTCGTGCGAGTGCCCGTTCTGCTGTGATCCCGTGCCAGGCCGCGGCGGCGACGTAGATGTCAGGTTCGGTGCGGCCAGTGATGTGTGGCATCTGCTCCAGCCGCTGATCTGTCACCTATGCGAACGCCTCGGCGAAGGTGGCGCGGCCGACGCCGCGGGTCTCGATGAGCGTGTCGTCGACATCCCACAGAATCAGGACGTCGCTGTCGTTGCACGCGAATTTCATGCGAACCTGCTCCTCCGGTCCTGCCGTGACGATCTTCTCCGGTTGACGGGCCGGAATGCCTTTCGAATCGCCAGGTAGCGTGTGCTGCATGATCGGGGCTGTTGTGTTCGATGTCGGCGAAACGCTGGTGGACGAGACGCGCGAGTACGGAACGTGGGCGGATTGGCTTGGCGTGCCGCGGCATACGTTCGTCTCGGTCTTCGGGGCCACGATCGCGCAGGGCAAGGACTACCGCGAAGCTTTCCAGGTGTTTCGGCCCGGCTTCGACCTCGCCAAGGAACGTGAGGCGCGTGCGGACGCTGGCCAGCCGGAGAGCTACGGCGAGGCGGACCTCTACCCCGACGTACGGCAGGCGCTTTCGAAGCTTCAGGGCATGGGCGTGTGGGTGGGGATCGTCGGCAACCAGACGGTGCGCTCCGGCAAGATCCTCCGCAGCCTCGAACTACCGACCGACTTCATTGCGACGTCGGACGATTGGGGTGTGGAGAAGCCGTCGACCGCGTTCTTCGAGAAGGTGGTCGAGGTGGCGCCCTGTGCGGTTAACGAGATCGTGTACGTGGGTGACCGCATCGAGAACGACATCGCACCGGCGAAAGCAGTTGGTATGCGAACCGCCTATATCCAGCGAGGTCCTTGGGGCTGGATCCAGCGGGATAGTCCAGAGGTCGCCGAGCTGTCCGATTGGAAGATCCACGACCTCAATGAGCTGCCGGAAATCGCTGCGGCAGAGAACGGTTAGACCGTCAGCGACTTGATCATCGTGTGCCAGCTGTAGAGCTGATTGTCGAGCGCGCGCACCTGCGGCAGCGAATCCCATTCGCGTAGCGACTGCCTGACTGACTTCACGCGGTCCATGGCAGTGGCGTACCAATGCTCGCCGAGCAATTGAAGCGCCTCGTCCAGGAGGTCGCATGCCTGCTCTGGTTCATGCTCGAGGACTGCCGCTGCGGCTAGATCAGCGAGAACGACCGCACGCTGCTTGATTGCTTCGGCAGGGAGATCCGAGAGCACCTGCTGCAGGGTTTTCCTGGCCTCCGTTCCTCGGCCAGCGGCGGTAAGGGTGTTGCCCTTGAATCCAGCAAGACGCGCTGGAGAGAACCAGTCCATCCACAGCGGACTCGGATCCAGATCCGGGTCGAACTCGTGGTAGGCGGTCTCGGCTTGTTCGATCAGCTCGAGCGCGCGGCCCGTCTCGCCAAGGCGGGTTTCCACCTCGGCCTCGACCGCAAGGAGCCATGCCTGCATTTCTGCGTTCGCGCCACCGCGCCGCGCGAATGTCCATGCGCCACGGAGCTTGTCGCGCGCGTCCTCGGCGCGCTTCGGGTCGCCGTCATATGCGAACGCGGGCGCGAAGGCCATGTGCGCGAGTGCTGCCGCACCGAGCAGGGAATCGTCGGCGATGCTCGCGGCTTGGAGCGAGAGCATCAAGCTCGGCCTCGCCAACTCGGGCTGTTGCAGATCGAAGAACTCCAGCCGCCCGGCAATGAGCGCGGACTCGGCGACCGCCCGCGCCATCGACTGTTTCGCCGATCCGGGCACATGAGGGAGTAGATCCCAGCCCAGGGCGGCATGGTCGGCGACCGTGGGATGCAGACGTGCCGGTGGGACTGACCAATACATGCGGCGGTGAGCTGAGGTCAGCGACATGAAGTCGGTCGCCAGCGACGCAGGCAGCTCGGCCACTCCCGAACCGGAATGCCTCGAGGCCCACGTCTCGCGGCGTCCGCCGACAGGTGGCGTCTGCGACAGCTTGTCGGCGGGGCGACGAGCAGCGCTGAATCCCAGTTCGGTGAGCGGCATTTGAAAGAAGTCCTGGAGCACGTTGACGTGTTCGGACCGCGGCCAGGTCGGCGTGTCCGACTCCCAGCGGCGCACAGTCCGTTCGCTGATGGAGATGCGTAGACCTGATTTGCGCGCGGCGTCGGTGAGGGCGGCGGCAAGTGCGGCCTGCGAGTTGTAACCGCGCTGAATCCGGGCCGACCGTAGGGAGTTGTCGGTGGACGTCATGCCTACGAGGCTAGCGCGATACCGGACGCAAACAACGTGATCGGCCAAAATTTGGCCGGTATATGGCCGATTGAATGGCCCACTTCCGGCCACTCGTTGGTGGGATTGTATTGATAGCTCCTGATGGAGCGGCGCCCCATAGGGGCGGCTGGCCGCCGCCGATCGCGCTCGTGCCCTCGTCCGTCGGCGGTGGTCAGCCACTGAAAGCTGTTCACCGCACGAGGATTCGAGAGGGACTTCCATGGCTGTGACCCTGACCGAAGCGCGGATACTCCGGGTTCTCGCGCCTGGTGGAGAGCTCACCGTCGAGCAGATCGCTCGGGACGCCCGCATTTCGGTCCGCAGTGTGCGGACCAATGCCAAGGCGCTCAAGCGACGAGGCTTTGCAGTCGGCGGCATCGGCCCGCGCAGAAACGTCTGGATGTTGACGCACAGCGGCATTCGGTACACGACCACTCAGCGCGGCCGGGCCGTCCTCGATGTGGAGGTCACCTCATGAAGCGGACCGTGGTCGCGTTCCTGCGGCGGGAGATCTCGGGGAACCACGAACTCGACGATTACGTGCAAATCGTCGCTGTCGCTGAGCGTCTTGGTGGTGTCGTGACGTTGGTGAAGTACGGGGGAGCCGATGAGGACCGTGACACTCTGCTGGTCCGTCTGATGAACCTCGTCTACAACGAGCGCGCCGACATCCTGGTCATACCCAGTCGCGAGCACCTGGCTGCAGAGGAAGTCCGCGAGCTGCTCAAGTGGACGCAGGTCGTCGATGCCGATACCGGTGAATACTTCGCTCCCGCGGCTGCCGACGGTTGTCAACGTCCGCGATTGCTCGTGATCCGCGAAGACGCGTCCGGTGGTCGCCCTCGCTCGTAGGTCATCGATCTCGGCCCATCCGCAAGGGTGGGCCGAATGTTGTTTTCACCCTGAATTTCAATGGTCTGTCACAACATTCGTCCGTTCGCTGTATATCGACAAGGCGTATTGCCTGGATGTGAACCGCGGCATACTCTGACGTTTACTCGATGCGATCCGCAGTAAGTCGGATAGTCATCGACCCGATAGCCAGGGTCTGTGTTGGCAGCCCTGATGACGCGAAATGTTCGTGGGCGAGCAGCGCATGGACCAACGCGTATTCCAGAAGATCTGTGCCTCCGTGAGCAGGCAAGACGAACCGGATCCCGAGTTCAAACCCGGCTATCGCTGGGCAAACTTTGGTGATCTTGAACTCCCGGACTTCGGCAAGGAGATTCGACATGTCCACCATCGATGCGTATCTGACCCGGGCGCAAGTGGCGCACCGGTTGCAGCTGGCCCCGAAGACGCTGGCGAACTGGGCGTCAATCGGTAAGGGCCCGAGGTGCATTCGGCTCGCAGGTGGGCGAGTCCGGTATCCCAGCGAGGACTACTTCGCGTGGGAGCGGACACAAATCGAACCGTAGCGCAGAGAAGGGAGTAACTGCCTTGTCCAGGGACAGGCTGGTACCGGGAGGTCGGCCGACAAAGGCTCAGCTGACCCCCAAGAAGGGGCCTGATGGTGTTTGGCGATTGGATCGCATTCGGCATCGGACATTCAACGGCGGCTACACCACCACGAGCGGGTCTGGGTATACACGCGACGAGTGTCTCGAAGACTGGGAGGAACGATTCGAGATCAACCGAAAAAAGGGCTCGGTTCGGCAGCGCCGCAACAACACTGCCTCGAGACGATTTACCCTCGATGACAAGATGATCGATGTCTTCGACTGGTTTATCGACCTGTGTGAGAAACGCGTGGCGAAGGGTGAGATCAAGCAGCAGACGGTCAAGATCTACCGCCGGATGATCTACGTTTCCGACGGGCCGAGATCCAAGGACGACGCGATCCGGCTGGAGACCGAGATGGGTGATCTGACGCTGAGGGAAGTAGGGGATTCGGCCTACCTCGCCGACTATTTGGACGACATCGTCACTGTCGCACCGGGCATAGCGCATCAGCACTACACGATCCTCTCGGCGATCTTCAAGCGGCTCGTCCTCAGCGGGCCGTACAAGTACAGCCCGATGCTGCCCGTAGCCAACCCCTCGGCACGCGGAGGGCAGCAGCGGGCGCTGAGGCTGGCCGAACGTGAAGCGCTGTATGAGCTTTTCATCGCTCGTGCCCAGCGCACGACGTATCGCGTGATGCTGTTCCTGCTCCTGCTGGGGACCGGTCTGCGGATCGGTGAGGCACTCGCATTGCGCTGGATGGACGTCGATCTGCGGGCTGGCGACGAGTGCGCGGTCATCCATGTCTGCGGCACTGTCATCAAGGCCGACCGCGGCTACGTACGCCAGGAGAAGCGTAAGAACAACGGGAGGTTCTACTACCTGACACTGCCCAGGTGGCTCACGGTCGAGCTGCGTGAATGGCGGCGGCAGGCCGGTGATGTCGACGAGACCACTCATGTTCTGGTGAGCAAGCGGGGTTGCCTGGTGTCCACAGCCGCCGCGGATCAGCTGCTGCAGAAGGTGGTTCGGGGCACTGCCCTGGAATGGGTGCAGTACGGCAACCTCCGGGACACCGCCGCGACGCACGTGACGGGCAAGACGAACGATCCGCTGCGGGCCAGTGCCCAACTGGGGCACCGGGAAGCGTCCACGATCGCGACCGTGCACTACATCGACCCCGAGGGATACACCCGTCCAGCGGTCGACAACGTGGTGGCGATGGAGCCGCTGCGACCCTCAAAACGTGAGCAAAGTGTGAATCTGGAGGCCGCGTAATGAAGACGCAACGCTGTGACCTTGACGTTCCCCCTGTTAGTGGCGTATCAGAGTGGGTACAGCTACCGATGTAGTCGGTAAGACGACGCGTGGAGAGAGGCGGTCCAGGTGTCGATGCGTCCCCCTTTGCCGACGCGGTTGTGGCGCGTGCGGCCGTGGAACACGAATTCGCTGATGCGCGTCTCGGATCGGGTCGAGGTGGTGTTGCGGGCGGTGGCGGTGGTTGTGGTGGCTGCCGCGGTGCCGGTCTCGGGGGCGATCGGGACGGTGAGTTATACGGGGGCGCAGGCTCGGATCGCGGCGCAGGATGCGGGGAAGGCGCGGGTCAGCGCGACCGAGACTGCGGATGCTGTGCAGGTGCCGGATTCCGACCGGTATGCCGGGCATCCGGAGCGGTATCAGGCTCCGGTGCAATGGGTTATCGACGGTAAGACCGCCACGGCCACGGTGGATGTGCCGGGCCCGCAGGCCACGGGGGCCACGGTGGCGTTATGGGTCAAGGACGGGCAGCCGACGCTGGCGCCGTCCCGGCCGGGGGCCGCGGCCGCGGAAGGGATCGGGACGGGGCTCGCCGTGCTCGTCGAAACCTGGTGCGCGGCGGCGGCGTCGGTGTGGTTCACCGGGACGGTGTTCGATGCCCGGCGTTATGCGCGCTGGGAACGCGAATGGCGGGGCATCAACCGGCCGATCGGCAAGGATTTATAGCTACTCCGGAGCGGCAGTTCAGTATTCGCCGCGGATGAGGTTGAGGGGCGGGTCGCCCGCCACGTAGCGCGCGATCTCGGCGGTGGCGATGCTCCAGCCGCGGTTCAGGTTGCCATTGCTGCTGCCGCCGACATGCGGGGTGAGCAGCAGGCCGGGAGCGTCCCAGAGCGGATGCTCGGCGGGCAGCGGTTCGGGGTCGGTGACGTCAAGAATGGCGCGCAGGCGGCCGGATTCCAGCTCGCGCAGCAGGTCGTCGGTGCGCACGACGGGGCCGCGGGCGGCATTCACCAGGATGGCGTGATCGGGCATCCGGGACAGGAACTCGGCGTCGACCATGCCGACGGTGTCCGAGGTGACCGGCACCATGAGCACGACCGCGTCGAAATGGGGGAGTAGCTGCGGGATTTCGTCGACGCCGTGCACGCCATCCCGGGCACGAGTACCGACCAGTTCGACGGTGGTGTCGAAGGGCGCCAGCATCCGCCGCAGCTCGACGGCCAGATCGCCCGCGCCGATGATCAGGATTCGCTTGCCGTGCAACGTATCGGTGCGATGCTGCGTCCACCGGTGCTCACGCTGGGCCACCGCGAACTCGGTGAATTCCCGATAGACCGTGAGCAATCCGGTAATCGCCCATTCGGCGGTGCTCGCGCCGTGCGCACCGCGGCCGGTGGAGATCATCACCTCGGCGGGCAGCTTGCCCACCCACATCTCGGCCCCCGCCGTGAGCAGTTGCACCAGGCGCAGTTTCGGCAGCGAGCGCGCCAGCGCCACCGTCTCAGGGCGGGCGGCCAGGAAAGTAGGCACGAAGACTTCCGCCTCGTCGGCTCCGGCGGGCAGCGGCTCGCCGAGCGTATAGCGCAGCGCCCGCGCACCTTCCAGCCGCGAGACCGCCGCGAAACCGTGTTCGTCGGGAACCAGCACCGTCACCGTCATGACTTCGACGCTAGCCGACCGGTCGAAGGCCGGTCGGCGCGGTCGGGAGTCAATAGCGGGGATGGGCCAGATACCGGGCGGGCGCGCCGAGCAGCCAACGGATGAAAGCCACGGTCAGCACGATGATTCCGAGCGAGGTGCAGGCCGGGGTGGCGAGCAGCCAGCCGGCATCGAGTAATGCGAGGCCGAGCACGGCGAGCATGCGGTGTCCTCTGACGGACCCTGGGGTCCTATTTGGCGGCGGATTCGGTTTTGGCGGGTGTGCCCGGGCTCTTGCGGAAGAGGTTGGCAGACCAGGTCGGCAACGTGAAGCGGCGTTGCGGCGTCTTGGTCATGGGAACCACCGGCTGCCGGGGCGAATCCACGCTACGCGCAGGCTTGGCCGCAGGTCCCGGTTTTGCGAGTTCCTTTCGTGCCGCGGCCATTTCACGCCTCGAATGCCGCAGCTCGCGCCGCGCCACCACACCCCGGCGGGAGGTGGTCCAGACACCGGCCAGCACCAGGATGAACCCCGCCGTGCCGATCGCCCCGACCAGAATCCCGTAGGCGAACAACAATCCGGTGGATCCCCCATAGGTGTGATCGAAAACGGTGAACCCATTGGCCAGGTTATGGCTGCCACCGCTGTTGGCCTGCACGCCGGCCACCCCCACCGTCACAGCACCCAACAGAGCGATGAGCCCGATGATTGTCAACATATCCCGGACATGCCCCCTGCTCCCCGGCCCAAACCCACGCAACGGCGGGTTGCCGGTGAGTCTCGGCGGGTTCGTGGACGTTCGGCGCGCCGCCTTCGAATGATGGCTCCGTTTCCTGGCCCGTAGTCTGCGGGCTTCGCCAATCGGGTCGAAGCGCGACGTGCCGCTTCGGCGGCGCGGAGGTCCACATCGAGCGCGCTGCTGTCCGCGACTATCGAGCGAATTGTCTCCACCGAATTGAATCGCACGCATTTGGGAGATTGCAGAATGAACACAGCGAGGCGTGTATCGCAGGTTGAATGAAACCTGACGGTCTAAAGATGATGTGGCCAAATTGTTTGTACGCGAGCATGTTTCGTGGATGCCGTGTTAGCGTGCACCCTGCCAGGCGCCCCCTGGCGACGATGAGAGTGGGAGTTCGATGGGGCTGATCAGGAAGACGGCGAGCCTTTCCACAATGGGGCTCGTGAGCTGGAGCAAGCCTGGAGAGCGGGCTGCCAAATATGCGCGGCAAACGCGTAATGCCGCGCGGGCTCAGGTTGCTCAGAACGCAATGCAGCTTGAGATGCAGCGTAAGCAGCTCGCTGCACTCGATCACGCGAATGTCCGCGAGGCAATGCGCCCGAGCCCCACTCCACCCGGCTGGTATGTCGACCCTGGCTATCCGGGGCAGCTCCGGTGGTGGGATGGCATCCAATGGACACAGCATGTTCAAGTTGCGCCACCTCCGCCACCGCCAGGCAACTACTCGCGCTGAATAAGCCAAATAGCTTGTCCAAGTTAGGATTCGGCCAGGCAATAGCATCTGAGTATCGGCTGAGGTAAATAACGGCGGCGGATGACCACTCAGGGCGGTCAGATCAGGCCCCAGGGCACCTCGCAGCCGCCACACGTACGAGACGGCCTTTGCGGCAGCCGCAGGACGCATCGCCAAATCGAACATCTCCTGAACTGCAGAACGAATCGCCCCTTCCTCTCGCGGTGAGATCCCGAGCCAGGCGAAATTATCTGGCACGCTGTGTCATTGGATGGCGTTGGCAGGCAGTGCTAGCTTCGCTTGGCCGCAGCAGGGGAAGCAGCCCGACCGCGTGCATTCCGTTCAAAACAACCGGGGGAAGTTCGTGACGTACCCGCAGTACCCTTCGCACGGCCCACACTCAGCCCATGGCCCTCGAGGGATTCCGCCGATCGGGTTCCAGGCGCCGCCACCGAAGAAGAACAGCCCGAACCCTTTGATATTTGTGATCATCGGTGTGGCTGTGGTCTGTGGGCTCGGCGGAATAGCGGTCGGCGCCAGCAGCAAATCGTCCTCATCGACTACGGCCTACTCTGCGACCGTCACGACGCAGCAGCCGTTTGCTGTCCCGCCAGCCGCAACAACCATCCCGGCGGTAGCGCCCACAACAGAGGTCCCGCTAACCACAACCGCCAAGACCACAACCGCGCTGGCGACCTGTTCGAAGGGGGATACTTCACTGCGGACCGTTCCCGATATCGTCGGCTGGAACGCGAGCGACGCCATGGATGCCCTCTGTCAGGCGGGCTTCGATCACCGAATGCCTGTCGGTGAGGGCGGCAAGATGGTGATCATGGAGTCGCATTGGACAGTTATCGGAATGAATCTCACTCCGGGTTCGACAGTCTCCTACGACACCGAAGTCGACCTCTTGTGTCGCAAGAACAAGTAGCAGGAGTGCTACGCCGCGACCGAGGTCCACTTGGGCAGATCCAAAAAGCCAGGCCTTCGTCACATCCGACCTCCGGCGACGGGAGACTGCGACGCCGAGCGTCACGAAATCCATTGCCTGAGAGGCTATACCGCTGATGGTCGATCGGCCGCGCCCGATCGAACCTAACCATACGATTGTGAAATGACGATGCCGCCATTTGTGCAGCCTTCCCAGTCAAAGCCGCCCCAGAGCAAGATGTCGCTAGTCGCGCTCTTCCTCGGCATCGGTGCTTTGCTGTCATTCTGGACAGTATTGGGCGGCATCGTCTTCGGAGTCGCCGCCATCATCGTGGGTCTCCTCGGCCGGTCGCAGGCAAAGCTGGCCGGCGCCCCAGCCGGAGCGGCCACGGGAGGGGTGGTCACCGGAGCGATTGCCACCGTCGGCGCTGTCGCATTCACGGCATGGGCTGTCACCCATCCAGTTCCGAAAACCGAAGCGAAATCAGCCACCGTCACAATGACCGCGGTCGCTGTGCAACCGACCGTCACTACGCCGCAACCGACCGTGACGACGGATCCACCAACCACTACGACACTCATCTCGACGGCCACGCCAACGCCCGAGCCTTCGCCCCCGGCGCGGGACGGTACCCGCGGCATCATGTCGGTGACTGCATACTGGGACCAAAGGTTTACCAAGGCCACCAAAGGCGACTGTCTTGACCAGGGTGAAGACAACCTGGGATCCGGTGTCGGGTGGTGGATTACGCCCAGCGTTCTGTTCTGTGCGTTCGACCCAAACTCCGTCACAACGTGGCAGGGCCACCTCATCAATGGTCACCTCCACTTCGCTACCCCCGTTGATGCGAACACTGCGACCCGAGCGGCGCTCCAACTCCTCCCCGACGACTCAAACGAACTCCGACAGGTTCAAGGCCAGAACCCGGACTGGTCAAAGGTTTCGAACGGCACCTGCAAGAGCATCGAGTATCACTCCGACACCCTCGCCAAAATAGTGGCGAGCATCAACCCCACATGGAGGAACGCAGACAAGGCCGAGTTCAACCTCTACAGCGGAACGTCGTCGAGCGACGTCGGGTCCGACACCCCATATGACGGATCGCATGTCAGGGAGGTACTTGTCGGTATCGGCGCGCTAGAAGCGAACCCCGACGGAAGGTACCCCTGCTGAATTGCGCTGATCCTCAACTAATGAAGCGCTTTGAGACCAAATCAGTACGAGGTTAGTGAGGGTCATAGACAGTCGCAGCGACCCGGCTTACAAGGTAGCGATCACCTGGAGGACAGCATCAGTAAGGCCTCCCCAGCTGTGGGAAGCTACTCACGACATCGCTCAGTATCTCCGGATTCGCGATGGTTGCTGGTGGTTTGGTCGACGCTGATCGAGTCGACAGACCTGGGCACTACGGTGGGCCGGGCAACGCGATTGAAGTGAGTGCGCTACGACGGAGAAATCTCAGTCGCTTGCGGACGATACCCAGATCTGAGGCATCGAGCTCTGCTCTCGCGGCATCTAAGAACGGTTCACGAAGTTCCTTCATAAGGTCCCAGGCCGTCTGGCATTCTTGTGAGTAACCCCAGACCACTTCGTTCAGCCGGGTCGTGTATGCCAAGGCGGCAGTGCGGAGTTCGGCGCTACAGATGACGTCAATGCATTTGTACCGAAACCAGGTTTGATGCATGACATCCCGCGCCTGGTTCTCATCGAATCCCTTGCCCCGGTACTTGCGGGCTTGCTACTGGTGGTTTGGCCGAAAAAAAACCCCAAGATCAGCAGGAACGCGCTCGTCAGCACCCTCTGAGGCAGGTGTGGGTGAACATGGCGATCATGAGGCCAACGCTCAGGGTGAACAGGAGGAGCCCGCCGATCAATACGGCGGCAGGTTCACGGTCCAGCAACGACTTGCGCATCTGCCAGCGGCGCTCCTGGACTTCGATGCGTTGAATCTCCTGAGCCAGAACATCCTCCGGGGCCTTGAGCCTCTTGCCGCGCCGCGATCTCGGAAACGAGGTCGGAAAGCTCTTGTCGTGCCTGGGGATCCTCACCCTTCGCTTCGACGGCGATTCTCGAGCAGATTGCGGATGCTTGTACGACAACCGACAGATGCGAAACGCTCACCGAGGTCACTGGGGTGCGCGACAATTGGTCCGTCCGGCGGCGAGCTACGGTACCCAGCTAACGCGTGGCCGATGTGGCCAGAAAGAGTTGATCATGGGCGATCTTGACGATGCGATCCGGCGGGCGGAAGCACACGATGCTGCGGCTCAATCGCGACGACAGGCCGACCAGGCACAGAGGGCCGCGGAGCAGGCCGCCCTTCGAAGCAAAGCGCAGCCAGTGATTCGCGAGTTCATTGAACTAATGCAGAAGCATCACGTTCCGAGCAGAGTAGTGGTCGAGGAGATCATCGACCGGCGCACTGCGTTGTTCAACAAGAGAAAGACCTACCAAACGATCTCGTATCAGATTGTTGGCTACGGGTGGCCTCTCGCTGACGACGACTTCTACGTTCCAGAGATTGGAGCGGTGGCCACACACAGTTCGAAGGTCGGCAAGAGCAGAACTGTATGGGGGTTTGGTAAGGGCTCGCACGGATACAGCACCCGTACCAGGTACAAAGTTTCCTGGCACGTTCGCGGGTCAGCCGCATCTAACAGAGGGTACGTGCCGATCGTTTTTCATGATTGGCAGAGGGGAATCGCGGCGGTTGAAGCCAGGTACGGGACACCTGACGGGGTGAGCAAATTGGCGGCCGTTGCTCGCAAGCAACTTGGCAAGTAGGGCCGTCTCTTTAGCGGTCCATGGTTGCGACCGCGACTCGGGCTGAACTCTGCTGCGGCGGTTTGTGGCCTATCGGGTTTCGGTCATCTGGACAGCTGGCGACCTCCCGTGGTTGGGGTCCAGGGGCCGTCGCCGTTGTCGAGTTTGCGCCGACAGACTGTCAGCTTGTGTACCGGTTTGGTCGGTGAGCTTGGCGGTTTCGTGGGTGATCGGCGCGCCACGTTCGAATGATGGCTATCTGATAGCAAACTTCAGGGCATGTCCGTAATGCCGGATAGTCGGCGCGGGTAGCGGCCTCGGTGGCCGCGTCCGTGCGTCGTGGCCCGTCGCCCATGTTGGCGACCGGGGGTCGGCCGCCCGATGGGCCGGGGTGGGCGTTCGAGATGAAGTGGGATGGGGTTCGCATCATCGCGATTGCGGGTGGTGGGGAGGGGCAGTTGTTCAGTCGCAATGGGAACGATGTGAGTGCCGCGTATCCGGAAGTGGTGGCCGCGCTGAAAGCGTTGCCGGGCAAGGAATCTCTGGTTATCGATGGGGAGATCGTGGCCCTGGATCGGGATGGGGCGCCGTCGTTCGGGCTGTTGCAGCGGCGGATGCATGTGGCGCGGCCTGCCGAGCAGTTGATGGGGGAGGTGCCGGTGCGGTTCTTCGTGTTCGATCTGCTGACCGTCGACGGGGTCGACATCATGCGGGAGTCGTATCTCGAGCGGCGGGCGCGGCTGGCGGAATTGGAGTTGCCTGCGCCGTTGTCGGTGCCGCCGCACTGGGTCGACATGGATGCCGACAGGTTGCTGGAGGTGGCGCGCGAGCATCACATCGAAGGCATCGTGTCGAAGCGGACGGATTCGGTGTATCTGCCGGGCCGGCGCTCACCCGCCTGGATCAAGACGCCGCTGCGGCAACGCACCGAGGTGGTGGTGGCGGGCTGGACACCCGGCTCCGGCGCGTTCGGCGCGAGTTTCGGATCCCTGGTGCTGGGCGCGCACGACGACACCGGGAGACTGGTTTTCATCGGCAATGTCGGCACCGGGTTCACCCATGCCACGCGGCGGATCCTGCGCGGCGCGCTCGACGAGATCGAAGTCTCCGCAAGCCCTTTCGAGCAGTCCCCGCCCGAAGCCGGTGCGGGCGGCTGGCACTGGGTCGAGCCGATCCTGGTCGGGGACGTGGAATACCGCGAATTCTCCGGCGAGAGACTGCGCATGCCCAGCTGGAAGGGGTTGCGCACCGATAAACCGCCCGCCGTGGTTGCGGTGCCGCCGCTGCGCTGATGCTCCCGCACGGCCGGGTCGATGCTGACCATGAACCATGGCACACGACAAGGCAATTGGCGTATTCGCGGCGGAAGGACCACAATCGAAATCATGGGCGGCGTAGGGGCACGAAAGCTGCGCGAGCTCTCGGCTGCCGATGCACTGAAACGGCTGGCGGGCGCGCAATACGGGCGAATTGTGTACTCGCGCCGTGGACTTCCGATCATCAGACCGGTCAATCACATCGTCGAAGAGGACGTCGTCGTGGTGCGCGCGCATCTGGGCGCAAGCCTGTTGCGGGGTGACGGCCAGGTGGTGGCCTACGAGGCCGACTCCTTCGACGAGCACACCCGTCAGGGCTGGAGTGTCATCGTCACCGGGGTCGCGCGGGTGGTCATGGATCCCGAACAGGTGCAGCGCTACGAGACGCTGCTGGATCCGTGGATCAATCTGCCGATGGATCATGTCATCCGCATCGAGGCCGAGGTCGTCACCGGCCTCGAACTCATCGACGAAGCCGCGGGCTGAGCACTCGGCGCGAGGTCGGGGCACATCCCCGGCAATTCCAGCCGCAACCTCGAAGCTCGCCACGTGCGCCGGTGACTGTGACGCCGAATACCTCTCAGGTAGCGTGACACGCCGTTGGACCGAGCACGGCAATCCGTCGGCAAGCTCGGTGCGGCCGGCATCTCCCGATCACCAATGCTGGGGTTCCGGCCGCACGCACGTGAGAGGAACCGCATTTGACAGCCTCGGAAAGGCAACTACCGGACACCGGTACGAACCCCACGGACGACGAGGGGTACTCGCGCGGCCTGTCGCCGCGCACCATCCAGATGATCGCCATCGGCGGCGCGATCGGCACCGGCCTGTTCTACGGCGCGGGCGGCGCCATCCAGAAGGCCGGACCCGCCCTCATCCTCTGCTACCTGGCCGCGGGCCTGGCCATCTTCGTGATCATGCGGGCGCTGGGCGAACTGCTCACCTACCGCCCGGTCACCGGCAGCTTCGCCGAATACGCGAACGAATTCCTGGGCCGCTTCGCGGGTTTCGCCACCGGCTGGACCTACTGGGCGGTGTGGGTCGCGACCTGCATGGCCGAGATCACCGTGGCCGGCAAGTACGTCCAGTACTGGTTCAACATCCCGCAGTGGGTCACCGCGCTGGTGGTGCTGGGCATCATGTTCATCGCCAACCTGGTGTCGGTGCGACTGTTCGGCGAGGGCGAATTCTGGTTCTCCGCCATCAAGGTGACCGCCATCGTCGCGATGATCGTGATCGGCATCGGCGTGCTCATCTTCCACTTCGGCCACGCCACCAACCCGACCGTCACCAACCTGTGGAACGACGGCGGCGTCTTCCCCAACGGTGTCGGACAGGCGCTGCTCGCGCTGCAGATCGTGGTATTCGCCTATGTCGGTGTGGAATTGGTGGGCGTCACCGCCGGTGAGGCCCGCGACCCGAAACGCACCCTGCGCAAGGCCATCAACACCCTGCCCTTCCGCATCGGCCTGTTCTACATCGGCGCGCTCATCGTCATCATGTCGGTGTCGAGCTGGCGCACCTTCCACGCGGGCCGCAGCCCGTTCGTGGAAGTCTTCGAACAGATCGGCATCCCCGGCGCGGCGGGCATCATCAACTTCGTCCTGCTGACCGCGGCCCTGTCGTCCTGCAACTCCGGCATCTACTCCACCGGCCGCATGCTGCGCAGCCTCTCCCAACGCGAGGAGGCCCCCGCCGCCCTCGGCGCCCTGAGCCCCCGCTCGGTCCCGGCCGTCGGCATCGCCGTCTCCGCGGCAGTCATGGTGATCGGCGTAGCCGTCAACTACTTCTCCCCCGAGAAGGCCTTCGGCTACATCACTTCGGTCTCCACCATGGGCATCATCTTCGTCTGGGGCATGATCCTGGTCTGCCACCTCCTCTACCGCCTCCGAGTCAACCGCGGCGAACTCCCCGCCAGCGACTACCGCCTTCCCGGAGCCCCCTTCACCACGGCTCTCGCCCTGGCCTTCCTCGCCTTGGTCGTAGTCCTCCTCTTCTTCACCGAAGACGGCCGCAGTGCCCTCGCGGTAGGCGTCGCCTGGGGCGTCCTGGTCTGCGCCGGCTACCCCCTGCTCTCCCGTAAGCATACGAAAACCGCTGCCTAGCAGCGGTTTTCTCCCCTCCGGATAAACCGATGGTGTAATCGTCACCCCCCAGCGGCGATTACACCATCGGCGTTTCATCGGCCCTCACAACACCGCGACAGCCGTGCAGGCGATGATCGCCACGCTGACAACGACAATCGGCCAAACCGCCAGCATGCGGCTGGTGCGATGCGTCCCGGTCCGAATATTCGTGAGGCCCCAGATCGACAGGTCCCCACGTCGAGTGACTCGTCCCTCTGTGAAAACCAGGTCGTTCGCCAACACTTCCATTGCCATGACCGGCATGAACTTCGATTGCCATTTCCTGCCGTCGTCGTCGACAAGCCGCAAAAGCATTCCCTGCCGGTATTCCACTGGATAAATCCACCGAAAGAACCGTGCTGCCTTGCGGTATCGACTGTGGACGAGCCGGTGTTGCGCTCCGGCCGCAACGATCATCGCTCCAAGGGTCGGCAACACCGAACCGGGAATGAGCGATTGCTCGCACATCAGTGTGAGTGCAAGCAGCGTGAACCAAACGGGCTGCAGGGCTGGCATTATGATGCGATCAGGCGTCCCGACCACCCGGCCAGTGATCGAACCGCGCCCCGATTTCCATTCGCGCTCGGCGGGAGTCGGCGGAATGGGCATCGAGCGAATGGTTGTCGGGAATGGCTCCGCTGTGAGTGGGCTGCCGCACTGTGGGCAGTGTCGAATGTCGTATGGCATGACGGTCTTTCAGTTGTTGCCGATGCAATTGAGATTGGCGCGGAGGGTGCATCTTGTCAAGTAACGCTTGAATCATCAAGCCGGACTTGGCAATAAATTCGTTATGAGAAAGTATTGCTTAAGTCTTCGGGCGATTCTCTGCCGGTGCACGCTGAACGCGGTTCACGCGAAATATCCTTGCTACCAGCGTGGCAGCTATCATGGGGGACCGGGGAGAGGTGGCCATGCGCGAGATCAAATTTGCAGCGACACTTAAGCATCTCATCGAGGCCGGCGACTACAGCGGAAACCGGAAGCAGCTCAGTATCGATCTTGGGATTACGACAGCCGCACTGTCTCAGTACCTGAAGGGGCAGAACAACCCCAGTGTGGACAAGCTGGTCGCGATCGCCGAGCTGTTCGGAGTGTCGTTGGACTACTTGATGTTCGGCGAGGACAGCGTTGCGGGAGCAGGTGGGACACTCGATTACGGACCGATAGCCCGCTACATGGAGGCAAGTCTCGCTTCGGCTCGCGCCGATGCGGCCGTGCAGTCTGCTTTTGTCGCGAAGATCGGCACGATCCTCGCTCAGCGCATCGGGATGGCGGCGCAGGACGCGGCGAAGCGTTCGCTCACGTTCGCTGGGATGCTCGATCATTATCAAGCTCTCGAATTGGAGCAATTCAGCGAGCTGAGTCTCATTGCCGCAATGGATCTTGCGGAGGATCTCGTCACGGTAGAAGGCGGCATCGAGCAGGGTGTGGCGGCGGGCAATTTTCTGAAAGTCGTCGCGGAGAATCTGGCCCGGGATCGCCATTATCAGTTCGTGCTTTCGTATGAGATGCCGGAGCAGCAATATTATGTGGAACAGTTCCGAGCCCTGCTCGAACAGCAGGGGTTGAGCCAGTCGAAGATCGATCGATGCACTTTCAGTGTTGCAGCTGAAGGCTTCTATGCGGGATTCTGCCTGTTCAAACTCGATGTCGAACAGCTGCGCAAACAGAGTCCGATCCTGTATCAGTACGTCGAAGAATACATCGGCAGTGACGGCTGGATCGGTTTCACCGAGTCGCCGAACTCGGACTATGTTGGAGTCTCGCTGATGAACAAACGCCATCGCGCCCTCGCGTCGGCGACATTTGATCGACTGACCCGCAAAGCAAAGAAAGTCACCGGTGAATGAACGACCCAACCTGCGAAGAACTTACGCGCGGCGTTGTCGTCGCGCGTGTCTTGGAAGTACGGCCGCATCCAAATGCTGAGCGCATCTGGTTGGCCACTGTCGACCTAGGCGATGGTTCCAAGCATCAGGTTGTTTACGGTGGTCAGCGGCCGGACATGGAGGGTGAGTTGGTCCCGGCGGCTCCGCCGGGTGCTCGACTACCGGGGCGGAAGAAGATGCGGCGGCGGAATTATCGGGGGATGTCCTCCTATGGGATGTTGTGCAGCTCGGATGAATTGGGTTGGACATTCAACCTGGTAGATGAGGTTGCGATCCTCGATCCGAATAGTGGTCTGGTGCCAGGTCAATCCCTCGATTGTCTTGATGCGCCACGGTTTCTGGTGTTGCCCGTGGGGGTGCGCGGCTAGGCTCGGTGGGCATGACGCATGCTCGGGATCGTCGGGGGAGGGGTTCGGGCGGGTTTGATCCTGAGACGGTGCCGTTACGGGCGGAGCGGCCGCAGCGGCAGTCCAGACCCCGCCCGCCCGTTGCCAGACGTCCTCGGGAGCGCCCACCGAGGGCGGGAAGGGCGATGGTGGCGGGGCGGGCGGTGATGGCGTTGGTGGCGGTTGGGGTGTTGGTGGCTACGGGGACGGCGTGGCGGCAGTATCAGCGTGAGTTGAGTGGGTTGACGATTTCGGGGGTGAGTCCGGGTGGGCCGAAATCGAGTGGGAAGACGCAGAATATTCTGATCATGGGGTTGGACAGTCGGCTGGATGAGCATGGGAATCCGTTGCCGCAGGAGATGTATGACGCGTTGCATGCGGGGGATGACAGTGAGGGTGGGTTCAATTCGAATGTGCTGATTCTCGTGCACATTCCGGGGGACGGCTCGAAATCTACGGCTATATCCATTCCGCGCGACGACTATGTCACGCTCGATCCGGCGTCGTGCGCTACCTCGCCGTGCAAAGGAAAGATCAAGCAGGCCTACGGGTTTGCGTATGCGCGGGAGAAGGACAAGCTCACCGCGTCGGGGGTCAAGGACGCGCTGACGCTGGATCAGCAGTCGCGGGATGCGGGGCGGCTGGCGGAGAGCAATACGGTGGGCAAGTTTCTGGGCGATGTTCCGGTCGATCACTTCGTCGAGGTGACCCTCGCCGCGTTCTTCCAGATCGCGCAGGCGGTGCAGCCGATCACGGTGTGCCTCAACGAGGACACGAAGGACAGCTATTCGGGGGCCGATTTCAAGAAGGGCAAGCAGCAGATCGACGCGTCGCAGGCGATGGCGTTCGTGCGCCAGCGCCGGGACCCGGATCAGCCGTTGTTCACCGATCTGGATCGGACCCGTCGGCAGCAGGCGTTCATCGTGTCGCTGCTGCGGCAGCTGCAGGACGGCGGCACGCTCAACAGTCCCAGCAAGCTGCGGGCCCTGCTCGACATCACCAAGCAGAACACCGCCATCGACAAGGATCTGGATCCGCTGGCGTTCGCACAGCGGGCATCGGCGCTGTTCAGCGAGGGTGTCTCGCTGTATACGCTGCCGGTCAAGGACTTCGGCACCGACGACGCCGGGGAATCGATCAATATCGTCGACACCGGCGAGATCCACGGCATCGTGGCGAACCTGCTCGGGGGTGATGCGGGCGCCACGACCACGACACCGCCGACCACGACCACCGCCATCCCGGCCGCCTCGGGCATTGTGCTCAACGTAGTCAACAGTTCCGGCATGAACGGCCTAGCCGCGCAGGTCCAAACCGCCCTGGCCACCCGTGGTTTCACGCGCGGCACCACCGGCACCGGGGCGGCCCGCGACACCACCACCCTGACCTACGGCACCGGCGCGGATGCTGCCGCCACCGCATTGGCCGAGCAGCTCGGTCTCACCGCCACCAAGTCGACCTCTGTGGAGGAGCAGACCGTGCAGCTGACCCTCGGCGCCGACGCACGCACCGGCCCCATCGCGAATCTGGTGGCCGACCAATCCGATCCGAGCACCTCGGCCGCCAAGACCACCGCCCCGACCAGCTCGACCACCCCGCCCGCGCCGGTCTCGGCCACCGCCCCCGGCGCGAACGCGCCCGCCGCCACCGACCTGTCTCAAATGGACACCGGCGGCATTCCCTGTGTGCGGTAACCGCATTCGCGCCTGTGACGGGCGCGGCGAGCGTAGCTTGCTTGATGCAGGCACTGGTTCGAGGGGCGCACATGAACGATCCGCGACGGTATGTGGTGATCGGCGGCGGACTGGCCGGACTGGCGTCCGCGGTCTGGCTGGCCGAGGCGGGCAAACAGGTGATACTGCTGGAACGGCGCGGCCGGTTGGGCGGTCGCACCCACGCTTTGGAAGTCGCGCCGCTGCGGGACGTGCCCGACAACGGGCAGCATGTGATCGCCAGCGGATATGAGCATCTGTTCCGGTATTTGACCAGCGTCGGCACCCGCCAGTACGTGAGTTTCCCGCAGCGTGGCGTGCTGCGCTGGCCGGGCGGGCGCACGGTCACCATGGGCACCAAGGGATTTCCCGCGGTGCGCGCACTGTTCGGGGCCCATCCGGACGCCACCGCCGCCGACCGCATGCGGGCCGCGACGGCCACCCTGCGCCTGGGCTGGCAGTGCCTGCGCCAGCCCGGCGACCTCGCCGACCTCACCACCGATCAATGGCTGCGCCGCGTGGGCATGCCCGATCTGGCCCGCGAAGCACTGTGGGATTGGCTGGCCCTGGGCATTGCCGCCGAACCGGTGCGGCAGGAATCGGCCAAAGTCTTCGCCGACGTGATGGCCACCGGAATCCGGTTGGGCGTCAAGCGATTGCGCCCGGTCACCATCGGCTACCCGACCACCGACCTGGACACGTTGTTGGTCTCGGGCGCGCAGCGGGTATTCGAGCGGCACGGGGTGACGGTCAAACACCGCGCGGTGGCCCGGCGCATCCGCGTCGCGGACGGTGCCGTCACCGGTGTCGAACTCGCCGACGGCGTGGTCGAGCCCGCCGACGCGGTGGTGTGCGCAGTCCCGAACTCCTACATCGGCGGACTCCTCGACGAGCTACCCGAGCACGACGAGATCTATTCCGCCGCCGACAAACTCGGCTACACCCCGATCGTCAGCACCAACCTCTACCTCGATCGCCCCCTCGGCACGCAGGCCGCGATGGAGGCCCTCATCGGCGGCGCGGGCGTCATCGACGAGGTCTTCGACCGCCAGCGCATGCACGGCCGCGGCACCCTCAACGGCTGGCTCTACTGCCTGACCACCAGTGGCGCGTACGAGCAGATCCACAAGCCGCACCACGCGGTGGTCGACGAGCAGATGGCCCTGCTGCGCGAATACTACCCGGCGGCCCAAGATGCGAAAGTCCTGCACGCGCAGGTGGTTCCGATGCCCCGCGCGACCTTCTCCCAGGTCGTCGGCACCGACAGCCTGCGACCTCCACAACGGACATCCGTGCCCACCCTGGTACTGGCCGGCGACTGGACCCGCACCGACTGGTCGGCCACGATGGAGAGCGCGACCCAGAGCGCGGCGCGCGCCGTCGACCTCCTACTGGCCCTGCCCGCAGTACAGCCGAGCGCCAATCACTCGACTGTGAGCCACTGACAGACCGGGCTGCGTCGTCAGTTTGACCGACCGGTCGAACTATTCGCGTTCTGCTCGCGCGGCAGGCTCGCGGAAGAAGTTGAGGATGAGCCGCGTGATGTCGGTCAGGAAGCGTTCCCGCGGGATGGGTGGGCCGTCGAGCAGGTAGCGGATGGTCAGGTGCTCGACCGTGCGCACCAGCATCCAGGCCGCGGCATCGGCGTCCATATCGGCGGGAGTCGGATACTTGCGCATGGACAGTGCGACCCTCGCCAGCTCGCCGATCTGCTGCTCGAAGGCGGCCGCCGGACCGTCGGCGGCCAGCCGCGGGGTCTGCTCGACCACCGCGCGGAGGAGCTCGCGATCGTTGCCCAGCGCATCCATGAGATACGAAATCGATTCCCGCACGGCGATTTCGGGCGGCGTGCCGACATACGTCAACACCCGAGCGCGCACCCGCTCGGTCACCTCGCGGGTGTAGCGCTCGATCACCGCGGCCACGATCGCGTCCTTGTTCGGGAAGTACTGATACAGCGATCCCGGACTGATATCCGCCGCCGCGGCAATGCGATTGGTCGACGCCCCGTCGTAGCCGTGGGCGATGAGCACCCGCTGCCCGGCGTCGAGAATGCGGACCACCATGGCCCGCGAACGATCCTGCTGCGGGGTCCGGCGGGGCGGCGCGGCAGCGGGTTTCGGGGTGCGGCGTTTCGATGTCATGGCGATTCGGACCAGATTCGGGATGCGAATTGAATGCGAGCAAATATTCGTGTCAGCGTGGGATTCATGGTGACACACAGCGCAACGGCGCGCGACCTCCACCACGATCCGGTGCCACTGGGACCGGAGTCGCTGACCTGGAAAACCTTCGGATCCCTCTACTTTCTGCCCAGCGCCCTGTTCGTCGGCATGGTGCAGAACATGCACCCGGGACTCGGGGCGGGGGTGGAATTCCACTCCGAGCTGCAGGACGAGTTCTATCCACGGATTCTGCGCTCGCTGTACCCGATCTACGGCGTTGTGTTCGACGGCGACCGGGCGCAGCAGACGGCCCGCGACATCGTCGGATACCACCGCGACATCAAGGGCGTCGACGCGCAGGGCCGCCGCTATCACGCCCTCGATCCCGGCACCTTCTACTGGGCGCACGCGGTGTTCTTCATGCAGAACCTGCGGGCTGCGGACCTGTTCATGGGCGGGCTCGACGAGGCCGAGCGCGAACAACTTTGGCGCGAGCACTACCAGTGGTACGAGATGTACGGCATGAGCATGCGGGTCGTGCCGCCGAGTTGGGCGGCCTTCCAACGCTATTGGCAGGTCATGTGCCGTGACACCCTGGAGGCGACCCGGGCGGCCCGCGACGTCTTCCACCTCGTCGACACCGTGCCGGTGCCGCCGTTCCCGCTGGTACGGCAGCTGCCGAAACCCCTGTGGGAGAACCTGATCCGGCCCGCCGGAGGCCAGTTCTACCAGTTCGTCACCATCGGGATGTGCGACCCGGAGATCCGCCGCACCATGGGCTTCACCTGGACCGCCCGCGATCAGCGTCGCTTCGACCGCCTGTGCCGGACGCTGTCGGCGATGAATCGGGTGACACCCGACGGGATCAAATACTTCTTCCCGCGCATCCACGCCGCCCGCCGCCGCGTCACCGGTCGGCGGCCCGCCCGGCTGGCCCCGCCGGAAGCGCCCGAAATGCTGTGGCCGGTAGGCGAACACCGCGCCGAGAACAAGCACTACTGCCCGGTCCACGCCGACCGCGGCACCGACTCGATCACCAGATTCCGCCAGCTGACAGGGTTTTGACGCCATGACGCAGGAACTCGAAGCCACCCGGCCGCACCCCTACGACTACTACTACCGCCCCGGCCTGCCGCTGCGCCCGCCACCTCCGCGCGCCGTGGCCTCGGACCTGTGGTTCGAACCGCGAAAAGCCATGCTGGGACCGTGGATCGACGTGCGCCGCGAGCCCATCGACACACCACGCACCCGGCTCATGGCCGACCATTTGTGGCAGGGTGACGAACCCATGGACGAACTGGTCGCGGCATTCCGGCGACTCGGCTCCCCGAGCGGGCGGCGCATGCTGAACCAGGCACTGGCGCATGGCATCGACAGCCTCGACGATCCGCTGCCGGAGATGGTGAATCTGTTCGCGCGGCTGGACAATCCACCGGAGTGGTACGACCCCGACCTGTGGGAAAACGGGCGGCGGCTCTGGATCAACGTCTCGCTCGCCGGGAAGATGGCGATGGGCGTGCAGGATTTCATGGGCACCTTCGTCGGCGCGGAGGTCGCCTCCGCCGTCGGGCAGACCGGGCGATTCGTGCGAGATCCCTACCGCCGCAACCTGGAATCGTCGGTCTGGTTCCGCAGCGTCACCGCGCCGCGGGCGTTGGAACGCACCAACCCGATCTTCCACGACACCATCCGGGTCAGACTCATGCACGCCCAGGTGCGGGCGATGCTGCGCCGCACCTGGGGTGACGAACATTTCGCTCTGCACGGCAATCCCATTTCCAACGCGACCACCATGGGCGCGGCCGTCACCTTCGGTCTCTCGCCCATGTGCTTCGACCACGTCCACGGACGCCGCTGTACCACCGCGCAACTCGACGCGGTCATGCACTACTGGGCCTACATCGCATATGTCTTCGGCGTAGCCGAGGAACTGATCCCGCGCTCGGCCGCCGAAGGAATGGAACAGGCCGACTATATGGTGGCCACCGCCGGTGTGGCCCCGCAGTGGACGGCGACCATGGCCGGTGCCGCCACCCGCTCTTTCAACGACGCCACACCGACCGGTCGCCTCCGCATCGCCGCCACCGCACCCCTCTTCGGCGCCCTCGCCTACTACAGCAGCGAGCCACTCGTCCGCACCCTCCTGGCCGACACCCCGCTGAAATCGGTTCCCCTACGCCCGTACTCCCGCCTCGTCGGCTTGGCCGCCACCACGGAGGTCCGAGTCCGCGCCCTCGACGATCGCCTCCCCGGCGCCCGCACCCGCATGATCCGCCGCGCCCGCCACATCGACCCCATGTGGGACCGCAACACCCGCATCGCGCGCTACCTCGCGGCGAAAGTCGGTATCCGCGGCACCCCGTTCGACCACCACGACACCTCTGCCACCGCACCCGCCGACACCCCACGCTGCCCGATCTGACCGGTCAGCCCTGGGTTCCGACAATGCTCAAGTACACGACCATGAGCGTGAACAGGAACCAGCCCACGCCCTGCCAGATCGGCCAGGCTCGCTCATCCCGCCACGCGCGGAAAGCCAGTACCAACGCGCCGATCCCGCCGAGCAGCAGCAATCCGCCCGGAACCAGTCCGACCACCACCCGGGAGGTGGCATCACACAGCATCGAATCGGCGTTCAAGCACCGAGGCCGCGCCGAAGCCCACACCACGGAGATAACGGCACCGACGGCGGTCACACCCAACACCGCCAGCACGTACTGGGTGGCGTGGCGCAGCATCGACGGATCGTTCCACCGCTTCTCCACGTCGTTCACCATGCGCACACCTCATCGCTGCCGTCCGGCTCGAACCGATACCACCATGGTCGTCGCGTATCCGGCCCACCGCCACGCCGCAGCCCCGTACCGCGATATCGGCGCCGACCGGGTCAGCGCGCGTCGGCGGCTAGGCCGAGGCCCAGGGCGACCAGGATCGCGGCGAGGGTGCGCTCGATACGGCGCCGAATGCCGGTGCGGCGCAGCCAGGTTCCGGCCCGGTCGGCGGCCAGCACCACGCCCACGCACCAGGCGGTGTCGATGACGAGCTGGATCGGGGCCAGAATCAGAAATGTCGGTAGGACCGGGCCGCTGGTGGGCAGGAATTGCGGCAGGATGGTCAGGCCGAAGACGGCCGCCTTCGGGTTGGCGGCGATCGAGATCAGGGATGCGCGGAACGCTGCGGCCGGGGTGCGGCCGCCCGGCAGCGCAGCAGTGAGGGCCGACCCGAACGCATCGTCGCCCCGCGCGCCCCGCCACGCTTGAATTCCCAGCCACACCAGCACAACCGCACCGAGCAGATGAATCCCGAGGTTCAGAGCGCGGTTGGCCACCAGCAGCGCCGACAACCCCGCCCCACCCGCCAGCGTCCACCCGAACACCCCGATCTCATTCCCCGCCACCGCCGCCAGCCCCGCCGCGCGCCCATCCCGCACCGACCGCTGCAGAAACAGCGCCGTAGCCGGACCCGGAATCGCGGCCAAGATCAGGCACGCGAGGGTGAATGCGGGCAGAACCTGAATCCAATGCGGCATCCCCCGATGCTGACACGCGCTCACCACACCCGGCCAGCGGAATTCCCTAGTCGCCGCGACTTCGCACCCCTCCCGGCGTGTTCAGAAGAAACACGCGGCCCGCGCGGTGGCACATCGAGTTCGGCGACGCTCCAAGGAACCGAATACCCGCCCAGAATCCGATGTGTCGACGAATGTCGCGGCGGCACAGCGAATTGCGTGCCGGGGCTCTCGGCGAGCAGACAGGCCTCCGTTGCCGGTCCGGTATCCGGGCCGGGCCGCGGATTCGGCCCGGGTGTTTCGGTTCAGCGGTCTCGTGACCCCGAAGCCGTTGCGGTGTCGGCCAAATAGTCCTGTCCGCCAACGTAAATGGTGTGGCCGAGCGGGGCGTCGACCGTGGTGGCGTCGGCGACGGCGGTGGCGAAGTCTTCGACGGTGGGGAGGTCGCCGTGGTCGCGGCGGGCGGTGACGGCGTCGGGGTCGCGGCGTTCCAGGAGGCGGACGATGATGGTGCCGTCGATCATGTCGCCGGAGACGATGGTGAAACCGATTCCGCGGGTGGCGAATTCGTCGGTCATCGCGCGCAACGCGTCCTCACCGGCACGCTTGCTGGCGGCGATGGGTTCGTAGCCGGGCGGGACCTCACGGGTGGGGGAGAAGTGGGCCTGGTGGCTGGTGACGAAGACGAGGCGGCCACCGACCGGGAGGTGGGGCAGCGCTAGTCGCGTGAGGCGGGTTTGGGCGTCGCGGTTGAGGAGCATGGCGTAGTCGGGGGCGGCGTCGCGTTCCAGGCCGCCGGAGGCGTTGAGGATCAGCACGTCGAGGCGGCCCTGCTCGGCGATGACGGTGTCGATGAGCGCACGCGCGCTGTCGGGGTCGGAGATGTCCGCGCCCGCGATCGACGCGCTGCCGCCCGCGGCCACGATCTCGGCGGCGAGGGTCTGTGCGCGGGTGCGTTTCTCGCGATAGTTGATGACCACGTGGTCGCCGCGGGCCGCCAGCACCCGCGCGGTCTCCGCGCCGATGCCGCGGGACGCCCCGGTGATGAGCACGATTCGCCGCTGCCCGCCCGGTGCGCCGCTGTCCGTCGTTGCTGTCATACCCGTTCCTCCGGCCCGATCGAGTGCTTCTGATTTAGAACCAATATGGTGGTTCGAAATGAGAAGCGCAAGCCAGCCCCCGCCCGCCAACAGCCGCGCCGACGCCTCGGCGACCCCGCTACTGGCCGCCATGGACCTACTCGGTCAGCGTTGGATGCTGCGCGTGATCTGGGAACTCGAACCCGGCCCCCTCGGCTTCCTGGAACTGCGCCGCCGCATGGGCAACTGCTCCTCGAGCATGCTCTCGGTCCGCCTGCAACGCCTCGCGGAAGCCGGCGTGGTGGACAAGAAGCCGGACAAGTCCTACGAATTGACCACTGCCGGAATCGAATTGGGCCACGTTTTGGAACCGGTATGGCAATGGTCCGAACGCTGGGCGGGCAACCTCGAGCACGCCGCGGAATCGGACGACTCGTAGGACTTGCTGGAAAAGGTCAGGCGGCGTCGCCGGAGCCGGTGATGCCGCGGCGGACTTCGCCGGGGGAGTGTTCGATGCGGAGGGGGTTGCGGGAGTGGGAGGAGCGGAGTTGCCAGGGGACGCTGGTGACCATGACGCTCGGCTCGAACAGGAGACGGGCTTTCAGGCGTAGGGAGCTCTGGTTGTGCAGGAGGTTTTCCCACCAGCGGCCGACGACGTATTCGGGGATGAAGACGCTCACCACGTCGCGGGGGCGCGATTTGCGTTGGCGTTTGATCTCTTCCAGGACCGGCCGGGTGATTTCGCGGTAGGGCGATTCGATCACCTTCAGCGGAATGCCGACGTGGAATTTGTCCCAGTCGCGCGCGAGCTGTCGGGTGTCGTCGTCATCCACGTTCACTGTCACCGCGGTCAGCGTGTCCGGTCGGGTGGCGCGCGCGAACTGGACGGCCTGCTGAGTCGCCTTGTGCCACCCCGACACCAGCACCAGCGCGTGCACCCGCCCCGGCAGCGTCTCGACATCGTCGGGATCGATGGTCAGCTCCGCCCGCACCGACGAATAGTGGCGGTGGATCAGCCACATCAGCGCCACCAGCACCGGGATCGCGATCACCACCAGGTACGCGCCGTGGGTGAACTTGGTGATCATGACGACCACCAGCACCACCCCGGTGAAGCAGGCGCCGAAGGCATTGATCAGCCGCGCCCGATGGATGCGCAGCCGATCCGAAGTGTTGTCGGCGGTGCGCAATTCGCGATTCCAATGCCGCACCATGCCGATCTGGCACAACGTGAACGAGGTGAACACACCCAGGATGTAGAGCTGGATGAGCCGCGTGGTGGACCCGTGGAAGGCGTAGATCAGCACGCCCGCGACCACCGCCAGCAGGATGATGCCGTTGGAGAAGGCCAGCCGGTCACCGCGGGTGTGCAGCTGCCGCGGCATGTAGCGGCGTTGCGCGAGAATCGAATTCAGCAGCGGGAAGCCGTTGTAGGCGGTATTGGCGGCCAGGATGAGGATCAGCGCCGTGGTCACCATCAAGTAGTAGAAGGCCGGGCTGTGCCCGCCGAACACCGCCGCAGAGATCTGCGCGATGACCGTCTTCTGCGCGTCGTTGTGGCAGTCGCCCTGGAATCCGATCAAATCGCAGGCGTTCTCGACCACCCGCGTCTTGGTGATCATGGCCAGTGCGGTGACCCCGGAGAACATGACGATGGCGATGACGCCCATCGCGGTCATGGTGCGGGCGGCATTGAGCGCCTTGGGTTTGCGGAAGGCGGGCACGCCGTTGGAAATCGCCTCCGCGCCGGTCAGTGCCGTACAGCCGGAGGAGAAGGCCCGCAGCAGCAGGAACGCCACGCCGGCGGTGGACAGCCCGACCTGTTCGGCGTGGATCTCGTAATGCGCGCTCTCGGCCACCGGCGTGTGCCCGAGCAGTGTCTGGCCCAGCCCGACCGCGATCAACGCGAAGACCCCGAGAATGAAGCCGTAGGTCGGAATCGCGAACGCCCGCCCCGATTCCCGCACCCCGCGCAGATTCATGGCCGTCAGGAAGACGATGAAGACGAGATTGACCGCCACCCGATACGGATTCAGTTCCGGAATCGCGGAGATGATGTTGTCCACGCCCGCGGCCACCGACACCGCGACGGTCATGACGTAGTCGACCAGCAGCGCCGCGGCCACCACCAGCCCGGGCAGCGCCCCGAGATTCTCCGCGACCACCTCATACGACCCGCCGCCGGACGGATAGGCCTGCACCACCTGCCGATACGACAGCGCCACCACCGCCAGCAGCACCACCACACCGCCCGCCACCACGGGCGTGAAGTGCAGGTAGGTCAGCCCGCCGAGGGTGAGAATGAGCAGAATCTCTTGCGTGGCATAGGCGACCGACGACAATGGGTCACTGGCGAAGATGGGCAGCGCGAGTCGTTTGGGCAGCAGCGTCTCGCCGAGCCGATCGCTGCGAAACGGACGCCCGAGTACCAGTCGTTTGGCGACGTCGATCGGTGAAACCACGTTCGGGAGCCTATGGGCGAAAACCGTATGAATCCGGACCACATGCCGTATGGATTTCGTAAAGATACCTAAGAGTTCGGTGCTTCTCATTGCAGCTCTCGAGACTTGTGCAGTTGATCCAACAACCACCTAGACTGTCTGGGACGTAGACCATGAAATTTGAGGAGAGGTGACACGATGGGAGACCGGACGGTCGTCGCCGACGTTGCCGATGAATTGGCACGCCGCGTGGCATCCGGGGAGTACGAGCCCGGTGGTCTGATGCCGTCCGTCCGCCAGGTCGCCGACGAATTCGACCTCAATCGCGCCACGGCGCAATTGATTCTGGGCCGGCTGGAGTCCTACGGCTTCGTGGACGCCTACCGGGGCAAGGGATTCGTCATCCGCGATGTGCGCGCGGAGGGTGGTGTGGACGTGTACCGGCGGCTGTTCCGGCTGTCCATGCCGGATCCGGAGCTTGCCGCGGACATGTTCGGCCACATCGTGGACGAGGAGCGCGGCATCGCGCTCGAGGCGCTGCTCGAGTACACCGGCAGTGAGCGCGGCCTGGATCCGGCCGTCCTCAAGGACGATATCGACGCCTTGGAAACCCTTGCGCGCGGTGCGGATCCGGATCCGCACCGGATGCTGAGCCTGGAACTGGGGCTGCTGCGGCGGCTGCTGACCGCGCTCGGGCACACGGTGCAGCGGGCGGTGCTCAACTCCATCGGCGAGATGGTGCTGGAGGTGCCGGAGGCGGTCGAGGCGTACTTCGCGGTCTCACCGGACCTGCACGTGCTGGTGTGGCGGGCGTTGGTGGCGGTGTGGGAGTCCGACGGCGGGCCGAGTCAGGCGCAGCTGGCGTTGTTCGAGGATCTGTTCGGCATGTACCACCAGAAGGTGGTGGCGCGCTTCGAGGAACTGGTCGGAGCGGCTCCGGCGGAGTCCGCGGCCGAGATCACGGGGCATGCCGCGACGGCCTAGCGACCGCGGTGGGGCGTTCACGTCTGTTTCAAATCCGACTATTCGGTTTCGTCTCAGACAACCCCACTTGACGGAATCTACTGTCCGATCACGGCATTCATGATGGTGCCCGCGCTCGTCGCGAGGATCCCTCCGATGAGCGCGCCGGCCACCTGCTTGGGTGCCTGCACCCCGCTGCCGCTCCACTTCTCCCAGGCGAACCGGCCGCCCGCGTAGGTGATCGCCAATACCCCGGAGAGCAGGACGAACCAGGTGAAGTAGCGGACCAGCCGCAGCAGCTTGTCGGCCACCGGCGGGGTCTCGGGCGTCGGATTGAAGATCTGGGCGTGCTGGATCTGGGTCAGCAGCTCGTGCGTGACTGTCAGCATCTCTGCGCTCTTCCGCGTGTCGGCTGTTCTCCTTCCGGAGTACCCGCCGCACCCGTCGGCACGCAAGGGCTTGGTGCACAAGGGAAACCGCGTATCGCGCAAGCCGCCTTACGTGCGGGGCGCGAACGCAATCATGCGCACGATGGGCGCGGTCAGTCCACGTCGTTGTCGGCCGACAGGTACGCTACGGCCGCCAGGTACTGCCGACAGGCGAAGTGCTGATCGTGGGCGCGGAGGATGGCGCGGGCCTGGCGATAGGTGAGAGCGCGGGGCTCGACCTCGCAGTCGCCGGCATTCTCCGGCCGATCGCCGGCGGTACCTGCCCGATTGCCGGCACTGGCGACCGGGGAATGAGTGGAACGGACGAGCATCTGCGTCATGGGATGCCTCTGGCCGATGGGGAATGGTGCACCGAGTTTAGGGCGACGGATCGTGCAGATGCAAGCACATCTGCACGCTCGCGTCCGGTGTCGCTGAGCGGATGCACCGGGTGGCGCGGCGCGAATTCCGGTCGGCCGCAGAGATAGCCGAGAGGTTCGGATCGGACATTTCGGTGTCACGTGACTTTTCGGGCGGGTAGTCCAGGACGTATCGGGCGTATGGGACCGACGGGCCGGGATTGTCCGAAATACTTCGCAACTTCGCTTGGGCTTTCGCCTGATCAAGATCAAACCTGTTGTGTTGCAAACGATGTGCCAGCTTCGAGCCATCGATACCGGGCAATCTGCGTGCTATCGTCGTGCTTGCGGTTGCAACTGTAAGTACACCTGATCGAACATTTGCAAGTACTGGGACCACCGTCTGCGGGCGGTACTGGCAAGGAGTCTGAAATGACGGACATCTCGGCAACCCCTTTCGATCGCTCTAATCTGTTGTGGCGCAAGAGCACCTTCAGCAATCCCAGTGGTAACTGCGTGGAGATGGCCCCGCTCGCCGACGGGCAGGTGGCGGTACGCAACTCGCGCGACCCCGAAGGTTCGCTGATCGTGTACACGCGGCCGGAGATCGATGCCTTCCTGCGCGGCGCGAAGAGCGGAGAATTCGACGACCTCGCGCGCTGAGCGGTAGCATTGGCAATCGGCGCGGTGGTTCGCGACAGACGGTTGTGAGTCCACTGCCGGCAAACCCGAGCATCGGAGTGGACCCCATGATCGCAGAACCCGTTGCCCACGATCGGGCGGATTCCGCTGTCGCCGAACGTGGCCCGACTGCACTGCGTATCGCGGTCGGTAGCCAGCTACGCAAGCTGAGGGAACTCAGCGGTATCACACGGGAAGCCGCGGGCGATCACATCCGGGGTTCCCACGCCAAGATCAGTCGCCTGGAACTCGGGCGGACCGGATTCAAGGAGCGCGACATCCGGGATCTGTTGGCGCTGTACGGCGTTGACGATCCCGGCGAGCGCGAGCAGTTCCTCGAGTTGGTTCGCAGGGCGAATCAGCCCGGCTGGTGGCATCGCTACAGCGATCTGCTGCCACCCTGGTTCGAAACCTATCTCGGACTCGAGCACGCGGCGAAATCCATTCGCACCTATGAGGGGCAACTGGTCCCGGGGTTGCTGCAAACCCCCGACTATGCCCGCTCGGTCGTGGCCCTCGGGCACGACGCGGATGGAGAGCGCCGCGTCTCGCTGCGTCGGCGGCGTCAGGAGCTACTGACCCGCGACGGTGCGCCGAGCTTCTGGGCCGTGCTCGACGAGGCGGTGCTACACCGACCGGTCGGTGGGCCGGGAGTGCTACGTGGTCAGATCGAGCACCTTATCGAGATGTCCCGACTGCCGAACGTCACCATTCAGGTGCTGCCCTACGCCGCGGGCGGCCATGCGGCAGCGGGCAGTTCGTTCACCATGCTGCGCTTCGCCGAGCCCGAACTTCCCGACATCGTGTATCTGGAGCAGTTGACGAGCGCGCTGTATCTGGATCGCCGCCAGGATCTGGAGCTCTACCGCCAGGTCATGGATCAGCTGAGCGTGCAGGCGGAGCCGCCGGAGCGGTCCCGCAAAGAGCTGGCGCGGATAGCTGCGGACCTCGACTAGAGGTCCCCGCATACGGATAAGGGGCCCCTCACGGGGCCCCTATCAGCGTGCCTTGGGTCGGACGAGTCGGCCTGTGGCACGGCCGGAGTCGGATTACTGCCTGATGAAACTGGAGGCGATACGCCAAAATGCCTCCGGTTGCATGGTGTGCAGATCCCAATCGTTCACCATGGCATGCGCCGTGGTGACGATCCGCTCGATGTCGAAATCGTACCGAGTGGCCGCTCCAGTGGATTCGACCTGGCGGATAACGAAAGCGGTTGCCGTCTCACGTGAATAGGTTTGCTCCGGCTGACTTCTGTCGGCAAACCCGAGTCGGCTGAGGTTGATTGGCTGGTTCATTCGAACGCCCCTGACGCCAGGCCGACGGCTAACCGTGGGCGAAGAATCGCCGGTGATTCACCGCTCGGCTCTCTGGTTGTCCCCTTATTGGTGCCTTGCACGACGAGTCTATGACCGTGCATTGCGCAGATGCAAGTACATCTGCAACATCGAATTCCCAGCGTCAGAGCACTTTTCGGGATGCTATGAGTTTGCGAAACAAGGGTTGGCAAAAGGTTGCAATCCACGCGAACGGACCTGTCTAGGTATTTCCGAACGAAACTACGGAGACGCTCGGACCGCGCCGCTTTATCCAGGAATTAGCGGAAGATCAAACTCGGCCGCAAAGGAAGATCAAATACCGCCGTGACGGGCGGAATCCGCCCACTTCGCGGCTTTGACCCGGCGATGTTCGACGACCATGAGGCCGATTCCGAAACGCAGACAGAGCACACTCGCGAGCGCGCCGAGGCCACTCCAGGTGAGCGAGCCGTAGCCGACGGCGGTCAAAGTCAATGCGCACGCGACGATTCCGGCGGCGGCCAGAATCGGGCCGGGTAAGTTGCGCACCTCATCGGCGGCGTTCGGAGCGACAGGCATCATCGCTGGCCTTTCTCCGGGGGTAATGCAGAACCTATATCAGTCGGATACCCGCGCGGGTACACACGAATCACACTGCTGTAGAGCCGTGTTCACAGTGATGTCCTGGAGCCGCGATCGCGGGGGCCGTCAGTGATGCCCAGATCGTCCAGCAGGCCCAGAAACGCGCGCGCGTAGGGTGAGGCCGCCGTTTCGGCCCGCACGCGCGCCCAATCGACCTGAGCCCGCAATTCCCGTGCGATGTGCAGCAGCCGGGTGAAATCCACCCGGTGCGGGTCGGCCACGGCGAGCTCGGCCACCAGCAGATCGGCGATGGTGACCACCGGCGCGACGATGGCGCCGATGGGCAGCGTCTCGGCGCGGGCGAGCAATTCGTCGGTGACGGGCCGGTAGTTGGGCGCGAACACCAGATCGAGGCGAATGTCGTGGTCGTAGAGGGTAGTTCGCTCGGCATCGATGACCGGCAGTGGCGGCCGCATTCCTGCGGCGCTCAGCGCGCCGCAACCGTGGGCCGCGTCGGCGGGCCGCACCAGCAGATCCACCTCGGAGTACCCGTCGAAGATCGGGCCGCCGCGGGCGTACACCGCGCAGTCGCCGGTGACGGCGCAGGGAATTTCGTTGTCCCGCAGCACCTGCACGGCCAGGGTGAGGGTGCCCAGCAGGCGGTCGATCGCGGGGACCATACCGATGGCGTACCCGTGTGGGCTCGGTGCGAACCGCCGGGTCCGCGGGCCGTGCACGACCCGCGGTGCGCACGATCGGCTATCTGCACGAGCGGCTGTTCGAGCGACCGGCTAGGCGCGCGCCTGTTCCGCGGCGGCCGCCAGACCGGCGGCCTCCATCCGCACGTAGCGTTCGGTGCGGCGGCCCAGCAGCGCGCGCACCACCGGGGCGAGAACTCCGCTCTGCTCGATGCCGAGCGTGATGCGGGTGCCGCCGGGAGTCGCGTCGAGGCGGTGGCGGGCCAGGGTGCGCACCCCGGCCGAGGCTGCGGCCCAGGTGAATTCGACGCCCTCCTGGAAGTCGGTGACGGTCCACACCAGCGGGGGCATCCCGGGCTGGGTGATGCGCACCCGGCTGCCGGGGGCGAGCGGGCCGGGGTCCAGGGCTTGCACGGCCGTCATCGACTCGGTCCAGCGGGGCCAGTCGGCGACGGTCATGAGGGCGGTCCAGGCGCGGACCGGGTCCGCGGTGGTATCACTGGTCACCTCGAACATGCGGTCAGAATACGACCCGACTACCGGACCCTGAATTGAAACGGGTTTCGCGGTTGTGTTAGCCATGGAAACGGTGGATCTATCAACCTGAGTGGACGGGAGCCGGTGTCGTGGTGGAAGTACCCGCGTATTTCGATGAGGTGGACGGCGGGTTCGCACCGACTCCGCACGCGGCCAGCGAATGGTCCAAGGCGCAGCTGGTCGGCCCGGCGCTGACCGGTCTGCTGGCCCGCGAGCTCGAACGCGAGCACGCCACCGACGGATTCGTGCCGGTGCGCCTGACGGTGGATCTGTTCAGCGCGGCCCGTTTCGAGCACACCCTGACCCCGAGCGTGCGGGTGCGCGACGGCCGCCGCATCCGCGTCGCCGACGTCAGCGTCGTGCAGGGCGGCACGGTGGCCGCGCGCGCCTCGGCGGTGCTGCTGCAGCCTTCGGAGCAGCCGCCCGGCGAGCTGTGGCACCGCGAGCGGGAGCCGCAGCCGCCGTCGCTGGAACTCGCCCCGCCCTCGGCGCTGCCCCTGGTGCCGCTGTTCAACAGCAACGAGGACCCTTCGCACTGGAACTCGGTGCCCACCGATCACGAGAACAACTCCCGGAAGCGGACCTGGCAGAACCCCATTCGGGTGATCACCGGCGAGGAGCTCACCCCGTTCGTCCGGGTCGCGCTCGTGGCCGAGGCGACCAGCATGATGACCAATTGGGGCGACAAGGGCATCGGCTTCATCAATACGGATATGACGCTGGGCCTTTCGCGGCTGCCGGTCGGCACCGAGATCGGGGTCGAGGCCGACAGCCACTTCAGCGAGCGCGGCATGGCGGTCGGCGTGGCCACCCTCTTCGACCGCGACGGATCCTTCGGCAGCTGCATGGTGACCTCGCTGTCCAACGCCGGACGGCAGATCAGCAATGCCCAGCTGGACATGGTGATGCGCCGCCGGCAGTGAGCGGCACCCGGCAGGACACGACCCGGTCTCGATGTGGCTTCGAACCGTCGAGTCCGGAGTGTCGGATCGGGGTGTCCCAGTAGGCTCGGGCGCGCGAGAGATGAGGAGCTGCCCGACCGCCGACAAAACTGATCCGTGGGGGTGTTGTGCTGCGTCGCCTGCGAAATATCGCCGGTGCCTTGATGATCGGATGCGCTGCGATCGTCGGATACGGTGCCGCACCGGCATTCGCGCAACCACCGGACAGTGGGCCGTCGATTCCGCCGGGGCCACCCGGGATTTCGTTGCCCGACATTCAGCGCTGGATCGACCAGGTGATCCCCGCACCGGCTCTCACACCGGCGCAGGCGGATTCGCCCCTGGTCGACACCGCGGAGCTGCCACCGGATTTGGCGGCCCTGCGGGCCGCCGCCATGCCCGCGGCCATCGGTGACTCCTTCGTCGACGACTGGCCCGACGGGCTCGACGGCTACGACCCGGGCGCGATCGTGTCCGTGCGGGACGTGACCGCCACCGCCGCACCCACGCTGATCGTGCCGGTGCGGCAGGTGCTGCAGGTCAAGTACCGCACCAACGACTCTCACGACGAAGCCTCCTACGGCATCGCCAGTCTGGTACTGCCGGTGGGCGATTGGCCCGGGCCGGGGGAGCGGCCGGTGGTGGTCAACAATCTGCCGATCGACGCGTTGGGCCGCGACTGCAACCCCAGTTACACCATGGCGCACGGCTTCTCGCGGGCCTCGAACTTCACCGGCTACATCCTGCCCACTACCCAGCTGGCGCTGCTGCGCGGCTACGCGGTGCTGATCACCGATCACGAGGGCCCGCGCATGGCGTACGCCGAGCCGATCGTGGCCGGGCACGCCATCCTCGACGCCATCCGCGCGGTGCGCAATCAGCTGCCGGATGAGCTGGGGGACAGCAAGTTCGGGATGATCGGCTACTCCGGCGGGGCCATCGCTACCAATGGTGCGGTGAAGCTGATGTCGGAGTACGCGCCGGAGCTGTCCGACGTGGTCGTCGGGGCGGCGCTGGGCGGGGTGCCCGCGGATTTCAGCCTGCTGGCGAAATCCATGAACGCCAATCTGGCCTCGGGGGTGTTCCTGGGGGCCGTGTTCGGCATCGGCCGCGAACGGCCGGAGATCCTGGCGCACATGAACCATCTGGCCGACTGGGCGGCGGTGTCGGTGCTCAACAGTCAGTGCAGTGAGGTGTTCTCGGTGCCGGGGTTGCTGCAACTGCCCATCGACCTGGCCGCCAATATCCCGGACCCGCTCAACAGCGATCTGGCACACGAGATCTACGCCATCACGCGGATGGACGGCAAGAAGTCGCCTGTACCGCTGTTCATCTTCAACGGCGAACAGGAGTTCTGGGTCCCGGCGGCCGGGGCCAAGAACCTGTACGCCGAGCAATGCTCGCTCGGGGTGAAAGCCGTGTACCGCAGCGTGTTCGGCGAACACTTCGTCGCGGCGGTCACCGGGTATCCGGAGTCGCTGGACTGGTTGGATCAGCGACTGCGGGGCGTGCCCGCGCCCAACGAATGTTGAACGCGGGCAACAAGATCCCGAACTAGATGGGGAAGAGGTTGTGCTTGCGCGGGTTGTGCTTGCGCACCGCGTCCTTGTCGCGCAGCAGCTTGAGCGCCTTGCGGATCTCGAGGCGGGTCGACGACGGCTCGATGACCGCGTCGATGTAGCCGCGCTCGGCCGCCACCCACGGGTTGTCCAGCAGCGCGTTGTAGAAGTCCACCATCTGCTTACGCACGGTCTCGCGCTGCTCGGGTGGGGTTGCGGCCAGGGTCTTCTTACCGGTGACGGTGACCATGCCCTCCGCGCCGATGACCGCGATGCGCGCGGTCGGCCAGGCGAAGTTGATATCGACTCCGAGTTCCTTGCAGCCCATGACCGCGTAGCCGCCGCCGTACGCCTTACGCGTCACGATGGTGACGATCGGAACCGTCGCCTCGATGAGCGCGCGGAACATGCGGCCGCCGCGCTTGATGACGCCGTTGCGCTCCTCCTCGACGCCCGGCAACACGCCCGGGGTGTCGACGACATAAACAAGCGGAATGTTGAAGGCGTCGCACAGCCGGATGAAGTACGCGCCCTTGTCCGAGCAGGCCGCGTCCAGCGCGCCGCCGAGTTGCATCGGCTGATTGGCGATGACACCGACCGGTCGGCCGTCGACGCGGGCGAAGCCGGTGATCAGGTTCTGCGCGGCGGCCTCACCCATTTCGAGGAACGCGCCGTCGTCGAAGATGCGGAGCAGCACTTCGTGCATGTCGTAGCCCTGCCGATCGGAGTCCGGAATGATCCGGTCCAGTTCGCGATCGGAGTCGGTGATCTCGGGCTCGAGGCCCGGGTTCACGATCGGCGGCTGCTCGAGGCAGCTGCTGGGCAGATAGCTGAGGTACTCGCGCGCCCACTGCAGGGCGTCGCGCTCGGTCCTGGCCACATGGTGCAGCAGGCCGTTGCGGGCCTGCACGGCCGCGCCGCCCAGCTCCTCGGCGCTGATGTCCTCGCCGGTGATGCCCTTGATGACCTCGGGACCGGTGACGAACATGTACGAGTCGTCGGTCGCGATCATCACGTCCATATTGACCGGGCCGTACACCGAACCTGCCGCGCACTTGCCGAACATGACCGCGACCATCGGCACGTAGCCGGACAGGTCTTCCTGTAGGCGGCACATGGTGGCGTACCAGGCCAGCGCGGTCACGCCCTCCTGGATGCGCGCGCCGCCGGAGTCGTTGATGACCACGACCGGGCAGGCGTTGTTGTACGCGAACTCCATGGCGATGCGCACGCGACGACCGAAGGTCTCACCGACCGAGCCGCCCTGCACGCCCGAGTCGTGCGAGATGACCACGACCGGGCGACCGTCGATACTGCCGCGACCGGTGACCACGCCGTCGCCGTAGAGGGCGTTGCGGTTTCCGGGAGAGCGCATGAGCGCGCCCATCTCGACGAAGCTGCCCGGGTCCACCAGCATGTCGACGCGTTCTCGGGCACTGGCTACGCCTTTGGCCAGACGCTTCTGGATACCCTTCTCACCGGTGGGTTCTTCGGCGATCTCCAGGAGCTTGCGCAGTTCCGCCAGCTTTTCCGCTGTACCCGTCATTACCTCGGTCTTGCCTTTCGCCTTCATCGAGTCGGGGCTCGACGCGCCCGTGCCGAGCCGGATCGCGACTCGAACCGCCCACGGTACCGTGCGGCCTCGAACCCGAACCACTGAACGTGTCGGTAACCTGTGCCGCGGTGTTAGCAAGGTCGGGGATACACTGCCGCGGGTGAGCTCACCTATGACTGTGCGAGCGGGGACGCCCGAGGTGATCCGGCCGGACCTCGACACCTTCGGGTTCTCGGAGTGGCGGCGGACCGCCATGGTCGGTGTGGTGCTGGGCGGATCGGTCGTGAAGAGCGTGGTGCGTGGCGGGTTGCGCCCGTCCAAGCGCAAGCGCGCGGCGGCCGAGGGCGTGGTCGACGGCTTCGAGACGCTGGGCCCGATGTTCGTGAAACTGGGCCAGCTCATCGCATCCTCGCCGGGCGCGTTCCCGCGGGAACTGGCCGACGCCTGCCTGCGCTGCCTCGACGATGTGCCGCCGTTCCCGGCGGCGGATGCCCGCGCCATCATCGAAGCCGATCTGGGCAAGCCGATCTCGGAGCTGTTCCGCGAATTCGACGATGAGCCGCTCTCGGCGGCGTCCATCGCGCAGGTGCACGCGTGCGTGCTCGCCGACGGGCGGCCCGCCGTGGTGAAGGTGCAGCGGCCCGAGATCGCGCGGCGGATGATCGTGGATCTGCGTGCGGCCATGCGGCTGGCGCGCACGCTGGAGAAGCGTTCGGAGAACGCCCGCGTCGCCAATACTCAAGCGGTGGTGCGGGATCTGTACGAGGCCACGGTCGCCGAACTGAACTTCCTCATCGAGGCCGACAACCAGACCCGCGCCCGCGAGCACCTGGCGGCGTTCGGCGACAACACCAATGTGGCTGTGCCGGACGTGTATTGGGAGTATTGCGCGCCGCGCGTGCTGTGTATGGAGCGCATGCGGGGTATGCCGCTGGACCGCTTCGACGACATCCGCTCCGTGCATCCCGAACCCGAGATGCTGATCCGCCGGTTGGTCAAGGCGTGGATGGAATCGGTTGCGGTGCACGGTCTCTTCCACGGTGATGTGCACGCGGGCAATCTCTGGCTGCTCGACGACGGCCGGGTGGCCATGCTCGACTTCGGCATCGTCGGTCGTATGGAGAGCGAATGGCGGGACTTCGTGCGCGCGCTGTTCTTCGCGAGTTCCATCGACAACGACTTCCGTCCGGTCGCTCGTGCGCTGCGCAAGCTGGACCTGGTCTCCGACGACAGCGGTGACGACGCCACCATCGGCCGCCAGCTCGCGGTCGCGTTGGGCCCGGTGCTCTCCGGCAGCCTGGACAAGCTCGATCTGGGCGTGGTCTCGGCGCGGCTGCTCGAATTCGGCAAGCGTCGTGGGGCGTCGGGCCCGCAGCAGCTGGTGCTGATGGGCAAGCAGCTCGGTTACTTCGAGCGCTACGCCGTCGCCCTGGCCCCCGGCTGGAAACTCGGCCGCGACCTCTACCTGTTCCGCAATATCTTCCCCGCCGAGGTGGCCGCCAAGGCCGCCGAGAACGGCGTCACCCTGCCGGTCGACTGACAGGGTTCGCGGCCGTCGCTGTCGGTGCACTATCGGTGCGCTGTCGGCGGCGGCCGTCATCGTTCTTCTCACAGCCGGAAACCACTCCGGTCCAGCACAAGGAGAAGAACGATGTCGAACTACAACGTCCTCGCCGACCTGATCACCACCCACACCGACAAGGCCCGCGCCCAATCCGAACGCATCATGCGTGCGGCGGCGGTGAAGGCCCACGCCCAGGTGGCGAAGGCTCACGAGAAGGCCGCCGAGCGCACCACCCCGGAGCACCTGAGCAAGGCCGAGATCAAGCAGCTGCGCGCCGAGGCCAAGTCCCAGGCCGCCCAGCTGCGCGCCGACCTCCGCGAGCAAGCCGCCCGGCTCGCCGCCGACCTGCGGGCGAAAGCCTGAGAGTACGGCCAGGAAATTTTCAGGCTACGGCCAGAATCGCCCGGCACTGTGGAGAGCAGGAGACAGTGTCGGGCGAGCGTGTGAGGTGCGGAATGGTCGAATTGGACGTCACCGGAACCACTGTGACCGTGCGGGTCACCGGGTCGCATCGATTCCTCGCGCTGCGGGATCATGTGAGCTTCGATCTCTCGCAGGTCAAGCGGCTGGGTCCCGCGCCGGTGGATCTGCGGCCGCCGTGGGTGCGGGCGCCGGGCACGTTCTTTCCGGGCGTGATCGCGGCGGGCATCTTCCGGGGTAAGGGCCGTAAGGAATTCTGGGATACGCGATTCGACGGTCAGGCCGTGCTGATCGATCTGGCGGGGTCGGATATCACCCGCATTGTGGTCGATGTAGAGGATGCCCAGACCGTGTTGCACGGATTGTCGTCCGTGCTCGCGGCCTGAGCATCGCAGTTCGCATTCTGGGAGTTAGTAATTCCGGCTTCGTCGACGGAAATTGTCACGGGGTGGGGCAGAGGAATCCGCCGCTGGGGGGTGGCACGGGAACAATCCTTTCCGGGGCCACCGGTGCCCCGGCTCCCGGTCCACTGCCCGCGGGCGTGGAGGCCCGTGGAGCGCCGGGGGCGGCGGGCGGCGTAATTTCGCCGGAGCCCCAGGCCGAGGACGGGTTGAGGGTGAGTACGGCGGCACAAACGAATGCACCGACGAGCAGGCCGATGACTTTCTTTCGTGTCATGGAGTACGACGGTACAACCAGCTCAACGTAATTCGTGGGATGCGTGTCTGCCCGGAATGTCGCGACCTGCTGATCGCCTGTACAGGTGCGCGAATTCGCTTGCGGCGCAACCAAACCAATCGGTCGGATAAAGCCGTTTCAGATTATTGTGTTATGCACTGTGCCAGCACACGTTTCGGTAACGAAAGGGCGTGTCTGCGACCCTTTCGTCCGGTTCTGCGGTCGACTACCCGGGAACGAACGCATCGGGAGGGAGTCGGATGAGCGCTGGACCGGGTTCGAGGATCGCCGCGGGTGGGGCCCTTACGCTGGCGGTTTGTGCCGCGGTGACGGTGCAGGCGCCCTTCGCGGACGCGATCGGGGGATGTGGTTCGGCGCTGGGGGACTATCAGGGTGAATTCACCGCGGCCGAGGATTCGGCGAATGTGCTGGCATTCGACGGTGCGGGCGGTATCGCATTCCGTAGCGCGCGCTCGGGCGCGGGTGAGGGTATTTACGCCGTCATTCCGTCAGGTGGATTCTCGGCGGCCATGCGCATGACCGGGGGTGGTGCCGCGACGTCGATGGTCAAGAGCGTGACGTTCGTATGTCCGGCGCCCGGAACGCAGGTTGCGAGCTTCCGCTCTCTGGATGAGAACAGTGCGCGCTTCAGCTATGTGCGGACGAAGTGAAAACCCATGCTCGATGGGGGACATGGGTTTTCGTGAACCACTAGATATCCGTGCAGTACTGGTCAGTCGTGCAGGGCTCGGAAGACGTTGTACAGCAAGGCCTTGTCCTCGAATCCGATACCGGGCGTGTCCGACAATCGAATTCGGCTGTGCTCGATGACGGCACTGTCGGCGAACCCGCCCGTGGGCTGGAATTCTCCCGGATAGGACTCATTGCCGCCCAGATGCAGGGCAGCGGCGATATGCAACGCGAACTGGTGCCCGCCGTGCGGAATGCAGCGGCGTGACGACCAGCCCTGCTGCCGCAGGATGTCGTGAATGCGGAGGTATTCCACCAGCCCATAGCCGAGCACCGGATCGAACTGCAGGATGTCGCGATCGGGTCGCATACCCGCGTAGCGCAACAGATTTCGCGCGTCCATGCGGGAGAAGAGGTTCTCGCCGGTGGCCAGCGCGCCGGGATAGCGTTCGGCCAGGGTGGCGTGCAGCGCGAAATCCAGGGGGTCGCCGGGCTCCTCGTACCAGCGCAGGTCGTAGGGGGCGAGGGCGCGACCGTAGTCGAGGGCGGTGTCGAGGTCGAAGCGGCCGTTGGCGTCCACGGCCAGCCGGGACCCGTCGCCGCCGAGCACGTCCAGGACGGCCTCCACGCGTTTGACGTCCTCGGCCAGGTCCGCGCCGCCGATCTTCATCTTGACCACGTCGTAGCCCTGATCGAGGAAGGCGCGCATCTCGTCCTGGAGCTGGTGCAAGCTCTTGCCGGGGGCGTAGTAGCCGCCTGCCGCGTAGACGAACACGTCCGGGTCGGGGTCGCCGAGGTCGTACTGCTGCGACAGCCAGCGGTAGAGGGGGACACCCGCGAGCTTCGCGGCCAGGTCGTAGAGGGCCATATCGACCACGCCGACGGCGACCGAACGCTCACCGTGGCCGCCCGGTTTCTCGTTGCGGGTCATGACATCCCAGGCTTTCACCGGATCCACCGCGAGGCCGTCGGCGGTGAGCAGGGCGTCCGGGTCGGCGGCGAGCAGTCGGGGGATGACGCGGCGGCGCAGGATCTCCCCGGCGCTGTAGCGGCCGTTGGAGTTGAAGCCGTAGCCGACGACGGGCCGCCCGTCGCGGATCACGTCGCTGACCACGGCGACGATGGAGCAGTCCATGGCGCTGAAGTCGATGAAGGCATTGCTCATGGACGAGCTGATCGGGACGGCGCCTTCGTGGATGGCGAGTATGCGGGGCACGGTGAGCTCCTCAGAGTTGTTCGGGTTGGGGGACATGGGTTTTGGCGGGTGTCATACCGATCTCGCGGGCCGCTACCACCCGGTCGAGGCCGTCGGGTTCGAAGCGCGCCACCACCACCGTGGCCACGGCATTGCCGAGGACATTGGTGGCCGCGCGGGCCATGGACAGGAAGCGGTCCACCGAAAGCACCAGTGCCAGGCCGGCGATGGGCACCAGCGCGGTGGCGGCGACAGTGTTGGCGAGGGTTACGAACGCCGAACCGGACACGCCCGCAGTGCCTTTGGACAGCAGCAGGAAGACGGCGAACAGGGTGAGTTGATGGCCCGCGGACAGTGGAACGCCGTAGACCTGCCCGATGAACACCACGCAGATCGGCACCACCACCGCGACACCGTCGAGGTTGAACGAGAACCCGGCGGGCACCACCAGGCCGATCACCTTGCGGCGGCAGCCGACCGTCTCGAGCCGCTCCATGAGCTGGGGCAGTACCGCTTCGGAAGAGGCGGTGCCCAGCACGACGAGCAGTTCCTTGCGCAGCACCCGAATCAGCCGCAACAGCCGGAAACCCGCCAGCCGCGCCACCACCCCGAGCACCAGCAGGACGAACACAACCAGCGCCAGGATCGAGACCAGCACCAATTTGACCAGCGCGGTGAGGGTTTCGGGCCCGTACTTGCCGACGGTCGCGGCCACCGCCCCGAAGGTGCCGATCGGTGCGAGCAGCATGATGAGCGCGATCATCTTGAAGAAGACGGTGCTCAACGTGGCGCACGCCGCGGTAACAGGCGCGGAGATCGTCCTCGGCAGCGCCAACAGCGTGAGCGCGAACAACACCGCGAAGATCAACACCTGCAACACCCCGCCGGTAGCGAACGCGCCGACAGCGTTGCTGGGCACCAACTTCGACAGAAACGAGGTCAACGACGTGTTGTGCTGATCGGCGCTGATGTAACTGGAAAGCTGATCGGAGGCATGCTTCGGCGTCGGCACCCCGCTACCCGGCCGCAGCAGATTCACCGCCACCAGCCCGAGCAGCATCCCGACAGTGGTGACAACCTCGAAGTACACCAGCGCCTTGAGCGCCACCCGCCCCACCGATTTCAACTCCCCGGCAGTCATGATCCCGGTAACGATCACCAGAAACACGATCGGCGCGATAGCCACCTGCACCAGCGAGATGAAAATATTCGCCAACGGCTGCATCCCAGCCGCGTAATGCGGTGCGGCTATGCCGAATACGGCCGCAGCCACGGCCGCGACCAGCACCTGAAGGCTGGTACTCGCGATCAGCCGCCGCCACCGCGGCTTCGGCTCGACAGGATCGACTGTCTGCTGGGTGGTGCCGGATCGGCGCTCGGTGGAGTCGGGGCGTGGTGTGGCGATGTCTGACGGTGTCGTAGTGCTCCCGGTTGGTGGCTCAGCCGTGCTGAAGGCCGAGCCGTCGGTGCCGGGTGATGGGGCCGCGGTTCCGCCGTGTGAGTTGGGCGGTTGGGTATGTCCGGAGGATGTTTCAGTGTGCCGCGCGGGTGTCTCGGCGGCGGGCAGGCCCGCAGGCCCTTGGGTGTCCATGTCACTCGCCGTACCTTCATCGCTGCGGAACGAGGGTGTCGCGCAAGGCGTCTCGGTCCACGGTTAGGCCGAGGCCGGGGCGGTCGGGGACGGTGAGGCGGCCGTTGATGGGGCGGGGGGAGTCGGGGAACAACAACTGCCCGACTTGGGCCATGCCTACGTGCCATTCCAGGAGCCAGCCGTTCATGAGGCCGGCCAGGGCGTGGAGGTTGAAGAGGGGCCAGCCGCCGCCGTGGGCCAGGGGGAGGTTGTAGGTCTGGGCGAGGTAGGCCGCCTTGCGTTGTTCGGTGAAGCCGCCGCAGTAGCAGGCGTTGGGTTGGAGGATGTCGACGGCTCGGTGTTCGACGAGTTCGCGTAGACGCCAGCGGTGGCCTTCCATTTGGCCTGCGGCGATGGGGATTCGGGTGTGGTTGCGGAGGTCGGCGAGGGCGCGGGCGTCGTTCTGCTGCAACGGTTCCTCGAACCAGGTGAGGTGGTCGTCCTCGATTTCGCGGCAGAGCATGGCGGCCTCGGTGGGGGTGAACAGGTAATTGGCGTCGATCATCAGGTCGATGTCGTCGCCGACTGCGGCACGGATGGCGTGCACCCGGGCGGCGTCCTCGCGCCAGCCTTTCGGGTCCACGGCCACAACGGATTTCAGGGCGGTGAAGCCCTGGTCGACGTGCAGGCGGGCCGCGGCGGCGAGGGTTTCGCGGTCGTACTGCGGGAAGCCGAAGGTCACGTACACCGGCACCTCGGTGCGGGCGCCGCCGAGCAGGCTGGCGACCGAGCGCCCGACATCCTTGCCCTTGATGTCCCACAGCGCGATGTCCAGCAACGACAGCGCGCTCGACACCACCCCGGTCATGGTGCGCGGGTTGAGTCGCTGCCACACCCGCTGGTGCACGGCCTCGATTTCGCGCGGGTCGAGGTCGAGGACGGCGGGTAGGAAGTGTTTCTCGAGGGCGACCACGACGGCGTGGGCGAGGAAGTGGCCGGTCACCGCGACGCCAGTGTGGCCCTCGTCGGTCTCGACCTCGCAGAACACGAAGTCCTTCTGCTCCTCCCGCCCGTAGCCGCGGACCCGTCCGTCCAGCAGCGGCACCTCGATCGAGGTGGTGTGCACGCTGGCGCGAATGTCCTTGATCCTCATGGCAATGCCTCCCTCGGCTCCGGTCGCCGGTGGCTCCGGCTGTCCGGTGGACCGAGTGTGCGCGGCTCGATTGTCAACTGTCAACGATTTGCAATTGACAATTCGATCCGGGATACTGCGGCGTCATGGCTCAGGAACCCGAGGCGATGTCGGCTCTGCAGCAACGGCTGGCCGAGCGGCAGGCGAACTCGCTGCCCCAACTGATCGTCGAAGAGCTGGAACGGATGATCATCTCCGGCGTGCTGACCGGCGGCGACCGGATCAACGAGTCCTCGCTGGCGCTGCGGCTCGGGGTGAGCCGGGGGCCGGTGCGCGAGGCGTGCCGCCAGCTCGAGCGCAGTCGCCTGGTCGAATTCCGCACCAACCGGGGCATGTTCGTACGCGAGATCTCGGTCGAGGAAGCCGCGCAGCTCTACGACATCCGGGCCGGTCTGTTCCGGCTGGCGGGCAAGCTGGCCGCCGCCCGGGTGGATACCGCGGATCTGACCCGCTTGCGGGACAAGGTGGCCGCGCTGACGGCCGCCGAAGCGAGCACCGATGAGTACTACCCCGGCAATGTCGACCTGCATCGGGATCTCATGGCACTGGCCGGAAATCCGCGCCTGGCCGAGCTCTACGACGCGGTGTCCAAGGAGCTGCACCTGTTCCGCCGCCACGGCCTGGAAACCGCTGCAGCCCGGCATATCTCGAACACGCAGCACGCCGAGATCCTGGATTGCCTCGCGGCCGGTGACGTCGAGCGCGCGGGCGAGCTGATGGAAGCGCATGTCCTAGCCGGCAAGGAACGCATGTTGGCAGCGGCTCGGGGTTGAGTTCCAGGGGCGGCGCGGATTGTCAGGTCCGCGCCGCTTCATCTCTTCGAAACCCTTGTGGTCCGCGTCACAGAATGAGTAGCATGCTACTCGTTCTTTACGGCATGCCACACATCTGAGCGGGCATGCCGGTTCGAGGTCCATGTGGAGGAAAGATGGACAAAGTCGCAGTCCGACCGGAAGATTCGCCGTTCGGCTCGAGCGTCCTACGCAAAGTCACCGTGCGGTTGGTGCCGCTACTGGTGATCGGGTACATCGTCAGCTACGTCGACCGGATCAATATCGGCTTCGCGAAGTTCGGGATGGACAAGGCCTTCGGCCTCAGTGCGACCCAGTACGGGTTCGTGGCGGGCATCTTCTTCGTCGGCTACATCCTGGCCGAGGTGCCCAGCAATATCGCCATGACCAAGGTCGGCGCCCGGGTCTGGCTGAGTCGAATCCTGGTGACCTGGGGCATCATTGCCGCCGCCACCGCCTTCGCGCCCAACTTCACCACGGTGTGCGTGCTGCGGTTCCTGCTCGGCGTGGCCGAGGCCGGGTTCTTCCCCGGCATCATCGTCTATCTGACCCGCTGGTATCCGAATGCCCAGCGCACCAAGGTGATTTCGACGGTCATGGTGGCGATCCCACTGGCCAGCGTGCTCGGCGGGCCGCTCAACGGCTGGATCCTGGATTCCTTCGACGGGGCGCTGGGGCTGGCGGGCTGGCGGTGGGTGTTCGTGGTCGGCGGGGTGCCCGCCATCGTGCTGGGCGTGCTGTTCTTCTTGACCCTCACCGATACGCCGCAGAAGGCGCGCTGGCTCAACGACAGCGAAAAAGCCTGGCTGACGGGACTTTTGGCGGCCGAGGACGCCGAGCGCGCCGTCGCCGCGCCGACCGGGCACCGGGCCGCGCTCAAGGATCGCCGCGTCATCGCCCTGTGCGTCGCGTACTTCCTGCTGCTGTGCGGGGCGTATCCGCTGACCTACTGGATGCCGTCGGTGATCAAGAAGGCCGGGCACGGGCTGAGCAGTTTTCAAGTCGGCTGGCTCTCGGCGGTCCCGTTCCTGCTCGCGGCCGTGTGCATGTACCTGACCGGCCGTGCGATTCGCAATGAGCGCTCCTCGATGCCGGTGCTGATCGCGCTGGCGGTCTCGGTGGTGGCGTTCGTGGTGACCGCGGTCGAGTTGTCCGTTCCCACCATCGCATTCGCGGCCATCACCGTCGCGACCATGGCCGCGCAGACCGCGAAACCGCTGTTCTGGGCCGTGCCGACCTCGTATCTGGCCGGGGTCGGCGCGGCCAGCGGTATCGCGCTGATCAACTCGATGGGCAATGCCGCGGGCTTCGTGAGCCCGTACGCCTTCGGCTGGATCCAGGACGCCACGCACGGCGACACCGGACTGTCCATGGGCGTGATGATCTTCGCGAATATCGGTGCACTCCTGGTACTGGCCGCGTTGGCGAGCCGCGCCCGGACCCGGCGGGCCCCGCTGCCCGAGCCGGCGCCCGGCGTGGGCGCGTAAGAGTTCGACCGGGCACCTACTAAGCTGGGCAATCGCCCGTGGCAGCTGCCGCGGGCGGTCCGTCGTTGCTCGCTCCCCGAAGAGGTCTCGTGTCGCAGGATGTGCCGGCTGACAGCAAAGCCGAGGTGATCGCCGAGGAGATCCGCGACGCCATCCGGCAGGGCCGGCTGCAGCGCGGTTTGCTCTATTCCTCGCGTGAGCTGGGCGAAATGTTCGGCGCGTCAAGGACTCCCGTGCGCGAGGCGCTGCTCAAGCTTGCCGATCTGGGCCTGGTGCGCATCGAGCGCAATCGCGGGGCGCGGGTGGTCGGGCAGGACGGGCGCGGCATCGTGGAGCTGTGCAGCATGCGAGTGCTGTTGGAGCCGCCCGCGTGTCGCAGTGCGGCCGCGGTCATGACCGGCCGCGACGACGAGGCCATGCTGACCGAGTACCAGATCATGGAGCGCACGGCCGACGGTGGCGCGGAGTACTTCGCCGCCGACGAACGGCTGCACGAGCTGATCCTGGCCGCGAGCGGAAATCTGCGGCTGGCCAAGACCGTTCGCGAATTGCGTCAGACGCTGACCCTGGACGGACGACATAGCGTTCCGCGCTATCAGCCGGTCGAGACCGCGTTGCGCGATCACTGGGACATCATCGACGCGCTGCGTAAACGCGACGGCGCGGCCGCTGAGCGGGCCATGCGCAAGCATCTGGTGCGCTCGGGTGATCTGCTGGTCGCGCACAGCAGCGAGAACGATCGCGGCCTGGTGGCCGAATGGCGGCGCTGGGTGTCGGTCTCGGTGCCCGAGGGCGAGCAGATCACCTACTAGCGCTCCACCTACTGACCGCGTCTCCGGCAAGCCAGGTTCGGCCGGATTCAGTTAACTTTTATCAATCAGTTGCATGCTACTCACCCTAATTAGTATGTTGTGAGTGGTTATTGAACTGCCACTCGGCAGTTGGTCCCTGTGAAAGGACATGCTGTGGACCCCAATTCATATGCGGCATCGATCGCGCGGGGGATCTGGGCGGCGCAGGTCGATCTGGTCGGATACGTTCCCTCGGTCAGCGTCGCCCCCGTCATCTCCGCGCTCGTGGATACCAGCGGCGGCAGCGCCGGCCGCTCGCGCACCGTCTTCCCGCTCTCCCGCGAGGAGGAGGCGGCGGGCGTGCTCGGCGCGCTCCCGCTGGCCGGGAAGTTCGGCGCGATCGTCATGCAGGACAACGGTTTCGGCAATGCGCTGACCGCCCTCACCACCTTCAACATCGCCTACCATCTGCCGCTGCTGATCGTGGCCAACACCCGGGGCGGCCTGGGCGAATACAACTCGATGATTCACACGTTCAGTCAGTACGCGCCCGCGCTGCTGCGCGAGATCGGGCTGCCGGTCTTCGAAATCGACCGGCGCAGTGCGGCTTCGGACTGGGAAGAGGTGGTCACCGAGGCGGGCGTGCACGCGCGCATGACCTTCCGGCCCGCGATCGTGCTGGCCCACTTCTGGAACACCGACGGAAAGGCGGCCTGAGCGTGAAGCGCATCGACGCCCTGCGAATACTGGCCGACCACAGCGCCGAACTGCCCGTGGTGGTCACCTGCGCGGCCTCCAGCCGGGAGTTGGCGGCCGTGGCGGACCGGCCCAATCACCTGTATCTGCTGGACTCCATGGGGCTGGCGGGTTCGGTCGCGACCGGCATTGCGATGGCTCTCGACGACACCCCGGTGGCGAAGGTGCTCGTCATCGAAGGCGACGGCTCACTACTGATGAACCCGAATGTGCTTGCCACGGGCGGGTTTCTGCGGCCGGACAAGCTGGTGATGGTGCTGCTGGACAATGCCGTCTACGGGGCCACCGCGAATCTGCCCACCTATGCCGAGGACATCGATCTGGGGTTGCTGGCCGAGGCGAGCGGGTGGACGGTGCGGCGCGCCGCCGACCCCGACGAGTTGCACTCCGTGATGCGCGAGGTGACGCAGCTGCCCGGACCGGTGCTGCTGCACGTCCACCTCGAGGCCGGGAACGCGACGAATGTGCCCAAGCTGCTGGAGGATCCGGTGATCATCGGCCGCCGTTTCCAGGACTGGCTGAGCAATCGCGTCTCCACACAGGAAGGCGCTCAGCTCACCGCGGCGGCGGAGGTGCTGCTGTGATCGGGACCGTCGATCCGACCACCGGACGCACCCTGGACACCTACCGTTTCACCTCCGACCGCGAGCTGGAACTGCGGCTGCGGCGTGCCGACTCCGCGGTGCGCATGAATGCCGAACGCCCGATCGATGATCGGATCGCGGAGTTCCGGATCCTCGCGCAGCTGCTGCGGGAGCGCCGCGAAGATCTCGGGCTGCTGATGACCGTGGAGATGGGTAAGCCGATCAGCCAGTCCTGGGCGGAGATCGACAAGTGCGCGCTGGCGTGTGACTTCTACGCCGACACCATGGCCGAACTGCTCGCCCCGCAACGGGTGGACGTCGCACCCGATGTCGCGGAGGTGCGGTTGCGCCCGCTGGGTGTGCTGCTGGCGATCATGCCGTGGAATTACCCGTTCTGGCAGGTGATTCGGGCGATGCTGCCCGCCATCGCGGTCGGCAATGCGGTGGTGCTCAAGCATGCCGACAATGTCACCGGGTGCGCGAAGGTGCTGCAGTCGCTGTTCGACGAGACCTTCGGTTACGGGGTGCTCACCCATGTGGTGCTGCCGCCGCATCGGGTCGCCCCGCTGATCGAGCATCCGGTGATCGCGGGTGTGGCGTTCACCGGCAGCAATCGGGTGGGTGCGCTGGTGGCCGCGACCGCCGGTCGGGCCGTGAAGAAGTCGGTGCTGGAGCTGGGCGGATCGGATCCGTTCATCGTGCTCGACGATGCCGATGTGTCCGCCGCCGCGGCCGCCGCCGTGCGTTCCCGGTTCCTGAATGCCGGGCAGAGTTGCATCGCCGCCAAGCGAATCATCGTGCAGCGGGGGGTCTTCGGCGATTTCGTCGAGGCGATGGTGACCGAGCTGGGCAAGTTGGTGTACGGCGCGCCCACCGAGTCCGGCACCGATGTGGGGCCGATGGCGCGCGTCGACCTGCGCAACGAATTGCGCCGTCAGCTGGATACGACGGTGTCCTCGGGGGCGCGAATCCTGTTCGGCGGCAAGGCCGATCACCGGCCGGGGGCGTGGTTCCCGCCCACCCTGGTGCAGGTGCGCGACACCGACGCGACCGCCTTCCGGGAGGAGACGTTCGGTCCGCTGGGCGCGGTGCTCGCGGTGAGTTCCGAGGAGGCGGCCGTCGCCGCGGCCGAGGACTCGGTGTACGGGCTGAGCTGCTCGCTGTGGGGCGCCGACCGCGACACCATCGACCGCATTGCCCGCCGCCTGCACACCGGTTCGGTGTTCGTGAACCGCATTTCCGAATCCGATCCGCGCCTGCCCGTCGGCGGCGTCAAGGCCAGCGGCTATGGCCGCGAGCTATCCCATTACGGCGTCACCGAATTCGCCAACGTTCAGACGGTGCGCTGCGCCGCGACCTCGAGGAGCCACCCGTGAGCATCACCAAGATCCGCACCCGCGCGGTCGCCGTCCCCGTCGACAAGCCGACCCGGATGTCCAACCGCGAGTTGAATGTTCGCCACTACCTGCTGGTGGAGGTGGAAGCCGACGGGCACACCGGTGTCGGCTACACCTACGCCGGGACAGGTGCGGGGCCACTGGCCAAGCTGGCCGCCGACAGTCTGCTCGCGCCGGTGTATCTGGGCGCGGACGAGAACGACGTGTCGAGCCTGTGGGAGCGGGCGTACCAGGAGACGCTGTTGGAAGGGCGGCGCGGCACGGTTATTCGCGCGCTGTCGGCGCTGGATATCGCATTGTGGGACCTGCGTGCCAAGCGGGCGAGCCTGCCACTGGTGAGCCTGCTCGGCGGCTCGACCGACCCGCTGCCGTCCTACGCCTCCGGCGGCTACTACCGTCCCGACGAGGGTTCCTGGACCGACGCGGTGATGCGCGAGATCGATTTCAACGCCTCGCAGGGCTTCACCGACCACAAGATCAAAGTGGGTGGCCTGCCGGTCGCCGAGGACGCCCGCCGCGTAGCCGCCGCCGTCGCCGCGATCGGCGACACCGGCCGACTGTCCTTGGACGCCAACAACGCCTACCGCTCGGTCGCCGAAGCCCGCACCGCCATCGAGGCTTTCGAACGCGCCGCGGGCGACCGTCCCCTGTGGTGGTTCGAGGAGCCCCTCTCACCCGAAGCGATCGCCGGTCACGCCGAACTCTCCCGCACCATCCGAACCCCCGTCGCCACCGGCGAGATCCACCAAACCCGCTGGGAATTCCGCCCTCTCATCGAAGCGGGCATCCCGGTCCTGCAATGCGACGCCGGAGTAGCGGGCGGCGTCACCGAATGGCTCCGTATCGCCAACACCGCCGCCACCTTCGGCCTCCAGATGGCCCCCCACTGGCACCACAACCTCCACGTCCACCTGTGCGGCGCCATCCCCAACGCCTTGGTAGTCGAGTATTTCGCCCTCGAAAAGGGCATCTACAACTTCGAACTCCTCCTCACCCCGGAATCCCGACTCCACTACGCCGACAACCACGTCCACATCCCCGACCGCCCGGGCCTGGGCATCGACTTCGACCGCGAGATGCTCGACAAGTTCGAGATAGTCGCGTGATCGATCAGGCGGCGGGGATCTGGACCTCGATTTCCCCGCCGAGTTCGTAGCCGTCGAGGAGGCGGAGGTGGTCGCCGCTCCAGAAGCTGCCGGGGTCGTAGTGGTTCAGGCGTTTCTGGGGGAGGAGGCCCATGGACTGGTAGGTCATGGCGACGATTTCGGCGCAGTAGGCGGTTTCCAGATCCGCTTCGGTCGGAAGGGCTTTCGGTCGGTTGGGCAGCGGAACGCGGCCTCGCAACCAGCGTCCGGCGAGGGCGCTGGTGGAGGGGAAGGGCATGCCGTCGAGGCGGGCTACTGCGCGGAGGGCGGCGTTCTCCATCTCGGGGGTGACCGGACGGTTCAGTTGGCGTAGCCACGCTTGCTGGCCGTAGGTGTTGGCCCAGCGTAGGGCGGCGGCTCGGAGGTCGTGGAGTTGGGCGCCGCGATGATGGTTGCCCGACCACACGTCGGGGAGGGCCTTGCCGAGTTCGGCGTGGAAGATCAGGGCCGGGAGGTCGTCGATCACCAGGGCCATGCCGACGTGGTTGACGGGGCTGTTGGTGAGGCCGCGGATGGCGCGATCGGCACCGGAATGTCCTCGGAACAACCACAGGTCGCCGGTGCGGGTGAGCTCGACCGCCTTGTCCAGAGTGATGCTCGAGAGGGCTTCGTGGGGCACGAGGACTAGCCTAGGCGCATGCGATGGTGGAAGGTGCTCGGCTTGGCAGGGGCCGCGGGTGTCGCCGCGACCGGAGTGGTCATCGTGCGGTCGGAACGCAAACGCCGCGCCTACACCCCGGAACAGGTCCGCGACCGGCTCCATGCTCGCCTCGGCGAACAGACCGGCGATGCCGCGGGGCCTGATCCACGCAACTGACTTGCCTTAGAGTCCACTCGAACCTCTAACGTCGGCTGCGGTTACGACGAGAGGGTTCGAGATGACAGATCGCATGCTGACTCTGAACAATGGAATCGCCTTTCCTGCCCTGGGTTTCGGGACTTGGCAGCTGAGGGACGAGGTTGCCGAGCGGGCGGCGGGGGAGGCGTTTGCGGCGGGCTACCGCAGCGTGGACACCGCCGCCGCGTACGGCAACGAGCGTGGGGTCGGCCGGGCCGTCCGCGATTCGGGACTCGACCGCTCGGAACTGTTCGTGACGACGAAACTGGTGAGCCGCGAAGGCTATTCGGACGCCGTCGACAGCTGCCGGGCCAGCCTGGACCGGCTCGGCCTGGAGTATCTGGACCTGTATCTGATCCACTGGCCCTTCGACGAGTCGATCGCCGAGACCTGGCGCGCCTTCGAGGATCTGTACGATGCGGGCCTGGTGCGCGCCATCGGCGTCTCGAACTTCTCGCAGGCCCGCCTGGAGAAGCTGCTGACGGGCGCGCGGGTGCGCCCGCAGGTGAATCAGGTCGAGCTGCACCCCCGGTTGAGCCAGGCCGGAATGCGGGAATACTGTGCAGCGCAGGACATTCAGATCGAGTCCTGGAGTCCGCTCATGCAAGGCGGCGAGCTGCTGGGCCACCCGGTCCTCACCGACCTGGCGCAGGCACACGACCGGACCCCGGCGCAGATCATCCTGCGCTGGCACCTGCAGCACGGCCTGCGGGTGATCCCCCGCTCGACCACCCCCGCCCACATGCGCGCGAACGCCGACCTGTTCGACTTCGAGCTCAGCATCGCCGACATGCGCGCGATCGACGCCCTCGACGAGCAGCGCCGGGCCAACCCGCTCGCCGACCCGGACGCCTACGTCTTCGGCGAGGACACCTACCGGCAGCTGCGGGCGATCAATGACTGAGGCGCTCACCGTGAGTCAGGTCGCCGAGCGCCTCGGCATCACGGCCCACACCCTGCGCTACTACGAGTCCGAAGGGCTGCTCGGCGACACCGTCCTGCGGGACGTGCACGGCCACCGCCGGTATACCGAGGAGGCGGTGCTGTGGTTGCGCCTGCTGCGGTGCCTGCGCGATACCGGCATGCCGATCGCCGACATCAAACGCTTCGCCGACCTGGCCCGTCAGGGCCCGGACACCGTGCCCGAGCGGCTGGCCACGATTCGCGAGTATCTCGCGGTGCTGGATGCGAACATCGCGCACCTGCAGCAGGCCCGAGCCATGTTGGTGGAGAAGGAAACCCGCTACGAAGAGCTACTGGCCGGGGCGGGTGAAGCGGAGGGTGAGGAGTTGGAAAGGGCGGAGGCGTAGGCGGATTCGGTGGCCTTCGGGGGTGGCGGCGTCGGTGGGGGACGGGCGCTCCAGCAGGTCGCAGGTGTGGTGGGCGGTGGTGTCGAATGCGGGGGTTAGCAGGCCGGTGGTGCGGGCACCGGCGGCCTCGTAGACGCGGATGATGACGTCGCCGGAGCCGTCGTCGGCGAGTTTGACCGCGCTGGTGACGATGTCGTCGTTGTCGAGGGTGAACAGCGGTTCGACGGGAGTGGCGACGCCGGGGGTGAAGGACGGCAGGTTGATGCGGTAGCCCTCGCGGACGGCGTCGGTGATGCTGGCGCCGGGGATCAGGGCGTGGTGGAACCGGTGGGTGCCGTGGTCGGTGTCGGGATCGGGGAATTGTGGGGCGCGCAGCAGGGAGGCACGCACGGTCGTGGTGGTGCCGCCGTCGGGGCGGACGGTGCGGGTGAGGTCGTGGCCGTAGGTCGAGTCATTGGTGAGGGCCACGCCCCAGCCGGGCTCGGCCAGATGCACGAAACGGTGATTGCACGCCTCGAATTTCGCCCACTCCCAGCTGGTATTGGTGTGGGTCGGCCGATACAGATGGCCGAACTGGGTTTCGGCGGCGTAGCGGTCGGCGTGAATATCCAGGGGGAAGGCAAGTTTGAGGAATTTCTCGGTCTCGTGCCAGTCGACGGTGGTCGCGATCTCGAGGGCAGGCGAGCCGGGCCGCAGGGTGAGGGTCTGCTCGACGGTGGAGGACCCGAAGGAGCGCGTCAGCCGCACTGCCACCGCCGGTGAATCCGATTCCGCGGCAAGGAAATCCAGGTCGGTCAGATCGTTCACGCGATTGCGGTAGAACCGGTCGACATCCCAGGCGTCCCACGAGTTCGGCAGATCCGGGTGCAGTTGCAGCAGATTCGCGGCCGCGCCCGGCGGCAGCGTCTCACGGTTGTGCACCAGATCCGTCAGGGAGACCACCAGACCCCGCCCGTCCACCTCGACCCGCAGCAGTTCGTTGGCGAGCACGAAACCGCCGCCCGCGCGCTCGGTGACCGAGCACCGCTGCCCGGCGGCCTCCGGTCCCGCGCCCCCGGCGGGGATGCCGCGCCACGCGTGCGGGGCTGGGTTGAACACGTGCGGCCCGGATTCCCGCCCGCCGAGCATCCATTGCGCGCGCTCGATGAGCGAGGACAACTCGGCAGCCACCGTCGCGTAGGTCGTAGCGGCTTCCCGATGCACCCAGGCGATCGATGATCCGGGCAGAATGTCGTGAAACTGGTGCAGCAGCACGGTTTTCCACAGCCGGTCCAGATCCGCGTACGGGTACTCCAGCCCGGTCCGCACCGTCGCGGTCGCCGCCCACAGCTCGGCCTCGCGCAGCAGATGCTCACTGCGCCGATTGCCGTTCTTGGTCCGCGCCTGGCTGGTCAGGGTCGCGCGATGCAACTCCAGATACAGTTCGCCCACCCACACCGCGGGCTGCGGATACTCGGCCTCGGCGGCGCGGAAGAAGTCGGCGGGCCGCTCCCACACCACCTTCGGGGAGCCCTCCAGGTCGCGCATGCGGGCGGCCTTGGCGACCATCTCGCGGGTCGTCCCGCCGCCGCCGTCACCCCACCCGGTCGGCGCGAGCGAGCGCGACGCCCGCCCCTTCTCCTTGAAATTGCGTGCCGCATGGGCGATCTCGCGCCCCTGCATGGAGCAGTTGTAGGTGTCGACGGGTGGGAAGTGGGTGAAGATCCGGGTGCCGTCGATGCCCTCCCACAGGAAGGTGTGATGCGGGAACGTATTGGTCTGACTCCAGGAGATCTTCTGCGTCAGCAGCCATTTCGACCCGGCCGCCTTGATGATCTGCGGCAGTCCGGCCGCGAACCCGAAGGTGTCGGGCAGCCACGCCTCCTCGTTGTCGATGCCGAATTCCTCGAGGAAGAACCGCTTGCCGTGCACGAACTGCCGCGCCATCGCCTCCGAGCCCGGCATATTGGTGTCCGCTTCCACCCACATGCCGCCCGCCGGGACGAAACGGCCCGCCGCAACCGCCTCCTTGACCCGCGAATACACCTCGGGCCGATGCTGTTTGATGAAATCGAACTGCGCCGCCTGCGACATGGTGTAGATGAAGTCCGGCTCGTCATCCAGCAGCGCGGTCATATTGGCGGCGGTGCGCGCCACCTTGCGGACCGTCTCGCGCAGCGGCCACAGCCACGCCGTGTCGATGTGCGCGTGACCGACGGCGGAGATGCGGTGTGCCGATCCGATGGCCGGTCGCGCCAGCACCTCGGTCAGGCACTCGCGCGCAGCCGCGGCGGTCCCGTTCACATTCTTCAGGTCGACGGTGTCCAGGGCACGTTCGATGGCGCGCACGATGTCGTAGCGGCGCGCGGGATCCTCCGGCATCTCGTGCATGAGCTCGCCCAGCACCTCGAGATCCTGCACCAGCTGCCACACCTGCTCGTCGAAGACGACGAGATCCATGCGGCCCAAACGGTATTGGGGATCGCTGCCCGCCGTCGTCTTGTCGCCGAGCATGGTCGGCCCGAAGAACGGGATCTGCGGATTGGATGCCGCCTCGACATGCAACAGCACCTGCTCACCGCCGACCGCGGGGGCGGCCACCCGCACCCACCGGTTCTGCGGATGCAGGCCCTTCACCGGTGACCCGTCGGCCCGATACACCAGCCCCTCACACTGGAACCCGGTCATGCCGCTGTCGAAGCCGAGGTCGATGATCGCCTCGACGATCTTGCCCGCCCACGACTCCGGCACCGTCCCCTCGACGGTGAGCCAGCTGGTGCCCCACGGCGCACCCCACCGGGTCCCCGGCTCCACCGGCGTGCGTGGCGCGGCCAAACCCGTTGCGACACTGACAGGTTCATCCGGCGCCACCCACATCGACGCCCGCAGCGGCACCGATTCGGGATAGATGGCGGGAACGATGCGGCCGCCGAGCACCCGCCCGAGCCGATCCTCGATCAAACGGCGATCATCGTGCATGACGGTGGCTCCCATCCGAAGGGGATGTGTTGGACGAACCAATCGGTCACCGACTCTAGTGGAGCGCGGCCCTTTTGCGCTGGTGCAGGCGACGGTGTTCGGCCGGGCCGTGCCCGTACCAGCGGTGGACCCGCCCTACTGCCCCGCCGCTACCCGGTCGGCACGGACCGATAGGGAGCGGGGACCAGTTGCCGCAGTAGCCGCACGGCCGGGACGGTGATTATCCCGGCCAGCCGGGTGTAGGGCCACAGCGCGATCAGCGCGACCAGGATCAGCCCGCGCAACTGGTAGACCGCCGGGGCGTGCGCCATGACGTGCGGATCGGGATGCATGGCCACCAGGGAACGAACCCAGGCGAAAAGCGTTTCGGCGGTGCGGAATCGGGTGTCGGTGGAACCGCCGTCGAAGGTGACCAGGACCGCCGACAGCAGGGCGGCGGCCGTCAACGGCAGGGTGAGGCGATCCAGCGGCGTCACCCGGTGCCGGACGTCGGCGGCGATCAGCGGCGGGATCAGGATCAGCGCCACCCCGGCGATGGTGATCGGCACCGCGATCACCTGGACCACCGCCAGCAGCACCTGAATACCGTGCTCGGGACGCGAATGCGGTCCGGAGGCAAGCATTTCCACCAGCCGCACCACGAACACCACCGGCAGTCCGGCGCGCACCGCCCGAATCCCGACCCGCTGCACCCGATCGATGTGCGGGCCGTACAGGTACCCCAGGAAGCCGTCGTGCCGATACCGCCAGACGTGGCCCGCGAGGCACGCCGCCACGGCCGCATAGGGCAACACCACCCACACCGTGATCATCATGCCCACACCTCACACCGCCGAACGCCGCGCTTGTCGCCGAGACACTGTCGCACGGACGACGCCCCGAGAGAAGTGCCGAATTGTGCCAACCTGCGAAGGACTTTCGACCCCCATCGCGGCCTTCGCTCGGACACTGCCGCGCAACCAAGTGAGGGCGGTGTACCGCAATCGGTGGGACAGGGTCGAGGGTGTGGCGCATGATGACGGCATGGCTTCAAACGCGGCGGGGCGTGCCGCACTCGGAATGATTTGTGACAGCTTCACGCCGGGGGACGGCGGTGACCTCGCGACTGCCTCCGAGCTGGGCGTCGTCGATACCGTGACCGAATTGCTCGGGCGCAATCCCCGCGCGGCGGAACGTCGGCAGTTCGAACTGCTCATGCGGATCTGGGACACCCGGCTCTTCGGTGCGCTGAACGGGGCGGGGTTCAAGAAGTTCTCGCGCTTAACCCCCGAACAGCGCGAGCGGTGGCTGCTGGGGATGGCCAACTCCCGGCTGGAGAAGAAGCGGGCACTGTTCCAGGCGCTCAAGGGCGCGGCGGTCACCTCCTACTATCTGACGCCCGGACCGACCGGCGCCAACCCGGTATGGGATCGGATGGGCATCCCGCCTGCCTTCGGCCCGGTCGAGGGCGCGTCCCGCGGACTGACCCCGGAACGGCCCGACGCCGACACCACGGTGGTCTGCGATGTCGTCGTCATCGGCTCGGGCGCGGGCGGCGGCACGGCCGCCGCGGTCCTCGCCAAGGCCGGGCTGGAAGTCGTTGTGCTGGAACGCGGGAACTACTACGACGACCCGGATTTCGGCACCGGTGAGAAGGACGGCTTCCTGCGGCTCTACGCGCCCGGGCCCGCGACCACCGCCGAGGGACAACTCGGACTCGTGGCGGGGACCGCGCTCGGCGGCGGCACCGTCGTCAACTGGACCACATCCTTCCGCACCCCCGACGACGTGCGCGCGGAATGGGCCGGACTCGGTGCCGGGCAGTTCGCCGAACAGGAGTACACCGACGCGCTGGACGCCGTCGTCGCACGCCTCGGGGTGAACCAGGAGCACTCACCGGCCTCGCATCGCGATGAGATCCTCGAACGCGGTCTGCGCAAACTGGATTGGCATGTCGAACCGCTGCCGCGCAACGTCGGGGCCGCCTGCGATGCCGGAATCGAATGCGGTCGCTGCGGTTTCGGCTGCCGCGTCGGCGCCAAGCAGTCGGTGGTCAAGACCTGGTTGGCCGACGCCGCCGAGGCGGGCGCCCGACTGCTGGTGGGCACCGACGTGCGCCGCATCGTGGTCAGCAATGGCAGCGCCACCGGCGTGGAAGCCGTGACCGCGGACGGACATTCGGTGTGGGTGCGCGCCCGTGCGGTGGTCGTCGCGGCCGGTGCGGTGCAGACCCCCGCTCTGCTGCGCCGCTCGGGTCTGAGCAATCGCAATATCGGCGACTTCCTCCGATTGCACCCGGCCACCGCGGTTTTCGGCGTCTTCGACGAGGACATCCGCCCGTGGGAGGGCGGCATGCAGACCCGCTACTCCAAGCAGGACCGGGATCTGGACGGCAACGGGTACGGCGTCATCTACGAGACCGGGCCCATGACCCCGGGCATGTCGGTGGGCTTCCAGGCGTGGACCGGCGGTGCGGCGCACCGCGATCAGATGCTGAGGCTGGCCAACACCGTCGCCGTCGGCGTCATCACCCGTGACCGCGACCATGGTTCGGTGGAGACCGATCGGGTGGGGGAGGCCGTGGTGCATTATCGCCTCGCCGCCCGCGACGCCGCCCACATGCATACCGGAATCGTCAATGCCGCAAGCATTCTGGAGGCGGCGGGCGCGCAGAAGATCTTCTCCGGTCATCAGGCCGGGGTCGGTTACGAGCCGGGCGTGAGCGGATCGCACGAGGAATTCGCGCAGCGGGCCGCCGAGGCCGGGTACGCGCCGGGCCGGTGTTCCATGGGCGCGTTGCACATCATGGGCTCCGCGCGCATGGGCGGCTCGGCTGCGGATTCGGCGACCAATCCCGACGGTGTCACCTGGGATGTGCCGAATATCGTGGTGGCCGACGGCTCCTGCTTCCCGACCGCCTCGGGCGTGAACCCGATGATCAGCATCGAGGCCATCGCCTACATGAACGCGACCCGGCTCGCCGCCAGACTGCAGTGAGCTAATCCCGTTGCGGCGCGGCTGATATCGACCCCAGGGCCGCGCCGAACGTCGCCGAGATCACCAGCCGGATCTGCTCGACCGCCCGATCCACGGGCCCGGTCGGCTGGAACAGATGACTCAGGGCGAGCCGGACCAGCACCTCGGTCATCGAGGCCAGTCCGGCATCGTCCAGCTCGGCGAGCCCGTACTGCGCGCGAATGGCGGCGGTCAGGGCGCTGATCGCGCGCCCGAGCACGGGCTCGGTCTCGGTCATCAGCACCGGCAGCAGGGCGGTGTCGGTCGCCGACCGCCCGGCCAGCACCGCCTTGAGCAAAGTGTTGTCGGCGCCCGTTCGCAGCGTGAATTCCACCGCCGCTGTAAAGCCCGCTACCGCATCCGCCGGATGGGCGGCCAGGCTCTCGGCGACGCCGCCCAGGAACGTGTCGACCTCCTGGCGGATCACCACTTCGGCCAGCTCGTGCTTGTTGCCGAACTCCTTGTAGAGCACCGGGCGGCTTACGCCCACCTCTTTGGCCAGCCGGGACATGTTCACCGCGCCCCAGCCTTCGGTGACAACGATGCGGCGTCCGGCGTCGACGATCCGCTCGCGCAACAGTTGCCGCATCTCGTTCTGGAAGTTCGGCGCTTCAACCACGCCCCGATCGTACATGAGCTCGCCTTTCGTCCCGTCATTGACAGACTACGTCACTGTGTATCTAATGAATACAGTTCTTCGGAAAGTGTAAATGCTAGGAGTACGGCAATGACGACGTCTCGTTCCCGGGTCATACGCAGCGGAGAGGTACCGGCCGCGCCGTGGCGTGATCGCAAGCGGTATCTGTGGTTGTTCGGCCTGATCCCGCCGACCGCCCTGTTCCTGGCCGTCGCCCTGATCTGGGCATTCAACGAACTCGGCCTCTCGGCGGTCGCTCCGGTCTGGTGGTGGATCGGCCCGCTGCTGGTCTACGGCCTGCTGCCGGTTCTCGACCGGTTCTTCGGACCCGACGGGCAGAACCCGCCCGACGAGGTGATGGAGTACCTCGAGAACGACAAGTACTACCGCTACTGCACCTACGCCTACATCCCCTTCCAGCTGCTGAGCCTCACCGCGGCCTGCTACCTGTGGACGGCGAGCGACCTGTCTTGGCTGGGCATCGACGGCGGCCTGGGCGTCGTCTCCAAGCTCGGGCTGGCGCTGAGCATGGGCGTGATGGGCGGCGTCGGCATCAATACCGCGCACGAACTCGGCCACAAGAAGGACGAACTGGAGCGCTGGCTCTCGAAAATCACGCTGGCCCAGACGTTCTACGGGCACTTCTACATCGAGCACAACCGCGGCCACCACGTGCGCGTCGCCACCCCCGAGGACCCGGCCAGCGCCCGCTTCGCCGAGACCTTCTGGGCATTCCTGCCGCGCAGCGTGTGGGGCAGCCTGCGCTCGTCGTGGGAGCTCGAGGCCAAGCGGCTCGAGCGACTCGGCAAGCGGCCGTGGACGATTCGCAATGACGTCCTCAACGCGTGGCTGATGACGCTGGTGCTGTGGGGCGCGCTGGTCGCGGCGTTCGGCCCGTCGATCCTGCCGTGGCTGGTGATCCAGGCGATCTACGGTTTCACCCTCCTCGAGACGGTCAACTACCTCGAGCACTACGGGCTGATGCGGCAGAAGACCGCCACCGGCCGCTACGAGCGCTGCACACCGGAGCACAGCTGGAACTCCGACCACATCGTCACGAACATCTTCCTCTACCACTTGCAGCGGCACAGCGATCATCACGCGAATCCCACACGCCGCTACCAGATCCTGCGCAGCATGGACGGCGCGCCGAACCTCCCGAGCGGCTACGCGAGCATGATCTCGCTGGCGTACTTCCCGCCACTGTGGCGCCGGGTGATGGATCACCGCGTGCTGGAGCACTATTCGGGCGACATCACCCGCGTGAACATCCAGCCCCGCAAGCGTGCGCGCGTGCTGGCGAAGTACGGGGTGGCGTGATGGCCGCCTACCGCTGCCCGGTCTGCGACTACGTCTACGACGAGTCGAAAGGCGCTCCCCGCGAAGGATTTCCGCCCGGCACCGCCTGGACCGCCGTCCCCGACGACTGGTGCTGCCCCGACTGCGGCGTCCGCGAAAAACTCGACTTCGAAACCACCTAGACAGGACCTGCCATGACCACCGACTACAAACTCTTCCAGTGCGTGCAGTGCGGCTTCGAATACGACGAGGCCCTGGGCTGGCCCGAGGACGGCATCGCGCCGGGCACCCGCTGGGCCGACATCCCCGAGGACTGGTCCTGCCCGGATTGCGGTGCCGCCAAGAGCGACTTCGACATGGTCGAGGTCAGCCGCGCGTGACCGGCCGCATCGTCATCGTCGGCGCGGGCGTCGCGGGCGCGACCGCCGCCCGCACCCTGCGTGCCGAGGGCTACACCGGCGACATCGTCCTGCTCGGCGCGGAACCCGTTCTCCCGTACCGCCGCCCGATGGTGTCCAAGGAGATTCTCGCGGGCTCGGTCGAGGACCGCCGAACCCTGTTGCAGCCCAGTGATTTCTGGGACGCCAACAACATCGACCTGCGGCCGGGCACGATGGCGGACGCCATCGACCCGGTCTCCGGCCTGGTCTGGCTCGCCGACGGCACCGCCATCGGCTACGACAGTCTGCTGCTCGCCCCGGGCGCCTGCCCGCGCACGCTGAGTCTCGCCCAAGGCGGCGGAAGTGCCACGGTTCGTGGCGGTTTCGGTGATATGGGTGCCGACGGGCGCATTCACGCCCTGCGTGGCCGGGCGGATGCCGAGGCGCTGCGCGCGGCGCTCGAAGCCGGTGGGTCGTTGTTGATCGTCGGGGCGGGGCTCATCGGGTGCGAGGTCGCGGCAACCGCTCGGGGACTCGGTGCGGAGGTGACGGTGCTCGATGCCGCGGCCGTCCCGGTGGAGCGGGTCGCGCCCGGGGTGGTGGGCGAGTACGTGCGGACGCTGCACGCGGAGCACGGAGTCGCCATCCACACCGGCGTCCGGCTGAGTCATCTCGCGCAGGACGGCGAGGGGGTCGTCGCGGTCGCGGCCGACGGATCCCGCTGGGATGCGGCCGTTGCGCTGGTCGCGATCGGATCTGTCCCGGACACTCGGCTCGCCGAGGCCGCGGGACTGGCTGTTTCGGACGGTATCCGGGTGGATTCGGGCTACCGCACCTCGGCCGCTGGGGTATACGCGGCCGGGGACGCGGCGAGCCGATTCGACGCGGTGGCGGGGGAGTACCGGCGGGACGAGCATTGGAACAGCGCTCAGGCGCAGGGGGCCGGGGCCGCTCGTTCCATGCTCGGACTGCCGCCGGTGCCGGGCGAGGTGCCGTGGGGCTGGTCGCTGCAGTATGGCCGAAACATCCAGTTCGCTGGCACTATTCAGAGCTCGGACGAGCTGGTGGTGCGGGGTCGCGTCGAGGAGGGTGATGCGACCGTGCTGGCCGTGCGCGAGGGTGTGGCGACCGGGGTGGTGAGCATTGCGCGCCCGGCGGAGTTCCGAGCGGCCCGGGACCTGATCGGCCGTGCCGCGCTGGTGGATCGGGTCGTGTGCGCCGATGAGTCGCGGCCGCTGGCCGCACTGCTCGAACTGTCCGGACAGTCGTGAGGTCACGCGCCAGCAGTTGAGCTAACCGCCCGCTAAATCTGAAAAGCCGCTAGACCTACCAACTGGTCTGGCGGCTTTTCGCATTTGCCGACGCATTGCTGAAAACCGCTGGTAGAAGGTGCTATCTGCGCGGCGCGCGCATCTTTCACCGCATCGACGACCCTTGTCAAGCCCGCAGATATTTCCGTGAAGACTGACACGTCAGTCCGAAATGTGTATTACTGTCTCGGTCAGTCGGAACCGGTCAACAGAGGGACCGGTCGGCATCGACCAAATCAGTGGGGCTGTGGGGTGGTGAACATTGGTCGACAAGGCTGTTCGAGGGCCGGATCCATTAGTGAGACAGGCCGTCGAATTCGTACTTTCGGGACTGCGGACATTCGGGCGGACGATTCAGCTGGCGATCGCCGCGTTCCGATACCTGATCGTCGACATCGTCAAGCTGCGCCATCCGTGGCGTGACACGCTACAGCAGGGCTGGTTCATCGTCAGCGTGACCGCGATACCCGCTGTGCTGGTGTCGGTTCCGTTCGGCGTCATCGTGGCGGTCCAGGTGGGGAGCCTGACCCAGCAGGTCGGCGCGAGCTCGGTCTCGGGTGCGGCCGGCGGTTTGGGCGTGATCCGCCAGGGCGCGCCGATGGTGACCGCGCTGCTGCTGGGCGGCGCGGCCGGTTCGGCCATCGCCTCGGATCTGGGGGCGCGCACCATTCGCGACGAGGTGGATGCCTTGCGCGTCATGGGAATCGATCCCGTACGCCGATTGGTGGCCCCGCGGCTGGCGGCCATGATCGTGCTCACGCCGCTGCTGTGCATGCTGATCATCTTCATGGGCGTGTTCACCGGCTACGTGATCGCGGTCGGATTCCAGGGCGTCACACCGGGTTCCTACCTGTCGGCGTTCGCGGCCTTCGCCAAGATGAGCGACCTGTGGGTGGCCATCGTGAAGGCCGTCATCTTCGGCATCATCGTGCTCATCGTGTCGTGTCAGCGCGGCCTCGAGGCCACGGCCGGTCCGCGCGGCGTCGCCAATGCCGTGAACGCGGCGGTGGTGATCGGCGTGATCGCGGCCTTCGGCGTGAATCTGGTTATCACGCAGCTGGTTTCGATGTTCATACCGACGCAGGTGGGCTGATGACTCAGGTACCGGCCAGATACACACCGCTGGGCCATGCGGGCCGGGTAATCGGGCAGACCGCGCAAGCGCCCATGACCGTCTTCGAATCCCTGGGCCACCAGGCGACTTTCGTGATCGACGTGCTCGCCGCCATCCCGCACACGCTGAAGTACTACCGGCGTCAGACCATGCTCATCCTCTCCGACATCACCTGGGGCTCCGGCGCGATCATCGTCGGCGGCGGCACCGTCGCGGTGCTGGCGTTCCTGGGTATCGCGGTCGGCGGGTCGATCGGCGTGGAGGGTTTCACCGCACTGAACATGGTCGGCATGGGCCCGCTCACCGGGTTCGTCTCCGCCTACGCCAACACCCGCGAAATGGCGCCGATGGTGGCCGCGATCGGCTTTGCGGCACAGGCGGGTTGCCGCATGACCGCCGAGATCGGGGCCATGCGCATCGCCGAGGAGATCGACGCGCTCGAGGCCATCGGCATTCGGCCGATGCCGTTCGTGGTGACCACCCGTGTCATCGCGGGCGTCATCACCATCGTGCCGCTGCACCTGCTGACCCTGATCCTGTCGTACCTGTCGTGCGCGACCGTGGTGAATGTGCTGCACGGGCAGTCCTCGGGCACCTACTACCACTACTTCGACGCCTTCCTGCAACCCGGCGACGTGGTCGCCTCACTGATCAAGGCGACGATCTTCGTGGTCGCCATCATTCTCATCCACGGCTACCAGGGCTTCTACGCCTCGGGCGGCCCGGAGGGCGTGGGCCGGGCCTCGGGCCGCGCCATTCGCGCCAGCCTGGTGCTGGTGGTCATCCTGGACATGATCCTGACGATCGTGATCTGGGGCCTGGATGTCGGCATCCGGATCTCGGGGTGAATCATGGCCATTTTCAAGGATCATTCCGGGCGTAGCGCCGGGCCGTGGATGCTGCGGGTGCGTGGACTGGTACTGGCCGTCGTGCTGGTCGTCGTGGCGATCGTGGTGAGTTCCTATGCGCGTGGGAGTTTCGCGGACCGCTTCGAGGTCACCGTGGACGCGTCGACGCTGGGTGAGGGGCTCGCGCCGGGCGCGGAGGTGAAGTTCCGCGGCTACGCCATCGGCACCGTCCAGAAGGTGCAGACCATCGGCTATGGGCATCAGCGCATTTCGCTGCAGATCGAGCGGCGGCAGGCCGACGCGCTCACCGACGACATCACCGCGCGCTTCACCTCGTCCAACGTCTTCGGTTCCAGCGCCATCGAATTGGTGCCGGGCACCGGTGGTCGCAAGCTGAAGGAACACGCCATCCTGCAGATCGGCGAGAACGCCACCAACGCGACCGTGGCCGGTGTCTTCCGCCGGGCCGCGCGCCTGACCCAGGTGCTGGATTCGGCGTCGGTGCATCGGCTCTTCGATCTGCTGCTGGACAACACCGCCAGCCTGGGCCCGGTGCTGCAGTCGTTCTTCGAGACCGCCAAGACCCTGGCCGACGGCCAGCAGAACACGCTCTCGCACTACCTGCGCATCGGCGGGGACCTGACCGGCGCGTTCCGGGACCTGACCCCCTCGGCCGGGCACGCCATCCTGGCGGTGCTCGAGCAGAGCGCCTACTTCGGTGATGCGGACAACCGGGCGCGCACCAACAAGGCCACGACCGGCGTGGATCAGGCGGTGCTGATCGGGATCTCGAATCTGTTGCAGCAGAACAACCCCGACCTGGAGAAGATTCTCGACGGCGTGCTGGATCTGGCGGTGCCGCTGAGCGTCTCGATCGGTTCGGTGGCCCCGGCCTACAACCGGATCCCGAATCTGCTGGCCGCCATGAACGACGCGATGCCGGTGGTGGACGGCCACGTGCAGCTGCAACTCGAGCTGATCGCCAAAACCATGCCGTACCTGGCGGATTCGCTGGCGGGAGGGACGAAATGAGCGATATCACCAAGTCCGCCGTCAAACTCACCGTGTTCTTGCTGATCGTGGCGGCGTGCACGACGTTCATCGTGACCGCGCTGCGCACCCCGATCCCCGGCGACAAGGTCACCTACGACGCCGTGTTCACCGATGTCTCCGGGCTTTTCACCGGTGACTCGGTGCGCATGTCCGGGGTCGCGGTCGGCAAGGTCGAGGCGGTGAACCTGGACGGCGGCACCAAGGCGCGCGTGCACTTCACCGTCGACAAGACCCGACCGGTCTACGACAACACCAAGGCCGCGGTGCGCTATCAGAACCTCATCGGGCAGCGCTACGTGGAATTGCTCACCGACGGTCCGGGCGGCGCGAAACTGGCTGCGGGAGCGACCATTCCGGTGGAGCGCACCATCCCCAGCTTCGACGTGTCCAAGCTGTTCAACGGTTTCAAGCCGATGTTCGACACCTTGGATCCCGCCGAGCTCAACCAGCTGGGCACCAATCTGCTGCGCGTCATCCAGGGCGACGGTTCCGGCATCGGCCCGGTGCTCGCCGATGTCGACACGCTCACCCGGCATGCCAAGAACAGCGAGGCGGTGATCGTGCTGCTGATCCGCAATCTGGGCGTAGTCGCCGACGCCATCGGCGGCAAATCCCAAGCCGTCGGCGATCTGGTGCAACAGCTCGCGGGCATCCTGCACCAGTTCACCTCCAAGACCGACACCATGCTCAACGCGGTCGACACCGCCAATTCGGTGCTGGGCCCGCTGATCCCGCTGCTCGAACAGACCCGCGACGCCTACGACCAGGGCTACGGCCCGATCGACGGGCTGTTGCGGCGCATCGTGCCGCAGACCGATCAGCTCACCCAGATCCTGGCCCTCACACCGCAATTGGTGACCGGCCTCAACCAGTCGACCCCCGGCCAGGGCTACAAGCCGCGGATCGCCTGCTCCAACGGTGAGGCGACGCTGCCCGCGGTGGTCGGCGCCGTCCTGTCCAGCCAGAACCTGGTGGTGTGCAACTGATGCGAGGTTTGATCACCTATGTCGGCGAGCTGATTCGCGACATCGTCGCCGGGCGCGGCGACCAGAACACCCAATTGCGTTGGGGCATGGCCGGTGTCGTGGTGTGCGTCATCGCGTTGGCGGTGGCCGGGGCGCTGTATGTCATCCCGTTCGGGCAGCGCACCTACACCGCCGATTTCAAGATCTCGGGCGGGGCTCGCTCGGGTGACGAGGTGCGGGTGGCGGGCATCAATGTCGGCAAGATCCGCAGCGTGGACCTGGTCGGCGATCACGTGGAGGTCGCCTTCACCGTGAATCAGGATGTGCGGGTAGGGGATCGGTCGGCGGTCGAGGTCAAGATGCTGACCCCGATCGGCGGCCACTACCTGGCGCTGGCCCCGGCCGGTGACAAGAACCTGGGCGCGGGCCACATTCCCCCCGACCGCACCGCCACGCCGTTCGAGCTGAGCGACATTCTCGACAAGGGCACCCCGATCTTCGGCCAGGTGGACGCCTCCACCATGCGCGACACCATCGGGCAGCTGAACACGGCCCTGCAGGGCCAGCCGGACGCGCTGCGCAGCGTGATCGGCAATGCCAACGACCTGACCGGCATGCTCGCGCAGCGCACCGATCAGCTCAATACCGCGCTCAACGTCTCCGACGAATACATCGCCGCCATTGCGGGTGACAAGACCGTGCTGGCGGATTTCGTCAAGCAGCTCGGCGGGGTCGCCGATCGGCTGGGCAACCGCCGCAACGACATTGTGGGCCTGTTCAACCTGGTCAAGCGGCTGCTGGTGGTGCTGGACCGGCCGATCATGGCCTACGGCGACAGCATCGAACCGTCGGTCACCCAGGCCGAGCAGCTGTTCTCCAAGCTCGTCGACGACCCGAACAAGATCGACACCGTGATCAACGGCCTGCGCGATGTGATCACCAAGCTCAACGGCCTGCTGGGCAACCAGGTGAAGGTCGATGCACCGGCCGCCGGCGTCCAGTTGTGCATTCCCTACGAAGGCAAGGCGTGCTGAATGAGATGGGGTAGAACAGCACTCGCCGCCGGGGTCGCCGTCGCGGTGGTGGCCGCCGGTGCGGTGGGGGTGGCGTGGGCGAACACCGCCCGCGATCCGAAGCAGAGCCTGTGCGCCGAATTCACCGACACCGTAGGGCTTTACGAGGGCAACAGTGTGACCATGCTCGGTGTCGAGATCGGCACCGTATCGAAGATCGAGGCACTCGGTGACCGTATGCGGGTCACCATGCACGTCAAGGATTCGGTGAAACTCCCGGCCGATATCCAGGCCGTCACCATGTCGAGTTCCATTGTGACCGATCGGCATGTGGAGCTCACCAAGCCGTACACCGGCGGGGCGCGCTACGACACGTCGAAATGCATTCCGCTCGACCACACCAAGACGCCGATCGGCATCAGCGAGGCCCTCGACGCCATGGGCAAACTGGCGGGGGATCTGACCGGCGGCACGGGTCCGGGCGGTAAGCCGGACACGCTGCTCGACGACACACTGACCGCCGCCAACAATGCGATCGACGGTACCGGTCAGCAGTGGAATCAATTGCTACAGCGGCTTTCTGCCGCCATCGGCGATCCCACCCAGAAGGACGCCGTGTTCCGGCGGCTGGTCGACAATCTGGATCAGCTCACCACCATGTTCGTGACCAACTGGCCCGATATGGCGCAGGTGCTCGACAATCTGCGCAACGGCTTGAAGTTGATCGGGGACTTCTCGGCCGAGTTCGCCGGTGCGGTGGATATCGCGGTGGAATTCCTGCCGGTGATCGCCCGCAATGTCGGCAAGTACGACAGTCAGATCTACGGACTGCTGGATTCGGTACTGCCGCAGGCGCACACGCTGATCCAGCAGCATCAGGGCGATATCGATTCGCTGCTGGCGGCGCTGCCGCCGCTGGCCGCCCAGCTACCGCAGGTGGGTGCGAAATGAGACGTACGGTAATCCGACTGCTACCGATTATCACGGCGGCGACGCTGGTGCTGACCGGGTGCGGCGTGAAGGCGACCGACATTCCGATCCCGGGCACCTACCCCAGCGGTGACACCTACACGGTGCGTATCGAATTCGGTTCGGTGCTCAACCTGCCCGACCGCGCCAAGGTGATCGCCGACGGCGTCGAGATCGGCATGCTCGACCACATCGACCTGATCGGCACCACCGCGGTGGCCACGGTGAAACTGCACACCGACGCCAAACTGCCCAAGACCACCACGGCGGAATTGCGGCAGGACACCATCCTCGGCGATATCCACATCGCCCTCGAGGCCCCGAAGAACTCCGATGCCGCGTTCCTGGGCAACGGTGATGTGATCCCGGCGTCGCAGACCATTCCCGCCACGAATGTGGAGGACATTCTGCGGGCGCTGTCCAACATCATCACCGGCGGGCGCTGGACCGATATCCAGAAGATGGTCGTGGACGTGAACGCGGCGTTCCCGTCGGATCCGGCCGAGCTGGACCGGATCAACAATGCCGGACGCGCGGCCCTGCGCGACATGGCCGCGCACACCGACGATTTGAACCGTATCCTCACCTCGGCGCAGGCGATCACCGCCAAGCTGGGGGCCGGGCGCGGTTCGCTGGACCGGATCCTCACCGTCGGCCCGGATCGGGCCGCGGGCCTATCGGATGTGCTGCTGGCGGTGGTCAATCTGATCATCAGCGGCGGTGCGCTGGCCGGCAACGCGGGCAACCTGCTGCTGCCGCACGTCGGCGACTTCCGTTCCATCGTCGCGATTCTCGCGCCCACCGCGGTGACCGCCGGGTATGCCGACCTCACCCTGGGCTCGGATCTCGACGCCCTGCACGCCCTGCTGCGGGACAAGATCATTCCCTTCCTGCAGTCGCCGGATGTGAAGGTGCAGAAGATCTCCGCCGATGTGCAGGCCGACCAGTTGATCACCACCCTGCGCTCGATCGGAATGGTGCCCTAGATGAAACTCTCACTCTCCGGGCCGGTTTCGCTGGTGCTGCTGCTGATCCTGACGCTGGTCTGCGGCAGCTACATGGCGGTCGGGGTGCTCAACCTGGACCCGCGCCGCCAGAACAACACCGTGACCGTGCTGCTGGACAGCTCCGGCGGTCTGATGAAGACCTCCCAGGTGACCTTGCGCGGGTTGCCAATCGGCAAGGTGCGCGATATCGGCGCGACCGGGCGCGGGTTGTCGGTGACGCTGGAATACGACGCCAAGTACAAGATCCCGGTCGACAGCGTGGTGCAGATCGGCAACCTGTCGGCGGCCGGTGAGCAGTTCGTGGACTTCCGGCCCAGCGGCACCGCGGGCCCGTACCTGCGCGACGGCAGCATCGTCCCCAACCGGCTGGTCAAGATCGCCACCACCGTCGGTGACGCGCTGGCCAAGCTGGATGCGCTGACCGCGCAACTGGATCCGGCCAAGCTGCAGAATCTGGCGTCCACGGTGGCGGCCGGATTCGAGGGCCGCGACGGCGACGTGGCGAAGTTGACCACCACCCTGATCGATACCGCGAACCTGTTGCGCGACAAGCACGATGCCATCGCACGGCTGTACTCGAACGTGCAGAACCTGGGCGACAAGTTCGACGGGCGCGCGCCGACCCTCAGCGCCTCCGCGGGCGACATCGACTCCGCGCTGCCGGAGCTGCTGCACATCATCGGGGCGTTCCAGAACTACTCGTATGTGGGCCAGCAGATCTTCGACGACCCGATCGGACCGCTGGTCGACAAGATCAACGACTACCTGAAGCTGATCGGGCCGGATCTGAGCCATATCGCCACGGTGCTGAAGCCCGCCACCACCGCCATCAAGCCGCTGCGGGTCGACGCCGGATCGATCGTGGACCTGCTGGCCACGGTGTTCCCCGGCGACGGCGCCGCCCATGTGGCCATCGAAACTCCTCGCTAGAGAGAAGGCATTTCATGAGTGAGACCGTCATGAGTGAGACCGACACCATCGAGCAGGTCACCGAAGCGATCCCGCAGCCGCCGGTGCCGGCCGAGCCGGCGGCCTACGTCGATGCCGAGCCGATCGCGGCCCCGAAATCCGACGCCGAGCCAGTTGCCGTCCCGAAGTTCGACGCCGGGCCGATAGTGGTCCCGAAGCCGTTGCCCGCCAAGAGCTTCGGCGAGCGTGCCTTCCCGTTCGCCGCCGCTGCCGCCGCGCTGTTCGCGATCGTGGCCGTGGTGTTCGGGGTGTTCTGGCACAACTCGTCCGGCGACTACGACGCCCTGAAATCCAGTCAGTCCGACCGGGATCGGGCCGCCGAGATCGCCAAGGAGTACACCCTGCGCTCGCTGACCTACGACTACCGCAACCTGCCGGCCTTCTTCGACGGCGTGCAGCGCGGCACCTCGGATGCCTTGCGCGGCCGCTACACCCAGGTCCACGACACCCTCGCCAAGATCATGACCGATGCCCAGGTGGTGGCGACCGGTGACGTGGTCGGCACCTCGGTGGAGGCCAAGGGCAACGACCAGTACACGGTCACCGTCTACGCCACCCAGAAGACCCAGAACGTGCAGCAGCAGGATCCGGCGACGGTGCCCAACCTGCTGGTGCTGACGGTGGCCAAGGACGGCGGCGACTGGGTGGTCACCGATTACGGTCCCAAGGATGTCGGCGCGAAGAGCGGGGCCGCGAAATAAGCTCGGGACGGATCGGGCGTCCGCGCCAGGCCGAGCTGCCGTCGCGGCGGCGGCAGCAGATCATCGAAGCGGCCTTCGAGGTTTTCACCGCCAACGGCTACGAGGCCACCGCCATCTCCCAGGTCGCCGCCCGCGCGGGCATCGGCCAGGGCACCGTCTACCGGTATTTCGGCAGTAAGCGCGAAATCCTGGACCACGTCATCGATCTCGGTGTCGGCAAGGTCACCGACGCCATGGAGTTGCACCGGGTGTTCGGGGCCTCGGGCGACGTCGGTGAGCTGGTGGCGGCGGTGCGTGGGGCGGTGGAGCGGCTCTACGTGCTGCTGGAGCGGGAGCCGCGGGTGTTGCGGCTGCTGGTGGTGGAGGCGGGGGCCATCGATCCCGAACTCTCGCATCGTCTCTTCGGACTGGAGGCGATGACGGCATTGTTGATCACGGGGGAACTGACACGTGGCATGGAGGAAGGTTGGATCCGTCCCGATATCGACCCGGAGGTGCTGGGGCACATCATCCTCACCCTGGTCGGTCCGTGGATCATGCGGGAGCTGCTGGGCGCGGGCACTCCGGCCATCCGCGCGCGCAGCATGACCGTGGCGTTCGATCTGGTGGAGAAGACGCTGCGGCCGCTGGCGGCCGGACCCGCACCGAGCGCCGCCGCGACGAATTGATCGCGGCGGCCTACGAATTGGTGATGACCCGCGGCTTCCGCGGTATCGGCGTGGACGATATCGCCACCGCAGCCGGGGTCAGCCACGGCACCTTCTACAACTACTTCACCAACAAACGCGACATCCTCGACGCCGTCATCGACCACTCCTTCACCCTGCTGCGTGACCGGGTGCTGGGCCCGGAGGGCGACGATCCGCCCGCCTCCCTCGAAGCCTTCTGCGCCCGCTACGGCCGCGTCATCGACCGCTGCTACGACCTGGTCGCCACCGAGCCCGGCCTGGTGAACTTCTTCCTGCTGGAAGCCTCCGCCATCGACGATCGAGTGTTGCAGCGCTGCATGCACAATGCCCGCGACTACGGCGCGCAGTCGGTGCAACGCATCCGGCACGGCATCGCCGCGGGCTACCTCGCCCCCGACCTGGACCCGCATATCGCGGGCGAAGTGCTGCTCTCGGTGCTGGTCTCGGCCCTGCTGTCGGCCCTGCGTGCGGGCTCCGACGGACTCACCCAGGACCGCGTCCGCGAACAGTCCGTCGCGTTCCTACGCACCGCCCTCGCTCCGACCTGAATGTCAGAGTGTCTCCAGGATCATCGCATTGGCCTGGCCGCCGGATTCGCACATGGTCTGCAGGCCGTAGCGGGCTCCACGTTCCCGCATGGCGTGCAGCAGGGTGGCGGTGATGCGGACGCCGCTCGCGCCGAGGGGGTGACCCAGGGAAATCGCGCCGCCGTGCACATTGACCTTGCTCAGGTCGGCCCCGGTTTCCTTCGCCCAGGCCAGCACGACGCTGGAGTACGCCTCGTTGACCTCGAGCAGATCGATGTCGGAGAGTTGAAGTCCACTGTGCTTCAACACCTTCTCGGTCGCGGGGATGACCGCGGTCAGCATGAGGAACGGGTCGTCGCCGACAGCGATGTGGCTGCGGATGCGGGCCAGCGGCGTCAAGCCGAGCCGCCGGGCGTTCTCGCTGGTGGTCACCATGACCGCGGCGCTGCCGTCACCGAGCTGGCTGGCATTGCCCGCCGTGATGTGCCATCGGATCTCGGGGAAGCGGGCCGCGATCGCCTCGTTGCGGAAGGCGGCGGGAAGCGCGCCGAGACCCGTTGCGCTGGCGTCGAATCGGATGGCCTCGTCGAGGGCGAGCTGATTGATCGGCGGCGTCAGTTCGGCGTCGAACAGGCCGTTCTTGGTGGCCTCGGCGGCGCGGCGGTGACTCTCCAGCGCGTAATCGTCGAGCTGGGCTCGGCTGAATCCCCAACGCGCGGTGATGAGTTCGGCGCTGATGCCCTGCCAGGGCACGCCCTGCGGATACCGTTCCAGGAACGCCGAGCCGGTGAGGTTGTCGGCGTCGAGCAGGCTGGTGCCCATGGGAATCCGGCTCACCGATTCCACCCCGGCCGCGATCACCAGCTCACAGTCGCCCGCGATCACCGCGTGCGCGGCGAAGCGCAACGCCTGCTGACTCGCGCTGCACTGACGGTCGATGGTGCTGGCGGGCACCGACTCCGGTAGTCCGGCCGCCAACGCCGCGCGCCGGGTGACATTGGTGGCCTGCTCACCCACCTGGCTGACCACGCCGCCGATCACCTCGTCGACGAGCCCGGGTTCGATGCCCGCCTCGGCCACGACCGCGCGCAGACTGTGTGCCATCAGATCCACCGGGTGCACGCCGTCGAGCGCGCCGCCCGGCTTGCCGCGTCCGACCGGAGTGCGCACCGCCGCGACGATGACCGCGTCGCGCGGGCTCATCGGGGGATCCCCAGCACCCGGCGCATGGTGGCGAGTTTGGCGGAGGTCTCGGCGAACTCGGTGTCGATGCGGCTGCGCGAGACCACGCCGCCGCCTGCCCGTAGCGTCAGATGCCCACGGTGCGAATCGAGTTCGAGACCGCGCAGCGCCATATGGAATTCGCAGTCGCCCTCGGCGTCGAGCCAGCCGACCAGTCCGCCGTAGTACTCCCGCGCCGATTCGTAGCTCGCGATCATGCGCCGGGCCTCCTCCTGCGGGACGCCGCAGACGGCGGGGGAGGGATGCAGCGTCGCGACCAGGTCAGCGACCGGCGTTTCGTGATCGAGCAGCCGCGCGGTGATGGGGGTGCCCAGGTGCCACAGGCCAGGCGCGGTCACCAGCTCGGGCTCGTCCGGGTAGTCGAGGTCCGCGCAGAACGGGGCCAGACCCTTGACCATGAAGTCGACCAGATGCCGATGCTCGGCCAGGTACTTCTCGTCGAACATCAACGCCTTGGCGCGCGCCCGATCCTCGGATTCGGGCAGCCGGGTGTCGCGTGCGACGGTACCGGCCAAGGGCGTCATGGTGATCGTGTAGCCGGTCTTGCGCAGGAACAACTCCGGGCTCGCGCCCATCGTGTAGATGCCCGGATGCTCGAGATGTTCGACGAAGTAGCTGCGCGCGTTCGGGTACAGCGCCGCGATCCGCTCGAAGAGCCCGACCGGGTCCACCGCGCCGTCGTAGAAGTAGCGCTCCGAGCGCGCGATGACGATCTTCTCGAGCGCCGCGTCCGGTGACCGCAGCAGCGACAGGGCGTCGTCGATCAGCCGCAGATAGTTCGCGATCGAGGTGTCGTTGAAGTCGATGTCGGCGCGAAAACGGGCGGCCGCGTTGGCCTTCGCGTCGCCGCCGTGCCGGTCGGCGGTGCGCCAGCCCAGGTACAGCGAATGATTGGCACCGTCGTCGTCGAACGGGATGGACCCGGCGACGACATTGCCGTAGTTGCCCGCGCGAACCGCGGCCTCGGCTTCGGCGAGGCTGTGGTAGCAGATCAGCGGGCCCTCGAGGCCCACCGGGCCGTTGGCGCCGCTGAGGCGAAATCGCACGGGTTCACGCATGCGCATGCTCCGTTCCGGTTGTCAGCCGGGCGTGGACGGCGCGGCGATCGATTTTGGCGTTGGGCAGCAGCGGCAGTTCGCTGCCGAGAATGAAGCGCTTGGGGACCGCGGCGCGGCCCAGCCGCTGGCGCACGCGCTCGCGCAGCAGCTCCTGGTCCGGTAGCGGAACACCGTGCCGCGGAACGACATATGCGCCGACGAGTTCGCCCCATTCGGGGTCGGGGACACCCATGACCACAACGGACGCGATGCCGGGTTCCTCGGCGAGGGCCGCTTCGATCGCGACCGCGGAGACCTTGACCCCGCCGGTGTTGATCAGGTCGTCGATGCGGCCGGTCGGTACCAGTACGCCGTCGGTGAACCGTCCCCGGTCGGCGGTGCGGTACCAGCGGGCATCGCCTTCGGCGTAGAAGGGTTGGTCGGCAGGCGATTCCAGATAACCGTCGGCGACCACCTCACCACCGATGTGGATGATGTCGTCCACGATGCGCACCTCGACCCCGCGCAGTGGGACCCCGTCGTAGACGCAGCCGCCGCACGTCTCGGTCATCCCGTAGGTCACCACGGCGTCGGTCACCTCCCGCAGGCGGCGATCGGTCGCCTCGTCCAGGCGCGCCCCGCCGATCAGCACGGTGTCGAAAAGCGCCAGCGCGTCACGGGATTCGGGGTCGGCGAGCAGGCGCGAGACCTGGGTCGGCACCAGCGAGGTGTAGCGGCGGCCGGCGGGCATGCGCCGCGCGGCGGCGGCGAACCCGGCCGGATCGAAGTGGCCGCCGCGCAGCGTCGCGACCCGGGTGCCGCCGAGCACCGCCCGCGAGATCACCTGGAAGCCCGCCACGAATCCGGCGGGCAGGCACAGCAGCCAGTCGCCCGCGCCGCCGAGCCGCTCCGAGGTGGCCGTGGCCGAGGCGCGTAAGGCTCTGCGGGACAATACGGTTCGCTTCGGTACGCCGCTGGAACCGGAGGTCGACAGCACCGCGGCGGTCCCGGCCGGAACCTGCTCGGGCAGCCCGGCCGCCTGGCCGGGCTCGGTGATCGGGGCAATGGCGCGATCGCCGCGGTGGACCGCCTCGAGGGCGTCTTGCAGGGTCGCGACGGCGACGTCCGGCTCGTCCGGGACGAGCAGCGGCGTCAGCGGAATCGAAGTCATGGTGTTCGGCATCAGGAGTATTCGAGGTTTCCGGAGAGTTCTGGGGACTGCAATTCCAGTTCGAGGGCGGCGTCGGCGGTGTCGGTGGTCTCGAACGAGGTCGAGGCGAAGGCGGCGTCGACCGCCTGCCGAGCGGTGGCGTGCACATCGCGTAAAGACGTTCGCGCGACCGGGATTTCGAGCACGGACAGGCGTTGCGCGAAGCGCTCCTGCCGCAGCGCGATCCCGAGATCGCCGAGCTCGACGCGGCGGTGCGCGACACCGTAAGCACCACACAGCTGCGCGATGTCGACGCGCTGCGGGGTTCCGTAGATCCGTTCGAAGGTGTCGCCGTACGGCTCCTGCCGATAGCGGGCGTCGCCCTGCTCGAGCAGTTCGAAGATGCCGCCGCCGGAATCGTTGGACACCACCAGGATCAGATTGTCGGGCACCTGCTCGAGCCGGCCGCTCTGCAATCCCGAGGCGTCGTAGGCGAAGGTCAGATCGCCCAGCAGTGCGACCACCGTGCGATCGGGCGCGGAGAGCGCGGCGCCGATCGCGGCGCTCACATTCCCGTCGATCCCGGCGACGCCACGATTGGACAGCACCCGCACACCGGCGGGCACCACACCCGCCAGCGACACATCGCGGATCGGATTGGACGCACCCAGCCACAACACATCACCGGACTGCAGCCCGGCGAGTACCGCGCGGGCGACCCCGAGGCCGATGCGACGATCGGCGGTCTCGTTCATGACCCGGGTCCACTGCCCGCGCACGATGCCGTCGGCGAGCTCTAGTTCCTCGGTCCATGCCGGGACGGCTTCGCCGTGGAACTGCGGATTGCCGGACAGCACTTCGATATCGGGCGCGGCGTACACCCAGTCGCCGGGGCCACCGGCCAGTACGGCGCGCACGCCGTCGCGGGCCAGCAGCCGTCCGACATTGCGGTGCAGGGTCGGGCGGCCGTAAATCACGACCTGCTCGGGGTCGACGTAGTCGAGCACCCAGGGGTGCAGGCGCTTGCGGTCACCGAGGTCGACGGTCGGCTCGGCCATGACGGGCAGCCGCGGCGGCAGGGCGGCGGGATCGGTGCCGTCACCGGCGATGATCAGGGTCGGGCGGCGCAGGTCGATCGTCTCGGTGCCGCTCGTGCGTGAACGCGCCACATCGGGCATGCGGATCCACGGGGCATTGTCGGATCGCCCGGCGGGACAATCGATTTCGCCGCTCGGCGGCAGGCCGGACGACAGCGGGACGTCGAGCTGCACCGGGCCGGGACGCCCGAGCAGCCGCCCGGTCCCGATGCCCAGGGCGCGGCACACCTGCGAGCGGAGGATGCCGTTCGCCTCGGGCCCGAACGACTCGCCGGACCAGACCTGCTGCACGTGCCGGGTCTGCGAGGTGAGCAGCGCGGTCTGCTCGACGGTCTGCGATGCCCCGGTGCCGAGCACCTCGGGCGGCCGATTGGCGGTGACGAGCACCAGCGGCAGATCGGAGTAGTTCGCCTCGGTGACGGCGGGCAGCAGGTTGGAGACCGCGGTGCCGGAGGTTGTCACGACCGCCGCGGGCTGCCCGCTCGCCTTGGTGATACCCAGTGCCACGAAGGCCGCCGAACGCTCGTCGAGCCGGACCTGGAAATTGATTTCACCGGACCGCGCACGACGCGCGAGTTCGAATCCCAAGGGACCGTTGCGCGAACCCGGGCAATAGACAAACCATTTCACGCCATTGCGAATGAGTTCATCGATTACGACGGCGGCAATTACCGACGGAATTGCCTTGCTGTCGAATGAAGTGATATCGGCCTTGGAAAACGCTGGCCGTGTGGAAAAACCGTTCACGAGAAACTTTCCCGACCCTTCTGCGCTGCTGGTCATCTGACCGGCAACGTTATGGCGACACGCTAGCGTCGCGGGGGCGCGGTGTCAATCTGGATCGGTGTCGAACAACTGTGCAGCTCAGTGTGTTTCGTCACCCATCGAAGGATCTCCGGAAGCCGTCCCTGACCCGCTGACCTGCGCTCGTGTTCCTTTCCAGTTAACGAGCGTGGACGGTTGCGTAAACGGCATTGGCACAAGATGTCAGTGGCCGAGATAAGGGTGCGAATGGTATCGCGGGCGCAGCTACACGACGTGATCGACGATCGGAATCGACTTCCACCGGTGACGATTTGGAACCGCGCCCCACATTGTGTAGATACAAAGCCGGAACATTTCCGTACCACAGATCTCCGGGGCCGTTCAGTGGCAGATCTCACCGAGTTCGCGAGGCTCCGCGGGTGGACTGGACGGTCGCCGGGCGGTGCTATGTTCGGGCGATGGGAGGGCGATCGGCGTGGGAGCGGGCGCTTCGGATCGCGGGGCGGATTCGGCGGCATCTGCCGGATGGCGGCCGGGTGCTGGACGTGGGGTCGGGGACCGGTCACAATGCCGACGCGCTACGCCGCGTCGCCGGGGTGGAGGTGGTCGAGACCGACGTTGTGGATATGCACGTGGTCGGAGTCGGACCGATGTTGTGTGCGGACGGAGTACTGCCGTTCGCGGATAACGCGTTCGGCGCGGCGGTGGTCCTGCACGTGCTGCAGTTCCCGGCCGATCCGACGGCCGTTCTCGCCGAGGCGGCACGGGTCGCGCCGCGGGTGCTCGTGTTGCAGTCCACCACCGGCGGAGCGCTCGGCCGCGCGGCACTCGTGGTGCGCGGATTCGTGCTCGGCCGCTTGGCATTCCAGGCCTCGCGGCTGGTCGGGCTCATCGACTCGGGCATGGCGACGGGCGTGGCCTTGCACGCGCGCCGGGTCCTGACCCGCGACGACGTACGCACCGCTGCACAGGCGGCGGGCTTGCGCGAGATCGCCTTCGAGCCGGATCGACTACCACTGCCTTTCGGCGGCCGCGACCTCTTCGTCTTCGAGCGAGCCCAATGATCGTCTCGGCCCCGGTGCCTACTTCTGCAGCGTGAACTGCATGACGTCGAGGTGCCCGGCGCGGAAGTAGTGGGCGCACCCGGTGAGGTACTTCAGGTAGCGCTGGTAGACCTCCTCGGAGGTGAGGCGGACGGCTTCGGTGTGATGGGCTTGCAGGGCCTCGGCCCACAGGTCGAGGGTGCGGGCGTAGTGGGGGCGCAGGGATTGGATGCGGGTGGTGCGGAATCCGGCGGGTTCGGCATTGCCGGTGACGGTGTCGGGCTGGGGGAGTTGGCCGCCGGGGAAGATCTCGCGCTTCATGAAGATGTGGAACAGCGCGTCCGCGCGGGTGACGGGAATGTCGTTGGCGCGCAACTCGGCCAGGGTGCGGCCGATGATGGAGTGCAGCAGCATGCGCCCGTCGGACGGCAGCAGACGGTGGCAGCGGGCGAAGAACGCCGGATAGCGTTCCTTGCGGAAGTGCTCGAACGCGCCGATGCTCACGATGCGGTCGGCGGTGCCGTCGAATTCCTCCCAACCCTGTAGGCGCACTTCGGCTTCGGTGACGCCGAGCTCCCGCAGCTGACGGTTGACATGGTCGAACTGGTTGCGGCTCAAGGTGAGTCCGATGACACGTACTCCGTAGGTGAGCACCGCGCGGATCATGGTCGACCCCCAGCCGCAGCCGACATCGAGCAGCGTCATCCCCGGCTCCAGCCCGAGTTTGCCGAGTGCCAGGTCGATCTTGGCCTGCTGCGCCTCCTCCAGGCTCATGCTCGCGCGCTCGAAGAACGCGCAACTGTAGGTCATGGAGGGGTCGAGGAACAGGGCGTAGAAATCGTCGGACAGGTCGTAGTGCGATTGCACCTGCCGGTAGAAGGGTGCGAGCTGGGCCATGGCGGAACTCTCCTGGGGCGGGCCGACATCCGCGGGCGCGATAGGGGTGGACACCAGGACATACGAGGCGGAGCCGCCGCCGGTTCTACATCCATGACACACCGCCAACACGCCGTGTTTTTCAGTCCGAGTTTCCGATTCGAGCCCGCCGTAACGGCGGCGACTGCTTTCCTGATGTGACGGGCAGCATCGCTTCAGCAAACACAATTCGGAGGGTTGGGGAGCAGCCATGCACCGCACGGGGCTCGAAGAGATCCATTCTGGCAGGCCGTGGTTGTGGACGATCCTAGCGGGAGCGGTGGTGGTGGGGCTGGCCACCTGGTGGATCCGCCCGCAGTCACTCAGCTGCAATGCCGCCACACCCAGCACAACCGTTATCACGCTTCCCGCCGCACCGGCCCCGAGTTCGGTTACTCCCCAGCAGATTCAGCCCCCGGAGTCGCAACCCGCGCCCCAACCGGGCGAGGCCCGCTTCTACGCCTTCAGTCAGGGCGTGGCCTGCTCGCTGCCGGATCTGCCGCTGGACGGCTACTACGTCGGCGTCCCGACCGGTCAATACAACGGTTCCGCCCCGTGTGGCTCCTACGTCGACATCGACGGCCCACTCGGCAGCGTCCGCGCCGAGGTTGTCGACCGCTGCCCCGGCTGCGGCCCCAACCAATACGATTTGAGCCGTTCGGCTTTCGAGGCGATCGCCAACACCACCGACGGTGTCGCGCAGGTCCGCATCGGCGCGGTCCGCGACCCCAATCCGGCCCCGGAACTGGTGTACCGTGTGGAGCCGAGCTCCTCGGTAAGCTGGATCGGAATCCTGTTCTCCGGCACCGGGAATCCCATTGCGCAAGTCTCCTTGAAGCCGGATTCCGGCGGCGACTACCTGCCGCTGCGGCGCGGCAACGACAACTACTGGAGCATTTCCGGCGCAGGCCCCGGACCCTTCACCGCCGAGGTGACCGACGTCTACGGCCACGCCGCCTTCATCTCCGGCGTCACCATCACCCCGGGTCAATTGCGCCACACCGGAATTCGCCTCTACGAGATCCCGGCCGAGCCGCCCGCCACCCCGCCCCCGCCGACCGCGCCGGTGGTCGTCACCACGGTGGTCGCTGCCCCTGCCCCCTGCAAGCCGTAACCGGCCCCTCCCGGCCCGGTATGGCATCATCAAGTGAAACGTGTTCCATTTTCGACCGCCGCAGCGGTGTGCCGGGAGGCCTTTCGATGACGAACCCCAGCTGGAATCCGACCGCGCCCACCGCCGCACCCAGCCGCGGCCGACGCCTGTCCCCGCGCATCTCGCGACTGACCGAGGTGCCGCAGGGGCACATGGTGGAGCTACCCGGTCGCGGCAGCACCTACGTGGTGGATCTGGCGGGCCCGTCCCCGGACGCACCGGTGGTGTTCCTGCTGCACGGCATGGCCACCACCGCCATGCTCAACTGGTTCCCGTCGCTGAAAGAACTCAACGAGCGCTACCGGGTGGTGCTGTTCGACCAGCGCTGGCACGGCCACGGAATCCGTTCCGAGCATTTCGATCTCGACGATCTGGCCGATGACGTGGTCGTGGTCGCCGACGCGGTGGGCGTCGAACGGCCCATCCTGGCGGGCTATTCCATGGGCGGCGTGGTCGCGCAACTGGTCGCGCACCGCAATCCGGAACGGGTGGGCGGGCTGGTGCTGGCCGCTACCACCTACCGCTTCCAGGAGAAGTGGCGCGAGCGGGCTTTCCACCGCAGCTGGGCGGCCACCGCAACGCTGTTCTCCGAATGGTCTTTCCGTCGTGCGGAACTGCGCCGCGACAAACTCCCCACCCTGCCGGAATCCTCGTGGCCGGTGGGCCGGATGGATCGCTGGGCGATGGCGGAATTGCGGGCCACCAGTGGCTGGGCGCTCGCGCAGGCGCTCGTGGTGCTGGGGCAATTCGATTCGTCGGAATGGATCTCGACGTTGAAAGTGCCGACGGCGGTGGTGATCACCACGCGGGATCGGGCATTGCCCGTCTTCCGTCAGCTGGAAATGGCGAAAGCGATTCCGGGAGCGGAGATCTTCCTCGCCAAGGCCGGTCACGCGGCCTGCGCACTCGAGGCGGACGTCTTTGTCCCGGTGTTCCTCGAGGCCGTTCAATCGGTGGTGGAGCGCTTGTAGCTCAGCCCTTTTCGCGGGCGGCCTTGAGCAGTTCGGTGATCACCTCGGGGACGGCGTCGGCGATCGCGCCCACATCCGGCACCAGTTCCCGGCAGGCGATGAAGCCGAAATCCAGGTGGCCGTTGTTGGAGATGACGGTGGCGGTCAGGCCCGCGCCGTGGAACACCGGCCCGAATGGATACATCGACGCCACCCGCACCCCCAGGAAATACATGGGGAAGTTGGGTCCCGGCACGTTCGACACCACCAGGTTGTGCACCACCGGGTGGTGCTCGGCGAGCTTGAGCGAGGAGTACGCCCGCGCGGCCAGTTGGAAGGTGTTGGGCGGGGCGTACTGTGCCCAATCCTGCAGGAAGTCCGCACCGATCAGGTTGTGCTCCTCCTTGGCCCCGCGATTGTCCTCGGCGACGGCCAGCATCCGCGCCACCGGATTCTCGATATCGGTGTAGAGCCGCGCGAAGATGGTCGACACCTTGTTGGTGCCCTCCTCGTGCCGCGAGGTCTCGTGCGTGGACACCGGAACCGAGGCCACCAGTGAGCTTTCGGGCAACTCGTCGTGCAGTTCGAGGTAGCTGCGCAGCGCCCCGCCGACCACGGCCAGCACCACGTCGTTGACCTTCACGCCGAAGGCGGTCTTTATCTCCTTGATATCCGACAGCTCGGTCTGCACGAAGGAGATGGCGCGATGCGGGGTGATAGCTCGATTGAACGGGGTGCGCGGCGCGGTGAACGGCAAGGGCATGCCGCGGCTGCCGTTCTCGCGCCGCCGCTGCACCAGACCGCCCAGAATGCCGACGGTCTTGGGCACCATGCCGACCATTCCCAGCCGACCCGGCAGTTTCAGCAGCGCCTCACCGGCGAGCTGAAGATCATTGGGTTCGGTTTCGGCCGTCTCGGTTTCGGGTGCGGGCGGGATGTAGGAGACCCCGGGCGCCATATCGCACAGGTGCATCATCATGTTGGTGCCGGTGATGCCGTCCACGATGGCGTGGTGGTACTTGGAGACCACCGCCACCTTGCCGTGCGGCAGGCCCTCGATGACCCACATCTCCCACAGCGGCCGGTTCCGGTCGAGGGGACGTCCGGCGATGTCAGCGGCCAATTCGGCCAGGCCCGCGTCGCCCGCCCCGGGCGGCAGCGCCAGCCGCCGGACGTGGTAGTCGAGATCGAAGTTCGAATCCCGCACCCACACCGGATGATCGAGGTTGAGCGGCACGCTGTGTAGCCGCCGCGTCATGACGGGGATGAGGTGCAGTCGCCGCCCGAGCTCGGCCTTGAAGGCCTCGTGTTCGTAGCTCACCCCCTCGGCGGCGGGATCGAGTATCAGCATTGCGCAGACGTGCAGCAGCTGGGTGTCTGTTTCGAGATAGAGGAAGCTCGCGTCGAGCCCGGTAAGTCGTTCCATACCAACACACTATGAGAACTAGTTCCATTTTGCGCGGCGTTCGCGGTGTGCTTCGAATCCCGTCCGATGCCATTTCGTAGCCCCAAAATTGCACGTAGATAACAAGTTTCATGATGAAACGGTTGGGTACCAATTAGGTGACTCTCCAGTAGAATTCGTTGCCGCCCGCCCGGACCATTCCTACCTTGGGTCACATAGCCCGGTGATCAGTCTCTAGTCAATGACAAGAGTCACCGGGCTTCTCACAACGACGTGAGGTGAGGACAATGGGCGACCGGAAGGTACTGCTGCCTGGAAAATGGCGTACGGCATGGGGTCTCGCGGCGATGGTGACCATCGCGGCGACGGTGTTCATTCCACCATCGACGGCCCACGCGGACGGATGCTCCGCCGTGGACGTCGTAGTGGCAAGGGGCACAGGCGAACCCGGCTGGCTCGGCGACGAGATAGGCGACCCATTATTCGGCATGTTGCAGGACCGGTTACCACTGTCGACCACCGCGTACCGCGTGAACTACCCGGCCGACTACAGCTTCAATGTCGGCGCGGGCACCGCGGATCTGGTGGGGCACATGGTCGCCCAGGCCGCCGCCTGCCCCGGCCAGCAGTTCGTGCTGGTCGGCTACTCGCAGGGCGCGGCGGTCGTGCAGGCGGCGCTCGGCACCGGCGCGGTGTCCTGGTACCCGGGCCGCGTGCAGCTGCCCGACTGGATCGACGGCCGCGTCGCCGCGGTCCTGCTCTTCGGTGATCCCGTGCGCGGCCTCGGCTGGACGGTCCCCGGCCAGTTCCTCGGCCGCACCGGAGACTGGTGCACCGGAGGCGATCCCGTCTGCGGCTCCGGTGTCGATGCCAACGCCCACGTGGCCTACGGCAGCGACCTGGTGGATGCGGCCAACTTCGCCGCGGATCACCTCTGACCCCGGGGAGGGGAAAGGGCCCGGCCCTCGGGCGGTTTCGAACGGACACATCCGAAACCCCAGGGCGGGGTCCGGGTACTCGCGGCCGGAAGGGGCGTCAGGCGTCAGGGCACTTGGGGCCCCTGCCCACCCCGGCCGCGGGTATCGAACGGGTTCGGCCCGGCGTGCTGTCCCACGCCGGGCCGAACTGTGTTGCGGGGGAGGGGATTACCAGTGCAGGCCGGGGATCCGGTTGGTGAAACGCGCCGCCGGGGCGGGCAGGCCCATCAGGGGCTGCACGATCGGGGCCAGTGCCATCAGGGCGCTACGGGACTCCGCCTTGGCCGAAACAGGTTCGGCGGCAGCGGTTTCGGCGGCAGCCGGGTGCTCGGGGCGCGCGGCCTTGGACTCACCGAACATGCGGAAGCCCTGGTGCAGGATGGCCCGCTTCACCGACGGCATGACCGTGTCCACGAACTGCGCGAAGGTGCCGATCGGGGTGTCGATGCGGCTGGGCCGGTGCTCGAGCGCCCGCACCACGATGTCGGCGGCCTGCTCCGTGCTGTGCACCGGGATCGACTTGTACAGATCCGTCGGCGCGATCATCGCGGTGCGCACCAGCGGCATACGCACCGAGGTGAACGTGATTCCGGCGTCGGCGTTCTCGACCGCGGCGATCTCGCTGAAGTTGTCCAGCGCCGATTTGCTGGCCACGTACGCCGCGAAGCGCGGCACCTTGGTCTGCACGGCGATCGACGAGATGTTCACGAAGTGCCCGAAGCGACGCTCCCGCATGGACGGCAGCAGCGCCAGGATCAACCGCACCGCGCCGAAGTAGTTGACCGCCATGGTCCGCTCGAAATCGTGCATGCGGTCGGTGGAGTTGAGCACCGAACGCCGGATCGAACGGCCCGCGTTGTTGACCACGTAGTCGACGTGCCCGTGATCGGCCAGCACCTGCTTGACCAGCAGCTCCACCGACTTCTCATCGGTGATGTCGCAGACGTACGCCTGCGCGGCACCGCTTTCCGCCCGCACCTGGGCGGCTGCGGCCTCGAGGTCCTCCTCGGTGCGGGCCACCATGAGCACGGTCGCGCCGCGGCGGGCCACGGCGTGCGCGGTGGCCAGCCCGATGCCCGTGGACGCTCCGGTGATCAGCACGATGCGGCCCTCGAGCTGTTCGCCTTCGTTGCGACGAGCGCGGTCGGGATCCAGGTTCGCCCGCCAGTAGTTCCACAGCGTCTCGGCGTAATCCTCGAACGCCGGAACCTCGATGCCGGTGCCGCGCAACTGCGCCTGCGTCGACTCCGAGACGAAGGTCGATTCGAACGAGGTGTGCGGGGCGACCTCGGCCGGAATCCCGAAGCGCTCCAACAGGAAATCGCGCACCGCGGGGACGCCCGGCAGCCCGCCCAGGGCGTGCAGCGCGGTGTGCGAGCCCGGCACGGTGCCGATCGCGGTCGGTGCACCGGCCGCGCGGGCCAGCGCGTTGTAGATCTCGGCGAACGGCTGCGGTGTCGGATTGGTCAGGTGGAAGGTCCGCCCAATCAGGCCCGGCCGGCCGATCAACTCGACCATGGCGTCGACCACGAAGTTGACCGGAACCACATTGGTGGCGCCCAGGTCCGGGATCGGCATGGGCAGCTCCGACGGCAGCGCCGCCAGCCCGGCGATGGCAGGGAAGAAGTAGTAGGGACCGTCGATCTTGTCCATCTCGCCGGTGCGGGAATCGCCGACCACGATGGCCGGGCGGTAGACCCGCCAGCGCAGGCCCGTGGCCTCGCGCACCATCTTCTCGGCCTCGAACTTGGTGCGGTGGTAGGGCGAGTGCAGGCCCTGGCCCAGATCGAAATCGTCCTCGAAGAACTTGCCCTTGTGATCGCCCGCGACCGCGACCGAGGACACGTGGTGCAGCACCGCGCCGAGTTCGAGCGCCAGGTCGATGACCGCGCGGGTGCCCGCCACATTGGCGGCGTAGGTGACGTCCTCGTCGGCGGTCATGTCGTAGACCGCGCCCAGGTGGATGACGTGATCGGCGCGCGGGGCCTCGGCGTAGCCGCCGGTGAGACCCAATCCCGGTGCGGCGAGATCGCCGACCAGCGGGAACACCCGGTCCGCGGCGCCCCAGCCGTCGGCCATCTCGCGCAGCTTGGCGACCGACGCCTCGCGGGTCAGTGCGTGGACAACGGCTTCCGGGTCGCGCTGCAGCAGTGCCGCGACGACGCGGCGGCCCAGGAAACCGGTGCCACCCGTGACGATGTACGAAACCATCGTCCCCTCCTTAATAACGAACCTGTTGGTACCCAACGGTGTTCGTCCGACATGCGTCGGTGGATGCGGACGGTGATTGCTAGCCCCCTAGCAGAATGTCGGGCCGAGGTAGGAACACCTTCGTGCCTAACTAGTGAGTAACTTTACGGACCGCGAGTTGGCCGTTCAACCAGAACGGGTATTTCGGCGCTGTGTGACTGGTCACCTCGGGGCTATCCGAGTTGATATGTGTGACAAGGGGTTTGGTGTAACCATCGGGCGCACTTGGCAATTCATCAGCTACTGGTCAATTGCCCTGAGCGTGCGCTCACTTGTTTGATCTCTCGATGTTTGCCCGCCCGATCCCCATGTCCTTTCTGTCCGAATCGCCCGGTTGAGCGGCAAAGGTGCTGGTGAACGCCTCGTGCGCGCGAAGTGAGGTTAGGGTGTTCCAGTCTTATCGGCACCGGACCGTGGAAGGGGTCGGCCATCCACCAGCTCGACCTGCCCCGCAGCGGCGTGCGCACCCGGGCCGAATTCGACACCCTGCCGGCGGTCCCGCGCGGCTGGGCCTGGGAATTGCGATCCGGCCGATTGGAGCTCAGCCTCATGCCCGTCACGTTCTGGTATTCCCGGATCGTGTTCCAGGTGCTCGACTTCTGGCGCGGGCACGGTTACGAAATCGCGGGCGACCAATACGTGGCCGACAGCGGATTCGCACGCGGCGATATCGGCCAGCACAATTTCATTGCCGACGGCGTGGTGTTCCAGCCCGGCCACCGGCCCGACAAACACAGCACCACGCACGCGCCCGCCGCGCTGTTCGCGGTGATCGAAGCCGTCTGGCAGCCCGATCAGGTGCGCGAGACCATCGACAAACTGCGCGTGTACTCAATGCTCGGCATCCCGCACTTCTGGATCGTGCGCGGCGATCACGACAGCGACGACCTCGACGGGTTCGTCAGCATGTACGAGCTCGTGGGTGAGGACTACAAACTCACCGGCAGTCGCCTGGTCTCCGAACTCACCCCGAACTGAGCCCGACGCGGGATCATCGTCTTGGCCGGATTGTGTTGTGCCGGTGTCGAAGACACGGGGGAGGTCCGATGTCCGGGGACGTGGTGGATCGAGATCGCGCGGCCACGCCGCGTGCGGCCTTCGCCGACGCCCTGCGTGAATTGTGGTCGCACGCGGGCAATCCGACCCTGGAAAGGGTGGCGCGGCTGGCCAACCAGCACGTGCGTGAGGTACGCGGCGAACGCGCCGCGGGCAAGCGCGGCGGCACCATCACCGTGCAGCGCATCAGCGCCTGGCGGCGCGGCGACAATATCCCCGCCCACTTCGAATCCCTGCGCCCGGTCGTCCTCGCCCTCATCGACCTGGCCCGCAACGCCGACGGCCGAACCGGCCCGCTCCTCACCGTCCGGTACTGGCAGAACCTCTGGCTCGACACCGCCGCCTGGACCCCCGACACCGACACCCACTGTCCCTACCTGGGCTTGGCCCCCTACGCCAGCACCGACGCCGACCGCTTCTTCGGTCGCGCCCGAGCCACCGCCGAACTGGCCGACCTGGTGCGCCGCACTGCCGCGGACGGTGGCGGAATCGTCGTCCTGGTAGGAGCGTCCGGTGCGGGCAAGTCCTCATTATTGGCAGCCGGACTGGTCCCAGCCCTCGGCGCAGACTGGCACATCGAACGAGGCACCCCATCCCACTACCCATCCGAACCAATCCTCGATTCGGTTCAGCCCGTACCGGATTCGTCGCAGCCCACCCCCGAATCCGGGAGGCGGCGGTTGGTGATCGTGGATCAGTTCGAGGAATGGTTCGCCCGGGCCGAGGCTGGATCCGGGACTTCGGGGGAACCGGCCGTGCCGGGGGAATCGGCTGGGCGGGAAGAGCTTCCGCAGCGGCTGCAGCGGTCTGCCGAGGCGGGTGCGACCGTGGTGATAGGGGTGCGCGCCGACTTCTTCTCGCGCTGCCTCGAGCATCCGGTGCTGGCCGAGCCGTGCACCAGGCGCAGCTATGTGCTGGGGCCGATGCGGGGCGACGAGCTCACCGACGTGGTGCTCGAACCGGCGCGGCGGGCCGGGCTGCGGACCGAGAGCGGGCTGGTCGAGGTGATCATCGCCGAGTTGATCGGGCTCGGTGGGCCGGCCGGGCCGGAGGGTGCGGGGAACCTGCCGCTGCTCTCCCATGTGCTGCAACAGGTTTGGGCGCGCCGCGACGGCGCTCGGCTCACCCTGGCCGGGTATCGGGAGGCGGGCGGGGTGGCGGGGTCGGTCGCCGCTACCGCCGAGGCCGCGTGGCAGCGCTTGGACGATGCGGAGCAGGCGGCGGCGCGTGAGCTGCTGCTGGCGATGGTGGTGGTCGGGCAGGGCACCCGGGACACGCGTCGCGAGGTGTCGCGGGACGAACTGCTTTCCGCCGCCACCGATCCCGATGCGACGGTGACGGCGCTGGAAATCCTCGCGCACGCCCGGCTGATCACCCTCGACGCCGACCGGGCCGCCCTGGCCCACGAGGTGGTGATCGATGTCTGGCCGCGGCTGCGCGAATGGATCGACGCCGATCGCGACGGCCACCTCACCCGCCAGCGCGTCACCGCCGATGCCGCGGAGTGGGTGGCCGCCGATCGCAGTACCGCACTGCTGTATCGAGGCACGCGGCTGGCGCGGGCGCGGGAACATCGGCGCGGGCTCGCCACGGCCGCAGACGAATTCGTCTCCGAATCGGTGCGGGCGCGGCAGCGGCTGTTGGTGGTGCAGGCGGCGGTGGCGATCGGGCTGGTGGTGCTGCTGGTGGCCGCGTTCACCGGCTACGTCTCCAGCAATGCCGCACACCGTCAGCGCGACGAGCAGTTCTTCGCATCGGTGCTGACCGACGCCGACCGGCTGCAGAACAGTGACCCCACCCTGTCGGCGGAACTGACCGCGCTGGCGCATCGCATGCACCCGGACGACGCCGGGGTTGCCTCCCGGCTGCTGAGCAGTCAAAACCTCGCGCTGGCAGCGACATTCACCGATCATCGCGGCGCGGTGCTCGGGGCCGTCTACTTCGACGGCGGGGTCCTGGCCACCGCCGGTGACGACCACACCATCCGGCTGTGGTCCGCCGACACCCCCACCGGTATGGGATCGCAGGCCGCCGTCGCCCTACCGGCCGGACCGGTGACCGCGCTGACCGGAGCCGGAGCGCTGCTGGTGTCGGGCGGTTCCGATCACTTGCTGCGCATCCACGAGGTCACCGATCCGAAGCACCCGGCGACGGTGGCGAAGGTCGATACCGGTGCACCGATCACGCACCTGGCGCTCTCGACCGACGGCCGCACCCTCGCGGTCGGGCATGCGGGGGAGGCGACCCTGTGGGATTTGACGGATCATGCAGCGCCCAAGCTGCTTTCGACCCGGATCCCGCTCGACGGTGGCCTGCAGTCGCTGGCCTTCACCGCCCACGGCCACACCCTCGTCACGGTGACCCGCAAGACGATCGACACCTTCGCCTCCGAGGACACCGTGCTGGCCTGGGACGTCGGCACCGGGCGCAATGCCGAAATGGCGCGGTCGCCGGGCTACATGAAGCTCACCACCACCGACGATCTGGTGGTGCTCGGCGACAATACGGTGCAGGGCGTGTCGGGACCCGTGGACAGCGAGATCCGTTTCCTGCGTGTCGATTCCAGCGGTCAGCCGCAGACCGTCGCGCCGCCGCTGCCGGTCGGGTCGGTGTTCTACCTGCAAGGGGTTGCGCTCAGCGCCGACGGCACGATCCTGGCCACCAGCACCAATTCCGGGACCACCCTGTGGAATCTCGCGGATCCGGCGCACCCGTCGGTGCTGGGTTCGCCGCTGGCGGGCAGCTCGGTCGGCTGCCCCGCCGATGTGCAGTGCACGGCCGTGCCGACCGCGCTGCGCTTCAGTCCCGACCATCGCTACCTTTCGATCCTGTTGACCGGCAGCGTGATTCAGCAGTGGGAGCTTCCGGGTGCCGTGCTGGCCGGGCAGGCCGGGCAGATCGAATCGCTGGGCAATGCGATCAGCGCCGACGGCAAGCGCATGGTCACCCTGTCGCCGGGCGCGGACGCCCGCATCTGGGATATCAGTGATCCGGAGGCGGCCCGCCCGATCGGCCGGATCGACAAACCCGATGTCGCGCTGATCTCGGTGCCGATCACCGGATTTCCGGCCATCAGCCACGACGGCCGCTATGTGGCGCTGATCCTGCACGGCGTCATGACGCTGCTGGATATCACCGATGCGGCCAACCCGGTTGCGGTACACCAGTTTCCGGGTGTCGCGGCGGTCACGTTCGATTCCATGCGCTCGGTGCTGGGCGCGCTGACGCCGTTGCCGTCGCCCGCGATGACGCTGTGGGACTATTCGAATCCTGCCGACCCGGTTCGTCGCGGTGGGCCCGCGCTTGCGGACACCTCGCATCACCTGTCCGCCTCCGGTGTCCAGATCGCGCCCGTGCACGGCTCGGAACTGCTGACCGTCCTGACCGACCGCTTGGCCGTCTGGGATTTCAGTACCCTCGACGGCCCGCACAGCCCCGTCGGTGAGGTGGCCGCCGACCGCGCGGACTACTCGGCCATGGGGCTGGCGGCCGCCCCCGATCGGCATACCGTCGTCGCGGGCTGGGAGGCCGGCGCCATCCGGGTCTTCGACATCTCGGACCCGAAACACATAGCGCCCCTGGGGGATCCGGTCGCCGCGAGCAGCGTGTCGGTGTCCTCGGTCGATATCAGCCCCGACGGCGGGCAACTCGCCACCGGCGGCACCGATGCCACGGTCCGGCTGTGGGCCTTCACCGATCCTGCGCGCCCGGTGCAGGAGGGGCTGTCCATCACGCCGCCGGTGTCGGCGGTATGGCATCTGGCCTATCGCCCGGGTGGCGGATACCTGGTCGGTGCGGGGGACAACGGGTGCTGCGGATCTGGGATCTGAATCCAGATCACGCGCTGGATCGCATCTGCCGGTTGACCCGCCAGACCGTCGATGCGCAGCTCGCCGCCCGCTATCCGGGCCGGGACCTGCCGTCGGCATGCCCGCGCTGAGCGGGTGGTGTTACTGCGGGATGCAGCGGACGTCGCCGTCCGGGGCCTGGATCACCACGGTGAAGGCGGGGCACTGGCGGAGATTGCCCCATTCGTCGTGAATGCAGGAGTCATAGGTGTGCGGGTCGCCGGTGGGCATCCGCTGACCGGTCTGGCACTGCGACGCATCGGGGATATCGGCGACGGCGACGCCCGCGCCCACAGCGGCGGCGGGCACGGTCAGGGCCGCGCCCGCGAGCACACCGGCAACCATCGTTCGAAAGTGGTTCATCGTCCCTCCAGGTAGTCCAGCCAGGGCCGATCGAGAGTGGACGGGACGTCCGGGCCCGCCCGGCAAACATTTCTAATATACCAATTGGTATACCGTCGTTGAACTGGACGAACGTCACATTCGTGCGTGTCGGGCATGGGAGTGGCGGGCGTCTCTTCCGCGGAAGTTCGGCATTTCGGACGCATCGGGATTCGCGGCGTGGTGAGAATGAACCGCGAGGATGTGTGGGTCGGGACGAATGCGGTGGTGGATGCTTTTCGGGCGTGCGGTGGAGGTCGAGGTGATGTCCGCGTTCCTCGCGGGCGGCGCGGAGACCGTCCTGGTGTTGAGCGGTGAGGCGGGGGTCGGCAAGACCGCGCTGCTGGATGCGGCGGCGGAGACCGCGCACGGGCGGGGGTGGCGGGTATTACGTGCCGCCGCCTTGGAATTCGAGGCCGACCTGCAGTTCGGGGCGCTCAATCAACTCCTGCAGCCGATGACCGGCTTCGTCGACGAACTCGACGCACCCCGGCGTGCGGCCATGCGGGTGATCATGGGGTCGGAGCCTGGCAGCCTGCCGTCGACCCTGTTGGCGGGCGCGGCAACGCTTGCGCTGCTACGGATCTGGGCCCGCGCACAGGGCACTCCGGTGCTGCTGGTCATGGACGATGTCCAATGGCTCGACCTGTCCAGCAGCATGGCGCTGATCTTCGCGCTGCGCCGCCTGGACGACACACCCATCCGACTCCTGGCCGCGGTGCGCCCGGACTCCGGTGATGCGTTCACCCGCAGCGGATTCCGCGTGCACGAGGTCGCGGCCCTCGACGACCACAGCGCCGAACAACTCCTGGAATCCCAGTTTCCCGCGCTGCCCGACACCATCCGACGCCGCCTGCGCGCCGATGCGCGCGGCAACCCCCTCGCCCTCCTCGAACTACCCATCGCCCTCGAAACACCCGGTCCCGGTGGCCGTCTGCCGGAGGTCCTGCCGCTGACCCGACGCCTCCAGCGCTTGTTCGCGGCCCGCCTCGAGGCCCTGCCCGAAGAGACCCGCCGAACCCTGCTGCTCCTCGTTCTCGCAGGCGCAGAACACAGTTCGAACGGGTTGGCGCAGCATCCGACCGCGCTCGGAGTGGGGGATGAGCATGCCGGAGCGGATGCCGGTCCGGTCGCTGCCGGGGGTGACGCGCTGGCACCTGCCGAACGGGCGGGGATCGTGCGGGTCAATCCGGGTACGGGCCGCCTGGAGTTCCGGCATCCGCTGATCCGGTCGGCCGTGGTGGAGCTGTCGACGAGTGCGGAGCGGCGGGCCGCGCATCTGCTGCTGGCCGACAAGTTCGCGCGGTCACCGCAGCGGCGGGCCTGGCATCTGGGGCAGGCGGCCACCGGCGTCGACGAGGATGTGGCGGGTCTGCTCGAGGCGGTGTCGCAGCGGATGTTGCACGACGGCGACAGCGTGCGCGCCGCCGCGACCATGCTGCGGGCCGCCGAACTCTCCCCGGCGGCCGCCGACCGGGCGCGCCGGACTGCGCGGGCGGCGTATCTGGGTTCGCTGCTGACCGGCGATCTCTCCGATACCGGCCGATTGCTACGTGCCACAACGGAATCCGTGACCGGAGGCCGGTCACTCGCGGTGGCGTTGGCCGCCGCGTTCCAGTTGCTCAATGCCGAAGGCGATGTCGCGACCGCGAGCCGCCTGCTGCTGGCAGCGTTGCGCGACGACGATGCGGCGCAGGATGATCCGGAGACCGTGGTGGAGGCGTTGCACACGCTGCTCTACATCGGCTTCTACAGCGGGCGGGCGGAACTGTGGCCCGCGATCACGGCCGCGATGGAACCGGTCATGCCGGAACCGACGGATACCCTCACGCTGCTGAGCGGTCCGTTCGTGGATCCGGTGTACACCGGTCCGAAGGTGCTGGGGGACTTGGACTCCGCGCTGGACGGGCTGCGGTTCTCCGCCGACCCGGTGCACATCGTGCGGGTCGCGACGGCGGGCGCGTACCTGGATCGGATCTGGCGGGTGCGGGAACCGCTACAGCGGGTGATCGACGATGGTCGTGACGGGGGTGCCGTGGCCCGCGGCATCGATGCGCTGTTCCTGCTCGGCAACGACGACTACTTCTGCGGCCGTTGGGATCACCTGCTCGAGGTGACCGAGGAGGGCCTGCGGTTGTGCGATGACCTCGGCTACCTGACCACCGCGGGGCCCGGGAAGTTCCTGCGCGGCATGGTCGCGGCGGCGCGGGGTGACATCGACACCATGGAGCGGATCAGCGAGCAGTTGCTGATGTTCGCCGCGCCACGCAATCTGCTCGCGCTGGCCCAGTACGCCTCCCACATTCGTTGCGCGCACGCCCTGGCCACCTCCGCTTTCGCCGACGCCTACCGCCACGCCGCGGCCATCAACCCGCCCGGAACCTTCCTGCGGCACACCCCGCAGGCGCTGTGGACGGTGCTCGACCTCACCGAGGCGGCGGCGCGCACCGGACGACTCGCCGAGGCGCGGGCCCACGCCGATGCGGCCGAAGCGGCTGCGCTGGAAGAGTTCTCGCCACGACTGGCCATGGTCACCGCGGCCGCACGGGCGCTCGCGCATCCGGAGGACGCGGTATCGCTGTTCGAGGTGGCGCTGGCCACGCCCGGCACCGAGCGGTGGATTTTCGACCGAGCTCGCATCGAACTGCTCTACGGCGAACAACTGCGCCGCGACCGCGCCACCGCGGCGGCTCGAGTTCATCTGACTTCGGCCGCAACAGTTTTCGCCGAGCTGAGAGCCGATCCCTGGACCCGGCGGGCGCAGGCCGAACTGCGGGCCGCCGGGGGAGCGGCGAGCGGGTCCGGGCCGTCGCCGCTGACCGCGCAGGAGCGAGCCGTCGCCGACCTGGCGGCCGCGGGGCTGACCAACAAGCAGATCGGCGCTCAACTGTTCGTCTCGGCGCGAACGGTGTCCACCCACCTCCAGCGGATCTTCCACAAGCTCGGCATCACCCGCCGTGGCGCACTACGCGACGCCTTGGAGCGGCAGGGCTGATGTACGTCATCTGACGGATTACGTACGGCCGCAGCGTGCCTAGGTTCATTCGTGTCAGACCAGCGTCGACTCGAAGGAGCAATGACATGCCCGCAACCGATAAGACCGTCGTCCTCGTCCACGGCGGTTTCGTGGACGGTTCCGGCTGGCGAGCCGTCTACGACGAACTGACCCGCGACGGCTTCCGCGTCCGCGTCGTGCAGAACGCCACCAAGTCGCTGGCCGACGACGCCGCCACCACCAAGGCCATCCTCGACGAGATCGACGGCCCCGTGGTGCTGGTCGGCCACTCCTACGGCGGCGCGGTCATCACCGAGGCCGGTCTGCACGAGTCCGTCACCGCCCTCGTCTACATCACCGCCTTCGCCCCCGACCAGGGTGAATCGGTGAACAGCCTGCTCGCCACCTTCCCCCAGGACGGCCCCCAGCCGCCCATCCTGCCGCCCGTCGACGGCTACCTCTTCCTCGACCGCGCCAAGTTCCACGCCTCCTTCGCCGGCGACCTCTCGCCCGCCGACGGCGCCTTCCTCGCCGACTCCCAAGTCCCCTGGGGCGTAGAAGCTTTGGCCGGCCCCATCACCGAGGCCGCCTGGCGCGTCAAGCCCAGCTGGTACCTGCACGTCACCGAGGACCGCATGATCCCCCCGGCCGCCCAGCAGTCCATGGCCGAACGCATCGGCGCCAAGGTCCACGAAACCCCCGGCAGCCACGCCATCTACGTCTCCCAGCCCACCGCCGTAGCCGAAATCATCCGCGCCGCTGCCGAATAGCGGACCCCCATGCCCCGCGCCGCGGACAATCCATCCGCGGCGCGCGGCTCAACCGTTGTATGCGACCACTTCCCGAATCGTCAAAATCCCTATCTTGCTGCAGGTTTGACGCGCCATAGCAATAAAGACCGACTCGGTATTGTCCGGCGGATAAATCCGCAACCCCGCCACGGCCACAGGATCACACTTATCAGCGGGGTAAACCCCCACATCATTAACGGTCCGCAAGGTGGCCGCACCCCGCCCACCCGGCGCGAGCACCACCACTTCGGTCCCATCATTCCCCCCGAACGCCTCCCGCGAAGCAGGCGGCCCCACCGGCTCCCCCTCCGCCCCCTGCGTATAAGACACCCCCGGATACCCGGTCAGCGAACACGCCCGCGCCCCATTATTGGTAAACACGATCGGCACATAAGTACTCCCCGCCGCCCCATCCCCCCGCCCCAACGCCACGGTCAAATCCGCAGTCCTACACCCAGACATGGCAGCGGGCGCGGAAGTGGTCACACCCGGCGCAGCCGAACTCGAATTCCCCTGCGCCCCAGTCGGCTGAGGCCCCGCCGTCACAGTCACAGCAGTAGTCCCACCCGCCTGCCCAGTCGTAGTCGCGGTAGTCGTCGACCCACCCGAACACCCACCCACAACCAGCGCCCCCACCGCGAGCACCGAAGCCATCCGCAATCCCCGCCGCACCGTTCCAAGCTCCACAGCAGCCCTCCCGTTCGCGCGCCGTCACCACCGACCTGCTCAGCCTATCGCCGCGTCTCCATGCGAAGGCGGGAGCGGGAGGGTGTCGAAGCGGTGCGCTTTCCAGATGTCGTGGGAGCGGGCCTCTGGGTAGAGGGCGGTGGTGGGGGTGGCCGAGTAGACGCGAGTAAGCGGGTCGGTGGGCGTGTGGTGTTGCCATCCGGGGTTTCCGGTTGTAGCGAAAGCGGTCCAGGCGGTGCGGATTTCGCGGGCGAGGTGGGCGAACTCGGCGGGTGCCGAGGCGTGGGCAGTGAGGTGTTTTCCAATGTCGGCGGGGGTGAGGGTGTTGAAGAGGAGGAGAAAGTCGAGGCTGTGGGATGCGCCCTCGGTTTCGTTGAAGGACCAGGTGAGCTCGTAGAGCCAGGTGGGCGAGGGGTGGTGGGCTACGGCCAAGTGGAGAGTGGGCATGCGGAAGAGCCAGTCGGCGTGCAGGAGTTCGTGGAGTAGGGCGGGGGACAGCGTGGGGTGGGCAGCTCGATAGGCGGTCGCACCGTGTGGAATGGGGGCGAGATGGTGAAGGGATTGGTTGAGATTCGCGTCGGTGACTTCGGTGCCGCAATGGGTTGCGATGAGCCGGTATTCGTCCCGGGTGTGGCCGATCAGGAGGTCGATTCCGCGGGCAGCGCCGCTGTCGAGTGCGCGCCAGGGGGATTGGGGGAGGACGGTGCCGTCGACGATGGGGGAGAAGGGGGTCGGGGTCAGGGCCATCGGGCCCCAGAGGTCGACGAGCCCGGGCATGCGGTCGATGACCGCGTAGGTCGCGTCGAGGAGTGCGCGCGGGGGAACGGGGGATAGATCGTCGAGGGTCGGACGGGTACCGACTTCGTCGGCAATGGTCTCCGAGATCGCGGCGGCCAGTTCGGGCGAGAAGTAGGTCCCGGGCAGGCTCTGAATGATCGCGCGTCGAAACAGGCCCTGGGCCATGGGCATAGCGAGTAGAGCCGCGATGCATCCCGCGCCCGCGGATTGACCGAACACCGTGACGGTTTCGGGGTCGCCACCGAATGCGGCGATATTGTCGCGTATCCAGCGCAAGGCAGCGATCTGGTCGAGAATGCCGCGATTGTCGGGCGCACCGGAGATATGGGCAAATCCTTCGAACCCCGTGCGGTAGTTGAGGCTGACCATCACGACGCCGCAGCTCGCAAGCGCGGCACCGTCGTAGTGTGGATTGGCGGCGGAACCCTCCAGGTACGCGCCGCCGTGAATCCACACCATCACCGGCAGCCGGGCGGTGAGATCCGGTGACCAGATGTTGAGGGTGAGACAGTTGTCGGAACCGTCGGTGGGGCAGCCGGATTCGGCGGTCATGACCGCGCCGGGGTGTGCTCGTTGCGGTACGGCGGGACCGAACGTCAGGGCTTCGCGGACGCCGTTCCATGGCCTCGCCGGTATCGGCACGCGGAAGCGTCGTGGACCGAATGGGGGCTCGGCGTAGGGAATCCCACGGAATACCGCGAGACCGTGCTCATGGCTACCCCGGACCAGACCGCTGATTGTGGGGATCTCAGGGGTTGGGTGCATGTACCGGTGTCAGTGTGCCGGTCAGGGCATAGGTGTCGGGGGTGCCGGATTTGCGGCCTACGTGTTCGAGGACGCTGTAGTGGGAGAAGCGGGTGGCCCACAATAGTTGGATCGGGTTGGTGACTCGCTTGTTGAAGCGTGCGAGGCGGCGCATCGTGCGTGGGCCCAGCACAGTGGAGATTCTGTTCGCTCCGGCGGCGACAGTTGATTCGACGTTTTTCGGCATCGATTACCCCTCTCGAATCCGTTCGTCGCCCGCGACATTGCCAGCCGGTGGCGGAGTCGTCAATCGGTGATCAGTGGGATTTCCGGACCGGAAATCCGGTGTGGGGCTGTGACCGGCGGGGATGATCGACCTCCGAGGGTGGGGGATGGAGGTTTGGGGGCGGGATTTCTAGCGTTGATCCATGACAGTTGTGAATGCCTTGCCGCCCATGGTTTCCGGTGGTCTGCCCCTGGTCGGACTCGGACCCGAGTTCATGCGAAACCCGGAGCGAGTTTTTCAGCGCGGGCTCGACGAACACGGGCAGACCTTTCGCATGCGTATGTTCGGCAATGAGACGGTGGTGATGCTCGGGGCGGAGAATTCGTGGATCTTCTTCCACAGCAAGAATTTTTCCACCCAGGGTGCGACACCATTCTTCGAGAAGATGTTCTCACCGAGCTTCTACAGCCTCGCTCCCGAATCCGAGTACCGCCGTCAGCAGCGCGTGCTGATCCCGCTGTTCCAGCGCGCCCAGATCACCGGGTTCATCCCGACCATCGAGGCGGTAACCGACGCCTTCCTCGAATCCCTCGGGGACGAGGGCGAATTCGATCTCACGGCCGAGTTCGGCCCCCTGGTCTTCCGGATCGCCTCCACCTGCTTCCTCGGCGAACAGGTGGCCCAGGAGATGGGCGCCGACTTCTACCGCGAGTTCCGCAACTTCTCCGACGGCATGACCTTCGTGCCGCGTTGGGTGAAGACTCCGCGCAATGTGCGCAGCCAGCGCGCCGCGGTCCGACTCAAGGCCGCCTTGGGAGCGATGATCGAGCGCCGCCGCACCCGCCCGCTGGCGGAACCGGACTTCCTGCAGCAGTTGGTCACCCAGCGCTACGAGGACGGCACCCCGGTCCCGGACGAAATCCTGGTCGATATGGTGCTGCTGCTGGCCTGGGCGGGCTACGAGACGACCGCCGGTCAGCTCGCCTGGACCCTCACCGACCTGCTGCTCGAGGCCGGAACCCTGGCCCGTGCCCGCGAGGAAGCCGACCGGATCGTCAAGGACGGCAGGCTCGATCGCGCCGCACTGGATCGGATGACCGTGCTGACCGCCTGCATGAAGGAGAGCGAGAATCAGCATTCGATCGCCCCGATGTTGGCCCGCCGCGTCACCGCCGACATCCAGGTCGGCGAGTACCTGATTCCCGAGGGCACGCTGGTGCTGGCCGCACCCGCGCAGACCCACCGCATGACCGACGGCCTCAACTGCCCGTTCGGCTACGCCCCCGACCGCTTCCTCGGGGAGGATGGCAAGGCGAACCTGAACTCGCTCTTCGGTTTCGGTGCGGGCACACATCGCTGCCTGGGCAAGCCGTTCGCCGAGGCGGAGATGCTGGTCATCCTGTGCCGGGTGCTCGCGGCCTTCGACCTGGAACTGACCACCGGCACTCCGCAGCCCACCCCGGGCGCGACCGGCACGAAATGGCCTGCCGCTCCGGTCCGCGTCGCCTACTACCGACGGTAGCCAGTGAAACCCCTGGTCAAAAAACAATTGTCGCGACATCCGGAAGGTCTGTTAGCCTGCTGCCCGACCGTGACACACCGCAAGGAGGTGAGACCCATGTACACAGCACCGATGTTTGGGGCTCCCTCTCGCCGTCACGGGTAGGCGCACGATCGCACCGTCGCCGGGAGCCACTGCCTGACAAGGCATCCCGAAAGGCGACGACAATGAACACTTCGGATATCACCTCGCACACGGACGATTCCGCCGTGCAGGTCACCCGGGTCGCACTGACCCACTGGCAGGCCGTGGACCACGATCGCGTGGTCGGCAACGGCGACGTCTCCCACCGGCCCGACGGACGCCTGTTCGTCAGCATCGACGCCTGGCACGACGCGGTCTTCGACCGGATCGCGGCCGCCATGCTCGCCACCCTGCGCAGGCCACTGCACACCGTCGTCGACGCGGACGACACCGACCTGCTGTCGTGTTGGCAGCGAGCCGGTTTCGTGACGCGCCGACGTGAATGGGAGTACTTGGTACCCACCGATCCCGCCATCACCGGATTGCACGCGGTGCAACCCCCGCCGGGCGTCACGATCGTCCCCGCCGGTCGAGCCGCGGAAGGCCCGCTGCGTGCGGTGGACCGCATCATCCGCGACGAGGTGGAGGCGGGCCCGGGCTGGCAGGACATGCCCGTCGAAATCCTCGGCGGCCCCGGCGACACCATCGTGGACCCGTCGAAATACGTGGCGGCCGCCGAGTCGGATCGCTACGTGGGTCTGCTGCGCGTGGTGCAGGTGAGCCGAATGCCACGCCTCGGCTTACTTGCCGTCCAAGCGGATCGGCATCGTCGCGGCATCGCCCGCGCCCTGCTGGCCCACACCCTGGGCGTCCTGCACGACCGCGGCATCGATACCGCGACGGCCGAGGTCAAGGACTCCAATCTCGCCGCCACCGCCCTGTTCGAGGGCATCGGCGCGCGAGCCGTGCGCAGCAACCTGGAACTGGTGCTGCGATGACGGATGGCAAGAAAGGCAAGGGAATCGAGATCGAGGGCACCGTGGTGGACTGCCTGCGCAACGCCACCTTCACGGTGCAGCTGCCGAACGGTCATCAGGTGCTCGCACACATCAGCGGCAAGATCCGGAAGAACTACATCAAGATCATGCCGGAGGACCGGGTCCTGGTGGAACTGAGCCCCTATGACCTGACCAGGGGCCGAATCCTGTTCCGCTACCGCAACTGACGACCCGCTGCATCGGCGACCGGCACCCAGCCGGTCGCCGATGCGGCTACCCCAATCGATACGTGTCGATCGCGTTGGTGGAGTAGAAGAACTCCGCCTCCTGATCGGTGGCATCGGTGCCCACGATGTGGTCGATCGCCGACACCAACTCGGTGTAGGTCCCGGCCATGGAATCCACCGGCATGTTCGACGCGAACATCAACCGCCGCCACCCCCACAGCGACACACTGGATTCCAGCCAGTACTCCAGCGTCGGCCACGCCAGATCCGGGCAGATCAGCCCGAACCCCGACAGCTTGCACAGCCACTGGGTCTCCTTGGCCGCCAACGAGACCGCGTTGTGCCACACTGCCCGCTTCTCCGAGGAGCGGCCCTGCGGAAACCCGAGATGTTCGAGCACGACGCGCAATTGCGGATACCCCGCCAGGAAGTCGATCCAGTCGAGGATCTCCTCCGGCTTGGCCACCAGATCGAAGACACCGTCGCGTTCCTGCAGCCAGCTCGCGATGGTCTCGGCCGCAGGCGTATTCGGCGCCAGTCCCTCGAAAACCCGCACCCCGCGGAATCGTTCGGTGCGTGCCTGCTGTTCGAGATGGTCGAGCATCTCCGCCCGCGGCAGCCGCGCGTCGACCGCGCCGACGATCGCGAACGGCCGCGGGTCGGTCTCGGCAATGCCGTCCACCCAACGGGTTTCGTCCAGATACGCCTGTGGCGCGGTGGTCGCCGACACGTGCACGAGCCCGCCCACCTCGACCTCGCCCACCCCCCGATCGAAGTCCGCCAGGAGGAAATTGCGTGCGATCTCGGGTTTTCCGGCGTCGACGAACCGGGCCAGGCCCGGATACCAGGCGTGAGAGCCGGTGTCCCACAGGTGCATGTGGGCGTCGACGATGGGCACGGTGGGCATGTCTGCAACTCCTATTGCATGGTGATGCCGCCGCTGACGCTGATCAGCTGGCCGGTGACATAGCTGGCTTCCGGGCTTGCGAGCCATGCGATGAGGGAGGCTACTTCGTCCGGTCGACCGAGGCGTTTGAGGGGGATGGCTTTCTCGAGCGCGGCGAGCGTGTCACGATGATCGGCCATGGCGCGGGCGACCATTCGACCCTCGAGCGGACCGGGGCACACCACGTTGACGGTAATGCGGTGGCGGGCCACTTCGCGCGCCAGCGACTTGGCAAAACCGAACAGTCCGGATTTCGAGGCGGCGTAGACGGTTTCACCGGACGCCCCGGCGCGAGCGCCGTCGGAGGCGACGAACACGATGCGCGCGGACTCGACATCCAGCATGCCGGGCAGCAGCAGCTGGGTCAGCCGCATCGGCCCGCGCAGGTTCACCTGGAACATGAGATCCCAGGCCAGGGTTCCGCTGTCCAGGAACGGTTCCACCACCGCCACCCCGGCGCAGTGCACGACCGTCGACACCTGCCCGCCCACCGCCCGCACGGCCGCCTCGATGCTGTCCTCGCGGGTCAGATCCAGTTCCAGTGCGGCAGTGCGCACCCCGAGCTCCGCGCCGTACGCCGCCAGTTCCTGCGCGTAGTCCCGCGCGGATTCGGCGTCGACATCGGCGACCCACACCGGCTGCCCCGCCGCCACCAGCCGGCGCGCCACCGCCCGCCCGACATCCCCCGCCCCGCCGGTCACCAAAGCCCCACCGGCCCCGCCACCACCCACTGCCTCACCCTGTTCCACTGTGCTCGAATCCCTTCGGATTCCATGCATAGTCGGTCAGCGTGAAATACGCGACACAATGTCCGCGATTCGCCTGTCGGCCGATGATTTCGGCATGGATTGTCCGTCTGTTCAGGTATGACGAAAGTGCTGTGGCATATCACGATGTCGTTGGATGGGTTCATTGCGCCGGAGGATGATTCGGTGGAGTGGATGTTCGGGCATGGGGCGGCGGGGCCGCTCGGCGTCGAGACGATGGAGCGGACCGGGGCCGTGTTGTCCGGGCGACGCGGTTACGACCTGGGGAACAAGCCGGACGGTGGGGAACGGAAGACGTACGGCGGCATGTGGTCCGGTCCGGTGTTCGTGCTGACGCATCGGATCGAGGACGTGCCGGAGGATCCGGCCGTCACGTTCCTGTCGTGCGGGGTGGCCGAAGCGGTCGAGATCGCCGGGCAGGCGGCCGGGGATCGGGAAGTCGGGGTGTTCGGGGCGAATCTGGCGGGGCAGTGTCTGGCGAAGGGATTGATCGACGAGATCGTGGTGCACCTGGTGCCGGTGCTGCTCGGGCAGGGCGTGCGCTTGTTCGACGGCGATATGCGGGTGCGGCTGCGCAAGATTCGCTGCGATGATCCGGGGCAGATCACCGATCTACGGTTCGCCGTGGAGGGGGCCGGTTAACGGAACTACCGTCTCCGGGGATCTGCGTTACGGTGAGCGGCACCAGGACGTGGTCGGAGGGTAGGCAGTGGGGCGGACACTCGCGCAGGGGCAGGTATTCGCGGGGTACACCGTGGAACGGCTGCTGGGCGTGGGCGGAATGGGCGAGGTGTACCTCGCCCGGGACCGGGATCTGCCGCGGCCGGTCGCGTTGAAGCTGCTGGGCGTGGGGAAGGCCGACGATCCGGAGGTGCGCGCCCGGTTCCTGCGCGAGGCCGATACCGCGGCCCGGCTCTCGCACCCGAATATCGTTGCGGTGTATGCCCGCGGCGACGACGAGCACCGGCTGTGGATGTCCATGCAATACGTCGAGGGCACCGATGTGTCCGCGGTGCTGCGCGACGGGCCGCTCCGGGCGGATCACGCGGTGCGCATCATCGGCGAGACCGCGCGGGCACTCGATCACGCGCATCGGGCGGGCGTGCTGCACCGGGATGTGAAACCGGCGAACATCCTGCTGGAGTGGGGGCCGGATCAGCATGTGTACCTGGCGGACTTCGGGATCGCCAAGGCGGTGGACCACACCAGCGCGCTGACCCGCACCGGTGAGATGTACGCGAGCTTCCAGTACGCCGCGCCCGAACAGTTCGAGCTACGCACCGACGTCGATCAGCGCGCCGACGTGTACGCCCTGGGCTGCACGCTGTTTCACATGCTGACCGCGCAGCTGCCCTATCCGGGGGAGACCACGGCGCAACTGGTGGCCGCCCACCTGGGTGCGGAGATCCCACGGCCGAGTCGAATCAATCCGGCTGTGCCCGCCGCCTTCGACGATGTCATCCGCAACGCGCTGGCCAAGGATCGCGATCAGCGCTTCGGCAGCTGCGGCGAACTCGCGGTCGCGGCCGCGCGGGCCCTTACCGCCGCGCCTGGCACCGCGGGCCCGTGGGGGCGCGGCGAGACACCCGCCCGGCCGATCACCGGACCGATGAATCTCGCCGCACCCGCCTCGCACCCGGGCTTGAACCCCAGCGAATTCACCGGTGAGATCACCAGACCCAGCGTCCCCATCCAAACGGGTCTACCGAGCGGGCCCGGCACCCGGAGACCCGACATCGTGACCGGTCCGTCCGGTGTGCTGCCGACACAGATCAATTCCCAGCCGGGACAATTCGTATCTCAGCCGGGCCCGTCCGATGCGTCGGGGGGAAAGTTCACCACGCAGCCGGGCCAGATCGGCCCGCTGTGGCAGTACTTCTCGCAGCCGGACGTCCCCGCCGCGACGTTTCCGGGCCCGGCCGGTAGCGGACCCCATCCGGTGGATGCCGCGCCGGACCGGTTCACGCCGCCGAGCCCCGCCCCGGCCGCCCGGCCCCGCCGTCGGCGCACCGCGCTCATCGCGGCCTTCGTCACCCTGATCGTGGTCGCCGGCGGGCTCGGCATCGGATTCGGCACCGGCGCAATCAATCTCCGCTTCGGCGCCACCCCACAGCCGGGCGCCGCCGCACCGGGCAGCGGAAGCGCCCCCATCCCCGCGGACGCCTCCCAGGACGCCGCCACCAAGGCGGCCTGCGCCTACGGCGAACTGCTCAACACCTACGACTACAGCAACGGTGACGCCTGGCAGACCAAGGTCGAGGACGGCGCCACCGGCGCGTGGAAGAGCCAGGCGCAGACCTACCTACCGGTCCTGCGACTGCTGGTGGAATCCGGCACGCCCACCCGCTCACCCAGCGGCAAATGCACCGTGACGAGCGGCAGCGGCACCCACTACGAACTCAGCGGCGTCTTCGACCTGGTGGACACGGTCAACGGCAAGGACGCCAACCAGCGCACCCAGACCATTCCGATGGCCATGGATTACGTGGACGGCCACTGGCTGTGCAGCAAGATCTCCGTTCCGGGTCTGACGGGCTGAGCGCCGTCCTCGGATCAGTGTGTGAACGAACCGATTTCGCGTAGCGGGCGGTCCGCACTCGTGTAGCGCTCCCTGCTGGTCGTGCGATACATTCGCTCGGAATTGCTCGGGCCGCCCATCGGAAGGAATCGAGCGTGGGGAACTCTGGCGCGGGGGACGGTGCCGGGACAGTGCGAGTGCTCGTCGACAACGGCGAGTACGGACTCCGCAATCGCGGGGACATCGCGATGATGGTGATGACGGTCGAACGCCTGCGCGCATACTGGCCGCAGGCTCGCGTCGGCCTGCTCACCGACGCGCCACACCTGCTACGCGGGGTGGTGCCGCACGCCGAACCGGTGGTCGCGAACACCGGCGGGCATTGGGGCAGAAGCGGATTGGCGGGCCTGCTGGACGAGCAGGCCGGTATCCACCTGCTCGGCCCGGCCGCCACGCAATGGCGTGCCGCAACCGAGGTCCCAATGCGCCGTCTGCGCGGCGTCACGGACTGGGCGCGCAAGGAGGTGCGCCGGTTCGCCACCGCGGAACCCGAGCCCACCGCCCTGCCGCCGGTGCCCGGCGCGGTCGCCGACGCGGATCTGGTGCTCGCCCTGGGCGGCGGCTACCTGAACGACGGCAACCGCCACCAGGCGCACCGCACCCTCGAACTGCTGGAAGCCGCTCAGCGCCGGGGCATTCCGAATGTGCTGATCGGCCAGGGCCTGGGCCCGATGGGCGATCCGAGACTGCGGCGTCGCGCCGCGGAGGTGCTGCCGGGCGCGGACCTGATCGCCGTGCGCGAGCGCCGGAACGGGCCGCGTCTGCTGGCCGAACTCGGCGTGCCCGACGACCGGATCATGATCACCGGCGACGACGCGGTCGAATTCGCCTACCGGCTGCGCCGCCCCGGCATCGGCACCGATCTCGGTGTGTCCCTGCGCATCTCGGACAGCACCAAGGTGAGCGATTCGGCCCGCGACACCCTCGGCACGGTGCTGCGCCGCGAAGCCGCCGCCCTCGACAGCGCGCTGGCCCCGCTGATCGTCTCCGAACACGACGACGAGGACCGCCGCCACACCCTGCCGCTGGTGAGCGGCGCGGCCCGCACCCGGCCCGCCATCGGCCGCGCGGGCACCGCCCAGGAGGTGGTGCGGCAGGTCTCGCGCTGCCGGGTGCTGGTGACCAGCGCCTACCACCTCGCGGTATTCGCGCTCTCCCAGGGCATTCCGGCCGTCGCTGTAACGGCCTCCCAGTACTACGACGACAAATTCTATGGATTGGCTGACATGTTCGGCGCCGACGCCGACGCGGCCGGTCTGCGGATCGTGCACCTGGATGCGGACAACCTCGACACCGAATTGACACGGGCGATTCGGCAGTTGTGGGAATCCGCACCGGAATTGCGGGATACGCTGCAGCAGAGGGCAGTTGAGCAGATCGATGTCGGGCGCGCGGGTCTGGATCGGGTGTACGGGCTCGTGGCGGGAGGTGAGCGCCTGCCCGGCAAGATCGCCGAACCAGTTCAGGGGGCATGAATGAAGAACATCTCGGTGTGCGTCCCGGCCGACAACGCGGGGCCGACACTGGCCACGACACTACGCTCGCTCCTCGAGCAGGACACCGACGTCGAGGTGATCGTCCTCGACAATGCGAGCACCGACGACACCGCCGCCCTTACGCACGCCTTCGACGACCCCCGCGTGCACGTGCACCGCAATGTCGAAGCCCTGCCCGTCGGCGAGCACTGGAACAAGGCGGTCTCGCTGACCACCGGCCGCTTCGTGAAGGTCGTCTGCCCCGGTGACACCCTGCTCCCCGGGGCACTGGAGCGACAGCTGGAAGTCCTGGGCGACAACAGCATTGCGCTGTGCACCGCGAAATACCAGGTCCTCGATGCAAGCGGCCACGTGCGGCAGACCGATCTCGGCCTGCCCAACCTCCTGGGCCGCCGCGACGCCCGCGCCGTGCTCCGCGCCCTCGTCCAACGCGGCCCCGCCGACTTCGGCCCCACCGCCGCTACGGTCTTCCGCCGCCAGGACTTCGACCGCGTCGGCGGTTTCCGCGGCGACCCCGGCTACCCGATGAACGCAGACCTCATCGCCCGCCTCTGCCTCCTCGGTGCCTTCTACGGCATGCCCGAAACCCTCGCCGCCCACCGAGATCCCACCGCCGCGCCAACCGGCGACCCTCTCACCGCCCCCAAACTGACCGACCTGCTCCGCCTATACCACCGCCTCGCCGCCGAATACCCCCAATACGTAGGCCGCGCCACAGTCCTCAGCGGCGACCTCCGCCTCGCCCGCGCCGCCGCCGAACGAGTCAGCGTCCGCACCCTGACCACCGCCCTCCGCCGCCCCGCACCCCTGCACTGACCGGCAACAGGCCCATGACCACAAGGACTTTCGGGCCTGAACGGACCGAACAGACCGGGATCCCGACGGGGCGCGCACGCCGATGACCAGCGAGCCACGCGTCGAAACCTCCGGTGAGCCGGGAGCGGAGGCGACAAGGAGCCGCCGGAGTGTGCTGCTCCGTCCCGGGAGCGCGGTGCTCTGGCCCGGCTATGTAGGCAGCACTGCACTGTTGCGGATGCCTGCTGCCGTCGTGGTGATACGGCTGCTCGGCGGTCCGGAGTTCCGAGTGGTGGCGGCCTCCGTCGTGGTTGCGGTGGCGGCTGTCGCGGAGGTCGTGCTGACGGTGCTGGTGATTCGGCCGACCTGGCAATGGTTCACGGCCGCAGCCGAGCCGAATGCACGGCAACGGTTGCAGGCGATGCGGTTGCCTGCGCAGGTCGCCATGTTGCAGGCGCTCGCGTGGGCGGTGCTCGGGCTGGTGTTGGTTGTGCTGCAGCATGATTCGTCGTGGCGGATGCAGTATCTGATCGTAGTGGCCGCGGTGAGTGGTGGGGCCGTGTCCAGCCTGGCGAGTTACCTCGTGGGGGAGCGGATCATGCGGCCGATTCGGGCGGTGGCGTTGGCTGGGCAGCCGGCGCTGCCGGTGCCGCGGCACGGGGTCGCGAATCGAATGCTGGTCAGCTGGTTTCTGTTCGGGGCTTCCTCGTACATTCTGATCGTGGTGCTGGTGGTCGATCAGTATCTCGGATCGCACCTGATCGTTGTGCGGGATGTGCGTGGTCCGGTGCTCGCCGCAGCGGTGCTGGGGCTGTATGCGGGCGCGTTCGGCAGTACCTTGGCGGCGCGGTCCGTTTCGGACCCACTGCGTGAGGTCACCAAGGCGATGGCCGCCATCGCAGCGGGGCGGCTCAACACTCGGGTGGAGGTTTACGACACCGCCGAAACCGGAGTGCTGCAGGCCGGATTCAATGCCATGGCCGCAGCGGTCGAGGAGCGCGAGCGGCTGCACGATCTGTTCGGCAAGCATGTCGGGCGGGAGGTGGCCAGCCGGGCACTGCGTGACGACAGCGGGCTGACCGGTGAAGTGCGCACGGTCGCGGTGCTGTTCATCGATCTGGCCGGTTCGACGAGCTTCGCGGCCACCCACGAGCCGGAGTTGGTGGCGGGCATGCTCAACGACTTCTTCCGCCTCGTGGTCACCGCCGTGCACGAGTGCGGCGGCTTCATCAACAAGTTCGAAGGCGATGCGGCGCTGGCGATCTTCGGTGCGCCGGTCGGGCATCTGGATCCGGCGGGGGCGGCGCTGCGGGCGGCCCGGGAGCTGCGGTCAGCGCTCGACGAGGTGCCCGGCATGCTGGACTTCGGGATCGGTGTCGCGCACGGCCCGGTGTTCGCGGGCAATATCGGCGCGGAAGCACGGTATGAGTACACCGTGATCGGTGATGCGGTGAATCAGTCGGCGCGACTGTCGGATCTGGCCAAATCCCGGGCCGGGCGGGTGCTCGCCGCGACCGAGGCGGTGCTGGCCGCCGATTCGCAGGAAGCCCGGCGGTGGCGGGATGCGGACACCGTCACTCTCCGGGGGCGCAGTGCCCCAACCGTTCTCGCGGAACCTGCCTGAGCCGATCCGGTAGGCGCTGAGCGGGTCCGGCGGGCGCCTGAACGCGCCCGCGCGGACCCGATGCTCAGATGCTCGACAGCGGACCGTAGGCGACGACGGTATCGCCGCTGCCGCTCACCAGCCGCACGAACGGGCGGATGGTGGTGGTGCCCAGGACACCGGTCACGGTGCCGTGGAAGCCCGACATGGTGATGCAGCCGTCGGTGCCGGAGACGTCGCCACCGGCGGCGTCCACGGACTGGATGCCGGGACCGAAGCCGACATCGAGCTGAATGCCCAGGGTCGGAATGAGATTGAAGACGTCGGCCTGGGCGTGGTTGGCGCCGAGCTCGAGTTCCAGGCCCGGGGTCTGGTACTGGAAGGAGATCTTGCCCGACAGCGTTGCCGGATAGCCGACCTGGTAACCGATGGTGATGTGGCCGTTCCACGGGGTGTCGGCCGGGGCGTCGACGTGGAAGCACGCCTTGCCGTTGTGGAACCACTCCCGGGTGAGCGGATTGCCGTCCAGCGGCGGCACCCAATCGATCCTGGTATCCGCCGAGATGGCCTCGACGGTCCGCCCCTGCTGATCGACGATCTGGTTGGTGGCGTCTACCGCGGCGGCGCCGGTGCCACCGCTGAGCACGAGTCCGACGGTGCCGGCGGCGGCGACTGCCGCGGTGCGCGAAAGCGCGGTCTTGGTGTTGCGCATGATGAATCCCATTCCCTCATCAGGTGTTGCAGCGTATTGCCTACGCGTGTTTGATGATTCCCCAGTTGGTGCTGGAACGTGGGTATACGTCCCCCTCGGCCGATAATCGGCCCCACGCTGAGACTATCCCACTCGATTGTCCTGGGTGTGAGCGCAATCGCATGATCGCAATCACAGGCCGATGAATCCGCATACCCGGCTCGATCATGCGTGTGCCAGGTCAAATCTGCTGGCTCTCATAGTGATTCGGGCACGTCGATTATCCACCTCCCTTCGAGTTCGGGCCACCGCGCGGCGACCTCGGGCAATAGGTCCGGTAGCGTCAGCAGCACTCGATCCGGCTGCGCCGCAACGAGTTCGGCCGGTGACATGATCGGAATGTCGGTGCCCGGCATGCGGCGGCCCTGTTTACCGGGGGAGGCGTCCGCCACCCCGGCCAGCAGGCCCCGGTGCGCGCCCGCCAGATGCAGCAGCGCCACCGCCCGTGATGCCGCACCGTACGCGTAAACCCGGTGGCCGGAGGCGTTTTCGGACTCGAGCCAACTCCGCAGCGCCCGCGCCTGCCGATCCGCGGCCTCCTGCAGCCCGCGCACCACGGCCGGGTCGGCGACCGCGGCCTCGGTCGCGCGGATGCGCGCGATCACCGGATCGGATTCGGCGGGTGCGTGCACGGCCGCCACCAGCACGGTGCCGCCGTAGAGCCCGAACTCCCACGCGGTCACCGCCACCATCCCCGCCGAGCGCAACAGGGCTTGCAGCGCGTCGAGCGAGTAGTAGGCGAAATGTCCGTGCCGCAACGCATTCCACTGTCCGTGCCGCACGATGGCGTGTAACGAATGGAACTGCAGCAGCAGTACCCCGCCCGGCGCGGTGGCCGCCGCCCGCTGTGCGAAGGCCACCCGCTGATGGGGTTCGTGCATGATCCCGAAGCAGTCGATCACCACGTCGGCGGGCCGGGCGGTCGCGGTGTAGCCGCGCTCGGTCAGCAGCGGCAGCCAACTGCCGCCGTGCGGGCTGCCGAATTCGCGCACCGTGCCCTCGCCGGGCAGCCAGCCCGCCGCGGCCACCCGCGACACCGCGTCCGCGGCCTGGTCCCGCAGCGCCTGCGGCTCCACCCCGCGCGGTTCGGCGGTGACGGTGTCGTCCTGGGCGAGCTGCGCCAGCCCGCACATGGCGCACAGATCCATGGCCAGCGGATGCGTCGACTCGGTACCCGAATCAACCGATTTCAACGGCGGAAAGTGGTCCGCCGCAGGCATTTTCCCGAGGTCCAGCACCCGCACCAGCGGTCCCAGCCCGCAGCCGCGGCACCCGTACAGCGGTTCGCCGCTCATAAGGCGGAGGCCCCCAGCGCGGCGCGCAACTCGCGCCACGACCCCGCGCCCGCGTCCCGCGCCGACACCACGGTCACCGGCTGCGGCCAGGCGATGGCCAGCTCCGGATCGTCGTAGGCCACGCCCAGGTCCTCGGCCGGGTCGTGCGGGCGGTCGATGCGGTAGCAGACATCGGCGACCTCGGTCAGCGCCTGGAAGCCGTGCAGGAACCCCGGCGGGACGTAGAGATGCCGGAAATCGGTGTCGTCCAACAGGAATGCCTGCTGCACCCCGAAGGTCGGCGACTCCGGGCGGATGTCGACGAGCACATCGTGCACCGCGCCGTGCGCGCAGCGCACCAGCTTCGCCTCCCCGCGCCCCGACCGCCCGTGCATGCCGCGCACCACCCCGCGCCCGGAGCGCGACTGCGAATCCTGCACGAAGCTCGCGGACGTCCCGGGCGTGCCGAGGTGGGCGTCGAACTCCTCGGCGTCGAAGGTCCTGGTGAACAGGCCGCGGTCGTCACGATGCGGCTGCGGGGTCAGCAGCAGCACATCCGCGAGGTCGGTCGTCTCGATGCGCACCGAGGTCACGCCCCGGTCCCGAGGCGGCGCAGCTCGTCGTCGAGCACCCCGGCCTCCTTCAGCGACGTCAGGTGCGCCAGCCGGGTGAAGCGCTGGAAGAAGGCGTCGGCGGTGAGGTCGCGCGCGATGTACTCCTTGTACAGCTCGGCCGCGCCGTCGGGAATGCTCCACTGCGCCTCGAAGCCGAGTTCCTTTCGGGCGTAGGAGAAATCGACCCGATACGATCGCGGATCCGCGCCGCTCTCGCCGGTGATGAGCAACGTGGATTCCGGGACCGCGTCGACCACCGCCTGCGCGATCTGCGCCACGGTCAGATTGTTGGCTTCGGTGCCGATGTTGTACGCCCGGCAGTGAATCGCCTCGAGGGGAGCCTCCAGACAGGTGGCGAAGGCCGCCGCGATGTCCTGGGCGTGCACCAGCGGCCGCCACGGCGTGCCGTCGGAGAGCACCTTCACCTCGCCGGTGAGCACCGCGTAGCCGACCAGGTTGTTGAGCACGATGTCGGCGCGCAGCCGCGGCGAGAAGCCGAACGCGGTGGCATTGCGCAGCGAGACCGGGGAGAAGCCGGAGTCGGCGAGGGCGACGATATCGTCCTCGACCCGCACCTTGGATTCGGCGTAGGGGGTGAGCGGGCGCAGCGGCGCGCCCTCGGCCACCAGGCCGTCCCCGGCCGCCCCGTACACCGAACACGTGGAGGCGTAGAGGAATCGGCGCACCCCGGCCTGCTTGGCCAGCCGGGCCAGCCGCACCGAGGCGTGATGATTGATGTCGTAGGTGATCTCCGGGGCCAGCGCGCCGAGCGGATCGTTCGACAGCGCCGCCAGGTGCACGACCGCGTCGAATCCGGCCAGCTGCTCGGCGGTCACATCGCGCAGGTCCACGCTGATGGTCGGTGGCGCGGGCGGTGCGTCACCGAGCACGCATTCGGCGAAATAGCCGATGTCCAAACCGGTGACGTCGTGACCGGCCTGTTGCAGCCACGGCACCATGACGGTGCCCAGATACCCCTGATGCCCCGTGACGAGCACGCGCATGACTATGCACCTCCGAAAGTGATGGTGGCCTTGTCGAGCAGGAAGGCCTCGGCGTGGCGGGCACGGCACTGCACGCCGCGCAGCCGGGTCAGGGCCAGGAAGGACTCCTCGTCGAACCAGTCCCGATCCCGTTGGGATGGATAATGTTTCATCAGTAGCTCGGCCTTGCGCTGCGCGAGGTCGGTCGGCAGCGGGTGGAACACCGTGGGCTGCGGGGTGTCGGTCTCCCACTTGAGGATCTCGTAGCCGAGGATCAGGTGGTCGCGAAACACGGTGGGGGCCAACTCCGCCAGCAGTCGATGATCCTGGTGGGCGTCCCCGCGCTGGGTGCAGAACACCAGGTCCGCGGCGCTGCCGTCACGGAGTGCGGCAACGGCGTCCTTGACCCGGCCCCAGTGCGCGGGCGCGTAACCGTCCGGCACGTCGAGAATGCGCAGATCCAGTTCCGCTCCGGGGCAGAAGGATTCGAGCGCAGCCCGCTCCTCCGCGGCCCGCTCGGTGCCCGCGCCGGAGAGCACCAGCGCCCGGACCCGCAGTCCCGGAACGGTATTCGCCAGCGTGAGCAGTGTCCCGCCCATCCCGATGGCGAGATCATCGCAATGGGCGGCCAGCAGTGCGATCTCGGTGACCGCGGCGGTGTCGAGTCGGATCATGCGCCACGCACGCCGGTACGCTCCCACACCATCCAGGGCCGATCACCCTGCTGATAGCCGGAATCGAGCTCGGCGCGCTCCTTGAACGTGTCGGCGGGCTTCCAGAATCCGTGATGCTGATAGCCGAACAACCGGCCCTGCTCGGCCAGCGCGCCGCAGCCGTCGGCCACCAGGTCACCGCCGGGCGGAATGTGGTCGAAGATCTCCGGGGTCAGCACGAAATAGCCGCCGTTCATCCACAGCGGCAGCTCGGTGACCGGGGTGATGGTCTTGACCTCCCCGGCGGAGTTCACATTCACGCAGTGGAAGGTGGAGGCGGGCGGCACGATCATCATCGACGCCGCGGCCCCGGAGGTCTGGAACTTGCCGATCATCTCGTCGAGCGGGGCGTCGGTGAGCACGTCGGCGTAGTTGGCCAGGAAGTACGGCTCACCCTCGAGGTGGCCGCGCACCCGGCGCAACCGCTCACCGATGGGCGACTCCACCCCGGTGTCGACGAAGGTGATGGTCCAGTCGCTGATATCGGACTGCAGCAGTTCGACCTTGCCGTCGTGGATGACGAAGTCGTTGGACACCGACTCCTGATAGGTCAGGAAGAAATTCTTGATGTGGGTGGCCCCGTAGCCCAGGCACAGCACGAAGTCCTTGTGCCCGTAGTGCGCGTAGTAGCGCATGACGTGCCAGATCAGCGGGCGCGGGCCCACCATCTGCATGGGCTTGGGGATGGCGTCGTCGGTGCCGTTGCGCATCCGCATGCCGTAGCCGCCGCAGAACAGTACAACCTTCACTTCGCTTGCCTTTCCGCATGATCGGGTGCGGCGGCATCGTCGAACGTCGCATGGTGGAGGTGGGGGAGGGGATAGACCAGCTCGGTCCCCCGAGCGAGCAGATGGCTCAGCTGCGCGGTGATCTCGCGCTCCAGATTCCAGGGCAGCACCAGCACCACATCGGGGCGATCGGCGTCGATGCGCTCCGGTTCGTGTATCGGAATCCGGGTGCCGGGTGTGAATCGGCCGTGCTTGTAGGGATTGCGGTCGACGGTGTACTCGAGCAGGTCGGTGCGGATGCCGCAGTAGTTGAGCAGGGTATTGCCCTTGCCCGGTGCGCCGTAGCCGACCACGCGCTTGCCGGATGCCTTGGCCTCCAACAGGAATCGCAGCAGATCCTGGCGGACGCGTTCGGTGTCGGGGCGCAGGTCGAGATAGCCCGCCACCTCGTGCAGACCGGCGTCGGCCTCGAGCTTCAGTACCTCGGCCACACGCGCGGTCGGTGTGCCCACGCCTTCGGGGCGCGCCCAGACGCGCAGTGAACCGCCGTGGGTGCCGATCATCTCGCAGTCGACGACCTCGAGACCCGCGGTGGCGAGGGCGCGTTGCGCGGACAACAGTGTGTAGTACTGGAAGTGCTCGTGATAGATGGTGTCGAACTGAGCCAGCGCCACCAGGTTCAGCGCGTGGTGCACCTCGATGGACAGCCAGCCGTCGTCGGCCAGCAGGGTCCGCAGCGAGCGGGTGAAGCCGCGCAGATCGGGTATATGGGCGTATACATTGTTGGCCACCAACAGATTTGCTGGGCCGTGCTCGGCTCGCACGCGGGCTGCGAGCTCCTCGTCGAGGAAGGCGGTCTCGGTGGGGACGTCCTTGTCCCGTGCTGCCGCACCGACATTCACCGAGGGCTCGATGCCCAGGCAGGGCACGCCCGCGGCCACGGCGTGCTGCAGCAGGTAGCCGTCGTTGCTGGCCACCTCGACAATGAAACTGCTGTCGTTCAGATCGAGCCGGGTGATCGCGTCATCCAGGAAGAGTTTTGCATGCTGAACCCAGCTATCCGAAAATGACGAAAAATAGGCGTATTCCGTGAAGGTTTCTTCCGGAGTGATCAGGGCCGGAATCTGCAGCAGCAAGCAGTTTTCGCACAGGCGCAGATTCAGGGGATATGTCGGTTCCGGCAGGTCCAACTCCGCCGCGGTGAGAAACTTTTCGCACGGCGGTGTGGCACCCAGGTCGAGAACGGAGATCAAACTCCGCGAATCACATAGACGACATTCCACGAAACTTCCCCACCTTTCACCGAGCCCGGCTGCCCCTCGCAGCATCGGATGACCTGTGGTCGGCTCGGTCCGGCCTTACGTTACAACAGGATTGAGCGCCGCCACCGGGTCGATCCGGTGACGGATAGTGCCAAAACAACTGGATTTCTGCGACTCGCAGAACGGGGCGTCCGGTCGGCAACCGCTCGAGCCTTGCGGCACAAGGGTTTCGCCCAGCTCACACGGTGTGTCGCGGGTGCGCGACCTGCGATTTTGCGAATAGGGGAAAATTAGGGGGTTGAGGAGGCCGACCGGTTGCCTTCGAACCCGTTACTTTCCGGAAACGTTGAGCGCGTGCGGGATACAGCCTGAACGCCACCTCCGGTGTGTAACATTCGGCATCTGTCCGCCGAAAAACGCGGCGGTCAGATCGGTTGTCATGGCCATGAAAGCCCTTGGGAAACCGGCGTCTGCCCGTTCGTGGAACTGATCAGCGGGGATCGGAACCAAGTTCTCCCGTGGGGGAGGTGCGTTCGTTTCATGAGTTACCCCATTTCCGCCGGTCGTCCCGTGCGCGGGAACCGGACACCGAAGCCGGAGCCGCGTTCGGATCGTGAACGCTGGCAAGCGGATTACGCGCGTCGGTTATTTGTCAGCGACCTATTCGTGCTGGGAATTTGCGTCGCGGTTGCGCAATTTGTTCGGTTCGGCAGCACCGGCGCGGCGTCGCCACTGACCGCCCAGCTACCGATGGAAGTTCGCTACACCGTGGTGTCGGCGGTGCTGGTGCTGGCCTGGTCGGCCACGCTCACGCTCAGTGGTACCCGCTCGCCTCGGGTAATCGGCTGCGGTACAGAGGAATACCGGCGCGTGGTGGTGGCGTCACTGCGACTGTTCGGTGGCATCGCCATCGTGTCGCTGCTGCTGCGGATCGACATCGCCCGCGGATATCTGGCTATCGCATTGCCGCTGGGCATGGCCGGGTTGATGGCCGAACGGCGGCTGTGGCGACGCTGGGTGGCCACCCGCCGCGCCCACGGTGGCTATCGCATCGCCATGCTGGTGGTCGGCAGTCCCGCGGCGGCGCGCGCCATGGTGGCAGCCTTCTCTCGCGACCGTGACTCCGGCTACCAGGTGATCGGGGTGTGCACCCGGGACGAGGAGTCGGTCGCCGAACGCTTCCTGGAGGTAGGGGGTCGCGAAATCCCCATTGTCGCAAGCGATCACGGCGTGATCGACGCCGTGCGCCGCACCGGGGCCGACACCGTCGCGGTCACCGCCACCGACAACCTCGGACCCGCCGACTTCCGGCGCATGGCCTGGGAACTGGACGAGTTGGGCGCAGAACTCATCGTGACTCCCGGCCTCGTCGATATCGCGGGCACCCGCCTCACGCACCGCGTGGTCGCCGACATGCCCATGCTGCACGTCGAGAAGCCGCAATACGACAGCGCCAAATCCGTTCGCAAGGACGTCTTCGACTTCTGCTTCGCGTTGACCGCCCTGCTGGCCATCGCCCCCGCCCTGGCCCTGCTCGCCCTCACGGTCAAGCTCACCAGCCCCGGTCCCGTCCTCTATTCCTCCGAACGCATCGGCCGCGACGGCCGTCCGTTCCGCATGCTCAAGTTCCGCAGCATGTACGACGACACCGACACCCATCTCACCGCCCTCATCGAAGGCGACACCCTCGAGATCCGCGCCGACCCCCGAATCACCCCGGTAGGCAAGCTGATCCGCAAATACTCCCTCGACGAGCTGCCACAGTTCCTCAACGTCCTGCGCGGCGACATGAGCATCGTCGGCCCCCGCCCCCGCATCCAGCGCGAAGTCGACACCTACGACGGCGTAACCCGCCGCCGCCTCCTGGTGAAACCCGGCATCACCGGCCTCTGGCAAGTCCGCGGCCGCACCACCCCCACCCCCGAAGACGCCACCCGCCTCGACCTCTCCTACGTCGAAAACTGGTCCATGGTCCTGGATCTCCTCCTCATCGCCAAAACCATCGGCACCATCACCCGAGGCGAAACCGCCTACTGACCTCGTCAGTTCGCGTTCACCCCGTGGCGACGAATCACGCAGTCGACCGGGTTCGCAACATTCGCCCCATTCGGTGACTCAACCCCGTCGAAGATCGCATCCAGAACCTGGGCGCGATCGAGTGTGGCTCGGCAGCCATGAGTTTCCCGCGCACTGACGATCACCGCATGCAGCACAACAGCAAAGACCCGCCACCGCGGCACGCTCAACCACCACCCACACCCCTCCCACTCCCGCAGCCGCGCCTCGACCACCTCGAGAATGTCCTGAACAACCTGAATCTCGATCGAATCCGCATCATCGCAAGACATGTCGACCCCCGAAGATCCCTGCACCCCAACGGGAAACGGCCATCCCAACCGCAGTGAACACCGACCGCCGCGATCTCCGTACCGAACAGCTCGGTTCTCTACGCGGATCAGTGCAACACCACCACAACTCTGCGTTCCCAACCTGCGTCTTCTCCCGTTCGACCCGGTCGATGATCGCCTGCACCGACCACTGGTTGCTGCTGGACATCGTTCACCTCCGTGAAATCGCTGTCGCCCCAGCACATCACCGACTCGATTTGTGAATAGCAGCAATCTGAATATTCAGATCAGCTAGTCTGAAAGCCCACGGTGAGACTCAAATCCGCCGTGACACAACATTCAGATTCTGTTCTCGAGTGGATTCACTTTCAGGGGAGAGCATCGATGGCAGCGGACGAGTCGCCGACCCTGCTGCGGCGGCAACTGGGAAGGTTCCTGCGCGAACGACGCCAGGCGACCGGCCTGACTCTCGAACAGGCAGCCGTCCAAGTCCAGCTCAGCTTCAACGCATTACAGCGGCTCGAGGCCGGACGAACCGTCAAGCCGCGACGGCAGGACGTCCGGGAGTTGTGCATGCTCTACGAGGTCGCCACTGACGACACCGAGAAGGCGGTCGGCCTGGCCTACCGCGCTGCGACCGCCAAGGACGAGGATGGGATCTTCTCCCTCGGAGGGCTTTTCAGCGACGCGTTCAACATGTACGTCGGCATGGAACGCTCCGCCCGCCGCCTGACCACCTACCAAGAGCAGATACCCGGGCTCCTGCAGACCGCGGACTACGCCCGTGCCGTGTACCGCTGCTTCCCGGGCTTCGAGAACGACGAGGACATCCAACGGCGCGTTGACATCCGGCTCAAGCGTCAAGCGATCGTGACCCGTAAAGCCAACCCACTGATGATCGACGTGCTCCTGCACGAGGCGGCACTGCATCGGGTCGTCGGCAGCAGGCGCGTGATGTCCGCACAACTCAAACGGCTCGCCGATCTGAGCACCACCCCCAACGTGACCGTGCGAGTTCAGCCCTTCGCGGCCGGCTACACATGGGGCTTCCAGCACGGCCCGTTCGTACTGCTCGATTTCGGCACCGACCCGCGAAACCACGCGATCGAGCCACCGGTCGTCTACGTAGAAGGCCGACTGACCAGTGACCTGTACGTAGAGAGACATGAAGACGTGCAGCGTTACAGTGAACTGGCCGAGGCCATTCGAGCCGAAACCCTCGACGAAGTACGAACGCGAGACCTGATCCGCCAGGCAGCAAGGGAGTTCGACCGTGACCGTTGACCTGACCGGAGCAGAGTGGTTCAAGAGCAGCTACAGCGAAACCGGTTCCCAATGCGTCGAGGTGGCCTTCCTCGCCACAGGCAACGTGGGCGTCCGCGACTCGAAGAACCCGACCGGCCCCGCGCTCGTCTTCACGGCGGGGGAGTGGGATGCGTTCACTGCAGGCGTGGCGGGCGGAATGCTCGAGAGGTCAGCCTGATTCCCGAGGTTTAGCGCCAGGTATGGCCAGGTTCTCCAGAGCTTGGAGTGAGTGAGCGCCCCCGGCGGCCTCGGCTAGTCCCGGCGTTGCGCCGCGTAATCCGGAAAGCGTTCGCGCAGTGCTGCGTCGAATGCCGTGACGCGCTCGATCGAATCAGAGTTGTACTCGCCGAGCCTCCGGTACCACGCGACGAGTTCCGCGGCGTGCTCGAAGTGACCGTGCGTCGCGAGGTATGCGACGGTGGCGCGGAATTTGACCGGATGGAACCGCTTGCTGATCCAATGCGGTTGCCTCGCTTGGACGGCGAGCTTGCCGACGCTGTCGTGCTCGGCGAACCATTTCGCCATCGGCCCGTCGAGATACTTCACAACCCACTGCACCCCATGGTCGATGTCTTCGGCCCCTCGCATGCAGTAGGTATCCCAATAGGCCGGATGCGGAGACCGATCGAAGGGCGACGTCTCGATCTCCCCACGGTCGGCGTCCTCCCACCCCTCGGCCAACGCCTCCTCGGGCAGTCCCGCGTTGAACTCGGCCGCCGCTGCCGACCGGATCGACACCCCACCGCCGACCACGATGCCTCCGTATCGCCCGCGCTCCACGGTTATCCTCACGGCGTTCGTCAGCCCCGCAAGCATGCCTTCCGTGGTGTAGACATCGACGACGTAGCCCGTCTTGCGATCCTCGGCCGGGTACTCCAGCCGAAAACCCTTGGCAGCCAACGCTGCCGTCAATGCGCCCGGAAACATCGCCGCGATGTATGCCTCACCCGTCGATTCGAGAACCTCGAAGTGCTCCAATCCCGCACTCCGCGCCCCGTTCCCGCAGACGTACCCCGTCAGATGCTCGGCCAGATTCAAGATCGCGTTGAAGTAGTCGACGCCGTCGTCCGGATCCCAGTCCTCATCGGCCATGGTCTCCGTCAGTACGTAGTGCAACCCCGCAACGACATCGGCAGGCACATCACCGACCAGCGTGGGCGCGTCCTCATCACACGGTGAAGTGACACTCCAAACCTTCCGCCCGTCCCGCCACACCCCCACCTCACTGTGCCCCGCCCCATCGATCTCCCCAGCGGCAATAACCTCACAGCCCCGCGACAACACCGCCAAATCCCAAGTCCCCTCCGGACTTTCCTCGGCCGAGCTCTCCACTACCAGAACCGAACCATCCGCAAACCTGGCCCCCGCCAACGGCTCCTGCGGCCAATCCGTCCGAATCCCACTCGGCTGCACGTTCAACCCCCGATACACCGCCTCCGGCGTAACCCCTCGGAACAACAGCCAATTCGACGTAAACCCCATCACGACCTCCCCGCAGTCTTCATCCAACGAAGTGCACGCTATCGCGCCGCACCGACACCTCCCGCCGAGCGCCGTGGCGTACGTTCGGCGAACGTGCCCCTCGCTGAGTGCTCCCTGACTTTGTCACTGACGCCCCACCCGACGGTTGACTTTGGACACCCTCCCGTTTATAAATGAACAGTCATTTATAAACGTGCCGATCAAGAGAGGAGGACCTCATGCCCCGACCACGCACCACCAGCGACACCGACATCCTCGCCGCGACCGGACGCGCCATCGGCGCTCACGGTCCCGGAAAGCTCACCCTCGCTCACGTCGGCGCCGAAGCGGGAGTTTCTCCGGCCACGCTGTCGCAGCGTTTCGGCTCCAAGCGCGGGCTACTGCTGGCCTTCGCCGCGGACGCTGCCGAAACCGCTGCGGACCCCTATCGACGAGCGCGCGAAACGAGTGACTCACCGCTGGCGGCGCTGTACATCGTCGCCGACGAGTTCGCCCGTCTCATACCCACTCCCGAGGTGATGGCCAATCAGCTGGGCATGCTCCAGCTCGACCTGTCCGATCCCGACTTCCGCGCGCACGCCGCCACCCACACCCGGGCGATCGACGTCGCATTGCAGGAGTTGATCACCGAAGCCGTTGCGCGAGGCGAACTTCCATCCGATACCGACGTCCCGCGGCTCGCGCGCGCCGTCAAGATCACCATGGACGGTTCGCTGTTGCGGTGGGCCCTCACCGGAGACGGCGATCCCGCCGTGCTGCTACGCGACGACCTCGACCACCTGCTCACCCGACCGTGACCCGCCGTACCCAGGAGAACCGAATGACCTTCTCGGCCACCGTATTCATCGGCACCAGCCTCGACGGCTACATCGCCCGACCGGACAACGACATCGAATGGCTGACCTCACGCGGCGAGAACGCCGGGGATCTCGGCTTCTTCGAGTTCCTCGACTCGGTCGATGCCGTGATCATGGGCCGCAGCACCTACGACAAGGTCATCGGCTTCGGCGAGGAGAACTGGCACTACGGCAACCGCCACGTCGGCGTGCTCAGCACCACCCTGCCCGCGGACGCCGACCCTCGCATCACCGTCTACCGCGACATCGACAGCGTCATCACCGATCTCGAGGCACGCGGAATCACCCACGTCTACCCCGACGGCGGCCGCCTCATCCAAACCTTCCTCCGCGCCGGCCGCGTCGACCGGTTCATCATCAGCGTCGCTCCGGTCCTGATCGGAACCGGCTTCCGCCTCTTCGGTGAACTACCCGAAGACGTTTCGCTACACCTGGACTCCGCCGCCGACCTCGGCGGCGGCTTCGCACAACTGCGCTACACAGTGAAGAACTAGACGCACCCAACACGCCGCATCGGCCGACACCGGAAACGGGCGGCCGATCAGCGAGCTCACACCATCGGTACAGATCCAAATCGGCAGCAGCGGATGCTCCGCAGGCCCCGGACAACCACGGCCGGTTGATCTTCCGCCGATCTCATGAGGTTGATGCCGTGGTGGTGATCTCGACGGCGAGGTCAGAATCCGCAGGAGTCGCCGACCGCGTGTATGGCCGCGGTGAAGACGGTGTCCCGCGTCACCTTGTCGAAATCGTCGAGGTCCTCCGTCGTTGCGAGTCGATTCAGCTGTACCGCAGCGATATCGAGTGCGTCCTTCAGCGCGCCCCGGTCCGCGACGGCCGCGGCTGCGTCGAATCCCGCTGCGGCGTCGGTATATATCGGCCGCAGGTCCGCTATCGATCCCCTGCCGCCGAGTGCTCCGATGCGCGTAACCAAATCGGTCCACGCCGAGTCGACGGCGGCGCAGGTCGCCTTATCCTCGACCGCGCCCGCCGTACCGGCAACCGCGGTGAGCCCGCCGGTGGCAGCCACCAGCGCCATCGCGACGAGAAGTGTTCTCCGCATCGGCATCTCCCTCCTTTGCTTCGAACCTACAGCCACGGAACCAACCTCATGAGACACCACAGCCAGATCGCCCTGGCCGTCACCGACCGCGCGGGATGCGGCAGTTCCGGATGCTCGAGCATTGGCCCCCCGCCCCCACCCCGCCCCCACCAATACCAACGTCGTAATCACGAGCACCAGAACACATCTCGCCGCCGAGTGGCACATTCTGGAGGTGAATTCCTGATCTGTCCTCCAGGATGTGCCACTCGGCACTCGGCATGACAGGGCGTAACCGTGCGCCAGGTGAACAGGCGAACTCGACAGCACCACAATAATATTCGATCAGTGCTGCGGGCAGAATCGCCCGGCCTGCAAACCCTGAGGTGCGGGCATGGCTCGAGCCATCGGACATCGCCCTGGCGAACCCGACCAGCGCACCGGTGACACCATCGTGCGCGGTGACCACGCGCCAAGCCGCAGCGAATTCGTCTTCGACCTCATCGCGGGTCCGTGACCCGCCCCAATAGGTACCGGTCGACAGGTGCGCCCACACAGTCTCGATATCGAGCAGAGTGCGGTCGGTACCGAGCCGGTAAGGCATACCGCGGATGCTATCGGGGACTCGTGAGAGTTGGCTCTTTTCCGGCCACAGCGGACAGCGGGGCGTGAAATGATTTCTACGACAATGTATCCCGGTAGCCGCGTCGATCCGTCCGACGGTCGGGTTGGTGCGATGCCGCCTCGAAAGGATGGCCTCGTGGCATCAGGTGTCGCAGTGCACGATGACGTCGTCACCCAGTTCAACGACTTCAAGCTAAAGCGGCCCCCGCGCAACTACCGCTACTTCATCTACAAGATCGAGAACGACTCGCAGATCGTGATCGAGTCCACCGCACCGCTCGAGGCGAACTACGAAAAGTTCTACGAGACCCTCGCGGCGATCAAGCACGAATGCCGATACGCGTTGATCGACCTGGAAGTCCCCACGAGCGACGGCCGTCCGAGCTCGAAGATTGTGTTCATCAGCTGGTCTCCGGACACGGCCAAGATCAAAAGCAAGATGCTGTACGCCTCCAGCAAGGAGGCGATCAAACGAGTCCTCGTCGGTGTGGGTATCCATCTCAACGCCACGGACCCGAGCGAACTGGAGAAGAACTACGTCATGGACAGCATCAAGAAATACCTCTGACGAGGACAGTCCCGGCACGTTCGAAAGCTCCATTCGAGCTACCTATGTGCCGAGCCGTAGCCGGAGACGACCCCGAGCTCGAACGGACTGCTTCGGGTCGGCAAAAGCGTGCGCTTCTCCGCACACGGCCCGTCGGCTTCGATGTCGATGGTGTCGGGTGGTCGATAGGGCCGAGTTCGCTTCTCTCACAGCTATTTCCGCCTGTTCGCCTGGCGGACGGTGGTTATTCGATTGCTGCACTATTCCTCCCGGCTGGCCGGTGAGGCCGGGCCGTGATTGTGCGGAGCTTCCGCATACCCGTCAGACCGGCTGGCATCCGAGATGACCTCAGCCTGTTGATCTTCAACGGCTGGCCGTTTCGAGCCGAGCGATCAGCGGCAGGACAGTGCGTCGGCGGCGACCACCGCTATCGAGGAGGGCCGGAACCTTCCTCGATAGCGGCGCACCGGCCAACGGCTCTATTGTCGGTAACCGGCCCGGCGGTCCGGCCTCACCTCAGGTGCCGGGTGAAGAACCGGTTCGCCTCCTCGCCGGCGTGCTGCGGGACGCCGGTGTGCCCGCCCATATTGGCGTGCAGCGTCTTCTCTTTGGAGCCGAAGGCGTCGAACAGATCCAGGGCCATCTGCCGGTCGTTTCCTTCGTCGTCCCACTGCAACAGAACATGCAGCGGAATGGTGACCTGTCGGGCCTCCTCGATGATGCTGCGGGGAACGAAGCTCCCGGCGAACAGAACGGCGGCCGAGATGCGTGGCTCGACCCTCGCCAGCCGGGTGCCGATCGAGATCACCCCGCCCGAGTAGCCGACCGGGCCGCCGATTTCGGGCAGCGCGAGAAGGGCGTCCAGAGCGGTCTGCCATTCCGGGACCGCCTTGTCGACCAGAGGGAGGACCAGCCGGTCGACGATCTCGTCGTCAACCGGCCCACCCGCCGCCAGCGCCCGATGCAGGTCGGCGACGGCCTGATCGGCAGCGGCCGAACGGGGTCGGTCACCGCTCCACGGGAGCTCGATGGTTGCCACGGCGTAACCCTCTGCTACCGAGTGCCGGGCCCGCGTCAGCAGTCGCGGGTACGCCTTGCGCAGCCCGAAGGGAGGGGGACTGACCAGGATCAGCGGCATCGGTATGGAGGCGGACGCGGGTGTCCACAGGATGCCGGGGATCTCGCCGAGGATGAATTCGCGCTCGAGGATGTCGTTGTCGAGGCGCTGTTCGGTAATGATTTGCACGGTAGTGCCTTTCGGGAGTGCTCAAACGGCGCTCCCGGACGACCCCTATCGCCCGACCGTGACCCCGGAGGGGAGCACCCACGTCGATACTGCGTTCACGGGTACCACCTCCTCGTTCTCCGGCACGGCCACCGGAAAGGTAGCAATGGTCGCAGTCGTCCGCCAACGAATTATTGCGGTGACTCCGCAGCTGGACGCACACAACTCGGCATTTCGGTGCGTTTCGTGGGCCGAGATGACTTGGGCCCGTTGATCTTCCGCTGCGCCAGATCAACGGATTCGCCCCCACGCGGCAGTAGCGGGTGTTCGTGCGTTGCTGATTCTGGTGGTGGGCCGATAGGTCGCGTGGCGCGCACCTACCGACCCACGTGGCCTATCGGCCCACCGTCGAAATTACTGCGGTGTCGCTGATTTCGAGTAGGCGGCGGCGTGCCTTCGGATCGGCGGCTTGTGCGTGCGGATGGCTGTTTCTGGTGCCGTTGAAATACTGGCCTGTTGTCTGTGACAGGCTCGGATCGGAGATCAGTCGGAGGGTTGCGTCGGCGCCTTCGGCGATGGTGCTGATCGGGGTGGCGCCGGATTCGCGCACCATGGTTGTCGCCATGAGGGTGGCCGGGTGTAGGGCGTTCACGGTGACGCCGGTTCCGTCGAGTTCGCGGGCGCACTCGATGGTCGCCATGATCATCGCCAGCTTGGATCGGCAGTAAGCCGTGTACGCGTTGTAGTCGTGCTCGGGGGTTGGATTGTCGAGGTCGATCTCCTGCTGGCCGGCGGAGGCTACGTTCACCACCCGCGCCGGAGCCGAGGCTCGTAGCAGCGGAAGCAGCCGCTGCGTCAGCCGGTACGGGGCCAAATGGTTGACCGCCCACAGTAATTCGTTGCCGTCGGCGCTGAGTCCGCGTTTCCTGTCGGACCGGCCGCCGGTGCCGGCATTGTTTACGAGTACGTCCAATCGCGAAGTGCGGGTGATGATCTCGTCAGCCAACCGGTCCACCTCCGTCAGTCGCGACAGGTCGGCCAGGATGATCAGCGGAGCGTGTCCGCTCGCGGCGGTTACCTCGTCGGCGACCGCTGCGGCCCGATCAGGGTTGCGGCCGTGCAGGATCAGCCGGGCCCCCGCTGCGCCGAGCCGCACCGCGAGTTCGCGGCCGAGTCCGTCCGTCGCACCCGTGATCAACACGGTTCGATCGTCCATACGGTCGATATCGTTGTCGCTCATAGCATTTCCTTGAATTCTCATGTCCCGTCCTCGGTTCGGATTCTGACCGAAGTGGCGGTCAGGTCGAGCGCGACATGCGTACCGAGGGGCGTGTGTACGACCCGTGGCTCGCCGCTGGCCGACATCGGCATGCCGTTCACGATGACCTCGACCCAGCGGGCGATGGAGTCGCCGTCGCGCCGTGCGTGGCGAACGATCTCGACATCGCAGGGGAAAGACTCGGGCATCCACGCCGAGTCGGCGTTCGCGGCGGAACCGGCGATTCGAATCGAATTCACTGCCTTGTCTCCGCCGTGGCGACGAGCGTGGCTCGGCCCAGGATGTGTCCGGCGATCGTGAACCCGAGCAGAGCCGGCGTGGAGTCGGAGGCGATGCCGATGTCATCCACGTCCAGAGCGTGGACGGTGACGAAGTATCGGTGCTCTCCGTGTCCGGCCGGCGGCGCCGCGCCGATGTATCGAGGTAGGCGCGCGTCGTTCGGCAATTGGAAGGAGCCGACCGGCAGGCCGCTGCCCGCGTCGTCTCCGACGCCCTCGGGCAGGGTCATGGTGGTGGCCGGGATATTGGCGACGGCCCAGTGCCAGAACCCGGAGCCGGTGGGGGCATCGGGGTCGTACACGGTCACGGCATAGCTCTTGGTGCCTGCCGGTGCGCCGCTCCAACTCAATTGCGGGGAAACGTCTTTGCCGCCGGGGGCACCGGAGGACCACTGCGCGGGCGGCCAGGCGGCGCCGTCGCTCACGGTGGTGCTGGTCAGTGTGAACGCGGCTGCCTCGGGGAGGCGGGCGAAGGGATCGTTTGCGCTCATCGTGTCGTGCCTTTCGAGTCGTACCGAGCGTGCAGAATCGACGATAGCACTAATAATCGATTATTTGTCGAATCATCTATGATCTGGTGGTGACTCGGACGACCCCCACCCCAGCCCAGCCCGCGAAACAGATGCTTTCCGAGCAGGTCTACGCGCTGTTGCGGAACGCGATCATGCGCGGCGAGTACGCGCCCAGCGACGCGCTCAAGCCGCAGGATCTAGCCAGGCAACACGGTGTCAGCCTGGCCGTGGTGCGCGAGGCACTCGTGCGGCTGGTCGGCGAGGGCCTGGCCGAACGCCTCACCAATCGCGGCTTCGCCGTCCCGGCCGTGTCCGCTCAGCGCTGGCAACAGGTCGGGGAGGCCCGCCGGACCCTCGAACCGGTCCTGCTGCGCATGTCGATCGAACGTGGTGACGTCCACTGGGAAGGCGACGTGCGAGCTGCCCACCACCGCTTGGCGCGCACACCGGCATTCACCCAGCAGGACGGCGAGTACTACAGCGAAGAATGGGCCGAGGCCCACCGGGTCTTCCATCGCACCCTCCTGGAAGGCTGCGGCAACCCGGTATTACTGGAAGCCTTCGACCGACTGTGGGTCGCGAGCGAGCTGGCCCGCCGCTGGTCGACACAGCGCAACCCGGAACGCGACGGCATTGACGAGCACCGCCGATTGGAGGAGGCGACACTGGCCCGCGACCCGGACACCGCCGCCGACATCCTGATTCGACACCTCACCCTGACGACCGCGGTACTGGCAGCGCAAGAAGGCTGAAACATCCGCTGAACACACTCAATTCGACAGTTCAGTGCATTCGGCGGGCGCCCCCAGGTTCCAGGCAAATGGCCGCACCGCTGCGAATATCATGCCTGGAGCTGGGCTCGACGATGGATGTCGGTGACACGTGGCAGTGTCGGCGCTGTGACTGGTTCAGCTGATGACGGGAACACCGTGAATGGTGGCCTGGGGTGGATGTATGGCAGGGATCTGCCGTTGGTCAATATCACCTTCGCGCGGCAGATCAACGCTCGGGAGTTGTTGGAGCGGATGGGTGTCGACCGAAATACCGTGGCCGTGCGCGGGCCGGATGAATTCCGGGATGAGCTGGGTGGTCTCCTCTACGCAGCCGATGGATATGTGGTCAGTGCCGGTCATTACCGGAGCTGGGCTTGGGCGTGGGAGCACGGTAGTTGGAAAGGCTTGGAGGACCGGAGGCTGGTGTTGCGTGCTTCGATCGGCACCGCGGCATTGGCGTTGCATTCCAACGAGAAGCCGGGGGCGGTGTTCCGGTATGCCGAGAACGGTCGCCTCGTCACGGAACTCAGCACCACGGACGGCTTCGCGCGGACGGGCATCGAGCCGCATCGCTTCGACACCGAGATGCAGGCCTTCGGCGCTCGACCCGAAGAATGTGAATACGGCCCGTCGAGGTCGTCCCTCGGAATGTTCTACAGGCTCGCGGAGAATCTCGGCGCCGGGTTGCCTGTGGCGGACCTCAACGATCGTCCCGTTCTCAGCGGCCGACTCCTGCCCCCGGCCTCGCAATAGGCAAAAGGGAGATGCGTGGCCCGCGACGAGTATCGGAAAGCTGAAGGCTGACATGATCGTTCGGTGCTGACCGCCCTGCAGTCGAGGGCAGCGGTTGGTGTGTCACGGGTTCTGGTTGCGTGGCAGACTGCTCCGAATACGCCGTACGGGGGAAGGACGACTGTGGAACTGGTGCTCGCCGTCGAGGCATCCGAGGATGATGTCGAGGAACTGCATTCGCTGTTCGAGGCGTTGGTCGAGGACGACGAGCTCAGGGTCGCCCGGAAATCACTTGCCGCCGGGGGCGAGCGAGGCGGGACGCTCGGTGCGGAGGAAGTCATCCGCATAGTCGTGGATTCCGCGGCGCTCTGCACCGCGCTGTCGACCTGTGTGGTCGCCTGGCTGCGCATGCGACGGCCCAAACTCCGCATGACCTTCACCGGCCCCGACGGTGCCACCGCCGAAATCGACGCCACGGGAACGCAAGCCGTCGAGCAGGTGCAAATTCTCGACATTATCGATCGGGTACGTGGGACCCGGGATGACGCTTCCTGATCCGGAAGCCACCCGCGCCGTCCTCATCGGCACCGCCCATTACGCCGAGGATTCGGGTTTCGACTCGTTCCCGGAAGTCGAGCGCAGCCTGCGAGATTTCGCCGAATTCCTGCGGACCACGACCGGCATCCCGGATCGGCACATCGACGTGGTGCTCGATCCCTCGGACGGCACCAGGGTGGCGGCCACCATCACCGCGGCCGCGCGGGCGGCACGCGGGCTGCTGCTGGTCTACTACGTCGGGCACGGGACCGTCGTCGACAACCAACTGCACCTGACGCACAGCGGATCTCGGGCCGACGACGCGGATGTGACGGCGCTGCCCTACTCGGTCCTCCGCTCGCGGATCAAGCGGGATGCGCGCGGTGCGGTCGTGATGATTCTGGACTGCTGCCACAGCGGTAAAGCCTTCGGCGGCGGCGTGCTGGCACCGGACGGTGAGGTGCTGAGGGAAGCCACCGACATCGACGGCGCCTTCGTGCTGACGGCCACCGACGAGAAGTCGAAATTCGCTGTTGCCCAGGGCAATGGCGGCCGCACCGCGTTCACGGGGATGATGCTCGACGTCCTGGGGACCGGGGTCGCGACCGAGGATCGATACCTGACCATGTCGATGCTCTACCGCGAACTGCGGGACCGCCTGCCCGCCGCCGCACTACCCAAACCCAAAGCGCTGGAACGTGGTACGGCGGGCCGGGTGGCGCTGGCGGAGAATGCCGGACGCTCCGGCCGCACTCCGTCCGCGGTACTGCCGACCGCCGTCGACACCGCCTACACGACGCAGATCCGCGACCTGGCACCGGAACACGGGCTCATCGACCGTGCCGCCGAACTGGTCGAACTCGCCGAATTCTGCGTCGGCGACGAGCCGTACGTCTGGTGGCAGGCCGGACCCTGGGCGGGCAAGACCGCGCTGATGTCCTGGTTCGCCCTGCACCCACCGCCGGGCGTGCGACTGGTGTCGTTCTTCATCACCTCGCGGCTGGCCGCCCAGGACGACCACCACGCCTTCACCGACGCTGTGCTGGAACAACTCTCGGCCCTGCTGCCCGATCAGGCCGCCGCGGCAGCGCATGCCACGGGCAACCGCGACTCGGTCCGGATGCACCTGCTCGAACTCGCCGCGCAGCGGGCCGCCGAGAGCGGTGGACGGATCGTGCTGCTGGTGGACGGGCTCGACGAGGATCGGGGCAGACCCAGCATCGCCTCGCTGCTGCCGAAGCGGCCCGGGCCGGGGCTGCGCGTCATCGTCGCCGGGCGCGGAACCCCCGGGCTGCCATTGGATGTCGTCCCGGTACATCCGCTCCACGACTGCCGACGGCGGGAACTGACCCCCGCCGCAACGGCCTTCGACATCCGCCGGGCGGCGCGGCTGGAGCTGCGGGGACTGCTCGACCGCTCCGTCGTCGATCAAGAAGTGCTCGGACTGGTCACGGCCGCACACGGTCTCACCGGCAGCGAGCTCGAGGATCTCACCGGTCAGCCGCCCTTCCGGATCGACACCATCCTGTCGGGCGTCACCGGGCGTACCTTCCGGACCTACTCCAGCCGGTATGCCGCCGATCAGATCAACCTGCTCGCCCACGAAACGCTGCAACAGGAGGCAGAGGCCGCCCTGGGGCGAATCCTGCTGGGCGAGTACCGCCATCGCATCCATATCTGGGCTCTGCACTATCGCGAGCAAGGCTGGCCGACCTGGACCCCGACCTACCTGCTCACCCGATACTTCTCGATGCTGCGCCGCCTCGACGACGTCGCACGCATGACCGACCTGGCGCTCGACACCGCGCGGCACGATCGACTGCTGGATCTGACCGGCGGCGACGGGATAGCGCGGACCGAGATCGCCACGGTCACCGAACTCTGGCGGGGGCGGTCGGATCCGAATCTGCTTGCCGTGTGCAAGCTCGCCATGCGGCGTCGGCGGCTGACCCAGCGCGGCACCAACATTCCGGTGCGATTGCCCGCCGCGATGGCGCTGCTGGGCGATCTGTCGCGAGCGCGCAGTCTGGCCGACGGCATCCTGCGGTCGGGCCGCCGGTTGCGCGCTCAGATCGCCCTGGTCTCGGTGCAATTCGCGGCGGGCGATCCGCAGCACAATCGCTCGCTCATCGACGGGCTGCGCGAATCGACACCACGCACCCTGACCGATGACGACCGCCGCCGACTGGTCGTCGCCCTCATCGGGGCCGGGGACAGCGAGAGCGCGGCGGAACTCGCGAAGGAAATCACCATGCCCCGCGAACGGGTCCACGTGCTCGCGCGCCTGGTTTCGGCGTGGTGCGAATCAGGGCCGCGCACGGCGGTCGACGACGCGCTCACCGAGATCAACCGGCACGCGCTGCTGGTCAAAGGGTCTCCGCACCGCGACGAGATGGTGTGTTGCGCCATCGGCGCTTTCGCGGACGTCGGCGACTTCGAGGAGGCGTTCGCGCGGGGCCGCATGCTCGAAGGTCATGATTTCCAGGCCGTGGCGCTGGCCCGTATCGCCCGGGCCATGGCGCTGCAGGGAGAGCCCGAGCCCGCCGCCATGTGCGTGGGGTCGGCGCTGGCGATCGCCCAGGGGCACGCCGACTTGGCCGACTGGTCCGGGCTGCTGGCACGGATCGCCCCGGACCTGGTGGCCGGTGGATTCCGCGCCGAACTTCGCGAAGCGGTCGACACGGTCGAGGCGCGTCTCGCCGGATATCCGCGGCTCGCCCGAGTGCCGGTCGTCGAGCGGCTGGTCGAATGCCTGGTCGAACTCGGGGACGCCGATCGCGCGCTCGCTCTCGGACGGCGATTCGCCACGGGGACAGCGGGACTCGACATCCTGACCAGCGTGCTGCCGGTCTTGATCCGGGCGGATCGGATCGCCACCGCCCGACGGCTCGCGGGCGAGATCGAGCGGACCTCCTATCAGACGACCGATCCGTACGAGCGCGGCTTCGCGCTGTACTCGGTGCTGCGCGCACTCGTCATCGCCGCGGACCTGCCGAAGGCGCGCGCACTGGCCGAACGCATCGAGGACACCGGCTGCCGGTTCCTCGCCTACACCCACCTCGGCACCCGGGACGTCGAAACAGCCGAGCATGCCTCGGCTTTCCTCGCCCGCGCCGTGAGCACGCTCGGCGCGCTGCTCGACCGGGTGCGCAGCGGTGACGACAAGGCGTCCTGGGAATTCACCCGGGCACTGTTCCCCGCGGCCCGCCCGGAATACGACGGCGCGGCACCGGCTCCACTGGCGAAGCTGGCCCGCGGCCTGGTCTCGACGGGCGCGATCGACAGCGCGGCCGGGCTGGCCGGGCGGTTCACCTTCCTGTATTCGAGTTGGTCGCAGCCCCTCGAACTGCTCGATCACGAATTGGGCCGGCTGGCAGCCGCATTCGCGCTTCTGGGCCAGACCGACTGCGTGCTCGGCGTTTTCGAGGCGGTCGCCGGGCGCGGGCACCGCCTGACGGTCATGCGGTGCACGGTCGAGGAGGCGGGCATCGCGCTCGCCGCGCCGATCGTGCAACCGCTGCTCGACGACATCGAGAAGGCCGTCGTCGCCGCCAATTACCGTGACACGCTGCAGGATCGGGTGGATCTGGTGCTGCTGGCAGCGGCACTCGGCGATGCCGACCGAATCGGCAGGCTGGTCGACGGGCTCTCACCGCTCGAACTCGACCCGCAACACGTGTATTCGGTGCTCGCCACCGCACGCGCCCGGACCGGACCGCTCGGTGAGGCGGCCATGATCGCCGGGGCCGTCTCGGACGAGTACGAACGATCCGTCGCCTACCGGGAGGTGGTCGCCGCGCTCGTGCGCGCGGGGCAGGAGTCGCGTGCGGTGGCCTTCGCCGATCGAATTCCCCTGGCCGACGAGCGAATTCGCGCGCTGGCCACGGCCGTTCCCGCCGTGGCGGACAACGCCGGCGTGGCGGCTGCCCGCACGACACTGCATGCGGCGGTCGCGGTGCTGGAGGCGATCCCACACGTCGATGCCCGCGACCGTGCCACCGCCGAGCTGGTCGAGGTGGCACTCACCATCGGCGAGATCGAATACGCGCTCGACCTGGCCCACGGCATCGAGGGGGAGCGGCGTGCGAGGGCACTGGCCCGAATCGCGGATACCCACGTGCGGGCCGCGGTCGACCTCCCGCCCGCGAGCCAGGATGCCGCTCGCAGCGAAATACGCCGACTGCTCGCCGAGATGTGGAGCATCGGGCCGTGGTACTCAGGCCTCGATGTCGTCGCCCGCTTCGACCCGCAACTGCTGTCCGACATCGCAGACGAGGCGCTACGCGCGGAGTTGGCCGCGGACCGGCGTGGCGACGCGACTCCGCCGCGTTAAGCGCCTACGTTTCAGATTCATGCAGGAGAACTCCTCGCGTACCCCGATCCACGATCAGCTCACCCGATACCTACTCGATGACCGCATCGAGAGCGATTGGGACCATATCGCCGCCGTAGCCGCGGCCGTCGAGACGAATTCCTCCGACTCCTGGCTGCGAGATGGAATGCCCACCGGCGGCGACGTCCCCCGCCTGGACGTGGCCGCCGCACTCCAACTACTACACGAACACCGAATGGCAGTAGACCTCGTCGAATTGACACTGGTCGACGCCCTCGGCACCACCGGCTGGGGCTGGGAACAAATCGCCGCCCTCCACGGCAGCGACTCCCGAAAAATCATGCGCCAACACCGCCGCCGCTACCTCCGCTACCTCCTCCGCGCACCTTCCCTGCGCCTCTGGCTGTAGGCGAGCTTCGGTCGCGAAGTCCTCCCTCTTCTTCGCGTCCGCGAGCCGCCGGAGCGCCTTTGCCGACCTACTTCGCCGACCCGGCGCTGAACAGTGTCGTGGAGGGATCGGGCCAGTCCGAGTCCAGCAGCGACTTCGCATCGGTACCCACCGACTCCGGCCCCGGCCTGCGGGTTTTCCGCCTCGACCCCCATGGGGCAGAAGCTATCCCGCGTGCTGGCACCCATCAAATGAACGCTATTTAGTAATAGGTGTTCACAAACCGGGGTGTGGCGTGGCACACTCGAGCGGAACGTGTTCCAAAGGAGGTTCCGTGTCCGCGCCGTCCATCCCCACCGGTTTCGACTTCACCGATCCCGACCTGCTGGCCCAGCGTCTGCCCGTCGAGGAATTCGCAGCTCTCCGCACGCAGGCCAAGCCCTTCTGGGTGCCGCAGGCCAACGGCCTCACCGGCTTCGACGATGGCGGCTACTGGGCCGTCTCCAAGATGGATGACATCAAGGAGATCTCGAAGAGCCCGGAGCAGTACTCCGCCGAGGAGAACACCGCCGTCATCCGCTTCTACGGCGACATCGCCCGCGAAGAGATCGAGGTACAGCGGTACCTGCTGCTCAACATGGACCCGCCGCGGCACACCAAGCTGCGCCGGATCATCTCCAAGGGCTTCACGCCGCGCGCGATCGAGTCGCTGCGCAACGCCCTGCGTGACCGTGCCGAGCGAATCGTGCACGAGGCCAAGAAGAACGGCGGAGGCAACTTCGTCGAGCAGGTCGCGGCCGAGCTGCCGCTGCAGGCCATCGCCGAGCTGATCGGTATCCCGCAGGAAGACCGCGGCAAGATCTTCGACTGGTCCAACCAGATGATCGGCTACGACGACCCGGAGTTCAACGGTGACCACAAGGTCGCCACCGCCGAGGTCATGGGCTACTCCTGGAACCTCGCCGAACAGCGTCGCGCCTGCCCGATGGACGACATCGCCTCCACCCTGCTGCACGCCGACATCGACGGCGACGCACTGGCTTCCGACGAATTCGCCTGGTTCGTGATCCTGCTGTCGGTCGCCGGCAACGAGACCACCCGCAACGCCACCACGCACGGCATGAAGGCGTTCGTCGACAACCCGGACCAGTGGGAACTGTTCAAGGAGCAGCGTCCGCGCACCGCGCCCGACGAGATCGTCCGCTGGGCCACCCCGGTCATCGCCTTCCAGCGCACCGCGGTCGAGGACGTCGAGCTGTCGGGCCAGCTGATCCAGAAGGGCCAGCGTGTCGGCATGTTCTACAGTGCCGCCAACTTCGACGAGAACTACTTCGAAGACCCGTACAAGTTCAACGTGCTGCGCAACCCCAACCCGCACGTCGGCTTCGGCGGCACCGGCACCCACTACTGCGTGGGCGCGAATCTGGCTCGCCTGCAGCTGGATCTGATCTTCAACGCCATCGCCGACGTGATGCCGAACCTGCACCAGGTTTCCGAGCCGGTGCGCCTGCGTTCCGGCTGGCTCAACGGCATCAAGAGCTGGCAGGTCGCGTACGAGTGAGCGATTCGGGCCCGAAGGCGGTAACTTGCCATAACCACCTAGGGCCCCAATCATTCGACACGGATGCGGAGTGAATCGATCAGCATGAGTGAACCTCGCCGACGAGGCCGGATGCCCGCGGTCAACGACGCCGACATCCGCCGCGTCGCGCGCTCACTGCTGGTCGATCAGGGCCCCGACGCCATGACGTTGCGGGCCATCGCGCGGGAGCTGGGCATCACCGCTCCCGCGCTCTACCGCTACTACGACTCCCGCGACAACCTGCTCGCCACCGTCCGCACCGACGTGTGCGCCGACCTCGCCAAAGACCTCGAAGCCGCCATCGCCGACCTCCCCGACGACGCCGGCCTGCGCTTCTTCGCGATCTGCCGCGGCTTCCGCCACTGGGCGCTGACCCACTCCCGCGAATTCACTCTGGTCTTCGCCTCCCCGGTCACCGCCGGAATCACCAGCGCCATGCAGCAATTCGGCGAACCGGTAGGCCGCATCTTCCTCGGCGCCGCAGGCCGCCTTCTGACGGAATACCAAGTAGTCACGCCCCCACTGGATCTCATCCCGCCGGAGCTCCGCGACGACCTCATCAAGTTCCAAACGGAACTCCTTGCCGTCCTTGCAGATTCAGGCCAGAAGTTCCCGGCGGAGAAGCTCGACCTGGGCGTCAGCTACGTAATGATCCAATTCTGGGCCCGCCTCTACGGCCACGTAACCCTGGAAGTCTTCAACAACTACCCCATCCAGATCTCCCACCCCGACGTCCTCTTCGACTCCACCCTCGCCGACATCGGCCGCAGCATCGGCCTGGTCCCCGGCTAGCTGGCTCGGTTCTCCCGGGACCAGGAGCGACGAGCCCGAAGGGTAGAAAAGTACGCCAACCCCAACCTTAACTGTGTTTTGTGGGTATAAAGTAAGCTAACCGGAGCGTTAGTCGACTTTACCTGGAGAAGTCCGCGTGAACTGGCCATCACACCGAACTGAAGAGCGCAGCTGGAGCCCGCGTCAGCGACAAGGCTCGCGCGCGGACCGGATGCTCGAGCGCATCACTGTTGCGATTCCGCCCAGAATCGGCGAGCTCTCTTACGATCCGACCGGACCCGTGGCCCGCGCCCACGAAGCGGCTGTGATCGCTATTGCCCGTCTCGAAGCAGGGTTCGGCGAGCATCTGGCCCCGCTGGCGGACTTCTTGCTCCGCAGCGAGTCGGTCGCATCATCGAAGATCGAACACATCGATGCGGGCTGGCGGGCTTTCGGCAAGGCTGTTGCTGGAGGTAAGGCCAGTGACGAGGCGAAATCACAGTTAGCAGCGGTCAAGGCTCTGATCGCGATGGTCGACGCGGCCGGTTCGGGCAGTATCGGGCTGGATGACTTTCTCGAAGCGCATCGGCTATTGATGAACGTCGATTTCTACACCGCGCTGGATGCGGGGCAACTGCGGGATGTTCAGAACTGGATCGGTGGCAGCGACTACACGCCGATCAATGCCTCACATGTGCCACCGCCCCCCGAGTTTGTCGCCGAATTGATCGATGACCTACTGGTATTCGTCAATCGCGACGATTTGCCGATTCTTGCGCAAGCCGCCATCGCGCATGCCCAGTTCGAGTCCATTCACCCGTTCACCGACGGGAACGGCCGCGTCGGGCGGGCGCTGATCAGCGCGGTCCTGCGCCGCCGCGGCCTGACTCATCGAGTGACGGTACCTCTGGCATCGGTCATGCTGGCCGATACCGGCCGATACTTCCTGCACCTCAACCGATTTCGCAGTGGCGATGTCGACGCTTTCGTCGAATACCTTGCCCTCGGCGCGATCAATGCGAGCGAGGCCGCACAGGACTCTGCCCTGGTACTTGCCGACCTGCCCAGACGCTGGCGTGACATTGTTCGCCCGCGGGCGAACTCGGCGGACGAAGCTCTCCTCGCCGCCCTCCTCGAAACCCCGATCTTCAACGCCGACACCGCGCAACGCATCGCCGGAACCACAGACGGCAGCACCTATCGGGCATTGGGGCGACTGACCGAGGCCGGGATCCTCGAACTCCTCTCCGAGAGCAAGCGCAACCAAATCTGGGCAGCCACCGATGTACTGGCAGAACTCGACGCGCTGAGCGCAGCCATCGGAAGGCGCACCCTCGACAAGGCGTGAATGCTTTCTGATCGGTGACGCCGCGGCGGCGATCGCCCGGTTCGCCGACCGGTTAATCCGTTGCGGTGAGTGCAGCGTGAGTGGCACTGTGATCACGCATGGTGGGGCATGGTCTAACGGTAGGACACCGCTCTTTGGAAGCGGTCGGTGGAGGTTCGAGTCCTCCTGCCCCAGTGCACTATTGGGATGTCGTCCAACGGCAGGACTACGCACTCTGGCTGCGTCGATCGAGGTTCGAATCCTTGCATCCCAGCCTCGGCTGCCGCCGTAGTAGATCGATACGGGCTGTCAGGTGGTGCGGTGGCTACCAGCCTGCGTCGATCAATTGTTTTGCCAGGTCCTCTGCTTGGCGGACGCCGGCGCGGAAGGCGTGGGGCCAGCTCGCGAGGGGGTTCGGGTTGGTTGCGAACGTGGTGAATATGTCGATGGTCGCGGCGTCGGGGTGGAAGTGTACGACCGTGTCGGCGGCGGTTGTCGCGAGTTCGGCTTGTAGCCGTTCGGGTGGGAATCTGTGTGCCAGCGGTTCGACGACCAGCAGGATGTTCGACGGTGCGGCTACGTCCGCGTTGGCGGCGGACCAGATTCCGCCGTCGATGTAGTAGCGATCTCCGATGACGACCGGCTGCCAGGCTCCCGGGAAGGAGCGGCTCGCGGCGACAGCGGCCGCCAAGGGCACGCCGGAGCTGTTGTCCCACACCAGACGTTGGCCGACTTCCGCGTCCACCACGACCACGCGTAGCCGGTGATCCGGCCACTCGTTGCCGCCGACAAGCCACTCCAGCTCGGCGATGTCCGACGGTGGGGCAGGCTCCTCGGCCATCGCCATCCGGCCGACCGTGCGCAGCACTGTATCCCGATCCAGTGTCCGGTCCGCCACTACCGCGGAGACGGCCCCGAGCAACTCCAGGTTCAGCCCGGAGGGTGGTTCCGCCCTGCCCGGTAGGTCCGGCATAGCCCGGGGGCCGGGGATCGTCGGCGAAGGAGTCCAAATCTCTGCCGACTACGAGCGCGGCACCGACGATCGCGCCTGCGGACGTGCCGACGATCGACTCGGCCGCTCCCAAATCGATTCCTCGGCGGCGTAATTCGGCGGCGAGCCCCGACATCCACGCGGTCCCAACAACGCCGCCCCCGGCGAGAACAACCGAACGCCTGACGGTTTCGCTGGCCACTCCATCGACAGTCTCCATACCGCGAGCCTACCGACACTCACGACGGGGCACCGGAGTCCAGTGACAGTCGAATCAGCTTCGGGCTTCGGCTAATTCGGGGGTGCGGAGGTTTTCGGGTTCTTCGGTGAGGGTGGGTTCGCTCAGGCCGATTCGGCGTTGGATGCGTTTCATCCAGCGGGGGGCCCACCAGACGTAGTCGCCGAGGAGTTTCATGGTGGCGGGGACGAGGAGCATGCGCAGGACGGTGGCGTCGATGATCAGGGCGGAGATCATGCCGTAGGCGATGTACTGCATGAGGACCAGGTCGGAGAACGCGAACGCGCCCGTCACGACAAGGAGGATGAGAGCGGCAGCGGTGATGATCCGCCCGGTGTGGGCCGTCCCGGAGCGGATGGCCTCCTCGGTGGTCGCCCCGGCGGCGCGGGCTTCGACCATGCGGGACAACAGGAATACCTCATAGTCCGTCGACAGCCCGTAGATGATGGCGATGATGAGGAACAGGATGTTGGCCTGGATCGGCTGCGGGGTGAAGTCGAGCAGGCCCGAACCGTGGCCCTCGGTGAAGATCCAGGTGAGGATGCCGAGCGTGGAGCCGAGCCCGAGCACGCTCATGAACGCGGCCTTCAGCGGCAGCACCAGGGAACCGAAGGTGAGGAACATCAGCAGGGTGGTGAACGCCAGCACCAGCAGGATCATCAGCGGTAGTCGATCGAGCAGCGCGGAGATGGCGTCGTGCTGCACCGTCGGCACCCCGCCGACCATCATGGTCACCCCGTCGGGCACCGGCAGCTGCCGCAGCCAGTCGATCGTCTTGTCGTACTTGGTGGAATCGACCAGATACGCGGCGGTGCGGAACACGTCCGGCTGCAGCTGCGACCGGCTCGGGATCTCGAAACCGGCGGGCAGGATGCCGGGCGCCTGACTCGCCTGCGCGATGAGCGGCCCGACCTGCGTGCTGTCCTTCGACACGATGATCAACTCGATCGGGTCGGACTTGCGGTACGGGAAGTTCGCGTCGATCTGCTGCTGCGCCACCCGAATCGCATTGTCCGGCGGCAGATACTTCTCGCTGAACCCGCCGAAGGCGATATTGCGCACCGGCACGATCAACACCAGCAGCCCGAGAATCAGCACCGCCGTGATCTTCCGCGGATGCCGCATCACCCAGGACGTCGACCGACCCCAGAAACCGTTCTCCACATCACGAGCCGAATCGGCGCGCCGGAATCGCTTGATACCCAGCGCATCCACCCGCGGCCCCAGAATCGCCAGCATCGCGGGCAGAATGGTGACCGCGGTCAATGCGGCCAGCGTGACGGTCGCGATCGCACCGTAGGCGATCGACTTCAGAAACCCCTGCGGGAACAACAGCATCCCGCCGAGACTCGCCACGATCATGGTGGCCGAGAACAACACCGTGCGACCCGCGGTCGTCACTGTCCGGCGCACGGCCGTCGACGTGTCGTATCCGGCCGCCACCTCCTCCCGGAACCGGCTCACGATGAACAGCGCGTAGTCGATCGCCAACCCCAGCCCGATCATCGAAACCACCGGGGCCACGAACGAATTCACCTCGGTGAAGTTGGTGATCCACCGCACGATCCCGTTCGCGCCCAGCACGGTCAGCACACCCATGAGCAGCGGCAGCGATGCGGCGACCACACCACCGAAAATGAAGAACAGCAGAATCGCCACCGCCGGAATGGCCAGCAACTCCATGCGATGGGTATCGGCGGCAATGGTGTCGGTCAGTGCGACCGACACCGGCTGCAACCCACCCACCTGCACCTTGACCCCGGGCACCGCGAACGCGTCCTTGACCGTCGTATAGTCCTGCGCCCCATAGTCCTTGAGCGCGATCAACGCGAGCGCATGCGACCGGTCATCCGTGGCCAGCTTCGCCGAATTGCCCTTCGTGGTGTGCACGGCAGACCAGTACGCCGCGTTCACCCCCGTGATCTCGTTCGGGAACCGCTGCGTGAGCCCGTTCAGATTCTCGGCCACCGCCGCCGCGAGATCGGGATCGTCGACCGTCATCCCCTCGGGCGCCGTGTACAGCACCGCCACATCCGCGGAATGATCCGCACCGAACGCCGCCGCCGCCAGATTCGCCGCCTGTGAGGATTCCGAACCCGGATCGTCCAGCCCGCCCGCGCTGAGACGCCCTTCGAATCCCCAGGCGTAGCCGCCGAGCGCCAGCAGCCCGGCCGCGACCAAACCGAGGACGAGAAAGCGGTGGTGGGCTACGAGTTTTCCCCATAGCGCGAAGACATCGCGGTCACGCGGGCGGCTGGTCATAATGCACGGTATCAGTCTCGGTCGGAATGAATGAAAAGCGTTGCATGGCAATGCAATTCGGCTATTTCTGAATCAGTGGCAATTGTCGCCGGTCGGGATGGGATGGCTGGGATCGAAGTAGTAATCGGCATCGTGTTCCGGCGGCGCGCCACCGAGACTCTGGTTCTTGGCGAAGGCGGGAGCCAGGAATCCCTTGTTGCCCCACGAGCATTCCCCCGAATACGTGTGCGCCTTGGCGTTGCGCAACCAGATTCCCTGGGTGCCCTCGACCCAGCGCCGCCCGTTGGCGTCGGTGGCATTGGCGAACGTGTAGTCCACTTCCCAGCGCTGCACCACGATCATGTCCATGGCCCGGTGCACCCGCTGCGGATCGCCGGGATCGAAGGCGTACGCGACCACATAGTTGGTGTGGATCGCCAACTCGCCCTCTTCATTGAGCTGAGCCTGCATGCTGCCGAAGACTTTCGGCTGCGCGGGCAGCAACACCTGGCCCGGGGCGATCGCGGTCACGTAGAAACCGGTGGTCGAATCCGGCTTGTCGCGAAGTTCCCCCTCCGCGAATTCCCGCATCTTGGGCGCCAATTGACTCAACACCCGAGAGGTGTCGTTGCCGGTGATCGCCGCGCGATCCACCCGCTGCGTGATCAGCAACTGCCGCGTGCGCTCATACGCCGAGGCGACCGTGTCCGCATCATAACCCCCGACGGGCGCGGCCGCAGGAGCCACGAATCCGCCCGCACCGTCCGCCCACCCCGCCGCCGGAGTGTTCAGAAACGGCATATTGAGATTCACCCGAGCGGTCTCGGCCGCACGCTGCGTCGCGGTCGTCGTCGGTGCCGCCGACTTCTGCACCGCCACCGTGCCCCCGAAATTCGGATGATTGAACGCAATCCACCCGCCGAGCACCACCACCAGCACCGCGCCCACCGGTAACCACCTGCGCACCTGCCGGTTCCGCCCCGACCACCGCTGCCGCCGCGAATGCTGCTTCTCTATGCGGGCGATCCGGTTCGCCCATTCGGACCCCATCAGATCCGGATGGTTCGAGAGGTCCTCGTTCTCGCTGTACATCTGCCCCCAACTTCGGTCGAGCGGACCGAACGGTAGCCGACGAACGCGACGATGTTCAACTGGAGACGAACCGTGGCTTGCGGATATCGCCGATCCGCTTCACGATCCGGGGTCGCCGCAGGTCGCGGGCGATCCACTCGCCGAGCGTGACACCGGCCGCCAGCGCCAGACCCACACCGAACGCACCGGAGAGCTGATTGAAACCGATCAGCATCTCGTCATTGAGCAACGCGTACAGCCCGCGATAGACCCGCAGACCCGGCAGCAGGGGAGTGATGCCCGCGACCGCCACCACCAACGGCGGGGTCAGCGCCCGGCGCGCGAGCAGACCACCGGCCAGACCCACCACCGTCGCCGCGCCACCCGACGCCACGATCGGCCCGAACCCGAAGTGCTGAACCACCAGATAGACCACGGTCGCCGCCGCACCACTGAACGCCGCCGCGGCCAGCGCCCGCTGCTCTGCATAACAGGCCAGCGCGAACGCCGTCGAGACGACGGCACCGGCGAGCAGCTTCAACGGCAGATTGGTCAGGTCGCGGGCATTGGTCATATCGACGGTCGGCACCGACGCCTCGAACACCTCGGCCACCCGCAGCGTGAGCGCGATACCGGCGATGATGCCGCCGGTCATCATGATCACCTCGAGCATGCGGGCCGAGGCGGTGATCGGTGCCCCGGTGATGGCGTCCTCGACCGCGCCGACCAGCTGTAAACCGGCCAGCAGCACCGCGATTCCCGCGGCGATGATCAACGCGGGATCCAGATGCAGGCCCTCGCCGTAGGTCGAGACCAGCACCGCGGGCGTGGCCGCGATGACCCCGCCCATCATGTGCTGGAAGAAGAACGGCAGCCCGCGCCGATTCAGCAGCCGGTTGGTGCGGTCGATGAGCATGGTGGTGCCGAAGCTCAGCAGCGCGACGAGCCAGCCGCCGTTGAGCAGCAGCGCCACGCCCGCGGCCATCAGCGCCCAGCCGGCCGTCGCCGACCAGCGCGGGTACGGGTGTGGCGCGGAGGTGATCTCGTCGAGCGCCGCGAGCGCCTCGTCCGGCGGCACTAGTTCGGTGCGGATGCGCCGGGTCAACCGATCGACGGCGGCCAGGCGGGTGAAATCCAGGGAGCGATAGTGCACCACGCGCATCGTGCTGGCGGGCGGTAGTCGCGGGCCGCGGTCGGCGGAGATGCGAATCGAGTTGTAGGTGACGTCGATATCGCATTTCGACAATCCGTAGGTGGCGGCGATGAATTCGACCTGGGTGGTGGTATCCATGACCGCGGTTCCCGACGCGAGCACCACCTCGCCCACCCGCTCGGCCAGATCCAGCACCTCGGTCACCGCCGCGTCATCGGTGAGATCGATGGGCCGCACCGGCGCGGGCATATCCACCACGGTGTCGGCGGTGGCACGATGGTCGGCCGTGACCCGGTCCATCGTGCCGGTCAGCAGCCGCTGCCAGCGGGCGCGCAGCCCGGCGCGAGCTCCTGCTTGCTCGTCGGTAGCCAACTGGTCGGTCACACGGCAAACGTACACGGGTGGGCTGGATCACCGGGGTGAGTGGTGTGAGGGCAGTAGTGTTTTGGAGTATGGCGACGAGCGGCGTTTCGATTGCGGAAGAGCTACGCGCGGCACTCGACGGTCCTTGGCGGGAGGTGCGCGAAGAGGCCCGCGGCAGTCTGGACGACGACCGCCTCTTCGGTGACCCCGCCCTCGATATCAAGGCGGCGCGGGCCCGGGTCCTGGAACAAATGCACCTGGTCGAGTCCTACGGCTGGGTGGCGCGCGGCTTCCGGCACGTGGACGGCAAGCCCAGCGATCCGGGCGGCGCGGTCGTCGCCCTGGAGATGCTCGCCTACACCGATCTGTCACTGTGGGTGAAAAGCGGTGTGCAGTGGGGACTTTTCGGTGGCGCAGTCGAGAACCTCGGCACAGAGAGGCATCGCGCCTACATCGACGCCCTGGTCTCGCTGCGCCTGCTCGGCTGCTTCGCCATGACCGAGACCGGCCACGGCAGCGACGTCGCCAACCTGGAGACCACCGCCACCTACGACCCGGCCACCCAAGAGTTCGTGGTGCACAGCCCGACTCCGTCCTCGCGCAAGGACTACATCGGCGGCGCGGCCGAACACGCCCGCATGGCAGCGGTTTTCGCGCAGTTGATCACCGGCGGCGAGAGCAAGGGCGTGCACTGCTTCCTGGTGCCCATCCGCGACGAGGCGGGCAGCGATCTGCCCGGCGTCACCACCTCCGACTGCGGCATCAAGGGCGGCCTGCCCGGCGTCGACAACGGTCGAATCCTGTTCGACCAGGTGCGAATTCCGCGCGAGAACCTGCTCAACCGCTACGCCGACGTCGACCCGGACGGCACCTACGCCTCCGAGATCGAGAACCCGAGCCGCCGCTTCTTCACCACGCTGGGCACCCTGGTGCGCGGGCGGGTCAGCGTCGGTGGCGCGGCCGCCGCCGCGGCGCGGGTCGCACTCAGTATCGCGGTGCGCTACGCCGAGCAGCGCCGCCAGTTCTCCGACCCGGACACCGGCGAGGAGACGCTGCTGCTGGACTACCGCAGCCATCAGCGTCGCCTGCTGCCGCTCGTAGCCCGTTCCTACGCACTGGCTTTCGCGCAGAACGAGCTGGTGCGCCGCATGCACCTGGTGCAGACCGGCCAGGATCTCGACCCGCGCGCTCAGCGTGCGCTGGAAAATCGCGCGGCCGGTCTCAAGGTGGCCCAGACCCGGCATGCGACGGGGGCTATCCAGGAGTGCCGCGAAGCCTGCGGCGGCGCGGGCTATCTGACCGAGAACCGCCTGGTCACGCTGAAGGCCGACACCGATGTGTTCACCACGTTCGAGGGCGACAACGTGGTGCTCACCCAGCTGGTGGCCAAGGACTTGCTCACCGCCTATGCCGAAGAAGTGCGGGACCTCGACGCGCTCGGCTGGGTGCGTTTCGCCGCCACCACCGCCCGCGATGTGGTGCGTGAGCGTTCCGGCGTGCGCCAGATGATCCAGCGCCTGCGTGACCGCGGCGACGACAGTGTGGACGAGGGCGACCTGTCCCGGCGCTCGGTGCAACTGCAACTCTTCGCCGACCGCGAGGACTACATGGTCCGCACCGCCGCCCACCGGCTGCGCGCCCGCGCCAAGGAGACCGGTCCGTTCGAAGCGTTCAACAACGCCCAGGACCACATCCTCGCCGCCGGTACCGCCCATATCGAGCGAATGGTGCTGGAGGCCTTCATCGACGGCATCGCCGACATCGCCGACCCGGAGGCGCGAGCCCTCGCCGACACCGTCTGCGACCTCTACGTCTACTGGACTCTGGAACAGAACCAGGCCTGGTACATCATGCACCGGTTCATGTCGGTGGAACGCGCCAAGGCGGTCCGCCGCGGCGTCAACGAACTCGTCGACCGCCTCCGCCCACAGGCGCTCACCCTCATCGAGGGACTCGGCGTCCCGGAAGGCGTCCTGCGCGCCGCCATGCTCGACTGACCCGGGACATCGCGCACACTGAACCCTATTGCCTCCGTGCATCGTTGAGAGGTTGCACACACCCACCTCTACTACACACCGTCGGACCCCAAGATGTGACCGAGATCCGCCCGGGCGGGCGGATCATCGACCGCACGACGACGAGGCACCGCGATGATCGACAAACTGATAGCGCCGGCGCTGCGCACGCCGAAACTGCTGCTGATCCTCGTCGGGATCGCGTTTCTGCTGTGCGGGGCGGCCGGTTCGCAGGCGGCGGCGCGACTGTCCAACGGAGGCTTCGTCGCGACCGACTCGGAGTCCGCCCGCGTCGCCGACATCCTCGATCGCGACTACGGCATTTCAGGCATGCAGCTGGTGCTCACCGTCGAATCGTCCGGCGGCGCACAGGATGCGGCGGCCGCTGCCCGGGGCAAGGAGATCGCCCAGCAGCTGCGCACCGACCCGCGGCTGTCGAAGACCGTTTCACTGTGGACCGACCCGCAGCTTGCCGGTGCTCTGCGCAGCCGGGACGGGAAGATCGGCCTGATCGTCGCGAGTGTGCGCGGGGATGAGAACTCCGCGCCCGGTATCGCCCATGAGCTGGCGAGCGAATTCAGCGGCAGCCGTGACGGTGTCAGCGTGCATGCCGGGGGACAGGCCATGGTCTGGTACGAGACCGGGCAGCAGACGCAGCGGGATCTCACCATCGCCGAGGCCATCGCACTGCCGTTGACGTTCCTGCTGCTGGTGTGGTTCCTGCGCAGCCTGGTCGCGGCGCTCATTCCGTTCGTGACCGGGGTCGTCGCCATCGCGGGGGCCAGCGCGGTGCTGTATCTGCTGAGTTTCGTCGTCGACCTGTCGATCTTCGCGCTCAATATCACCACTGCTATCGGCTTGGCCCTGGCGATCGACTACTCGTTGCTGATCATCGGGCGCTATCGCGAGGAGATCGCCCGCGGCCGCGAACGCACCGAAGCTCTGACCATCGCCATGCGGCGCGGCGGCCGCGCGGTCGCCTTCTCCGGTCTCACCGTCGGCATCGCGCTGATCGGAATGCTGTTCTTCCCCATGGCATTCCTGCGTTCCCTGGCCTCGGCGGGGCTGGCCGTGGTGGCGCTGTCGATCCTGCTGGCCCTGACCATGGTGCCCGCCCTGCTTCTACTACTGGGCGACCGCATCAACCGCAAACCGCTGCGTGAGGCCGCACCGGTCGAGCACAGTGTGCTCTACCGCGTCGCGCGCGCCGTTCAGCGACGGCCCGCGGTGTGGGCGCTGCCGGTGCTGGCGCTGCTGCTGGTGCTGGGTTCGCCCATCCTCCAGCTGAAGCTGGGGCTGCCCGACGATCGGGTGCTGCCCGCCGGGCTGGAGTCGCGGCAGGTCGGCGACCTGCTGCGAGATCGGTTCGACGACAAGGCCACCGGGACCGTGCACCTCATCGTGCGCGCGCCAGGTACGGACCCGACCGACTATGCCGCCGCCCTGTCCCAGGTGCCCGACGTGGACGCGGTCGTCGGCCCGACTGGAACCTTCGTCGACGGTCACTTGGCAGGTCCGGCGGACCCCACGGCGGCCGGACCCGACAGCGTCCACTTGGCCGTCGCCACCCGTCTCGACCCGTATTCGGCGGCGGCACAACGACAATTGGACGCCTTGCGGGCGGTGGACACGCCCGCCCCGGTCCTGTTCGGCGGCCAGGCCCAGCAGACCGCCGACGCCCAGCTCGGCATCGCGCAAGGTTTCCCGAAAACCGTGGCCTGGATCGCGATCACCACCTTCGTGCTGCTGCTCCTGCTCACCGGCAGCGTGGTGCTGCCTTTGAAAGCCCTTGTCCTCAACGTGCTTTCACTGTCGGCCACCTTCGGCGCGTTGGTGTGGATCTTCCAGGACGGCCACCTCGGCGGATTCGGCACCACCGCGACCGGATACACCATCGGCACGCTGCCGGTCCTACTGTTCTGCGTCTCCTTCGGTCTCTCGATGGACTACGAGGTGTTCCTACTGGCCCGGTTCACCGAGGAATGGGAACGCTCCGACCGCACCCGTGAAGACAACGACACCGCGGTCGCCTTCGGTATCGCCCGTTCCGGCCGCATCGTCACCGCCGCCGCCCTGCTCATGGCGGTCGTGTTCGCGGGCATCGCCGCCAGCGGCGTCACCATGAACCGCATGCTCGGTGTCGGCCTGGCGGTCGCCGTCCTGATGGACGCCACCCTGGTCCGCATGATCCTGGTGCCCGCCTTCATGCGCCTCCTGGGTACCGCCAACTGGTGGGCCCCGACCCGATCGCGCCCCCTGCTCGAACGGGTCGGCCTGCGCGAGTGACTATCGTGCAGGCGTGAGCACTGCGACCACTCCCGCCCCGACCCGACCGGATCCGTGGATCCGCCGGGCGGCCCTGCCCGTGATCATCCTGGCCGGGGTGATCGTGACCGTGCTTGTGCCCCTGTCGTTTCCGCCCGACGGCGGGTCCACGAGCGTGGATTCGAGCCTGGAACACCGCATTCACAGCGCGTTCGACGCGCACACCTGGGTGTATCGGGTGCTGGTGTTCCCGAGCAACAGCTACGTGGTGCTGCCGATGCTGGTCGTGTTCGCCGCCTGGTACGCCTACCGAAGGCAGTGGTGGGCAGCCGGTTTCGCGCTGATCGCCCCCGAACTGGTGGTGGCGATCAATACCTATGCGCTCAAACCGTTCTGGGATCGCAAGCTGGACCACTACCTGGCCTACCCGAGCGGCCACACGGTCCAATTGGTCGCGGTCGTCACGGCTTTCGCGTTGGTGAGCGAATCGAAGCGTGTGCGGACGGTGTCGGTGATCGTGATGGCGGTCGTTCTCCCGGCCGTCATGATCGGCATGGTCGGCTTCGGATACCACCATCCGACCGATGTGCTCGGCGGTACCGCGGCCGCGATCGCGCTCGTTTCCGCCCTCTATCTGCCGTTCCGCTACTTCACGGCAACACGCGGATAGCGCGCTGCGATCGGCCGCTCAGTACGAAAAGATCACGGCGGCCATGAACCAGAATCCCCACAGCGCCGCCACCAGGAAGCCCAGACTCAGCATCACCCGCATGAAGCCGCGACGCAGCTCGAGCCGGTCGCTGCGGCGCGGATACAACTTCCACGGCGCGAACCACGGTGCCGGAATCGACAGTCCGCGCCCCGCCGACCCGTGCTCGGCCTCGAGTCGGGCCTGCTCCTCGGCGAACGCCTCGGCCTGCGCCTGCTGCGGGCCACCGTGCCACAGCGTGACATCCACCGGCCCGAGGAAACCCTCGTTGATCAGGTCCTGCGGTCCCGGCAGGTACGGCAGGATGCCCAGCCCGCGGAACGCCCAGGCCACATCGTTGGCCGACCACTGCGGCCGCCCGCGCGAGAGCAGCGCGGTGAAATGGTCGCGCAGGCCCCGCTCGTCGCCCAGCAGCACCTGGAAGCTCGGATCGTTCCACAGCTGCGTCACTCGCAGATCCGAGCCGGGCGGCGGCACCACCAGCACGACGCCGTGGATGACCCGCTGCCCCAAACCGCGTTCGGCCAGCCAGTTCTGCAGTGCGAAGGTGTGATCGCGGGACTTGTCGAGCGGATTGCGCTTGTCGCCGCCGTCGAAGTTGAGGATCTTGTCGCCGACGCGCCAGGGCCCGTTGACGGGGATCTCCAGCTCGCCGCTCATCTTCTCCGAGAGCGCCTCGGCCTCGATCACCACGCAGCTGGTCGGCGTCCACACCACGGCGTCGAACGGATACAGCCGATCACCGTGGAAGAGACTGCAATTCACGGTCGCGACGCCCTTGGGGTCGGTCGACCCCTTCCAGGTGCGCAGCCAGTCGATGAGCACCTTCTCGGCGTGGGTGCCGGCGGCGTTCTGCACTCGGACGAGCATCGGCTCTCACCTTCCTCGTCGAATCGATACCGGGAATGGTACGGGCACAAGGCCCAAACTACCGCCGGGCACGCCGCTGCGCGCAATTGTGCGGCGGGTCCGGGGATCGATTGCGGGGTGTGGCTCAGTGGTTGGCGGGCAGCGCCGGATCGGTCGGGTAGTCGGTCGGGAAGATGGGCAGCCGCAACGCGCCCGGCGCGAAGTCCGGCACCGCCGCGTGCTTGGGTGCGACCGGAGTGATGCGGCGATACGCCGAACCCAGCGCCGGACGCGGATCGGCCTCGTTTCGGTTGGGCCAGAACGCCATTGCGCGCTCGGCCTGTGCGGTGATGGTCAGCGACGGGTTCACGCCGAGATTCGCGGTCACCGCCGAACCGTCGGCGATGTGCAGCCCCGGATGCCCGAACACGCGCTGATACGGGTCCACCACACCGCTTTCCGGCCCCTCGCCGATCACGCAGCCGCCGATGTAGTGCGCCGTGGCCGGAATGTTGAACACGTCCATGGCCAGCATCTGCACATCGCCGTCGACCTTCGACCCGAAGCGCCGCCCGACATCGTGGGCGAGCGGAATCCAGGTCGGATTCGGTTTGCCCGTGCCCTGTTTGGTCTTGAGCTGCCCCCAGCGCCGGAACGAGGTCAGCGAATTGTCCAGCGACTGCATGACCAGCAGGATCACCGACTTCTCCGAGGCCCGATGCGCATTGAGGCTGCGCGCGAACACCACCGGATGCAGCACCATGGCCAGCAGGAACCGCAGGAATCGGAACGCGCCGCCGTCCACCAGCGGCACCGACAGCGGGAACAGACCGTTCTGCCCCTTGCCGTAGTGGCACACCTCGACGTGGGTGTCGGGTTCGGGATGGATCGAGGAGGTGATGGCGATGCCCTCGGCGAAGTCGTCGCGGGCCTTGCTCACCACGTTCAGAATCGCCTCGGAATTCGACCGGGTCAGCTCGCCCAGGCGCGGCGAGAGCTGCGGCAGCACACCCTCGTCCTTCATCTTGTGCAGCAGCTTCTGGGTGCCCAGCGCGGCCGCGGCGAACACCACCTGCTCGGCGGTGAACACCTTGCGCCCCTTGCGAACCCAGCGCTCCGATCGAGAGGTCTCGATGGCATAGCCGCCGCCGGTCATCGGCCGTACCTTGTCGGCGGTGGTCAGCGCGAACACGTGCGCACCCGCCTGCTCGGCCAGGTACAGGTAGTTCTTCGGGGTGGTGTTCTTGGCGTTGTGCGGGCAGCCGGTGAAGCAGCGCGCGCAGTGGATGCAGCCATTGCGCTTGGGTCCCGCCCCGCCGAAGTACGGGTCGTCGACCTCCTCGCCCGGCGCGGACTCGTTGAAGAACACGCCCACATTGGTGGCGTGGAAGGTGTCGGCCACGCCCAGATCGGCTGCCACCGAACGGATCACGTCGTCGGCGGGGGTCATGCGCGGATTCGGCGCGACCCCGAGCATGCGCTGCGCCTGGTCGTAATAGGGCGCGAGCTCGGCCCGCCAGTCGGTGATGTGCGCCCACTGCTTGTCGGTGTAGAAGGCCGGCAGCGGCTCGTAGAGGGTATTGCCGTAGATCAGCGACCCACCGCCCACGCCCGCGGCCGAGAACACCGCGCACTTGCCGAGAATGCTGATGCGCTGCGTACCGGTCAGTCCCAGCCGCGGCGCCCAGATCGCCTTGCGCACATTCCAGTTGGTATTCGGGATGTCCTCGGCGTTCCAGCGCCGCCCGGACTCCAGCACGGCCACCCGGTAGCCCTTCTCGCTCAGGCGCAGCGCACTGACGCTCCCCCCGAACCCGGAACCGATAACGACGACGTCATAGTCGAAGTCGGGCATGGTGTTTCCTCTCGCTGCTCAACCACCTATTGAGAAGGATTGCACAGAACTCTCTCACGCAGTAGCTGGCGTGCCCGGATGGAGATGCGCGAGCGATTGGGGTTGGATCGAGTGGTGACAACCGAGCAGAACGCCGAACCGGTCTACAGCGACCGTATCCTCACGGTGCCCAATGTGCTCAGCGTGATCCGGTTGATCGGCGTCCCGGTGTTCCTGTGGCTGCTGCTGGCCGAGAAGGCCGACGGCTGGGCCTTCACCCTGCTGGTGGTCAGTGGTTTCACCGACTTCCTCGACGGCAAGCTGGCAAGGCTGCTGGACCAGTCGTCCAAACTGGGCGCGATCCTCGACCCGCTGGTGGACCGTCTCTATCTGCTGGCGACCCTGGGCGGCTTCCTGATTCGCGGCATCCTGCCGTGGTGGGTGGTGGTCATCCTGATCGGCCGCGACGCCATCCTGACGCTCACGCTGCGCGTCTACCGCCGCCGCGACCTACCTCCGCCCGACGTCATCTACCTGGGCAAGGCGGCCACCTTCGCGCTCATGGCCGCGCTGCCGTGGCTGCTGGCCGGGCAGATGGACTGGGCCGCCGCGGGTTTCGGCCGGGCCTTCGGTGGGGCATTCTTGATCTGGGGCACGGCGACCTACGTCTGGACCGGAATCCTCTATCTCGGCAAGGCCATCGCAGTGTCCCGAGCGATACCGCCCGTGCCACACCATGATCACTCCCGATAGGGTGTGGCCGACGGATCGACGACGATCCCGAGAGGAACGCCCGTTGAAAGGACACTGCCAGTGACCGCAGTACCCGATGATTTGCGCTACTCCGAAGAGCACGAGTGGGTGAGCAAGATCGGTCCGACCCGCGTGCGGGTGGGCATCACCGATTACGCGCAATCGCAGCTGGGTGACGTCGTGTTCGTGCAGTTGCCCGCGGTGGACGCCGATGTGGCCAACGGCGACAGCATCGCCGAGATCGAATCCACCAAGAGCGTGTCCGACATCTACGCTCCGCTGGCGGGCAAAGTCGTTGCGGTGAACGATCTTCTGGACGGCGCACCGGAGACGGTCAACTCCGACGCCTACGGTGACGGATGGCTCTTCGAGGTCGAGGCGGAGTCCGCCGAAGCCCTCGACGCCGCACTCGGAAAGCTCCTGGATGCCGCAGGTTATCAAGGAGTTATCGGAGGCTGAAGCAGCCTTCACAGTTCTACCTGCACGGGTACGCCCTGGCAGGGTACGGTCAATGCCAACAGAAGTGCGCGCAGCCGGTGCCCGGATTTTCCGGACCTACCCGAAGCGGGGAGCGGCCGGAGTGCCGCATCGCTGAGGGCATCAACTGCTTGCATGGATTATTCGGTTCGAGGAGGAGAGCAAGGGTGAGCGAGAACAAGGACCCGGGTTACCAGGAAACGGCAGCAGAGACCACTTCGGTGTTCCGCGCCGACTTCCTGAACGAGGTCGACACGTCGCGCCCCGAGCAGACAGGCGAGCAGCCGGTAGCGGGAGTGGAGGGGCTGCCGACGGGCGCGGCCCTGCTGGTGGTCAAGCGTGGTCCGAATGCCGGTTCGCGCTTCCTGCTCGACCAGCCGACCACCTCGGCGGGTCGCCACCCCGATAGCGACATCTTCTTGGACGATGTCACCGTCAGCCGTCGCCACGCGGAGTTCCGTCAGGACGACGACACCTTCCAGGTGGTCGATGTGGGCAGCCTCAACGGCACCTACGTCAATCGGGAGCCGGTGGACTCTTCGGAGCTGCAGAACGGTGACGAGGTGCAGATCGGCAAGTTCCGCCTCGTCTTCCTGACCGGTCCCAAGTCTGCCGCAACCGATTCGGCGCTATAGGGCCGAGCGGAATGACTGGCGCAGCGCAGTGGACGCGCGGAGGCATGTCGATCGGCTCCGTGCTGGATCTCCTGCGTCCGGATTTTCCGGATATCACCATCTCCAAGATCCGATTCCTGGAATCGGAGGGTCTGATCAGCCCGGAGCGCACGCCCTCGGGGTACCGCCGTTTTCATGTGGCGGACGTCGAGCGCCTGCGCTTCGTGCTGACCGCACAGCGGGATCAGTACCTGCCGTTGAAGGTGATCAAGGAACAGCTCGAAGCGATCGACAGTGGGGCGGCGACGCTCGGGGTCCGGGAGGCCCGGGCCCGGGCGAACGCCGTGGGAGGGGTCGGGGCCATGCCCGATTCGACAGAGGGTCTCGCCGCCAACGGCGGCGGCCGCCTGCGCAGGTTGAACGCGGTGCCCGGTGAGGTGTCGCCCGAGGAGCTCCGGTTCGATCACGAAATCCGGATCACCCGGGCGGATCTGCTCGAACAGGCGGGCATCGACGAGAAGTTTTTGACCGAATTGATCCGCGCCAATCTCATTACCCCCGGCGCGGCAGGCTATTTCGACGGCGATGCCGTCACGCTGGCGCGCACCGCCAAGGCGCTGAGCGAATTCGGTTTGGAGGCAAGGCATCTGCGTGCCTTCAAGCTGGCCGCCGATCGCGAGGCCGCCATGGTCGCGCAGATCGCCGCCCCGATCGCCAAGAGCCGTGACGCGGACGCCCGCGCGCGTGCCGAGGAGACGGTCCGGGAGTTGGCGGCACTGTCGCTGACGCTGCACACCTGCCTGGTGAAGACCTCTGTGCGCGCTTCCCTCGGGGGCTGAAATCTTCGCCTAGACTCGGTATTACAGCCGGGGGCTGGCGGCCGGTGTGGGATTTGGGAGGCAGTGCGATGAGCGAAATGCGAGTGATCGGCATCCGTGTCGAACAGCCACAGAATCAGCCCGTGCTGTTGCTTCGAGAGGTTTCCGGGGATCGATATCTACCGATCTGGATCGGGCAGGCCGAGGCCACCGCGATCGTGCTGGAGCAGGAGGGCGTGACGCCCATCCGTCCGCTCACCCACGATCTGATCAAGATTCTGATCAAGGAGCTCGGCCACACCCTCAAGGAAGTGCGGATCGTGGATCTGCAGGAGGGCACCTTCTACGCCGATCTGGTCTTCGAGAACGATCTGCGGATTTCCGCGCGGCCGTCGGATTCGGTGGCCATCGCGCTGCGGGTGGGCTGCCCGATCTATGCCGAGGAGCCGGTGCTCGAGGAGGCCGGGCTGGTCATGCCGGACGAGCGCGAGGACGAGGTCGAGAAGTTCAAGGAGTTTCTCGAATCGGTATCTCCGGATGACTTCAAGGCCACGGACAGCTGACCAGTTCCTGACCTGGCGATGATTCCGGGTTGATTTCCAAAAGAGACAAAACAGTGTCTCTACCTCAGGTTTAGGGTTAAAAACACGCGCCCGTTCATGCTTGGACGGTGCCGATTCTCCGGCAACAATCAGGGGAGTAGCCTCGATTGATAGGCCAACGCTCCAGACGTCCTCGAGACACGAGCCCAGCCCTGATAGGCAAGCAGTAAGGGAGTAGTCAGTGGGAGATCAACCGCAACCTCAGGATGTGGTGCAGCCAGGGCTGTTCCCCGATGACACGGTGCCGGACGAACTCGTCGGCTACCGCGTGCCCAGCGCTTGCCAGGTGGCTGGCATCACGTACCGCCAGCTCGATTACTGGGCTCGCACCGGACTGGTCGTCCCGTCCATCCGCAGTGCCACCGGCTCCGGCAGCCAGCGCCTCTACTCGTTCAAGGACATCCTCGTCCTGAAGATCGTCAAGCGTCTGCTCGATGCGGGCATCTCGCTGCAGAACATCCGCATCGCCGTGGATCACCTGCGCAGCCGCGGCGTCGAAGACCTCGCCGGGATCACCTTGTTCTCCGACGGCACCACCGTCTACGAGTGCTCCTCCGCCGAGGAGGTGGTCGATTTACTGCAGGGTGGTCAGGGCGTGTTCGGCATCGCCGTCAGCGGCGCGATGCGCGAATTGACCGGGGCCATCGCCAACTTCCCGGCCGAGCGCGCCGAGAGCGGCAGCACGTCCGAGCGTCCCGAGGATGAGCTCTCCTTCCGCCGCAAGGCCCGGATGAGCAAGACCGGTTAGACAGTCTTTTCACGATGCGCGTCACCCGTTGGGTGGCGCGCATTTTCGTTGCCCGTCTCGGCCCGTGATGTGAAACGGAGCCCAGGCAACATATCTGTAACGTGGCGCCGCTTAAACTAGCGAGTGCGTCGCAGCCGTGCGGGAGAGTTCCGGGGGTAGCCTCGGACGCCGAAGGAGCAGCACCTCCCCGTCAATCTCTCAGGCACAAGGGACCGTGCGGAGTTTCGACGCCTCTGGAAAGTGGTGACCTCGCGTCGCCCGCCCATGGTGAAAGGGCAACGGCCGCAAGGTCGTGGCCCGAATCTCTCAGGCATCGAGGACAGAGGGGGAGGGCAGTAGCAGTGTCGGTCCCGGACCGGCCCCCGCCCACCCCCTGGAGCAGACGTGATCTGGACTCGATCCTTCGCCGACCGCCACATCGGCCCCGACAGCGGCGAAACCGGCCGCATTCTGGAGACCGTCGGCGTCGAGTCGCTGGACGAACTCGCCACCAAGGCCGTGCCCGCCAGCATTCTGGACGCGCCCGCGGGCAATGGCCTCGATGCGCTGCCCCCGGCGCTGTCGGAGCACGAGGCGCTGGCCGAGCTTGCGGCGCTGGCGAATTCGAACACCGTGGCCACCTCCATGATCGGGCTGGGCTACTACGACACCCACACGCCGCCGGTGCTGCTGCGCAACCTCGTCGAGAACCCGGCCTGGTACACCGCGTACACGCCGTACCAGCCGGAGATCAGCCAGGGACGGCTCGAGGCGCTGCTCAACTTCCAGACCATGGTCGCGGATCTGACCGCGATGGAGGTCGCCAACGCGTCCATGCTGGACGAGGCGACCGCGGCGGCCGAGGCCATGACGCTGCTGCAGCGGGCCAACCGCAAGAGCAAGTCGGTGCGGCTGCTCATCGACTCCGATCTGTTCCCGCAGACCCGGACGCTGCTGTACACGCGCGCCGAGCCGATGGGCATCGAGATCGTCGAGGCGAACCTGGCCGACGAGGCGCTCCCGGAGGGCGACTTCTTCGGCGTGATCGTGCAGCAGCCGGGTGCGTCGGGGCGGATCGTCGACTGGGCTCCGGTCATCGAGGCCGCGCACGCGCGGGGCGCGCTGGTCGCGGTGGGCGCGGATCTGCTTGCGCTGACGCTGATCACGCCGCCGGGTGAGCAGGGCGCGGACGCGTGCTTCGGGACCACGCAGCGCTTCGGTGTGCCGCTGGGCTTCGGCGGGCCGCACGCGGGGTACCTCGCGGTGCATTCGGCGCATGCGCGGCAGCTGCCGGGCCGACTGGTCGGTGTGTCCGTGGACGCGGACGGGAATCTGGCCTACCGGCTCGCGCTGCAGACGCGTGAGCAGCACATTCGCCGGGAGAAGGCGACCTCGAACATCTGCACCGCGCAGGTGCTGCTGGCCATCCTGGCCGGGATGTACGCCTCGTACCACGGCGCGGACGGGCTGCGTTCGCTCGCGCGCCGCGTGCACGGGCATGCGCAGTGGCTGGCCGCCGGGCTCGGCGATGCGGTCGTGCACCAGACCTTCTTCGACACCGTGCTGGTGAATGTGCCCGGCGGTGCGGAAGCCATTGTGACCAAGGCGAAGGGGCACGGGATCAACCTGCGGCTCGTCGACGCCGATCACGTCGCCATCGCCTGCGACGAGGTGACCACCGATACCCACGTGGTCGCGGTGCTGGACTGCTTCGGCGCGGAGATCCCGGTCGGGCCCGAGGGTGCGCTGTTCCACGGCAAGCAGCGCCCGCACATCGAGGTCCGCACCTCGGAGTACCTGACCGCCCCGGCGTTCACCAAGTACCGCACCGAGACCGCCATGCTGCGCTACCTGCGCGCGCTGTCGGACAAGGATATTGCCTTGGACCGCAGCATGATTCCGCTCGGCTCCTGCACCATGAAGCTGAACGCGGCCGCGGAGATGGAGGCGATCACCTGGCCCGGCTTCAACCGAGTGCACCCGTACGCGCCGGTCGAGGACGCGCCGGGCCTGATCAAGCTGATCGAGGATCTCGAGGGCTGGCTGTGTGCGGTCACCGGCTACGACCGGGTTTCGTTGCAGCCCAACGCCGGTAGCCAGGGCGAGTACGCGGGCCTGCTCGCGATCCGCCGCTACCACCTGGATCGTGGTGACTCGCACCGCGATACCTGCCTGATCCCGTCCAGCGCGCACGGCACCAACGCGGCCTCGGCCGCCATGGTCGGCATGCGGGTGGAGGTCGTCAAGACCCGGCCCAACGGCGATATCGATCTCGACGACCTGCGCGCCAAGATCGCCGATCACGCTGAGCGGCTGGCCTGCATCATGATCACCTACCCGTCCACGCACGGCGTGTACGAGCACGAGGTGGCCGAGCTGTGCGGGCTGGTGCACGAGGCGGGCGGCCAGGTGTACGTGGACGGCGCGAACCTCAATGCCCTTGTCGGACTGGCACGTCCGGGCAAGTTCGGTGGCGATGTCAGCCACCTGAACCTGCACAAGACCTTCTGCATCCCGCACGGCGGTGGCGGTCCCGGCGTGGGTCCGGTCGCGGTGCGTGAGCACCTGGCGCAGTACCTGCCGGGCGATCCGATGGAGAAGGGTTCGCACGCGGTATCGGCGGCCAAGTACGGTTCGGCCTCGATCCTGCCGATCACCTGGGCCTACATCCGCATGATGGGCGCCGACGGCCTGCGCCGCGCCACCCTGACCGCGATCGCCTCGGCCAATTACATTGCCCGCAAGCTGGATCCGCACTTCCCGGTCCTCTACACCGGCGACAACGGCATGGTCGCGCACGAGTGCATCCTCGATCTGCGTGAGATCACCAAGCAGACCGGCGTCACCGTCGACGATGTGGCAAAGCGCCTGGCCGACTACGGCTTCCACGCTCCGACCATGAGCTTCCCGGTCGCGGGCACCCTCATGGTGGAGCCCACCGAGAGCGAGAACCTCGAAGAGCTGGACGCTTTCATCGACGCCATGATCGCCATCAAGGGCGAGATCGACCAGGTCGCCGCGGGCGTCTGGCCCGTCGAGGACAACCCGCTGCGCGGTGCCCCGCACACCGCGGAATGCCTTGTCGGCGAGTGGGATCACCCCTACAGCCGCGAAAAGGCCGTCTACCCGCAGGGCGTCAAGCACGGCCGCGCCAAGGTGTGGCCGTCCGTGCGCCGCATCGACGGCGCCTACGGCGACCGCAACCTGGTCTGCTCCTGCCCGCCGCTGGAGGCCTACGCGGAGTGATCGGCACCTGACAGTCCGAATATCGAGCGCTCCAACGATTCTCGAATCGTTGGAGCGCTCGTCGTTTCGGCGGGTGCGGCTCGGTTCAGATCCAGTTCGGCAGTGCGTGTTCGGCGTAGCGGGAGCCGAACCCGCCGTTCGGCAGTATCTGATCGATCGCGGTGAGATCGGTCGCCGTGAGGACCACCTCGGTGGCGAGAATGTTCTCCTCGACGCGCCGTGAGTTGCGGGTGCCCGGGATGGGCACGATGTGCTCGCCGCGAGTGAGCAGCCACGCCAGAGCGAGCTGGGACACGGTGATTCCCTTGGCCCTCGCGAGCTCGCCCAGGCGGTGGACGGCGTCGACGTTCTTCTCGAAATTGCCGGGCTGCCAACGCGGGTCGACATTGCGCATGTCGGTGGGGTCGTATTCGCCCGCGGGCTTGGCGGCGCCGGTGATGAATCCGCGGCCCAAGGGAGAGTAGGCGACGAAGCCGATGCCCAGCTCGTCCAGGGTCGGGAACAGTTGCTCGACATCGCGTTCGAACAGGGAGTACTCGGTCTGCAACACCGACACCGGCAGCACAGCGTGGGCGCGCCGAATCGTTTGCGGCCCAGCCTCGCTCAGGCCGAAATAGGTGACCTTGCCCTGCTCGACGAGCTCTGCCACGGTGCCCGCGACGTCCTCGATCGGGACGGCCGGGTCCACGCGATGCTGGTAGAGCAGGTCCAGGTGATCCACGCCGAGGTTGCGCAGGCTGTTGTCGACGACCTCGCGAATATGCCCGGGGTGGCTGTCGGTGCCGTAGTCGCGGGTGAACCCGAACTTGGTGGCGATCACGACCTTGTCGCGAAATCCCGCCACGGCCCGGCCGACGATCTTCTCGTTCTCGCCCCACCCGTAGAGCTCGGCGGTGTCGATGTGGGTGACGCCCAGGTCGTACGCGCGCTGGATCGTGGCGATGCCCTCCTGCGCATCGCCGGGGCCGTAGGCCATGGAGATCCCCATCGACCCGTATCCGATGGCCGAGGTGGTCAGTCCTTGGTTGCCGAGCGTTCTGTGCTGCATCGCTATCCCTTCCGGGTCAAACCGAACTGTTTGGTTTGACGCTACGCCCGGGTATCTCGCTCGTCAAACCAAACAGTTTGGTTTGGTAGGCTGTCGGGGTGGCTTCCCAACCTCGCGCCGACTCGACCCGTGATCGAATCCTCGCCGCCGCCAAGGCCGAGTTCTCCGGCTACGGCATCGCGGGCGCGCGGGTCGATCGCATCGCCAAGAACGCCAGGACCAGCAAGGAACGCGTGTACGCGTACTTCCGGAGCAAGGAGAACCTCTACGGCATCGTCGCCGCCGAGGAGTTGGCGGCGATCGCGGAGGCCACTCGCATCGACCCCACCGACCTCCCCGGCTACGCGGGCCGGATCCACGACTACTTCATCGCTCACCCCGATCGATCCAGGCTGATGAGCTGGGGGCAACTCGAATTGGGCGGGGGCAGTGCCGAAAACCCGGCCGTCGAGATAATGCGTCGCAAGACCGAGCAACTCCGTCAGGCGCAAGCGGACGGTCACCTCGACCCGTCCTGGGAGCCGGTCGACGTTTTGATGTTCGTCAATCAGCTCGCCATGACCTGGGCCGGGCAACCAGAACTGTTCCTGCCGGACGATCCGCGCGAGCGTGCGTCCCTTCTCGCGACGCGCAGAGCCGCGATCGTCACCGCTGTCGAGCGTCTGTTTCCTGCCTCCCGACCGAAAGCCCAACCCTGATGGACAGCATCGACGCCCGCATCGACGACACGAGCAATGTCCTGGTGGTGCCTGCGGGGTTGCGGGATGCCGAGTTGATCAGGGACTTCTTCGGGATCACGGTCACGCCGGAGGAGTTTCGGTCCGGTTCGCTCGACCTTGCGGGCAAACACGTCTTCCTCGGTGGTGAGGTGTCGGCGATCGATGCGGGACTGTTGCGGGCGGCTGCCCGGGCGTTCGTCATCCAGGAGTTGTCGCACGGCTACGACGAGGACGGCGAGGGACCGTGGACCCTCATCGAACTCGGGCGGGTTCCCGTTCGTGTGCACGGGATCGGGGTGTACTACCGCCGGTTCTTCGGGCTCGGCGATGACCATTTCGGGCGGATTCGCGCGGAGCATACGTTCCAGTCGTTGACCGAGTCGACCAAACCGGGGTCGGCGCATCGCAGCGGGATCTATCTGACGCCCGTCACGCGCACCGGTGAGGAGTTGCGTTTCCGCCTGCTGCGTTGCTCCACGAACCTCTCGGGGCCGACCGAGAACTTCCGGGCGACCGATACGAGCATCGTCGAGGCTCTGAATCGTGAGGCTGACACCGTGTTCCGGGATCGGGCGCCGCTGAATCATGTGCTGGCCCAGATCTATCACAACACGCCGGCCGCGGCCGAGCGCAAGCAGGCGAAGGCCAAGATCTCCGCCCATGCGGACAAGACAAAGGACATGCCGCGCAACGGCGTCATGGCCTTCTGCACCTTCTATGACGGGCTCGACAAGCTGCGGCCGCTGACCGGCGATGGCTTCGACTACGGCCTGAAGAACGTCAGCGGGCTGACCAAACTCCGCTTCCGCCTGAAGGATTCGGTCGAACCGAGTGACGGATTCCCCGCGCAGTTCAGCCTGACCCTGTATCCCGGCTCCGTCTTCTTCATGCCGCTGACGGCCAACCGGCTCTACACCCACGAGATCCGGGCCTCGATGCTGGACGCCGAGTTGCTGCCGACCCGCCTGGGGTACGTGGTGCGTTGTTCGAGCGCCGAAGCCGTGCACAAGGACGGGCAGACATTTCTCGAAAAGGCCGGTGGCCTGGTGAAATTGGGGCCGCCCACGCAGGACGGCATGGACGAGTTGCGTCGGCTCTACGCCGAGGAGAACCGAACCTCGTCCTACATCGACTACGGTGACCGCTTTCCCTTCAGCATGAACACGGGGGACTACATTGCCCCTCGTGCCTGACATTTCGAATGAGGTGGTCACCTACGACCTGCCGGGCGAGGATGATCTCTTCGCGGAGCTTTCCGCGTCGGTGCTGTGGGAAGAACTGGGCAAAGGCCGACGCGGCGCCACGCTCACCAAGACCGATGCCGCGGGCGGTGTTCCGCTCGTCCGCACTACCACTCGATACGGTTGTCCGGCACAGCATTTTCGGGCGGTGCACGATCGGCTGGCGGAGCGGATTCAGGAGCGGGCGGGACTCTCGCTCGGCTTCGACAACGCGCTCATTGAGATCTACTCGAATGCGTACGCCACCATGGGTTTTCATTCCGATCAAGCCCTCGATCTGGCCGACGAGTCGTGCATCGCCGTCTTCTCCTGTTACCGGGATCTGGAAGCGGTCCCGCCCAGGAAGCTGATCTTCGAGGCGAAGGAGTCCGGCGAGAAGTTCGAAATCCCGCTCGCCCACCACGGTTTCGTCGTGTTCTCCGTCGCGTCGAATCGGCTGCTGAAACACAAGATCGTCCTGGACGCGCCCGCCGGGGCGGCCGACAACGAGTGGCTGGGCGTGACCTTCCGGACCTCGAAGACCTCTCTCCGGTATCGCGACGGCCGCGCGTACCTCCCGGACGGCGCGTGCCTCACTGCGGCCGACGAGGAGCAGCAGGGCGAGTTCTACCGACTGCGCCGCCGCGAGAACCGCGAAACAGACTTCGTCTGCCCGCCGCTGTCCTACACCATCAGCGCGAGCGACCTGATGCCGCCGGTCTGACCCCGAACACGCAGGCGCCCGCCGGTTCAGCGACTCGACGACTCGGCGATTCGACGGCAAGATCGATGATCATGAGCGACATCGCGTTGGTCACCGGCGGCAACCGAGGGATCGGCCGCGAAGTATGCAGGCAACTGGTGCAACGCGGCTTCACCGTGTTGCTGGGGGCGCGATCGGAGGAAGCCGGGCAGGCCGCGGCCGCAGCAGTGGGGGCGCTTCCGTTGCTGCTGGACGTCGCCGACGATGCGAGTGTCGTGGCGGCCGCCGCGGCAGTGGCGGACCTGCACGGACGTCTGGACGTCCTGATCAACAGTGCCGCAATCACTTACGACACCTGGCAGCGCGCCGAGACCGCGGACCTGGCGGTCGTGCGTGAGGCCGCGGAAACCAATCTCTACGGCCCTTGGCGGATGGTCCAAGCCTTCCTGCCGTTGCTGCGCAGGAGCTCTCATCCCCGCATCGTGAACGTCTCGAGCGAAGCCGCCTCCCTCACCGGGATGGGCGGCGGGACTCCCGCCTACACCACGACCAAGGTGGCCCTCAACGCGCTGACCCGCATGCTGGCCGCCGAACTGCGCTCCGATCGCATCCTGGTCAACTCGATCTGCCCGGGCTGGGTGGCCACCGACATGGGCGGCCCCGGCGGCCGCCCCGTCGCCGAGGGCGCGGCCGGAATCGTCTGGGCCGCAACGCTGCCCGATTCCGGCCCCACCGGCGGCTTCTTCCGCGACGGCAACCCCCTGCCGTGGTGACGAACATCCGCACCAGAGGAGAGTCATGAAGTACCTGGTCATCGGAGGCACCGGCCGCACCGGCCGCCAAGCCGTCGACCTGCTGCGCGAGGTAGGCCACGAGGTCGTGGTCGGCACCCGCCATCCCCGCGACGACCGGAGCATCGCCGTCGACCTGGCGACCACCCTCGACCCCCGCCTGCTGACCGGCATCGACGGCGTCATCGTCTCGGTCGAGCCGCCCGTGGACGATGCGGCGTCCGACGCGGTCATGCACATCGGGGTAGGCAGGCTCGCCGAACTGGCTGCCGCGCAGAAGGTTCCGATCGTCCTGGTCTCGCAGATCTACATCACCCGCGCCGCCGAACACCCTGACATGGCGGGCATCATCCGGGCCCGCGGCGCCGGTGAACAGGCCCTGCGCAACAGCGGCACCCCCTACGCCATCCTCCGCCCCAGCTGGCTCACCAACTCCCCGGCGACCGGCGTCCGCCTCGAACAGGGCGACCACGGCGACGGCCAGGTCAGCCGCGAAACCGTCGCTCGCACAGCGGTAGCGGCTCTCCTGCACCCCGAATCCCAAGGCAAAACCTTCGAACTGTACGACGCCACCACCGCCGCCGACTGGCCCACCGCGTTCACCGCCCTGACTGCCGATTGATCGGAGCGCCTGCTCGTTGGCAGACGAGCGCCCCAGCGGTCTGGGTGACCGGTGGGGCGCTGGTGGCTTACGCCGTGGCGGGCTTGTAGGTGGCGATGGCCCAGATGACTACGACGTCGAGGGCGATGATGAGCAGGGACCAGGCGGGGTAGTAGGGGATCCAGAGGAAGTTCTCGACGATGGAGAGGGCGGCCAGGAGCATGGCGGCGGTGCGGCCCCAGGTGGTGCCCTTGAGGAGGCCGATGGCCACGCCGATCTCGATGGCGCCGAGGACGATGTGGATCCAGCCCCAACCGGTGGTGTTGAGTTTGTAGATGTAGTCGTAGCCGACGACGAGCAGGTCGTCGGCGGCGACGGCGGAGATGCCCTGCAGGATCGACAGTACGCCGATCACGATCAGCAGGATGCCCGCCGCGATCGAGGTTCCGGCTGCCAAGCCCTGCTTCAAGGTCGCTTCAGGACCAGTACTGTGTGCCATTTGCCGAATATGCCACGGGTTTGCTGTTGAATCGGGAAAGCGGCGGGTTCGTGTTGTCAGGGGGTGGTCAGCGCCTGCGAGACCGCGGTGCCGAACGGGAGATCCGCGGTGGTGCTCACCTTGGTGTAGGTGCCGCCGGTGCGCTGGCTGAGGGTTTGCAGGGTTTGCGTTCCCGCGCCGCCGATCACGACGACGTCGATGCGCACCGGATGGGCCGGGTCGTTGGCGGCCGCGATATCGGCGAGCAGCTGGTCGCCGGTGACATTGGAGTCGTCCTCGGGGCCGTCGGTGATCAGCAGGATCGAATTGGTGCGGGCCGTCGCGTAGTTGGCGAGCGTGTTCTTGTAGGCCGCCTCCAGCGTGGGATAGGTGCGGTCCGGCTTGGAGGGGCTCGCGGTGACGGTGGTGAGTGACTGGCTCAGCGCGGTGCGCTGCGCATCGGTCAGCGGCGCGGTCGGCGTGAGCACCTTGTAGGGGTTGTTGCCGTCGAGGTTCTTGGAGTACTCCCAGACGCCCAGCCCGAAGTCGGGCGGCATCACGCCCATCGTGGACTCCAGTGCCGCAACGGCATTCGCGAGCCGGGTGCCGTAACCCTCGGGCGCGGACATCGAGGAGGAGACGTCGAGCAGCACGGTGGCCTGCACGCCGAGCACCGGGTGGGCGAGGATCCCGGTCACCTTGTCCAGCACGGCCTTCGCCGGGACCGGGGTTGCGGCCGGGGGAGCCGCGCCGAAACCGTTGTCGGTGAACAGTTTCGACTGGTCGGGTGCGCGCAGGAAGTCGGCGAACAGGCTGCCGACCAGGTTCTGGGTCGGGTCGACCCAGGATCCGGTGAGCTGGGCGGCCGGGAAGTCGGCGACGGGTCCGGCGCCGTCGGGACGGAAGGCGGTCAGCCCGTTGCGGGCCCGGATCTGCTGTTCGGTGGCGGCGACCGCGTGTATCGGCGCATTGGGATCGGTGGCGGCGGCCAGGTCGGTGAGAGCGCCTGCGACATCCTTGGCCGCCGGTGCGCCCGCGGCCAGCAGCGAGACGGCGGAGATGACCTGCCCGGTGGCGACCGCCTTGTCATCGAGCGGGTCGGTGCCCGACACCCCCGAGCCGACCGCGGTCGCGATGGCGAGGGAGGCGTCACCGGACGGCATGGCCAGGCGCAGCTTGCCCCACGGCGCGAGGCCGATGTCGGCGAGCGAACCCTGTTGCAGCTTCGGCAGATCCGCCCAGTGCACCTTGCCGGTCTCCAGTGCGGCGCGCAGCGCATCGGGTACGGCCAGGGAGATGGGGCTGACCGCGATGGGCGCGGGGGTTCCGGCGATCAGACCCGGCACCCGCATCTGCTCGACCGACCGGGACGATTCCGGGATCCAGAGCGCGGGCTGCGGACCCAGCGCGGGATCCCATGGCTTGTTCGCGGTGAACGCCGCGACCATCGCCGCCGACGGCTGCGCGGTCACGTTCACCTGCGCGCAGTGGTCGCGGACGTGCGGTTTGGTGGCATTGAACCGGTCGGCCGCCGCCTTCACCGGGGTGAGAATGTCCGGATCGACCGTCACATTCAAGGCGGCGGTGCCCTCCACACAGGAGGCGGCCGCGCGACTGTCGCGCTCCTTGGACCGATCCGACAACCAAGCCCAGCCGACAACGGCCAGCGCTAGCACGATCACCGCGGCAATTGCGATAACTGGTCCCTTGCTGACACCTCGTGACCCGCCCGCGGCGCGATGAGTACCCACGATCGACCAGTCTATGTTGACGACCAGATAGCCACCTGTTCCAGGCGGTTACGCGCAATCCGACCGGCACGAAAACGGCGGCGACCCCTGGAGGAGGTCGCCGCCGCATCCGGTCAATCGCGGATCAGCTTGCCGCGGTCGTACTCGTGCCCGCCCCAGACGCCGGACTGGCCGGTGCGGGAGGCGAAGGCGCCGCATTCGCGGCGGATCGGGCATCCGGTGCAGATGCCGCGGGCGTAGTCGAAGTCCTGCGAGGGGTACGGGAACCACGCTTCGTGGTTCGGGTCACCCTTGCAGGCGGCGTGCTGCCAGTAGTCCTTCGAGTCGGAGATGGGGAGCAGATCAGCCAGGGTCTGCTCCCGAAGTGCAGTGTTCGTCATCGGATCTCGCTCCTTTCATGTCCGATCACGCGTGATGGATGACTTCTGTTCAATCGATGGGGGAGTTCACGAAGCGGCCAGTTCCTTCCAGACCTGACGCTGCGCGCGCTCTCTGTCATTGGGCGCCTTGGGCTCCCACAGCAGGGGCATCCCGGCCTCCTCCGGAGTCCGGTCCGCCTTGGTCGAATTGCAGGGACCGCACGCGGCGATGAGGTTGGCCCAGGTATTGGGCCCACCGCGGGAACGCGGGCGGATGTGGTCGACGGTGCGAGCCCAGCCGTTGCAGTAACCGCAGCGGTAGCGGTCACGGCGCAGGATCGCGGGCAGGGTGGCGCGGCTGTTGTCGTCGTGCACGAGGATCCGGTGCTCGAGGTAGATGTAGCGCTCGAGCCGGATGGTCTCCGGCAGCATCAGTTCCAGGTGCTTCGAACGGATCGGGAAGTGCGGCTGCCGGTCGGTGACGGTCGCGGCGGCACCGCTGAGCAGCAGCACCACGGCGCGGTCGGCACGGATCGTGGTCAGCGCCTCGTAGGAGGCATTGAGCAGCAGCACTCCCGCGTGTATCCAGTTGTCGGTGGTTATCTCCGGGTCTTCGGCATGACGGAACAGCATGGGGGTCACCATGTTTCATACTGGGCTGTTTCAATGAACAGAATCGAACAGAGGAAGAGAAGGGCGGGCTTTACGCGCGGGCCTGGAGACGGCCGATGGACCGGTCATCGCTGCGCAGGCTGCGCTTGCCGATGCGCACGAGTAGGGTGCGCTGTCCCATCGAACTCGGATGCTGTTCGGGGACCGTCGGATTCATTGCCGTCTCCTCCTTCCTGCTGGTCACGACCGGCAAACGGTCGGCTGATCTCGGTGAAACATATGGTGGCACAACGCTGGTGCCGTACGCGACGGGATTAATCTCGCCCCCGGCCCCGGAGTCCCGCCGGCGTGCGGAGTCGGAGCGCTGGTTGTACAACGAAGGCCATCGAGGATTTGTTCCGGGGTGCGCCGGAATTCATCACCGGTTATTCGCCGTGGCTAGCGTGGTTGTTACCCGGAAGGAGGCGGTCATGGAGTTGCGGCATCTGGTCTCGTTCATCACGCTCGCCGAGGAACTGCACTTCGGGCGGGCGGCGCAGCGTTTGCATCTGACGCAGCCGAGTCTGAGCGCACAGTTGCAGAAGCTGGAGAAATCGATCGGGGTGACGCTGGTCGCACGCAATTCCCATGAGGTGCGGCTCACTCCGGCCGGGCGCGAATTCGAGGTGCAGGCACGGCAGATCGTCGCGCAGCTCGACCGGGCGGCACGGTCGGCGCGGGCACTGGCCGAGGGGCGGGTCGGGACGGTGAATGTCGGCTACAACCTGCCCGCGAGCCGCCACGTGCTGCCCGACACGCTGCATCGGATGGCGGAGCGGTATCCCGATATCGAGGTGTCGCTGTGGGAGAAGCGGACCGGTCCGCAGTTGACGGCGCTGACGGAGGGCGCGCTGGATGTGGCCATGGTGTACGGGCATCCGAGCACCCCGGAATTCCGGTATCGGCGGCTGCTGCACCGGGTGCCGCTGGTGGCGGTGGTGGGCAAGCGGCATCGATGGGCGGATCGGGCGGGCGTGCCGTTCGCGGAACTGCAGGGGCAGGAGTGTGTGCTGTTCGCGCGCGAGCAGTGTCCGGCCATGTACGACAACATCTTCCGGGCGGCGGCGCAGACCCGGATCGCGTTGAACGTCACCCAGTATGCCGATGATCCGGGGGCGACCGCGCACATGGTGTCGGTGCGGCCGCTGGTCGGGTTCGCTTCGCTGCCGCGCGCCATCTCGATGGGGATGGGTGGTCCGGGCAGTATGTCGGTTGCGGTGAAAATCGTGGATCCGGTGCCCACACTGGATCTGTACGCGGTGTGGCGCAGCGAGGAGACCAATCCGGCGGTGACCGCGTTCCTGGAATGTCTGGACGGTCCGGACAGCGAAGGGGCAGTCAACTATGACGATCGACGTCTGGGCACAGCATCCGACGGGTCGCTTTCTCGAGCGTGACATCTTCGACTCGCTGCGGCGGTGGACGGGGAATGTCATTCCGAGCGACGAGATTCCGCTGAAGGCGACGCTGGCCGCCATGGACGCGGGCGGGGTGGATCGGGCGCTGCTGTCGGCGTGGTGTGCGCCGGAGGGGGTGCTCATCTCCAATGACGAAGTGGCGCAGTGGGTCGCGCAGGAGCCGGAGCGGCTGATCGGGATCGCCTCGGTGGATCTGCGGCGGCCGATGCAGTCGGTGCGGGAATTGCGCGGGCGGGTGCGGGACGAGGGGTTCAAGGGGTTGCGGGTGCTGCCGTGGCTGTGGGAGGTGCCGCCGACGGACGCGCGGTTCTATCCGCTGTATGCGGCGTGCGTGGATCTGGGGATTCCGTTCTGCACGCAGGTCGGGCACACCGGGCCGTTGCGGCCGTCGGAGCCGGGGCGGCCGATTCCCTACATCGACCGGATTGCACTGGACTTCCCGGAGTTGACGATCGTGTGCGGGCATATCGGTTACCCCTGGACGCAGGAGATGATCGCGGTCGCGCGCAAGCATCCGAATGTCGTCATCGATACCTCCGCGTACACGACCAAACGGATTCCGGCGGAACTGGTGTCGTACATGAAGACCGGCAGTGGGCGGCGGAAGGTGTTGTTCGGCACCAACTATCCGATGATCCTGCCGCAGCATGCTCTCGACGGGCTCGACAAGCTGGGGTTGGATGCCGAGACGACGGAGCTGTATCTGGAAGGCAATGCGCGACGGGTGTTCGGGCTGTGATCATTTGAGGCCCGAGCGGACGAAGGCGTTCACGATGTGGCGCTGCAGCAGCAGGTAGAGCACCAGCACCGGCAGGCACGCCAGGCCGGCCACGGCCATCATGGGACCCCACTGGTCGCCCTCGGTTCCCATGAAACTGCGCAGACCCAGCTGCAGGACGGCATTGGAGCGGCGCAGAACCACTGCGGGCCAGAAGTATTCGTTCCACTCGTTGATGAACAGCAGGATGCCCAGGGCCGCCAGCGCCGGGCGCAGGTTGGGGACCACGACCGTCCACAGGATCGACCAGGAGGAGCGGCCGTCGATGCGGGCGGCGGCGATGAGCTCCTTGGGGAACGCGGCCAGATGCTGGCGCAGCAGCAGGATCGCCAGCGCCGAGCACAGGGTCGGCAGCACCACGCCGACCAGGGTGTCGAGCAGGCCGAGACGGGTCAGCAGGATGTAGTTGGGCAGCATGGTGACCTGGAAGGGGACCAACCAGGTGCCGACGAACGCCAGGTACAGCAGTCGTTGCAGCGGGAAGGTGTAGACGGCGAAGGCGTAGGCGGCCAGCAGTGCGATGAGCAGCTGGCCGATCGCCGAGAGTGCCGCGACCACAAAGGTATTGGCGATCAGGCCGGGGATGTCGACCTCGTGCGCGGCGTCGGAGAAGTTGCGCAGCGACAGCGGCCAGGGGATGGGGGACAGGGAGGCGACGTCCTCGGGGCGGCGCAGGGCGGTGGCGAAGAGCCAGTAGATCGGGAAGACACAGACGAGCGCGGTGGCGGTGAGGAGCACCCGGCTGCCCACGTCGCCGAGACGATCGCTCAGGGACGAACGCACGTGATGCGGCGGGGCGTCAGTCGTCATGGAAGGCAACCTTTTCCGAGATCCAGACCAGCAAGGCGGCCACCGAGCCGAAGCCGACGAACAGCAGGATGCCCGCGGCGGCGCTGAGCCCGGCATCGAAGGTGTGGAAGCCGTACTCCCACAGCAGGTAATAGATGTTCGTGGTGGACTGCGCGGGACCGCCCTGGGTCATGGTGTCGATGAGCGGGAAAGTGAGGGTGGGGGAGAGCAGCACGGTGGTCAGCACCAGGAACAGCAGGGTTGGCGACAAGAGTGGCAACGTGATCCACCGGCGGATCTGCCCCGGCGACGCACCGTCCACCCGGGCCGCCTCGTCGTAATCACCACTGATACCGGCCAATCCGGCCCACACCACCAACGTCGCGAACCCCAGCAACTGCCAGCCGGTTACCCCGATGATGACGGCGTGGGCGGTACCGGCGTCATAAACCCAGTTGCGATCCGACCCCAGGAGGCGATCCATGAATCCCGTGCGTGGATGCAGCAGCCACCGCCACACCGCGGCGGCGGCGACCGGCGCGATGAGAAACGGCGCGAAAATCAGTGCGTGATAGAGGGTCCGGGCTCGCGGCCGAACCCGTCGGCTGGCCAGTGCGATCAGCACCGGCAGCCCGACGGTGAACGGCAGCAGTCCGACGATGAGGACCCCGGTCCGCCCCAGCGAGGACCAGAACGCCGGAAGATGCACGAGCCGCTCATAATTCGCCCCACCCACCGACCGCATCGGCGAGGTCGGCAGCAGATTCCAGGACAGCGTCGACAATTGCGCCGCCTGCACCAACGGCTGATACGTCCACACCACCAGCAGGAACAAGGCGGGCGCGAGATACAGGTACGGGACCGCCTTGCGGCCCAGGCGGCGCAGCAGGCGACGGCCCAAAAGGCGCTCGGGGCCGCGATGATTCGGCTGCGGCTCGGGGTCATGACCGTCCGGAAACTGCTCGAGGCCGGCAACGGTGTTCGTCCTCGCCGAGGTCGGCTCACCCGGAGCCGAATTCGGTTCCTGCCGGACGGGTTCGGGCGGGTCGCTCTGTGCGGTGGCGAGGACGAACATCGTTACCTCTGTTCCGCGGCGAGGGCTTCGAGGCGTTCTTGGACCTCGTTCTCGGATTTGTCGTAGAGGCGGGTTGTGGGGGTGGTCTCGACCGCGGTGGCGATGATGGCCGTCTCCAGGACATCGATGCGGGTGAAACCCGATCCGGCGAGGCCGTATTGGCGGCCGCTGGGTGCCATGGCGTCAATGCGGTAGGCGAGGGCCGGGCCGACCCAGACCGGGATGGATGCGCAGGCGGAGGCGGCGGTCATGTGGTTGTGGCCGCACAGGATCATGCGGACGTCGGTGCCGGAGAGGACCGCGGCGAGCTCATCGGCATTGCGTAGCTTGAGGTATTCGGCGGCGGGGATGGCCGAGGGGAGGGGCGGGTGATGCAGGACCAGTAGGCTGCCGCGGGGTGCGGGGTCGCGGAGTTGATCGGCCAGCCAGGTCAGTTGCTCGGCTTCCAGGTAGCCGTCGTGGCGTCCGGGGGTGGTGGAGTCCAGGCCGATGATGCGCAGGCCGTCGACGTCGAGGACCTGGTCGTACGGTGCGATGGCGGCGGAATCGGGGCTGCGGCCGAACAATTCGATGCCGAAGGATGCGCGCTCGTCGTGGTTGCCCATGACGTAGAGCACCTGCGCGCCGAGTTCGGCGGCGACCGGCTCCACGGCGGCGCGCAGACGCTGGTATGCCTCGGGAGCAGCCGTGTCGGCCAGGTCGCCGGAGAGGATGAGGGCGTCGATGCGGCGGCCGCCGGTGCGCAGCTTGTCGAGGATGTGGGTCAGTACGGCGTGGGTGTCGACCGCGCCGAGGACGTGTTCGCCCTTGGGGCGCAGGTGGGTATCGGTGATCTGGACCAGGGTCAGGTCGGTCGTGGGAGTCATGACGCGGGAAGGAGTTTGGCGCCTTCGGCGCGGGCGGCGGTCAGCGTGGACTGGGGATCCTTGCCCTGGAAGACGATGGATTCGACGGCGTCCATCATGCCGTCGCGGATCTGCAGATAGTCGTTGCCGGGCAGGGAGACCCAGGGTTCCATGGTGGCCAGTTGCGCGACATTCGGTGCCAGCAGCGGGTTTTCGGCGGCCCAGGAGCCGAGGACGGCCGGGTCGGTCATCATTTCCGAGCGCAGCGGCAGGTAGCCGATGTTCTGGGAGATCTTGACGTAGGACTGCTCACTGGTGAGGTACTTGATCAGCTCCCAGGCGGCACGCTGCTTGGCCGGATCGCTGGTCAGGATGTGCAGGCCCGCACCGGAATTGGTGGGGACGGCGGGCTTGTCGCCGTAGCGGGGCATGGGGGCCGCACGCAGATCCCACTTGTCCTTGGCGCCGGTCACGAACGTGCCCTGGATAGCACTGGTTTCCAGGATCATGCCGACCTCGCCGCGGGCGAAGGCTTCATAACCCTGCTTCTGCGCGAGCTTGGGCATGGCTCCGGTGGTGACCAGGTCTTGCGCGAGCTTGGTGACCTCGACGGCCGGGGCGTCGGCGTAGGTCAGGCTGCGGCGGTCCTCCGAGATGACGCGGCCGCCATCGGAGCGGACCAGGGACTGGAAGCACCAGTCCTTCGCCGACTTGGTGAGGCAGTCGATGTAGACGCCACCCTGACCGGTCTTGGCGTTGATGGCCTTGGCGTCGTCGGCGACCTGCTGCCAGGTCACCGGCGGCTTGGCCGGGTCGAGTCCGGCGGCGTTGAAAAGGCTTGCGTTGTAGTACAAGACAGGGGTGGAGAAGACGAACGGGACGCCGTAGGTGTGGCCGTCCCAGTCGTCGAGGGTGCGGGCGCGCGGGTGATAGTGGAAGCGGGTGCCGTCGAAGTTCGCCTGCACGGCCTGCTTGCCGAACAACTCGTCGAGGGGTTTCGCCTGCAACTGGTGGATGGTGAAATCCAGGTCGCTGAAACCCAATTGGGCGATATCCGGCGGGTGACCGGCCACCATCTGGTTCTGGATGCTGGAGATGGTGTCCGTCGCCGGGTTCGGGCTGTTGCCCTGCGGCTTCTGCGCGGTGACCTTGATATTCGGGAACTTCTTGGTGAAGCCGTCGATCAGGGTGTTGAAAGTGTCGGTCCAGGCGCCCGCGAGACCGTAGTTGTAGGACTCGAAAACGATCGAAACCTTCTGGTCGGGAGCCAATTCCGGGACCTGGCCGGCGGAGGCGGGGCTGTCGGTGACGGTGCCGCCCAGACCGCAACTGGACAGGGCCAGGGCGGCGGCGAACACCAGGCCCAGTCGGGGCACGGTGCGTTTCACGGGAATTCTCCTCGGGGGTCAGGCGACGGACACGGCCGCGTCGTCGCGGAACTCGGGGGTGATTTCAGGCTCCTGCCAGACGAGGCGGCGACCGGAATCGGGGTCGAAAAGGTGAATGTCGTTGGGGGCGAAACGAAGTCGCAGATCATCACCGGCTCGCACACCGGTGGGGCGGGCGGCGCGGACGCAGCATCCGGCGGTGTCCAGGTGGATGAGTTCCTCGCTGCCGAGGTTCTCCACCATGCTCACGCGGCCGCGCACCGCGGTGGCGTCGGCGTCGATGCGCAGGCGTTCGGGGCGAATTCCGGCGAGAACTGTGGTGCCGGAATGGGATTCGGCGTCGATGCCCAGTGGCACGTCGATTCCCTCCGCTTGCACCCGCAGGCCGCCGTCACGCGAAACCACTTCGGCCGGAAACAGATTCATGGGCGGCGCGCCCAGGAATCCGGCGACGAAGGCGGTGCTGGGCCGGTCGTAGAGATCTTCGGGGGTGCCGACCTGTTCGACGCGGCCGGCGTTGAGCAGGGCGATGCGGGTCGCCATGGTCATGGCCTCCACCTGATCGTGGGTCACGTACAGGAAGGTCGCGCCCAGGCGGCGGTGCAGGGCGATGAGTTCGGCGCGGGTGGCGCTGCGCAGTTTGGCGTCCAGATTCGACAGCGGTTCGTCCATGAGGAACGCGCCCGGATCGCGAACCATGGCGCGCGCCAACGCGACTCGCTGCCGCTGACCGCCCGACAGCGCGGCCGGGCGGCGGTTGAGCAACGCTGACAGCTCCAGGGTGGCCGCGACTTCCGCGACCCGAGCCGCGATCTCCGCGCGCCGGTGACGTCTACTGCGCAGCGGGAAGCCGATGTTCTTCGCGACCGTCAGATGCGGGTACAGGGCATAGCTCTGGAAGACCATGGCCAGGTTGCGCTGCTGCGGTGCGGAGTCGGTGATATCGATGCCGTCCAGCAAGATTCGGCCGTCGCTGGGTTCCTCCAGGCCCGCGATCATGCGCAGCAGGGTGGATTTGCCGCAGCCGCTCGGGCCGAGCAGCACCAGGAATTCGCCATCGGCGATGTCGAGGCTCACCTCGCGCACCGCGTGGTCGGGGCCGAATCGTTTCGACACCGCATCGATCTGCAGCCGGGCCACTGCTCTCCTTCCGCCGGACTGAGCTCAGTCTCGGCGGGGGAGCGGGGTCGATGGCGTGGCGATCGGCAATGCCTATCGCACGAATCGAGAACCGCGCGTGGCCGCGCTCGCGGCGAGGGCGTCGGACACGGTGATCGCGACGCCCGGCGATCAGCGGGCGATCATCCCACCGGATCGAAAGAATCAGGCAGAAAACCAGGATGAGGAAAACCGCCGCAGCATCCGTGCTGCTCACCGCGTCGCTGAGCCTCGGTGCCGCAGTCACCGGCCCGGCGAGCGCCGACACCCCCGCCCCCGTGAACTACACCGCCGACTCCACCGACACCGCCGCCATCATCCGCACCGACGCGGGCTCGCTCAGCGTCGAGAACGGCGTCTTCAAGATCAAGGCGGCCGACGGCACCACCCTGGCGGGCACCGAATTGTCCTTCCGCGTCGACGATTTCGTCTTCCCCATCGCCGCCGACATCGCCGGCCACACCGCCACCCTCACCCCCCAATTCGACGAAACCCACGCCGTCTACCAGCCGGTCGCCCTGCCCTACGAGGACCAGGCCCCCTGGAAGACCCCCTACGACCGCGAACAGGCCGCCTGGGGCCGCCTCCGCGACACCATCTCCGTGGGCGCCGCCCTCGGCACCCTGGTCGGCGGCCTCGGCGGCGCTGCCCTCGGCTGCGTGATCGGCGGCGTCGTATTCGCCGCCGCCACAGCCCCTCTCGCCACCATGTTCGGCATCGGCCCCGTCGCAGGCTGCCTCATCGGCGCCTCCACCGTCGGCTTCATGGGCACCATCGCCGGCCAACTCTTCGTCACCGCCCCCATCGCGATAGCCGCCGCCATCCAATACTTCACCACCATCAACCAGCCTTTCACCCCCGCCAAGTAGGGGTGAGAGACCCGGCGACCCGCTCGCCCGGGGGACACGACCCCGTCCGGATCCGATGATCCGGGCGGGGTCTTCGTCGTTGGGTCGGAGTGGCAGGCGGCAGTGCGGAATTCTCCTTCATGCCAGCCGATCTCGGCCCGCCGACGTGGTCGGGACCGCGTCCGGGGCAATCGCGCGGGCGGCCGCGTTCGGGAACAGGCCGGCGAAGGTGGCGCTGAGTTGCTCTTGCGCGGCGCGGTCGAGGGTGGTGCGGAGGTTTTCGGACGTCGCGGCGATCGTCGCGGCGCCTGCCGGTGGATAGTCGGTGCCGAACACCAGGTGGTCCACGCCCACCATCTCGAGGGCGGGAACGATGTCGGCGGGCCCTCCGCCGATTGCGGTGTCCAGATAGAGGCTGCGGAGTTGTTCGGTCAATTGCCCGGAGGTCAGCTCCAGCGGGTTGGCGACCCAGGACTCGCCTGCGAGCAGGGCGATGCGGTTCTGCAGGGCCGGGAGTACGCCGCCGGCGTGGGCGAGGACGAACCGGAGGTTCGGGTATCGCAGCAGCACTCCGGCGAAGATGGCGTCGACGATGGTGCGGGCAGTGTCCATGGGGTACTCGATCAGCGGGCCGGGTCGGCCGAGCCCCAATCGGTCGAAGCCCGGTGGCAGCGCGGGGTGCACGAACACTGGCAGCCGATGTCGGTCGAGTTCGGCGAATACCGCGTCGAAACGGTTGTTGCCGAAATACGCGCCGCCGTAATTGGTTGCGAGAGCGAACCCGTCGGCGTGCAGATGTTCGGTCGCATACCGGATCTCGGCGACGGCACGGTCGGGCTCGGACATCGGTAGTGCAGCCAGCAGCCCGAACCGATCGCGATGCGCCGCCACTACACCGGCGGCATACTCGTTCCACCTCCTCGCCGGTTCCGCATCCAGTGCGCCCGGCATCGACAGCAATTGCAACCCGATGCCCTGCTCGTCCATGAAGCGCAGCGCCCCCTCGACACTCCAACCAGCACCCGGGACGCTGCCGGCGAAACCTTCGTCCTTCATCAGGGCCTGGGCTGCCGCCTGGGATGCGGCATCGATTCCCGACACGACCGCATGCGCATGCACATCGAATCGTTGCATGATCACTCCGATACTTTGCACTTGTTAATTATTGACACCTGATAACATACTCCGCATGGTGACGGATGGTCCGGTGCTCGATTTCCTCGAGGTGCTGTATCGGGTGAATCGGCTGATCGTCGATGACGCCCGCCAGCACATTGCCGAGGTCTCGGATCTGGACGTAAGCGAGTTCATGGTGCTGCGCGCCGCCTCCCAGGCAGCGATCTCACCGGCGGAACTGACGCAGCAACTGAGCACTCACCCGAGCGCGACCAGCCGCACCATCACCCGCCTCGTGCGCGCCGGCCTGCTACAGCGCTCCAGCGCCGCGTCCGATGCACGGCGCTTGACGGTGACCCCGACCGACGAAGGACTTCGGATCGCCGAGCTGATCGCAGGGCGTATTCGACCGGAACTGCGTCGGCGTCTCGATTCCATTGGGCCGCAACGCGTCACCGAACTTCTCGACACACTGCACGCCTTCCTCGGCGACTAGCTGCGCTTCGAAACCTGACAACCCGGTCAACCGTCACGCGAACACGGTTCACGGTCGTACGGTGCCGGGCTCACGGGCGGGCAGGCCACGCAATAGCGTGTCGAGGAACAGGTCGAATCTCGGTACAGCTGCGCCGAGGTGAAGGGGATTCTCGGTTGCCGCCAGCCAGCCGACGATACAGGTCATGAAGATCTGCCAGCTGTGCTCGGCCATCTCGTCGGTGACGCCAGACCGGCGAAGAACGGCGCCGACCCCACCTTTGAGCCGGTCGAGGGCGTGTGCGTTGTGCTCGTGTGGCCGGGACAGGCGCGTGGCATAGCCTGGCAGGGCAAGGAATTCGTCATGCATCGCCCACGCGAGCCGGGCGAGCCAGGTTCGCCATTCCAGGTCCCCGGCGTCGGCCCGCAGCAGGATTCGCTCGACGACGACCTCGCTGAGGAGATCGAAGAGCTCGTCGCGGTTCTTGACCCACCGGTAGAGCGCGCTGTGGCCGACGCCGAGGCGAGCCGCGAGCTCGCGCATGGTCAGCGTGTCGATGTTGTCGGCCAGCGACACCGCTTCGACGATCTTGTCCCGGCTGATTTGGGCGGGACGGCCCGGACGTCGCCGCTCGGCCACTTCGTCGGTCATGAATCAGACGATAGCCAGGACGCGGCACCGTCGTGGGCCGCCATGTGCGACAAACGCCGGCACCAGCACCCCGCCACTATTAGTGACCAATGGTCACTAATCGGTTAGGCTTGGTCGTGCTCGACAGATCGGCCGTCACCGAGACAGCAGGAGGCACCATGAGAGAACCAACCGAGGACACGGTCGGCATCCAAGGCGCGGTCGCGCCGGGATTCGAGGCTGTGCGCGAGCAGTTCGCCGCACTGCTGGCCGCGGAGGGTAGCGAACTCGACGTCCAAGTGGCGGCCTATCACCGCGGGGAAAAGGTGGTCGACCTGTGGGCCGGGCCGGATACGAGCGCCGACTCGATCATGGGGATCTATTCGGCGAGCAAGGGAGTCACCCACCTGGTGGTGGCGCTGCTGGTCCAGGACGGCGTGATGGACCTGGACCAGAAGGTAAGCCACTACTGGCCTGGGTTCGCGGTCGAGGGCAAACAGGACCTCCTGGTGCGCGAATTACTCGCCCACCAGGCCGGTCTGGTCGGTGCCACGCACGGGTTCACGATGGAGGAACTTGCCGACGACCAGCTCGTGGCCGAACGACTAGGCGCGCAGCGCGCGTTCTGGCGACCAGGCAGGGCAACTGGATACCACGCGTTGGTGATGGCCGCGCTGAGTGCAGAACTCGTGCGCCGCGCCACCGGCCGCACCGCCCAGGAACACTTCGCCACACGACTTCAGGCTCCGCTGAAGCTCGACCTGCACCTGGGCCTGCCCGCGAGCCAGGACGACCGGTTCCTCAGCGCGCAACCGATGACCGCGACCCCGGAACGGCTGCGCGAACTCGCCGCGACCGCGGCCTCCCCGGACAGTCTCAGCGGCATCGCCTTCAACCGCCACCATCCGCGCAACCGGGAGGTGTGGGAACTGCCCAACCTTGCGGTCGTCCGCTCCCGCGGACCAGCCTCGTTCGGGGGCATCGGCACCGCCCGCAGCCTCGCCAAGCTGTACTCGGCGCTCGTGTCACCGGTCGACGGCGTCGACCCACTGCTCGAACCGGCCACCGCGTCGTCGTTCGGCCAGATCCAGTCCAACGGCTTCGACTTGGTCCTGCAACAGCCCAAGTCATGGGCAGTCGGATTCCACGCGTCGTCGGAGATCTACCCGGTCCTCGGTGCCGGCGCGTTCGGCCACAGCGGAGCAGGCGGACAACAGGCGTTGGTCGACCCACGCCACGAGCTGTCCTACGCCTTCCTCCGCCGCCGCTTCCTGCTCCCCCGTCAAGCCGATGCCGACCACCTGCGACTGCTGTGTGCGCTCGTCACTGCCGCGCGACAGGCCTGATCGCTCGCGCCGGCCGAGGACATCTCCCAGCGGATCGACATGCTCACCCTGGCGACCCACCGCATCATCAGCGGCGACGCCCCGCGGACATAGCGCCCGGCCCCGGCTGACATCGATCGGTAGGTCGCGACGACGTGTTCTTCATCCGGGCGTCCGCCGTGAGGCTAGGTGCCGGGTTCGGTGCGGGTATCGAATTGTGCTCGGGCGGCGTCGATGTCGGGCACGTGCGCGATGCTCCACTCCAGCAGTGGCAATGTCGCGGTGCGCAGGCTCGTGCCCATCGGGGTGAGGGCGTAGCTGACGTGGGGCGGCATGACGCTGCGCACGGTGCGGGTCAGGATGCCGTCGCGTTCCAGGGTGCGCAGGGTGACGGTGAGCATGCGCTGACTGATGCCGTCGATATCGCGTTTGAGTTCGGTGAAGCGACGAGATCCCTGGCTGAGGTGGCGTACGACCAGCAGCGACCATTTGTCGCCCACGATGTCGAGGACTTCCCGTGTCCGGCACGCGTCGCCCGCGCTCTGCGGCAACTCGCCGGGCTCGACGTTCATGGTTACCTCCGGGGAACCGAGGCACACGAATGTGCCGTATTGCCCGATTCGGATCGAGCGCACCACACTGGCAGTGGTTCCTGAAGTGTACCGAGGCATCAAAAGTAACCGGCTCGGCTGGGGCGCCTCGGCACAGATCGACAAGGGGTGAACATGTCTGTATTTCTGCTGGTCCACGGCGCTTGGCACAGTGGCCGATGCTGGGATCGAGTGGTCCCACTACTGGAGGCGGCCGGGCATCGGGTGTACGCGCCCTCGCTGAGCGGCTACGGCGACAAGGCACATCTGCTCGGACCCGACGTGGGCCTGGACACCCACGTCGCCGACATCGTCGAGCTGATCAAGGACGAGGATCTCACCGACGTCGTCCTGGTGGGACACAGCTATGCGGGCCTGGTCATCTCTTCGGTGGCCAACGAGATTCCGCAACGGATCACGCACTTGGTCTATCTCGACGCGATGGTCCCGCGCGACGGCGAGACCGCCGTCGATGTCCAACCCTTCACCCAGCAGCTGATCGACGCCGCCGCCGACACCGGCATCGGCTGGCGGATCCCGCCGCTACCCGAACTCCCGGCGCCGTTGGGCCTGTTCGGAGTCACCGACCCGGCCGACATCGCGTGGATGCGCACGATGCTGTCGGATCATCCGGTGCGCTGCCTGCAACAACCGGTCCACCTCGACAACCAGGCGGCAGACGCCGTGGCGCGCACGCACATTCACTGCGTCGGCGCGAAACCGCAGGGCATCGCCAGACGGCCGGTCGCAGCGATCCAGCCCAACGGTTCTCCCGCACGGGTCCGGGAGTTGCCGACCGGGCACGACTGCATGATCACCATGCCCGTCGAACTCGGCGAGCTGCTCCTGGAAGCTGCCCGCTAGAACACATCGATCTCCAGAGCCCGGGCATCGTATTGCGTTCGTTCCGTCTGTGGGCGATGGCCGTGGCAATGCCGATTCCTCCGCACCAGCCGATATAGTGCCTGTGCGGTAGCTGGGAGTGGGATTTCGGCCGGTAAGGGGGCCTGAACGATGAAAGTAACGCCACAATCGCTGGTCGACGCGGCAACTCAATTGGGGCGAGCCGGAGAAGATATCAACGACACCGAGCGAGTACCTCACCTGGGAGCAGCTCGGGGGGTCGACGGTGTCAGCGGTTCCGCCATCGCTGCCGCGCTGGCGACAGCGGACGACGCGAGTACCCAGGCCAAGAAGGTCCTGCATATCCGCTACGACGCGATGGCCAACCTATTGTTCAACGCCGCCAAGACATATCACGACAGCGACGTGGAGGTGGCCGAAGCCCTGCACGGTCTCGGCGACCTGAACTCGGTGCGGTAGCCGATGCCGACACCCACGTTGTCCCAGGTCATGCGGTGGAATCTGCAAGCGCTTGCCGACATCGCCACCGATTGCGGCACGATCGTGACCGCGGTCGATGCGACCGCGGAGAGTATGAATCGGACCATCCACAATCTGGACTGGTCGGGCCTGGCGGCGAACGCGGCCACCGACCGAGCCGATCGTGAACGCACCCAGGTTCGTACCCTTGCCGGCGCGTACGACCAGCTCGGGAATGCCTGCAGGCAAGCCTTCGACAGCATGGACCACGTAGTCACGGATATCCGGACCGGCGTCGGTCTTCTGCACAAAGACGGATTCACCGTCGGCGAAGACTTCACCGTCAAGCACGTCGATGCCGCGGAGGCCGAGCGAGCGGCCAACGAGACGGCGCGTCTACAAGGTCTGGCCACCACCCTCGGCGCCGACGACGACAAGTTCGCCGCCGCGATGAGCAAAGCAATCGGCGATCTTCGAACATTCGCACCCGAGTCGGCGGTCGCCTCCATCCTCGCTGCTCATCTGGACAAATCCCCATTTGCGGAATTGACCCCCGACCGTGCACGAAAGGATCTTGCGGACTGGCGCGATGGGACGGCGAGCCCCGAAGCGCTGGCTCGACTGCGCCTGGCCACCGACCTGGCCGATGAGGACCGCACCGACCTCGCCGGTGGCAAGACGGCCGCCCTCCCGCAATACGGTTATCTCGGTGGGCTCATGGACGGCATGAAGGATATGGGTGTCCAGGACATCGCCGGCATCGGCTCGAAACTCGCCGGCGGCCAACGCGATGCGGTGACCGGCGGCATCGCCGACGCACTGCGCATCATCTCCGACCCGAATGTCCACGCCGCCACCGTCGACGGTGCCCCGATCGACGGAACCCACGGCGGAATGGCGGCCCTTCCGACCTCCGTTCAAAGCCTCCTCACCGATAAACTGGTCCGCGAAGGCCCTTGGGGCGGAGCATATTTCGGACGCTCGGCCGATATGGAGGCCCTGACCCGTTTGCTGGGCAATGGCGACCAGGGCGTGGCCCAAGGCTCGGACCTGAACCGGGGTTTGATCAAACAGGCATCCGAAATCGCCGGAGCCACCAAGGATCCGCGGCTCACGACGACACGGCAGGACGGCACCAGCCTCGACTCGAACACCATCACGATCCGGTCCGCCGGAGACATCGTGAGCAATATCCTCGATGTCGCGAAGAGTGACCACATCGCCGTGCACGACGCCCTGACGGGCCAAAACATGGATGTGACAGTCAATTCGGGACATCACTACGACCCGACCGACCACATCGGCAATCTCCTCGACCGCTACTACGTCGGCCACGACAAGGGTGTCGTCTCCTTCATCGAGGCAGCCGGTCAGGATGCCGCGTCCACCAACCAGTTCCAGAAGGTTCAGGCGGGCGAATCGGCGCACGCCCTCGCGCAGTACCTCGGCGACCACAAGGGCAAGCTCTTCAGCCTGAGCGGCTCGCAGGGGCCGCTCGGTGATTTCCCGAAAAGTTCTCTCGGCGAGGCCAACCCGGAAATCGCGAGGGCGCTGAGCCACACCATCGGAAACTACATTCCGAGCATGGTCGGATTCGACGGCGGCCTGAATACCGGCGGATTCGATCCGCTTTCGAGCAGGCAGGCTCGGAATGTCTTCGCGGTAATCGACACCGATCATGATGCGGCTGTCTACTTCAACAAGGCCGCCTATTCGGCGGTAGGGCAACTGGACTACGAGTTCGGGCTGGGTGGGGCAAAAGAGCTGGAGCTCGGTGAGTTCGCTTCCCGCATAGACTGGGCCGCGCAGTACGGGATGGATGACGCTCTCGGCGGTGATTTCGACAAGACAAAGTTCAAGGAAGGTACCGGGGCCTTCTTCGACTCGTTGAAGCCGCTGGTGAAAGCGGGCATCGAAGAGTTGCCCGGTGCCAAGTTCACGAAGTTGCTGACGCAGGGGCTCGATGCCGGGTGGTCCGAGGGGAAGGTGCAGTTGCAGCGGCAGTTGGTCGAGATGGCACTGCCGGGTGGTTATGGCGGGGCGGCCGATCCGCATACCTCGGGGGCAAGTCAGTACTGGAACATCCTCCGAGGACTGACCGATAGCCCGGAGCGCGCGAGCGTACTTGCCGATCCCTCGCTGCAGCCGTACCTGACGCCGGATGGCGGAGTCAAGTCGTTCGATGCGATCGGTGGGTCGAATCCGGTGGGCTTGTACCCCAGGTTCAAGCGAGACCTGCTGAACAGTGCGGTGATCGGTCAAGGTCTCACGAAGTATGACGATCTGTGGCAGCAGGCTACCAATCCAACTCGATCGAACTGGTGAGGCAACGAGAATGCGTCGAGGTGCTGTTCTTGCTCTTGGTGTGATCGCCGCATTGGTTGCTTTTGCGCTGCCCGGCTGCTCTCGTGGTGACAGTGGGGCAACGAAATATTCACTGCCTGAAGGAATTCGGTACAACTATGTGTGGTCGGCGAGTGATGGTTTCGCACTGACCTCGCCCGAAGTTGTTGTCGCGCGAGCATTCTTCGAGTCGTGGGATATTTCGATGCAGGCGGGGACCGGTGCTGCCTATCCTGGGTATGAAGCGAAACTGTCATCGCTTATTCGTTCCCCGGACAACACCATGCCTGCATCGCTCTTCTACTACGACAGCCCGAAACAGATGGTGACTGCGTACGGGACCTATTACTGGCGGGTCATGGACGTCGAGCCGAAGAACGATGTTCGGCGCATCACGGTGTGCTCCTGGGACAACGGTCTCAGCTACCCCAAGGGCGACCGCTATACGACCAGTGACGGTGCCGCGAGCTTGATTCCTCGAGCTGACTGGATCGAGTTGCGGGTGCCGACAAACGCTGGCGCACAACAAACGTCAGTGGGTGCGGGGCCAGCGCGGTACCCCTCGACGGATGTCTTCGGCGGCTGGAGCTTCAATGCCGTCGGACGCGCCGATCAACAATTCGTCGACCGGTGTTCGGCGTCGCCGGAGAACCCTGTTCCTGCGGAGCTGCGGACCACTACTCCCCAAACATTGGACCAGCCACTTCCTGCGCTGCCACCGGTGCCCGGCTGGCCGGCTGGAGTCTGAACTCGACCGTGCCTGGGTCGAGCAGCCTACCCAGCCTCGCGCTATCTGAAAGATGAATCATTCGGATGGCTCCGACGTCAATGTGCTGTCCTACAGCCCCGTCCACCTGGACATAACACCTCTGCGGACGTCGAACGTCACCTGCGCACCGCCGTTGGCCGCAGAGTTTTCATCCCGCGCGACCATCGCCGCCGGACCTGCTTCCGTGATGTGCGGGGTTCTCGCCCCACCGCAACAATGCACCTTGGACGTGATGAAATCCCAAGCGGCCCATTGGAACTCGCGGCCTTGGTCTGGTCGGCTCACCCTTCTGACTTGCTGCGCTCATCGACTTCGGCCAGACCCACGACCAGCATCAGTGTCATGGTGACCACGATGACCGTGACGAACAGCGGCGTTACCAACTGCACTGCCTGTGAGCCTTCCGGCGGCGACATGTCTTCGGACATGTGGGCCTGCATCGCCGATATTCCGGTGTAGTGCATCCCGCACACCGCCAGCCCCATGACGAGCGCGGCGCCGAAGCTTGCGCGCAGGCCGCGAACTGTGACGGCGAACCACAGTGCTGCCGTCGCCGCCACCACCGCGATGACGAAAGACAGTGCTACCAAAGGGAATCGGTATTCGATGTGCGCGGTGGCGTGCATCGCGTACATGCCCAGGTAGTGCATGACGGCTACGCCTGTCCCTGTCACCAGCCCGCCGAGTGGGAGGGCGACCGCCTTGCGTGTGCCGCGCACGGCGATCGACAACCCGATCCACACCACCACAATCGACATCGCCGCGCTGAGCAGTGTCACCACGCCGTCATATCGAATAGTGGCGCCGTGAATGGAGAACCCGAGCATGGCGGTGAAATGCATGACCCAGATGCCTGCTCCGCCGAGCGCCACTGCTCCCGTGGCGAGCCACGCGTCCGGTTTCGGGGACGTCCGCGCATGGGCGGCGCACCGCAGCCCCAACATCGATCCGATGACCGACATCGCGTACGCCAGTGTCGGTGTGACCCACCCATGGCTGAATTGATCGAGCTCGAGCACGCTCGCTCCCCCCGGAGTTCGAGATGACTGCCCCCTGCAGTCGACTGAAACTAGTTCATGGCCGTACCTTTCGCACGTCGATGCTCGAACTCACAGGTTCGTGTCTGCCGGATCGACCGGCTGTCTACTGGGTGATGGCGTGGACGTTGACCGAGCAGGGGTGCATCACACCGGTTTCCACCTCTTGCATGGCGGTCATATCGGGTGGGGTGACTTTGAGGGTGTGGGAGACGGCGCAGGGGTGGCCGTTGTCGTTGATGAGGTTTTCGACGATGGCGTGGGCGGGCTGGCCGGGTTTGATGGTGATCTGCTGCGGGCCGGGCAGGCTGTGGTCGGGGTTGGTGCTGTAGGCGGCGCTGGCGTCGAGGCGGTAGGCGTGCACCCACTTGTCGCCGGGGGCCCACATGTCGACGCCGGGGTAGCCGTTCAGCCAGCACGGGGTGTCGCCGGTCAGTTCGAAGATCAGTCGGGTGCCGGTGTAGTTCAAGGTCGTGGGCGGCATGTCTTCGGCGCGGACTCGAATCTGGCCGTTCGCGCATTCCGAGATCGGTGCGACGGTCGGTGTCGGAGGCACGGTCGTATCGCCGCCGGAATCCGATCCGCCGCCGGAAATCGGTTGCGCGGGAGTGGTGCTGGGGGTCGGTGCGCTGCTGGGAGTCGGCGCAACGCTCGGGGCGGGCGCGTTGCTCGCAATCGGAACCGAGGTCGGCCCCGGTGAAACCGGCTGCGCCCCGTTTCCTTGGTCGTTGCACCCGGCGGTCAGCAGGACCACGGTGCCGGCCAGTACTGCGGCAAACGTTGAAACAACCACTCTCACTGCGGGTTTCCCATCGAACGTCGAAACAACAAGATCGAGAGGTGAATCCGCGCAGGGGCAGGAAACGTTAACGGACGCGGAATAGCCGACCCTGCGTCAACTTGCAGTTGACGAATGGCTTCGAGTCAACTACTAGTTGACGATGTGGTGATGGTTCGTGGATGGCCTTCGCCGACAACACATCGATCCAGGAGTCGCAATGGAAGCTTTCGAGAGCGCTGCACATCAGAATTCCGAGGCATCGGGCCGGAGGGCACTGATCGTCGGTGCCGGGATCGCCGGTCTGGCTGCCGCGTTGCGACTGCATCAGCAAGGCTGGGACGTGGTCGTACTCGAACGCGCGCCGAGTCGACGCAGTAGCGGTTACCTGCTGAACCTGCACGGACCCGGATATGCCGCCGCCGAGCGGCTCGGGCTGATCCCGGAGCTCTCCAAGCGTGATATCGGGTTCTTCACGTCGGTACTCGTGCACGCGGATGGCCGCGAAAAGTTCAGGCTCCCATCCGATGTCACCGAGGCTGCGGTGGGGAAAAGGGCGCTGACCTTGTTCCGTGGCGACTTGGAGTCGGTGCTGTACGACGCCGTCGCCGACTTCGCCGATATCCGTTTCGGGACCACGCCGCAGGCGATCGTCCAGACCCCCGGGCGAGTCGAAGTCACCCTCGGCGACGGCACCCGTTTGCACGCCGAACTTCTCGTCGGCGCCGACGGTGTGCACTCCCGAGTTCGCGAACTCGTCTTCGGCCCCGAGCCCGAATATTTCGTGGACCTGGGCCACATGGTCGGCGCATTCCCGCTGCACACTGTTCCCGAACAGATCCCCGAAGGCATCGGCGCCACCCACATCGCCCCCGGCCGCACCGCAGCGGTCATGAACCTCGGTCCACAACGCTCCTCGGCGTTCTTCACCTACCGCTGCCCCGACCCGGCCGCGGAACTGAGCCTCGGCGCCGAATCCGCCCTCACCCGAGCCTTCGGCGACCTAGACGGCGGCGTCGCCGAAGCCCTCCGTCAACTCGACCCCGCCACCGCTTATTTCGACTCGGTCGGCCAGATCGTGATGGACCGCTGGAGTCGCGACCGAGTCGTCCTCCTCGGCGACGCAGCCTGGTGCGTCACGGTATTCGCCGGCTACGGCGCCGCTCTCGCCCTGGACGGCGCCGACCGCCTCGGCACCACACTGGCGGCACACGACGCCGACCTCCCCGCCGCCCTCGCCACCTGGGAAACATCCCTGCGCCCCGAAGTAGCCAAACGACAAGCCCTGGCCCGCAAAGGAATCAGCCGCTTCGCCCCACCCACCCGCACCCACGTCTGGGCCGCCGAACTAGCCCTCCGCGCCATCCAACTCCCCGGCCTCCGCACCCTGGTCCGCCGCTCCATCCAACGCGCCAACAACTGATCAGTGCGCTCGGGTGGGGGTTCTGGGCGTTATGTGCATGGGGAGGGGGCCTTTGGGGCCGCCGGTGAAGGAGAACTGGGGGTGGATGGGGGTTTTGGTGGCGAGGGTGAGGGTCAGGGATTGGGCGAGGGTGGCCAGGGCGAGGGTGGCTTCGGTGTTGGCGAAGGTGTGGGCTACGCACATGCGTTTGCCGGCGCCGAAGGGGAGGGCGGAGTGGCGTTGGGTGGGGGTGAGGGTGTTGGGGAGGAAGCGGGTGGGGTTGAAGGCGGTGGGGTCGGGCCAGATTTCGGGGTGGTGGTGGAGGGCGTGGAGGCTGATGGAGACGGTGGTGCCGGCGGGGATGGGGTAGTCGCCGAGGAGGTCGGAGGATTTCGCTACGCGGGCGAGGCCGGCGATGGGTGGGTAGAGGCGCATGGTTTCGGCGACAATGGCTTTCGTCCAGGGGAGGTGGTCGAGGTCGGCGGGGGTGGGGGTGCGGCCGGCGAGGACCTCGTCGAGTTCGGTGTGGAGGCGGTCGCGGACTTCGTGGTGTTCGGCGAGGAGTTTCCAGGTCCAGGCCAGGGTGGTGGCGGTGGTTTCCATGCCTGCGCCGAGGAATGTCATCAGCTCGTCGTGGATTTCGGCGTCGGTGTAGCGGTGGCCGGTTTCTGGGTCGCGGGCCTCCATGAGCAGGGCGAGCAGATTGTCGCCTCGGGTGATCACACCGTTGCGGTGGTCGGCGATGAGACGGTCGACGATGTCCTCCACGTGCCGCAGGTCGGTCATCATGCGGGGTGCGAGGATCCAGCTGGTCGCACGTAGAACAGCGGGTGGCAGACCGCGGCGGTGGGTGAGGTCGGCGATCGTGCGCAGCGGGCGGGAGGTTCCGCTGACGAAGCCGACGCCGAAGAAGCGCAGCATCCGCGACAATGTCACCTCTGCCATCGGCCCGCTCAGATCGACCCCGAACATGGTGCGGGCCACCACATCCAGCGTGAGCCGGTTCATTTCCGCGCTCACATCCACGGGTGTGCCGTCGGCGCCGAGCGCGGCCAGCCGCTGCGCGCAGTCGCGGGCCGCGTCGGTGATCGGACCCGCGAGCGTGGCGATATTGCGCTTGCTGAACACCGGCGCGACCAGGCGTCGATTCCGTTGCCAGCGTTGCTCGTCGAGCTCGGTGACCAGCCCCCGCCCGAATGCTACGGCCAGCATCTCGTACTCCGCGCTCTTGGGATAGTTGTCCTGATTGGTGACCAGCACGTGCCGCGCCAGCTCCGGGCTGCGCACGAGCACGAAGCGCAGCAAGGGCATTCGTGCCACCATGATGTCGTCCTGGCCGGGGAGCAGCGTGCCGTAGTACTCGGCGATGGTGCTGTCCCGCATGCGCGGTATCACCCCGGCCGCGAGCTTCCAGGACTGCCACCACGACACCCGCGTGCGGTGCCAGCGCAGCGGCGCGGGCTGCCAGCGGGGCGGATAGAGGGTCGAATCGGGTGTGACCGAAGTGGTCGTCATGGCGAATCCCCTTGTTCGCGTGGCCTTTTGTTGCAGCGTAGGCACGGTGGGCGGGGGGTCGCGTCAACCGTTCGGGGGACAGCGTGACCGCGCTCGGGGGCTATCGTCGGAGCATGCTGTCGCCTGCCTCCGCGCCCGAACGGTGGGTCTTCTGGTACCGGATCTGGTGCGCCTATGTGATCGGCGGCTGCGTCGCGACCGAGGTGCTGGTGATCGTGATGCGCCGCCAGGATCGCGCCGATGTGTGGGCGGCCTCGGCGGCACTGGGCTGTCTGCTGCTGTGGTGTGCGCAATTGGCGCCGCGACTGAGCAATCCGGACGCGTTCTTCCGCCGCTCGGTGAACCGGACATCGGTGACCTTCGTGACCGGTGCGCTGGTGTTCTTCCTGGCGGCCATCTGGTGGTCGCAGTCGGCCGTCACGGCGATCCTGGTCGTGTACGCGCTCATCTACATGTCGCTACCGGTGCGGGCGGCGATCCTGGTCGCCGCTCCGGTCAGCTTCGCGCCGCTGCTCGCTGCGCTGGTGACGCACACGGATGTGGCTCTCGGAGTGGTTATGTCGCTGGTTGCGCTCGTGTTCAACCCGGCGATCGGGTCGACCATCACCCTCGCCATCGACCGGGGTGAACAGCTGGCCGTCCTTCTGGAGGAATTGGAACGCAGTCGTGCCGATGTCGAACGGCTGTCGCGGGAGGCGGGATCGGCGGCCGAACGCACGCGGCTGGCCCGGGAAATCCACGACACGCTGACCCAGGGATTCGCGGGCATTGCCGGTCTGGCGCAGGCGGTCGACTCCGAATTCGACGCCGACCCTGCCGCCGCTCGCCGCCACCTCGCGCTGATCGAGGCCACCGCGCGCGAGAACCTCATCGAGGCCCGCACCATGGTGGAGACCCTGACCCCGCCGGACCTGAGCGGCGGCTCACTGGCCGATTCGGTGCGCCGCCGCTGCCGCCGCCTCACCGACGAGACCGGCATCGACGTGGCCGTGCACGTGGATTCGACTGTGCCACCGTTGGATACTGGAACCGAGGTCGTCCTGCTGCGGGCCGCGCAGGAGACATTGGCGAATGTGCGCAGGCATTCCCGCGCCGACAGCGTGCGCGTCGACCTCACCCGAACACCCGACGGTGTCCGGCTCTCGGTGGCGGACAACGGGATCGGCTTCGACGCGGACGGCGTCGACGGCTTCGGCCTGGCCGGACTGCGCAGCCGCGCCCGTGAGATCGGTGCGACGGTCGCCGTGACGACCGGCCCCGGCACGGGCACCCGGGTGGAGATCGAGGTGCCCGCATGATCACCGTCCTGCTCGTCGACGACCATCCCGTGGTGCGGGAGGGCATGCGCGGAATGCTCTCGCGCGAACCGGATCTCACCGTGCTCGCCGAAGCGGCGGGCGGCGCCGAAGCCGTCACGGTCGCCACCGCGCTGCGACCCGACGTGGTGCTGATGGACCTGCGCATGCCCGACGTGGACGGCGCGACCGCCACCGAACGCATCCTGGCCGTCTGCCCCGGCACCCGGGTCGTCGTGGTCACCACCTACGAGACCGACACCGACATCCTGCGCGCCGTCGAGGCCGGGGCCTGCGGCTACCTGCTCAAGGACAGCTCCCGCACCGAACTCGCCGCCGCTGTCCGCGCCGCCGCCCGGGGTGAGACCGTCCTCGCGCCCTCCGTGAGCGCCCGGCTGCATCGTCGCCGCCGCGACCCGCAGGTGCAGCTGTCGGCGCGGGAAGCCGAGGTGCTCGGGCAGGTCGCGCAGGGACTGACCAACACCGAGATCGGCCAGCTCCTGCACATCAGCGAGGCGACGGTGAAGACACATCTACAACGCGCGTTCGGCAAGCTCGATGTCACCGATAGGACCGCCGCCGTCACCGCGGCCCTCGCGCAAGGGCTGCTCGAGGTCCGTCCCCGCGACTGATATCGGCGCTTCGAACGGCATCTGCTGCCTGCCGCCGATCAGGACAGATAGCCGCCCAACAGGATTCGCAGGGTTCGCTGGATCTGGCGGGTGTCGGGTTCACCGGCACCCGCCACGCGGTCGAACATGAGACCGTCCAGGCAGGCGACGAAGGCGTCGGCGCACAGTTCGGGTTTGTCGACGCCCAGGCCGGCCAGCAGCTCGGCGGCCCTGACGCGGAATCGAAGTCCGCTCTGGCGCAGCGCCTTCCGTAGGGCCGGGCGGCGGGTCGACTCCAGTGAGAGTTCGTAGCGGGCGAGCAGTGCGGCACGGTTGACGGTGGTCTGCGTGATCACTACATCGGTGAGTAGGCGGGCCAGCTCGTCGGGGTCGGCGGACTCGGGCAGGGCCAGCGTCAATTCCAGGGCATCGCGTTCGGCGAGGCGCTCGACGGCGGCCGCGAGCAGGGCTTCGCGGGTTCGGAAGTGATTGGAGCAGGATCCCTCCGGCAGGCCCGCGGCCTGGTCGACGGCCCGGTGGGTCAGTCCGCGCAGGCCGGCTCCGGCGAGGGTGTCGATGGCGGCGTCGGCCAGTCGGGTGCGGCGGTCTGCGGTCTCGGTCACCATGTCTTCCGTTCCTCGGCGGGTGGGACTACAACTGTAGTCGAACAGTACTACAGCTGTAGTGGAGGTCATCGTGGACGTTCCAGGGAAAGCGATCGTGGTCGGCGGTGGTATCGGCGGGCTGGCGGCCGCCATTGCGTTGTATCGCCGCGGATGGCAGGTGGAAGTGCTCGAACGGGCGGCCGAAGTCGGCGAGGCCGGCTCCGGTATCTCACTGTGGGCCAACGGTATTCGAGCATTGGATACGCTGGGTTCGGGTGCGGCGGTGCGCGCGGCCGGGCTGGTGGAGGCCGAGGGCGGCATTCGCGATCGGCGTGGGCGCTGGCTGTCGAGAACCGATACCGCGGAGTTGGCGCGACGTCACGGGCCGCTGGTCGCGATCCGGCGGGCCGACCTGTTCTCGATTCTGGCGCAGGCGCTCCCGGTGCAGGTGCTGCGTCCGGGCGTCGCGGTGACCGGGGTCGAGGATCTGGGGGAGGGGGTGAAGGTCACCCATACCGCAGGTGTCTCGGAGGCCGATCTGGTGATCGGCGCGGACGGCATCCGCAGCACGATCCGAGACCTGCTGTGGCCGGACGCCACAGCCCCTCGGTACGCCGGATACACCGCCTGGCGGATGATCACCGGGCCGCTGGATTTCGCGCCGGACGGCGGCGAAATATGGGGCCGCGGTGAGCGTTTCGGCGTCGTCCCGCTCCCGGACGGCTGCGCGTACCTGTTCGCCGTGGCCGACGCGAAGGCCGGGCAGCGGCATCCCGACGGCGAGTTCGCGGAGGTTCAGCGCCGATTCGGGAACTGGCCCGCACCGATCCCGCAGGTCTTGAACCGGGTCGACCCCGCGACCGTCCTGCACCACGACATCTACGACCTGCCGAGGTTGGACTCCTTCGCCCGCGGTCGGGTGGCGCTGCTCGGCGATGCCGCACACGCCATGACCCCGAACCTCGGGCAGGGCGCGAATCAAGCGCTCGAGGATGCGGTCACGCTGGCTGCCGTGCTCGATGCGACACCGGTGCCAGCGGCGTTGACGGCCTACGATCGGCTGCGGCGGCCACGCACCGCCGCCATCGTGCGGCGCTCACGATTGATCGGCGCGGTGGCGCAATGGTCGTGGGCTCCGGCAACGATGGTGCGCGACAGCGTGATCCGGCTCTCGCCGTCCTCGGCGATGCTGCGCGCCCTGGATTCGGTGCTGGGCTGGGAGCCGCCGCCCGAGTAGTCCGGGCCGCAAGGGATTTCCCCATGTCATGCCGTGCGCCATTCGAAATGTGAATAGCACGGTGCGTGTTTCGCCTCGCAGATACTCTACGACCGGGCCGGGGTAGGGCAGACCCAAGAAGCTTGGGCTGGTGCGTGTTTGAAACGTGGGTTATCCAAAGTAACACCCCTGATCTTGCTCCGGCGTCCGCTGGGATGTGACTGGCCTCAGGGGGATGGGAGAGGTTGTGCAGTTGCTCGGCCCTTGGTCGGATTCGGCAGATGTCGCCGCGTACGGAGGCGGGAAAGCTCGGGGGTTGCACGCGCTGGGGGAGTCGGGGGTTCGGGTACCGGAGTGGGTGGTGCTGGGGACGGGGGTCTTCGAGGAGTTCGCGGCCGCGGCGGGTCTGACGGCGTCGCTCGTGGAGTTCGCCGCGCTGAGCGACGTGGAGGCGGCGGTGACGGCGGCCGAGCGGTTGCGCGCCGCAGTGGCGGCCGCCCCGGTGCCGGAGACCGCACAGGCGGAGATCGCGCAGGCGTGGGAACGGTTGGGGCCGGACGCGATCGCGGTGCGGTCGTCCATGTCGGCCGAGGACGGCGCGGAACACTCCTTCGCCGGACAGTTCGACTCGCACCTCAATGTGCATGGTGCGGATGCGGCCACGCAACGGGTGCGCGACTGCTGGACCTCGGCATACTCCGAGCGAGCGGTGCGATACGCGTTCGCGCACGGGATTTCTCGCAGCTTCGCACCGGCGGTGGTGTTGCAGCGATTGATCGTCGCGCGATCAAGTGGCGTGGTGTTCACACGCAATCCGATGACCGGCGCGGAGGACGAGCTGGTGATCAGCGCCGTCTACGGGCTGGGGGAGGGGCTGGTGTCCGGCGCGGTCGACGCCGACTCGCTGATCCTGGACAAGCACACGGGCGCGCTGCTGGATATCACCGTGGGGGACAAGGATATTCGCGTCGACGCGGGGGATGATCAAGGCTGTGAGACGGTCCCCGTGGACGACGCCCTGCGCACGGCCCGGGTGCTGACGGACGCCGAGGTCGCCGAGCTCGCGGAGCTGGCGCGCACGATCGAAAGCGCGAGCGGCGCACCGCAGGACATCGAATGGGCCATCGACGACACGGGCGTGTGGCTGCTACAGACCCGCCCGATCACCGCCACCGCGGCCGCGCCCGCCCGCTCGGTCGAACTGCGTGGCGCGGGCGAACAGGTCGGCGCGGACGAGCAGCGGATCTGGGACAACTCGAACATCATCGAGAGCTTCAGCGGCATCACCTCCCCGCTCACCTTCACCACCGCCGCCGACATCTACGGCCGCGTGTACCGCGGCTATGCCGCCTCCCTGCGGGTCCCGCCGCACCAGCTGCGGCAAACCGACGCGTGGACGCCGGTGCTGTTGGGCGCCTTCCACGGTCGCGTCTACTACAACCTGCTGCACTGGTATCGCATGGTCGGCATCGCGCCCGGCTACCCGCTCAATCGGCGGGTGCTCGAGGCCGCGCTCGGGGTGGCCGAACCGCTGCCGGATGAGATCGCGAAAACCCTGCGGCCCTTCGAATTCGACAGTCCGGTGGCACGGCTGCGTTCCCGGGCTTTGACCACCGCGGTCTATGTGCGACGGCTGCTGGGCATCGACGACATGATGGAGCGCTTCAGCGCGGAGTTCTATCGCGTCTACGACGAATACGACACCCTCGACTACCGCACCCTCACCGGCGAGCAGGCCTACCGCAACTACCGGACCGTGGACCGCGACCTGGTGGAGCGCTGGGGTCCGCTGATGGTGCTCGACGCCATCCTGCTGACCACCACCGGCCTGATGTTCCTGCTCACCAAGCTGTTCCTGCCCAAGGCGCCGGAATGGTTCCTCTACGCCGTGGTCGGGCCGGGCGCGGACGTGGAATCCGCGGAACCTGCGCGCGCCATGACCGAGCTGGCGCGACTCGTGCGCGCCGATCCGGAATTGAACGAACTCGTGAATTCGACCGCGCCGGAGAAGATCCACGACGCGCTGCGCGATGCGGGACGCACCGAATTCCTGGCGGCCGTGGACGACTATCTCGACCGCTACGGCTACCGCAGCCTCGACGAACTGAAGCTGGAGACCCCGGACCTGCGGGAGAACCCGGCCAACCTGTTCGTCATGCTGCGCAGCGCGGTCGGTCGGGTCGGTGACACCGTCACCGCGGATCGGGGCGGCGAGGCTGACGCCTACCTCGATGAACATCTCGGGCACGGGCTGCGGCGACGCGTGTACGAACGATTGCGCGCCAAGGTGAATCGCTGTGCCGCGCACCGGGAACGGCTGCGCTTCTGCCGTACCCGGGCCTTCGGCATGGTCAAGCGCATGATCCGGGTGATGGGCCGGGATCTGGTGGCACGCGGGGTGCTCGACGAGTTCGACGACGTGTTCCAGTTGACCGTCGAGGAACTGCGCGGCTGCTACGAGGGCGCCGACACCGGCGTGCTTCGCGAGGTGGTGGCCGGTCGGAAGTCCTTGCGCGCCAAGGACTCCACGCTGGTCGCCCCGGCACGGTTCGCGACTGTCGGTCCGCGATTGGGCAATGCCGAACTGGCCGCCCAGGGCTGGGTACCCATCACCGCGACCGATGCGGCCGCACCCGGCACCGTCCTGACCGGAACACCTTCCGCCGCAGGCATTGTCGAGGGCGCGGCAGTGATCGTGGACGAGCCCCGCGATGTCGCCGGCGGCATCCTCATCGCCTACCGCACCGACCCGGGCTGGGTGGCGGCCCTGCCGTCGGCATCGGCCCTGGTGATCGAGCGGGGCAGCCCGCTCACCCATGTCGCCATCGTGGCGCGCGAACTCGGCGTGCCGACCGTGGTGCAGATCCCCGACCTCACCCGCCGCCTGCGCACCGGCATGCGCCTGCGCGTCGACGGCGCCGCCGGCACCGTCACGGTGCTGCCGGATGACGACCAGAGCTTGCTGCCCGGCGACCGAAGCGTGCCGCCCGAGAACGACCAGGGCGTGTCGCCCGGAGGAGAACAGTGAACGCACCTGTGAACGATGAAGCGGCCGTTCGGCATTGGCTGTTGGTGCCGTCCGCGGATACCGGCATCCATTTGGCCGACGAGGCCGATGGGTGGGAGTACCGCAGTTATCGCGAACTGGCCGAGCAGGTTTGGTCGATCAGCGCGCTGTTGCGGGCGGGTGGGCTGAGCAGCGGGGACGGGGCGTGCGTGATCATGCCGACCGGGTTCCCATGTTTCGCGGCGTTCTATGCGGTGTGGGCGTGCGGCGGGGTGTTCACGCCGGTCGCGCCGCCCATGTTCGGTGATCTCGAGCAGATCGTGGCGCACATTGCGGGCATTCTCGAGCAGGCCGCGCCCAAGCTGGTGGTGACCTCCCCGGAATTCGAGACGTTCGTGCGCGCGGCGGCGGTGGCGGCCGGGCGGACCGACGAGCCGCTGGTCGTGAACGCCGCTACCCTGCCCGCCGCACCCGTCTATCGCGAATTCGCCGAGGCCGCGGAAGTGGCGCTGCTGCAATTCACCTCGGGATCCTCCGGTGCACCGCGCGGCGTGCAGGTGAGCTGGCACAACCTGGCCAACAACATCCGGATGATCTCCACGCTCATCGATTGGCAGCCGGGCGAGACCATGGTGTCGTGGCTGCCGCTCTACCACGATATGGGTCTGGTGGGCGCGTTCCTCAATGGCGTCACCAATCAGGCCGAGCTGTATCTCATGCGCCCCGATCAGTTCGTGCGCGACCCGATCCGCTGGTTGCGGGCCATGACCCACGCCCAGCACTCGCCGTCGCCGTCGTTCGCGCTCGGGTATGTGGCGCACCGGGTGCGGCCGGAGGACATCGCCGACCTGGATCTGTCCGGCTGGCGGACCCTGGCCATCGGCTCCGAGCCGGTCGAGGTGGCGGATCTGCAGTCCTTCGCGGAACTGACCGGGCCGCAAGGCTTCTCGATGGGGTCGTTCACCCTTGCCTACGGCCTGGCCGAGGCGACGCTGATGGTGACCTCCTCGCCCACCCGGCGGCCGATCACGGCGCTGCGGCTGGACAACCCGAAACTGCGCTTCGGGGAACCCGTTCCGGTGCTCGAGGAAGCCATCCTCGACGACACCCACCGGGTCGAAGGTGCGGGCTGGATCACCGGGTTGGGCTTCTCCACCCCCGAATCCACCGTCACCGTCATCGACGACGAGGGCCGCCTGCTGCCCGACGGCGTCCTGGGCGAAATGGTCGTCACCGGCGATTCGGTGGCCCTCGGCTACTCCGGCAACCCCACGACTGGCTCCTCGACCCGCCTGGAGAACGGCACCCTGTACACCGGCGACGCCGGATTCCTCTACCGCGGTGAGGTTTTCGTGCTCGGCCGGATGGGCACCAGCATCAAGGTGCGCGGCCGCTCGGTCTTCATGGAGGACATCGAATCCCGGGTAGCCCAGGAAACCGGCCTCACCAAGGGCAAACTCGCCGCCGTCGGCATCGTGGAAGCGGGCGTCCAGGGCGTCGCCCTCTTCGCCGAAACCGCCCCCGGCGACTGGATGACCGAGGCGCGAGCGATCATCCGCGGACACCTCGGACCGGCCCAGTCGGTCCACATCGTCACCGGACCCCGCGGCCTGATCCGACGCACCTCCAGCGGCAAACCCCGCCGCCGCCACATGTGGCAGCTCCTGCGTGACGGGGCCTTGGCGGGGGCGGTACTGCACGAAGTCGCCGACACCGTGACAAAGCCGTCCACCGCCGAGGTGAGTCCGGCAGGAGCCGAGGCGAGTCCGGCTGGAGTTGAGGCGATGCCGCTGGATCGGGTGCGGCAATTGCTGGACGCCGCACTGGGGGCGGTGTCGGTTCCGGCAGAAGCCGCGGTGCTCTTCGAGGGCTCGCTGGCCGAAGGTTTCGGCAATGCGGGTTCCGATATCGACTTTCTCGTGGTGGCTCCCGGAGCGGATGAACTGCCCACGCTGCCCACCGTGCTGTTCGTCGACGGACGACGCGTGGAGGTGCGCACCCGATCGGTCGCGCAGGTGCGGCGGCAGCTCGAACAGGCCGTTTCCGCGCCCGATGAGGATGTCCTCAACCGCTGCCAGCGCTTCCTGCATGCGAGCGTGATCCGCACTGGGGATGTGGATCTCGACGAGTTGCGCGGCGTGCTGGCCGCTGACGCCTTCGCGAACCAGGTTGCGCAGTGGTGGACCGGGCGTGCCCGCCATGCGCTGCGCTACGCGGTCGCACTACGCGCCTTCGGCGCTGACCACGAAGCGATGGCTTGGGCAGAGGATGGCCTCGTCCAGGGGATGAAGGGCTGGCTCGCCTCGCGCGGTGAGACCTACCTCGAGACCAAATGGCTTCCCCACCAATTGGATCGGGTCGGAGCCGACGATCTGATCGACCGCTTCCGTGCGCTCAGCGACACCACCGGCGACCCGCACGGGTCGGATCAGGCGGTGCGGATTCCGGCGGTGAGCGTGCCGGGCGCGGTGACCGCGGATTCGACGGCCGATCCCGATGCCCGGTGGAAGGCGTTGCTGGCGCTGGCAGCCGACCTGGGGGTGGATGGGGTCGCTGATGATCCACACTCGTTGATCTTCACTCGCCGTCCGGCGGTCACGACCTGGCCGCTGGCCGGGCGGTTGCATGTGTTGCGTTCGGACAGTGAGGTTTTCGTGCTGTCGGATGCGGGGGCGGTGGCGTGGCGGTCGGTGGTGTTCCGGCAGTCGGTGCGGGATGTGTTGGCGCGGGCCGCGACTGATATCGGGGCCGAGTTGGCTGAGTTCGTGCGGTTGGGGTTTGTCGGGTTGCAGTGGCGTGGGGGAGAGGTGCTGGAACCGGCGTTGGCCATGTGTAAGGCGGTGCAGGCGTATACGCCGGTGCCGGTGGTGGCGGTGCCCGCGCTCGGGGTGACCGGGGCGGCGCGGGACGGTGGGATCGCCACGCTGTCGGCGCTGCCCGCGGCGCGGTTCATCGGGGCCGGGCTGAATCTGGTGTGGTCGAACGTGGTGTTGGAGAACGCCCGGGAGGATCTCGTCGGGGCGATCAAGGACGGGCAGGGGGAGGTCGCGGATATCGCGGCGCATCGCCTGGTCGCCATGAGTGTGCGAGTGCTTTTGAGCGCGTACGGCATTCACCCGTTGCCCGCCGATGTGGATGCGGTCGGGACCGTCGCCCGGCTGGTGCCGCGGCAGGCGACGGAGCGGGAAGCGTTGCTTGCCGCGTTGGAAACCGCTGGCCGCGTGCGGTTCTCGGTGACCCTGCGAAACGGTGGCGATGCGCTCGACGATCTTTCTATCGTCGATGCCCTCGTCACCGCGGTGCGGCGGGTGGCCGCGGATGCGGGCCCGGAGTTCCCCGCCTCCTTCGATTCCCGGGAGCAGTGGCAGCGCACCCTCACCCTCGGCTACGACTGGCTGCGGCTGGCGGGCTATCTCGACGCCACGCTGCCGCTGGACGAGGCCCGCGATCTGCTGGCCAGCGGCGGCCAGCAGCCCCATCTGCGAGAGAGCGAGCAGTCATGACCACCGAAGACACCGTGGCGCAGCGTATCCGGCAGCTCGTCACCGCCATGGCGCCGCGACCGGCCGGCACCCTCACCGACGAGCTGCGGCTCATCGAGGACCTCGGCTACGACTCGCTGCGGCTGATGGAACTGACCGTCGTCCTCGAGCGCGCCTTCGAACTGCCGCGCTACCGGCCCGAACAACTCCTGGGCGTACTGCGCGTCGGCCAGGTCGTCGAGCTGATCACCCGGACCCTGGAGGTGAGCGCATGAGCGACACCGTGCTGTTGACCGGGGCCAGCGGGCTGGTGGGCGCGGAGGTCGCCGCCCGGCTCACCGCCAACGGGAGGCCCGTAGCGGCTGTGCTGCACAGCAATTCGGAGATCCGACGCAACGACGGCACCCCGTACGAGGCGGACCTGCGGGTGACCGGTGACATCCGGCAGCCGGGATTCGGCATCGACTCCGATGCCGGACTTGCCGGTCAGGTCGGCCTGATCGTGCACTGCGCGGCCACCACCGCCTTCGACGCGGCACCGGAAACCTACGACGAACTCAATGTGGCCGGAGCGCGAAACGCGATCGAGCTGGCTCTGGCCTGGAATGTGCCGCTGGTGCACGTGAGCACCGCCTACGTGTGCGGCCTGCGGCACGGCGTCATCCGCGAGGACGAGCTGGACGCGGGTCAATCCTTCGGAAACGGCTACGAGCAGAGCAAATTGCGCGCCGAACAGCTCGTTCACGCGGCCGGAGAGCGAGGCCTGCGGTGGGCGATCGTGCGTCCCGGCATCGTCACCGGCGCACTGACCGACGGCGCGATCCGCGAATACAAGAACCTCTACACCGTCGTGAAACTCATGGTGGAGGGCAAGCTGCGCACCCTGCCCGGCCGCTACGACGCGACCCTCGCGCTGGCACCGGTCGATCACGTGGCCGACGTGATCGCCGCTGCGGTCACGGATTTCGACAAGGTGGCCGGATCCACCCTGCACGCGGTCGGCCGCGACACGCTGTCGCTGCGCGAGGTCTCCGACGTGCTGGCCGAGTACCCGTCCTTCGAGGTCGCTACGTTCGTGCCGGAATCCTCCTTCCGCACAAGCGATCTGGATGCGATCGAGCGCGAGTACTACGAACGCATCGGCGTCCTCTACACCAGCTACTTCCAGCGTCGCCTGAGCTTCGACACCAGCACCGCCGACCGCCTGCTGGACCGCCTGCCACCCCGCACCGGCAAGGACTACCTGCGCCTGCTGCTGGACCACTGCCTGGAATCGGGCTACCTGGGCGCACCACTGCCCTCCATCGAGGAAATGCTGGCGCGCACCGCCATCGGCGGAACGGGGGCACGGCCGTGACCGATGACACCCTGCGCGGCCTGCTCGACGAGCTGACCCCGTCCAAGGCCAAGGTCGACGCGTACCTCGCCGACACCTACGTGCTCGAGACCGTCGATCAGGCGACCCGGCTCGGCATCGACCCCGAGAACTTCGCCTACGAACACTCCCTGCTGCTGCTCAAACCCGACGCCATCGTCGCGCGCGCGGTCGAACCGACCCTGACCTGGCTGGCAGAGAACGACTTCCAGGTCGTCGATGCCCGCCGCGTCGTCGTGGATCGGCATGTGGCGCGCGCACTGTGGTACTTCGCCTGGAATATCGCCTCCCCCGAACGCCGACGCCTCGCGGACCTGCTGGTCGGCATCTCGGACGTACTGGTGCTGGTCGTGCGCGGCCCCGCGGCGCTGCTGCCGACGCCGGTGCGGCTGGCCGAAGCCAAGGGCGCGACCGACCCGCGCAAGCGGCAGCCCGGCGACCTGCGCTACCTGCTGGGCCGTCACAACTATCTGCTCAACCTCGTGCACTCGCCCGACGACCCGGCCGATGTGCTGCGCGAACTCGCCATCTACTTCGACGAGCCCACTCGCGCCGAGGTTTTCGCCCGCGCCCTCGCGGGTGACGACCGCCGCGAGCATGCCGCCGCACTGGGCCGCGAGCTCTATGCCGAAACCCCCGCCCGCAGCTTCGAGCGCGCCGACGCCGTCGCCCGGCTGTGCGCCGAATTGGGTGCGGCGGCAACGGAAGCGCTGGATCACAGCACCTCCACCGCCGCACCCGACGCCGCCCACGCCGCGCTGCTCGAGGCGGCCTGGTCCGCGGGCCGCCCGCTCGATCCGTGGTCGCTGATCGTGCTGGGTTCCTACGTTCTACCCATGCGCACCGGATCCGGAGCACAGACGCTGCGGCCCGTGGGCGCGACCGAATGGCTGGAGGCAAGACCGTGACCACCACACAGCCCCTCAGAATCACCCAGCCGGTGCCACCGGCCGCACCCGTGCGAACGGGCGTGCGCGCCAGCCACGTCCGCACCGTGCCGCGCGCCCTCGCGCACCGGCATGCGGTCGCGGAGGTCTTCGTCACCTCCCTGGACGCCGAGTCCGACGACAGCTTCGTGGTGGGGGCGCAACTGCCCCGCATGCACGGCCACTACGGCGACCACGCCGGGGTGTTGGCCGAGTACCACGACCTGATCGCGGTGATGGAGGCCGCGCGGCAAGCCTCGATCGCGGTCACCCACGAGTTCTACGACGTGCCCACCGACAGCGCGTTCCTGGTGCGGACCTTCAATGGCACCGGAATCGACAGTCTCGCCTGGGAAATCGGGTCCGCGCCCGCCGACCTGGAACTGCGGGTGCGGGCGCTGCGCGCGCATCGGCGGGGCACGGCGCTCGAGGGACTGGATCTGGTGCTCGACATCTCCAGTGCCGGGGTCACCATGGGAACCGTCGACGGCTCGTTCTCCTGGGTCAGCCCGCGGCAGTGGGCGGGGATCCGCGGCGGATACCGTAAACACTTGGGGCTCGGGCCCTTCGAGACCCCGGCCTCGGCCGGACCGCGCGCCGCGGCCGCGCTGGTCGGCCGCGAGAACCCCCGCAATGTCGTGATCGGCGTCCCGGAGATCACGGGTGGCCGGGCCCGGGCCGCGGTCATCGCCGACACCACCCACCCGATCCTGTTCGACCATCAGCTCGATCACGTGCCCGGCAACCTGCTCATCGAGGCGTGCCGCCAGACCGCCCTCACCACCCTGGGCGCCGATCCGCGCCGATTGGTCAGTGTGACCAGCGCTTTCGACCAGTTCGTGGAACTGGACCTGCCGAGCGTGTGCGTTGCCGAACGCACCGAATCCGAGGTCGACGCCACCGTGGTGCGCTGTGAGATCCGGCAGGCCGGGGGCGTGGCCGCCCGCATCGACCTCGAATTCGCCGCGGCGACACCGGAGGACCGATGAACACCGACCTGCTGACCGGCACCCGCGCGGTCCGCAAACGCCTCGACCTGACCCGGCCGGTGGACGAGCAGGACATTCGCGACTGCCTGGATATCGCGGTACACGCGCCCAGCGGCTCGAACCGGCAGCCGTGGCGGTTCGTGGTGGTCCGCGACCCAGAACTCAAGGCGCGGATCGGCGAGTACTACCGCAAGGCGTTCGCCGCCAACCTCTCCGGCCGCACTCCGCGGCCCGATCAGCTCGCCGATCTGGCCTCGGGGCAGCACCTGGCCGACCATCTCGGGCAGGTGCCGGCGCTGATCGTAGTGTGCTCACTGGGCCGCCCGCCCGCCGAACCGTCGGCGCTGCGGCTGGCCAGCTTCTACGGGTCGATCTATCCGGCGGTCTGGAGTCTGCAATTGGCCTTGCGGGCAAAGGGTCTCGGCACGACGCTGACGACCGCGCACCTGGCCTACGAGCGGGAGATCGCCGAGCTGCTCGGCATCCCGTTCGACGAGGTCACCCAGGTGGCCATGCTCCCGGTCGCGCACCTGCTGCCCGGCTCCGATCGGGCCGTGCGCCGGACACCCGCTGCCGACGTGACCGGCTGGGACGGGTGGGCCACCTCGGCCGAACCGGACGGTGCGCCCCGATGACCGATCTCGCCGAAAGCCCGGTCCGCGCCGGGCTTCTCACCTCGGCCGGGAGGATCGCCCACTTCACCAAGGTGATGTACAAGCCGCACTATCTGCTCTACGGCATCCTCTGGGTGTTCGCCCTCGAAGGCACCGCCGCGCTGCTCACCGCACCCGGCCACGCCTGGCATCCCACCGGCGCGACGGCGGCCCGCATCGGCGTCGTCGCCATCGTGTTGCTCTACCTGCGCATGGTCGACGAGCAGAAGGACCTCGACTACGACCGCGTGCACAATCCGGACCGACCACTGGTCACCGGGGCGGTGAGCGCCCTCGAACTGCGCGGCGCGATGACGGTGATCGCGGTCGTGGCGATCGTGGGAAGTCTTGCGCTGTCGATTCGTTCGGCACTCGCGATCGCCGCGGTGCTGGCCTACGGGCTGATCCTGTGGGGCCTGGAACAGCTCTCCGAAACCGTCCGCACCAATATCCTGCTGAACCTGCTGGTCACCTACCCGGTACAGCTGCTGGTAACCCTCTACGTGGTGCTGTCGGCCATCGACACCGGTGAGGCCGCCGCGCACGGCCGGGTGGCGTGGGCGGCGGTGGTCTTCGCGGGGGCCTTCCTGCAATTCGAATTCGCCCGCAAGACATCACGTCTCACCCGGCCGGGGGAGATGTACTACTCGAACGCGCTCGGCTACACCGGCAGCGCCGTCGCGATCGTGCTCCTGGCAGTGGCCGCAGCCGGGTGCGAGACGGTACTGGCCGAGCCGTGGACCCGCCACGGCGCGGCCGCGGTAGTCGGCTGGATCCCAGTGGCGCTGACGATCATTCCGGCCGTCGGCACGGCCCGCTTCCTGCGCTCCAGTGACGAGGACTACCCGATTCTGCCCGCTGTCCTGTTCGTTCTCACCCTCTATCTGACGCTCATCGCCCAGGCGGTGGTGGCGACCCGCGGCTGACCTCAGCGGAAGGACAGGCGGCGGAAAGAGACTGCCGCACTGAGAAATCCGATGGCGGCGAGCACCGCGCACCACAGCACCGCGGACAGGGTGCTGGCGGGTCCGGTGCCGTCGAGCAGGCTGCGGATGGCATCCACGACCGGCGTCGCGGGCTGATTATCGGCGAAGGGACGCAGCCAACTCGGCATGGTGTGGGTCGGGACGAACGCGCTGCTGATGTAGGGGATGAACGTGATCGCGTAGGTGAGCCCGCCGGCGGCCTCGGGATTGCTGGCGGCCATGCCCAACGCCACGGATATCGCGGTGATCGCGATGACGAACAGGGCGATGACCGCGGTGGCGGCCAGCCAGCCGAGCGGGCCAGAACCGGGGCGATAACCTAGTGTCACGGCCACACCCACCGCAATCGCGATGGCGGCCATGGTGCGGACGAACCCCTCCGTCAGGTGACCGGCGGCCAGCGCCTGACGGAACATCGGCAGCGTGCGGAAACGGTCGATACTGCCCCGGGTCATATCGGTGCAGACGCTCGCGGCCGTGATGGACGCGCCGAAACCCGTGCACAACAGCATGATTCCGGGCACTACATAGTTCAGGTAGGAGCCGCCGACCTCGATCGCGCCACCGAAGACGTAGGTGAACAGCAGCATCATCAGGATCGGCATGGACAGCGAGATCACCAAGGTGTCGGTGCTGCGCAGCGTGCGGCGGGCAGACCGACGGAACATGACCAGGGTGTCGGGGACCAGATAGCGGACGGGAGCGGTCACCGGGCGGCGGCCTCGATGAGATCGGCCGCGCGTTCGACGGTGCCGGTGGTCCGCAGGGTGGCGGCGAAAGCCTTGACCCGGGAGCGGCATTCGTCGGTCAGCAGCGGGGCGAGCTTGTGTTCCAGCCGCTCGGCCGTCAGCGTGGTGAACGGCAGATGCGCGCCCACGCCCAGCTTCTCGACCTGGCCGCCCCACATGGGCTGCTCGAATGTCACCGAGCACACCACGGTCGGCAGGCCCGCCCGCAGGCCCTCGAACAGCGTGCCGATCCCGCCGTGGTGCACGGCCGCCGCGCAGAGCGGGAAGATCTGGTCATAGGCGAAGTCGGTGCTGACCAGCTTGATTCGATCGCCGGTCACGGTATTGGCAACATCCAGATCGCTCCAGCCTGCATGCACGAGGGCACGGACACCGAGCCGAGTGGACACCTGCTCCACCATGGCGAATACGGCGGCGGCATCCTGGATCGGCATGCTGCCGAAGCCGAAGAACACCGGCGGCGCACCGGAACCGATCCAGGCCAGCAGCTCGTCGTGATTGCCGGAAAGCTCGCCCACCGCGGCCCGGGTGGCCCGATCCAGCGTGAGGAAACCGGTGAAGGGGCGACGCTCGTCCCACTGCTCGGGCAGGCCGGGAACCAGTGCCGGATCATAGATCTGGATCTCCGGGACCCGTGCGCGTGCCAGCGCCGCGGCCGGACCGGTGTAGGACCTCGGCAGCCCGAGCGTGCCGCGCAACTGGTTGAGGTAGCGCAGGAACACCACGCGACGCAGATTCTCCGCCACCGCCCAGGTCGCCCGATTGACCAGGCCCGGCGGATTCCAATGCGCCGGAAGCAATCCCGGGAACGGGTAGGCGCTGTTCATTCGGCACGGGAAATAGTGCAGGCTGACCAGTGGTACCCCCATGGCCTCGGCGACGGAGGACGCGCGGTCCTCGGTGACCGTGCTCGACACGATCAGCTCCGCCTTCGAGCACACCTCGATGACCTCGCGGTTCATCCGCTCGCCGTACTCGGCCATCTGCTGACCCACCAACTGCATCAGCCGCAGCGTATTCCCGGCCGCCAGCGCCCGCTGCCCCTCCTCGGAGCTGTAGAGCTGCTGCACATCCGGTCCGCAGGGCTGCGCGGGAAGTCCTGCGGCGGTGACGAAGTCGACCAGATTCGGCGGCGCGCCCAATAACACCTCGTGACCGCGCCGCCGCAACTCGACCGCGAGACCGACGACCGGGTGGACGTCGCCTCGGGTTCCGGTCAGCGGTATCGCGATGCGCATGCGGCCTCTTTCGACACAGATGGTGGGAACAGTAGACACTGGGCGATAGGGCCACCGCCGTCCAGACCGAAGAAATGTGGGCATTTCACAGCGGGGCTGTGGGGACTAGGGTTCCACCGATGCACATCGCGATGTTCGTGGACTATCACCCGGCCTCGCTCGGCGGGGTGCAGACCGCGGTCACCGCGCTGCGCCGCGGGCTCGAACACGCCGGTCACCGGGTCACCCTGTTCGTCGCGCCCGACCCGGACGCCGCAGCTCGAGCCACCACGTCCGACCCGGATGTCGTTGCCCTGCAGCCACTGTCGATCCCCGCCGTGAACGGTTTCGCGGTGGTCGCGCCGACCCGCCGCAATGCCGCGCTCATCGACGCCGAATTCGCCGCGCGCGGGCCGATCGACCTGGTGCACACCCACACCACCTACGGCGTCGCCATCGCCGGAATGAAAGCCGCTCGGCGCCACCGCATTCCCCTGGTGCACACCGCACAGAGCCGCGACGACGCCTTCATCGAACACACCTCGCCCGCCCCGTATCCCACCGCGCTGGCACTGCGACTGCTGCACGGGCGCTACGTCCCGCACACCCGATCCTCGCGCCGGCCCGGGGAATCGGCGGCGGCCCGGCAGGCGTGGCAGACCATCACCGGACAGGCGCAGGCCGCCGACCGGGTGATCGCGCCGACCCGGCACTTCGCGGATCTGCTACTCGCACACGGGATGACGCGACCGGTGAGCGTCATCTCCAACGGCGTCGACGACGCTCTCCTCGACGGGCGCACCGAGCTACTCGACGCCGACACCGAGGTGCCGCGCCCGGACGGTGGCCCGCTGCGGCTGGTCTGGTGCGGGCGGCTGTCGGGGGAGAAGCGGCTGCTGGAATCCCTGGAAGCGGTGCGGCGCACCGAAGGCTGCGTGCTAGACGTCTACGGCGACGGTGACCTCTACGGCGCGGCCGTCGGACGCATCGTCGAACGCCGCCTCGGCGACCGGGTTCGATTGCACGGCAGGGTCACTCAAGCCGCCGTCCTGGACGCCATGGCCGCCGCCGACGCACTGCTGTTCCCGTCCATGGGATTCGACACCCAAGGCATGGTGCTGCTGGAAGCCACTGCCGTGGGACTGCCGGTGATCTACTGCGATCCAGACCTCGCCGAATCGGTCCCCGCGGGCATCCGCACCGAGGACCCGTCGATCGAGGCCATGGCCGAGACCCTCGCCAAACTGGTGGCCGATCGTTCGATGCTGACCGAACTGCGCGCGAAGCTCGCCGGGCAGGCCGACACCGTGCGCCAATCCCGGCAGATCGCACAGCTAGTGGAGGTGTACCGGGACGCCGGTGCGGCAGTGGCCAGCGCGCTGCCCTCGCCCATGCCGCGCACTCTCGCCGACATCCCGACCGCACCGGGCAGCGTTCCCGTGCTCGGGCACAGCCTGCGCGCCCTCACCGACGCGCCCGGCTTCGTCACCTCGCTGCCCGCCCTCGGACCGATCGTGCGCGTGCACTTCGGCCGCCAGACCGGCTATGTGCTCACCACCCCCGACCTGCTGCGTGAAGTCAACCTGAGCGACGCCGAATTCGAACGTGAGGATCTGCGCGAAGCCATCGCCGATATCGCGGGTGGCGCGGTCAATGTGCTGCGTGGCTCCGAACATCGGTTGCGCCGCCGGATGATCTCGCCCGCGCTGCGGCAGACCCGGCTGGCCGAATATGCCGAAGCCGCTGCCGATATCGCCAATGCCTGGGCGGACGGGCTCCCGGCCGATACCCGCGTCGATCTGATGGACGAGGCGCACGGCCTGGTGCTCGATACCGTCTCCGCGACCCTGTTCACTGCCGAGTTCGGCGACAGCGCGCGCCGTGAGATCCGCGACAGCGTGCCGTGGCTGCTCAGCCAGGTCATCGTGCGCACGGCGCTGCCGCCGCAGTTGCGGCGCCTGCGGGTGATCGCGAACTACCGGTGGCGCAGTAAATCCCGGCACCTGCGGGCCGCGGTCGGCGCGGTCGTCAGCGAATACCGCAGGCGCGACGAGGATTTCAACGATGTGGTGTCCGCGCTCATCCGCCACACCGACGCCGAGACCGGCGCACGACTGTCCGATGACCACATCATCGACGAGGCCATTCTCATGCTGGCCGGTGGCGTCGGATCCATGGCGTCACTGACCGGCTGGCTGTGGCACGAGGTGAGCCTGCGCCCGGTCATCCTCGAAAAGCTGTACGCGGAACTGGATTCCGTGGTCGGCACCGGCGACGTGCGCCCGCACCACCTGGCCTCGATGCCGTACCTCAAGCAGGTGGTGTCGGAGACCATCCGCTTCTGGGGGCCGTGGATCAGCGCCGCCAATGCCAGCGCCGACCTGCCGATCGGGGACGTCACCATTCCGGCGGGGGCCGCGATCATGTTCAGCCCCTACATGGTTCAGCACGATCCCCGCTGGTTCACCCACCCGGAGACCTTCGATCCGGACCGCTGGGACGCGGAGAACGCCGCCGACACCGCCAAGAAGGCCATGATCTCCTTCGGTGTGGGTCGGCGGCGCTGCCTGGGCGATCACTTCGCGCTGCTCGAGATCGCGCTCGCCTCGGCGGCCCTGCTCTCACGCTGGCGGCTGACCCCGACGCCCGGGCATCGGGTGCGCGCCTCCAACCGCGATTTCGTGTTGTCGCCCAACGCCCTTCCCGTCGCGCTCAGCCGCCGGTAGCGGCCTCACTCGAGGAGCACGGGCAGCGCGGTCAGGCCGCGCATCAGGGTGCTGGCATGGTAGGTCAGGGTGTCGGCGGCGGGGGAGAGGCGCAGGTTCGGGAAGCGGGACAGCAGGGCCGCGAACGCCGTCTGGGCTTCCAAGCGGGCCAGGGGCGCGCCGACGCAGAAGTGGATGCCATGACCGAAGGCCACGTGACCGGTCGCGTCGCGATCGGGGTCCAGGGACTCGGGTTCGGGATAGCGTTCGGGGTCACGGTTGGCGGATGACAGGGCGATGAGCACGAATTCGTCCGCCGGGATCACGGTCCCGGCGATGGTGACCGGTTCCGCCGTGTAGCGCAGGGTCGACATATTGACCGGGCCGTCGTAGCGCAGGAACTCCTCCACCGCGTCCGGAATCGCCTCCGGGTGCGACTGCAGGGCGTGCAGCCGATCCGGATCGCGCAGCAGGGCGAGCGTGCCATTGGCGATCAGATTCACGGTGGTGTCGTGACCGGCGACCAACAACAGGAACCCCATGCCGACGAGTTCCCGATCGGTGAGGGCGTCGCCGTCGTCGGCGGGATCCGCCAGCGCGGAGAGCAAATCCGCGGTGGGCTGTGCGCGCTTGGCCGCGACCAGGCGCGACAGGTACGCGCCCATGTCGGCGGTCGACTGCGCGTAGGCGTCGTCGTTCTCGCCGGAGACGCTGACGATGGCGCGGGTCCACCGCTGGAAGTCGGCACGATCCTCGAAGGGAACGCCGAGCAGTTCGCAGATCACCGTGATCGGCAGCGGTTCCGCGAAATCGCGCAGCAGATCGGCCTCGGCGCGGGCGGCCATGGCGTCGAGCAGACCGGCGGTGATCTCCTCGATGCGCGGGCGCAGCGCCGCCACCCGGCGCGGGGTGAAGGCGCGGGTCGCCAGCTTGCGCAGCCGGGTGTGGTGCGGGGGATCGGTATTGAGCATGTTGGTCAGCAGCGCCATATGACCGGCCGTGGCGGGCGGCAGGCCGCGTTTGTCATTGAGCAGCGCGGTGGCGTGCTCGGCGTTCTTGCGCAGCCGCGGATCATTCAGGGCGGCACGGCCTTCGGCGTAACCGAGCACCACCCAGCGCACCACGCCGTCGGGGAATCGGACCTGGCGGACCGCGCCGTCCGCCCGCCAGCGGCGGTAATGGGCGTGCGGGTCGGCGAAGAAATCCGCTCCCAGGGATTCGATACGGTCCGGAGCTTCGAGATCGGCCATGCCTTCGACGCTATCGGGTCCGAAGAGAGAAGGGAACCGGCTGGGAGACAGGGCAATTCGCGGGACGAATGGTACGACGGGGTTGCTGTCCCGATTTTGAATGTAAAAGATTCTTCACATCATGTCGAAAATTCTTTACACTGAACTCGTGTCCTACGAGGAGAAGCGAACCTGGATCCTGGCGGTCGCGTCCGGTGTCTCGTATGCGATCTACCTGATCGTCGTGCTGACCCGGTCCCGGCACACCGCCCTACCGGACGTTGCGTATGTAGGGCCGCTGCTGTGGGCAGTCGGCGGGTCCATCGTCGTCTCGATCATGGCCAGCATCGCCGTCTCGATCGGATCGCGCGACCGTGATCGGCGCGATCAGCGCGACCGCGAAATCGACCGGCGCGGAACCCTGGTCGGCAACGGCTTCGTCGTGCTCGGCGCGGTCGCGGCGCTGGCGCTGGCCATGGCGGACGGCGACCGATTCTGGATCGCCAACGTCATCTACCTCGGCTTCACGCTGTCCGCGGTGGTGGGCGCGGCCGCCAAACTCGTCGCCTACCGGCAGGGGATGTGGCCATGGTGAAACCAACCCGGGTCACCAACAATATTCGCGCCCTGCGGTTCACCCACGGCGAGATGACCCAGGCCGACCTGGCCGATCGGCTCGGCGTGACCCGGCAGACCGTCAACGCCATCGAACAGGGCAAGTACTCGCCATCATTGGAGATGGCATTCCAGATCGCCCGGGTGTTCCGTGCACCGCTGGACGAGATCTTCGAATATCCGGAAGAAGACCAGCCATGAAGGCTATTGCGCAAGACGCCTACGGCACCACCGAAATGCTCTCCTACCGTGACGTTCCCACCCCCGAAGTCGGCCAGGACGGGGTGCTGCTCCGAGTGCGGGCCGCCGGGGTGGACCCCAGCGTCTGGCACTTCATGACCGGCGAACCCCGCATTGCCCGCCTGGCGCTGGGCCCGCGCAAACCCCGGGAACGAGTGCGCGGCTGGGATGTCGCGGGCATTGTCGAGGCAGTCGGCCCGCAGGTCACCGAATTCCGGCCCGGCGACGAAGTTTTCGGCACCGCACCCGGCAGCTTCGCCGAATTCGCCTGCGCGCCCGCGGGGAAACTGCAGCGCAAGCCCGTCAACCTGAGTTTCGAACAGGCGGCGGCCCTGCCGATCTCGGGCATGACCGCGCTCATCGGGCTGCGCGACGCCGGGCACATCGAATCCGGGCAGCGAGTCCTGATCATCGGCGCGGCAGGCGGGGTCGGGCACCTGGCCGTGCAGCTCGCCAAGCATTTCGGCACCGAGGTCACCGCCGTGTGTTCCGGCGGATCCGTCGCGTTCGTCCGCGACCTGGGTGCGGACCACGTCATCGACTACACGAGCGAAGAGCTCAGCGGCCGTTACGATCTCATCCTCGACATGGCCGGTAACCGGCCGCTACCGGTGTTGCGCGCCCTGCTGACCGAGACCGGCGCGCTCGTCCTCGGCGGCGGTGAGAACGGCGGCCGCTGGTTCGGCGGGCTCGGCAGATCCGCTTCCGCGCAACTGCTCTCGCCCTTCGTGCGTCAGCGCTTGCGGGCGCTGCTGTCGCTGCCCACGCCCGAAAGCCTGCGCGCCGTCACCGAACTCGCGACGGCGGGCGCCCTGGCCCCGCGCGTGACCCGCACCTTCGCGCTGCCCGACGCTGCCACGGCCATCGACCACCTCGCCGCCGGGCATTCCCGGGGCAAGTCCGTCATCGTGGTGAGCTGAACCGGATCACGGCTTCTGCGAGTGGATCGGGCCGATGCGGCCCGGCGGCCAGATCTTGAACACCGCCTTGCCCCGGATGTCGGACAGCGGGACAGTGCCCTGATACGCGTCCTCCACATGGGCGCGCGAATCGGCGGACTCGTTGCGGTTGTCGCCCATCACCCACACATTGCCGTCCGGCACCTTGATCGGACCGAATTCGCGTCCGGTACCGGCACTTCCGGTGTACGCCAGGCCCGGCCGGTACGGCAGGAGGTAATGGGCGTACGGCTCATCCAGGGGTTTGCCGTCGACCAGCACCCGGCCCTGCGCATCACAGCACTGCACGGTCTGACCGCCTACCGCGATGACGCGCTTGACCAGATCGTTCTCGTCCGGCGGCAGCAGACCGAAGAAGGCGATCGCGTTCTCGAGCCCCCGCACGGCCGCATTGCCCGACCGGTGCGAGGTCCAGGTGTGATCCCAGGACGAGGTCGGACCCTTGAACACGATCACATCGCCGGGCTGCGGGTCGCCGAAGTCGAAGCTGAGCTTCTCCACATAGATTCGGTCGCCGGTGCAACCCGGGCAGCCGTGCAGGGTCGGCTCCATCGACTGCGACGGGATCACGTACGGGCGGCCGATGAAGTTGACTACCAGCGCCACCGCCACCGCGGCGATCACGATCAGGGCTGGCAACTCCTGCCAGAACGGCCGTTTCTTGCGTTGGCGCTTCCGGCGTCTCCGGCGAGGCAGGGTGGCGGCCTCGCCGGAGCGCTCAGTGGTCCCGCCGGTGGTCGCCGCCGGGTCGATAATCTCTGACACGCCCACCAACCTAGCGTGGCGGCGGCTCAGGATCCTGAGGAATTCCTCTGGAGCACAGCATATTCGGATGCTTCCACCTGGGAATTGTCGAGGAATGCCAGCAGATCGGCGGTCAGGCGCGGGCCGTGGGTGAGATAGATGCCGTGCGGGGCGTTCTCATAGACGACCAGTTCACTGCCGGGGATGAGCGCGGCCTGGCGGCGGCCACCGACGTCCAGGGAGATCGAGGCGTCGGCGTCGCCGTGGATGATCAGGGTCGGTACGTCGATCGTGCGGAGTTCGGCGCGGAAGTCGGTCTCCACCACCGCGCGATTGCATTCGAGGATGGCCTGCAACGAGGTGTCGTAGGCGATCGACGCCTGCACCCGATCACGCGCGATCTGGTCGACCGCGCAACCCGGCAGGCCCACACCGAGATACGCGTCGGTGTTCGCGCGCAGCCAGACATCCTGGTGATGCCGCCACGAATCCCGCAGCGCGTCGGCCGCCTCCACCGGCACACCGTCCGGATTGTCGGGAGTCGCCAGCAGGAACGGCAGTGCCGCGGCGATCAACACGACGCGTTCGATCCGGTCGCTGCCGTAGCGGGAAAGGTAGCGCACGGCCTCGCCGCCGCCCATGGAATGGCCGACCAGCACCAGTCCGTGCAGATTCAAATGCTCGATCAGGTCCGCGAGATCGTCGGCCAGGGTGTCGTAGTCGTAGCCCAGCCCCGGATCATCCGAGCGGCCGTGGCCGCGCCGGTCCAGCGCGATGGCCCGCATCCCGTTGGCGACCAGATCGGCCATGACGCCCCGCGCTTCGATGCTGTCCATTCCGGCGGCGGCCAGGAACAGCACCGGCCGACCGGTGCCCCAATCCCGGTAGAACAGCGACGTGCCGGTGCGAGTTTCGATGAAAGGCATTGCGGTGACTCCTCATTCGTGGTGTTCGGAACGCGGAGAAAGGTAAGGGCGCTTCACTGACATCTAGTGTCAGTGGATTGCGGGAGAATCGGATTCATGCGCGCCAGCCGTCTGATGTCGATCCTGCTGCTGTTGCAGACGCGCGATCGGGTGACCGCGCAGGAGCTGGCGCAGCAGCTGGAAGTCTCGGTGCGGACCATCTACCGGGATATGGAACAGCTGTCCGTGGCGGGCATCCCCGTCTACGGCGACCCGGGCCACGACGGCGGCTACCGGCTGCTCGACGGCTTCCGCGCCCGCCTCAACCTGCTCACCGCCGACGAGGCCGAGTCGCTGTTCCTGTCCGGATTGCCGAGTGCCGCAGCCGATCTGGGGCTTGGTTCGATCGTCACCGCCGCCAACCTGAAGGTGATGACCGCGCTCCCGCCCGAACTGCGCGACCGTGCGGGCCGGGTCGCCGAACGCTTCCACCTCGACGCGCCGGGCTGGTACAGCGCGGCCGAGCCGACGCCCTACCTGACCACCGTCGCCGACGCGGTCTGGAACGAGCGCGCCCTGCGCTTCAACTACATTCGCTGGGCCACACCGCATCTGGTGACCCGGACCACCGAGCCGCTCGGGCTGATCCTGAAATCCGGCAACTGGTATCTGGTCGGACACCGCGACACACAGCTGCGCACCTACCGGATCTCGCGCATCATGGAGCTCCAGGTTCTCGACACGCCCGTCACCCGGCCACCGGACTTCGATCTGGCCGCCTATTGGGCCGGTTACCTCGACTCCTTCGACCGCCGCCGCCACCGTGATTGGGCCGTCCTGCGCCTGACCGCGGAAACCTTCGACCGGCTGCCCGAACTCCTCGACGCGGCCGCCGCCCAGGCCGCGCAGGACTCGGTCACCGACCCGGCCGGTGACGGGTCGTTCGAGGTGCGCATGCCCATCGAATCCCTGGATCGCGCGGTCCCCGACATCCTGCGGCTCGGCGCGGGCGCGGAAGTTCTTGCCCCCGAGGAACTTCGCCGTCGCGTCGCCGCCGAAATCGCGGGGATGGCCCGGCGGTACGCCGACATCTCGGATCAGTCCAGGCGGCCGTAGATCAGGCGCAGGATCGCTTCGGTGAGGTCGTCGACATCGGCGGCCATGTCCTCGCGGGGCGCCGCGGACAGCTGGGAGAGGCGGCCGTCGCGCATCAGGGTGACCAGGGCGGCCAGCGTGGCGGAGTCGATTCCTTCCGGGGCCAAGCCTGCCGCGCGGTCGCGCTCGATCTTGGCGGCCAGGCCGCTGGTGAACCGGGTTTGGATGGCGGCGATGAATTCCGTCAGGGGCGGGTAGCTGCTGTCGTAGCCCTCGAGGGAACAGACCAGGATCGCGTTGTTGTCGTGCCAGACTTCCGCCGCTCCGGTGAGCTGGGCGCGCAGCAGGTCCCGCTGCGGACCCGCGGAGGGCAGCCAGACGTGGGTCTCGGCGTAGCGGTCGCTCACGTCCTCCATCAGCCGCGCCAGCACCGCCTGCTTGGACGGGAAATAGAAGTAGAAGCTCGTGCGCGAAATGCCTGTCGCACTGGTGATGTCGTCGACCGTCAGGTGCGCCATCGACTTCTTGGTCAGCAGGTGGCGGGTCGCGTCCAGGATCTGGCTCTCACGTTGATCGCCCTTGGACATGGCGCCGCGGCGTCGGACTCCCTCGGTCGTGCCTCGGGCCTGGTTCACCTTGGGTCCGCCGTTCTGTGCCATGACCTCACCATAGAGCGCTTTCCATTCCCGCTGTGGACGTGGCGTCTATCATAATCGACACTGTGTCGATTCCGTCGTAGAGTCCCAGCAATGACCTCCCCGCTCGAGCATCGGCGTACCGCGTCGCCGACCGCGATCGTGCTGACCATGGCCAGCACCGTGTTCCTCCTGGCCATGGCGCAGACACTGCCCGTGCCCGCGCTTCCCCAGATCGGTCTGCAGCTCGGCGTCTCCGCGACGACCGTCGGCTGGGTGACCACCGCGACCATGCTGGCCGCCTCCGCACTGACGCCGCTGCTCGGGCGACTCGGTGACGTCTACGGGCACAAGCCCGTCATCCTCGCGACGCTGGTCGTGACCCTGGCCGGCAGCCTGCTCGCCGCCTCGGCACACAGCATCGACCTGCTCATCGTCGGACGGGCCCTGCAGGGAGCCAGTTTCGGACTGTTCCCGCTGGCGATCAGCGTGCTGCGGCACGAGCTGCCCACCGAGCGGCTGACCGGGGCGTTGGCCGTCACCGCGTCGACGCTCGGCGTGGGTAGCGGTGTCGCGCTGGTGGCGACCGGTCTGCTGACGCAGGGCGGCGCGGACTACCGTCGCATCTTCTGGCTGTGCGTCGTGTTGACCGTGGTCGTGCTGGCGCTGGCGTTCTTCACGCTGCCGCGGCGGGCCGGACAGGGCGGTCGCGTCGACTACCTGGGCGCGGCGGTGCTCGGGCTCGGGCTGGTCTGCCTGCTGCTGCCGATCTCGCAGGGCCACGAATGGGGTTGGGGCAGCGCCAAGGTGATCGGACTGTTCATCGCTTCGGTCGTCGTGCTCGCCGGGTTCCTGGTGTTGCAGTCCAAGCTGCGCTCGCCGCTGGTGTCCACCTCGCTGCTCGCGCATCGGCCCGTCGCGGTCACCAATCTGGCGAGCTTCTGCGTCGGCTTCGCCATGTTCAGCGTGTTCCTCGGCGCCACCTACTTCGTGGCGACGCCGCGTGCGCTGGCCGGGTTCGGCTTCGACGCTTCCGTGCTGCGCACCAGCGTCGCGTTCATGCTGCCCGGCGCGGTGGCCTCGGTCCTGATGGGTCCGATCGCCGGTCGCCTGGTCGGCCGGATCGGGGCTCGCTATGTGTTGCTGCTGGCCAGCGTCATCGGCCTGTGCGCGTTGACCTCCCTGGCCGTGCTGCACACCTCCAGTGCCGAAGTCGTTGCGGCCCTGATCGTCGCGAACTCCGCGATCGCCATCGCCTACGCCGCCATGCCCGCCCTGCTGGTCGCGAACGTGGCGCCCCATGAAACCGGGATCGCCAACTCCATCAACTCGATCATGCGGACCGTGGGCGGTGCCATCGGCAGCGCGCTGGTGGTCACCATCCTCACCAGCGACACCCTCGCCCACAAGCTCCCCACCGGCGCGGTCATCGCGCTTCCCGCCGAGGGTGCTTACCGCATCGCATTCATCACCGGCGCAGCCTTCTTCGCCGTCGCGGCGCTGCTGGCAGCCTTCGGGCTGACTTCGTCGGGCCGTCGACTGACCGCCCACGAGGTCGAGGAAGACGCGGCCCTGGCCACCGCGGGCGAATTCGCCACGGCTTCCACCAGCCTCTGACTGTCAACCTCGACGAACCCGCGCCGCAGCAATCGCGACGCGGGTTCGTTGCCGTTCTCACCGAGCGGAGTCGGCCAGCAGGTGGTCGAGAATCGTTCGTGCCGTGGTGATTCGATCGATGTCGGTGGTCATGCGGCCACGCTCGTGCAGGAGGCGTTCCCGGCAGCCGTCGAGCAGCGGCGAGCCGGTTGATCGGCAGGTGAGGATCTCCGCGATGAGGTCCATGCCGAGACCGGCGGACAGCAGGGTTTGGATGTGGGCGACGGTGTCGACGGCGGTGTCATCGAAGATTCGGTATCCGGCGGGCGTCCGATTCGCGGGCAGCGCACCCTTCTCCTGGTAGTAGCGCAGCGCGCGGATGCTGACGCCGGTTCGGGTCGACAGCTCACCGATCTTCATCGACATCTCCTGCACATCGCTGCTTGACTCTCACACCGGTGTCAGACTTTAGCGTAGCGGGATGCTTCGATTAGTAATCTTGATGGCTTGCGTATTCAGCATCACCACAGGTGAATTCGTGGTCGCGGGCATCCTGCCCGAGGTGGCCGGAAGTCTCGGGGTGCCGGTAGGAACCGCGGGGTTGGTCGTGACGGCATACGCCGTCGGCATGATCGTCGGGGGCCCGATTCTCACCGCCGTGACGGCGGGCATCGACCGGAAGCGGTTGATGCTGGCGCTGCTCGCGGTCGCCGTGATCGGCAATGTGCTCTCCGGATTCGCCTCCGGGTTCGTGCCGTTGCTCGGTGCGCGTGTCGTGACGGCACTGGTGACATCGACGTTCTTCGCCCAAGCCATCGTGGTCGCGGTTCGCTCCGCACCGCCCGGACGGGCGGGCACCACCGTGGCCCGGCTGGCGTTCGGAATGAACCTCGCCATGATCGTCGGCGCACCCGTGGGCACGGCGATCGGCCATCAATGGGGTTGGCGGGCAGCGTTTCTGGCCGTCGGTCTCGCGTGTCTGGTCTGCCTGGCACTGGTGGCCGGGCTGATCACGTCACCACCGGAGGAATCGCGCGGATCGGCGATGGCCGAACTGCGCGTCATCCGGCGACGACCGGTGCTGCTGGCGCTGGCCGCCACCGCGATCGGCAATATCGGCGTACTGATGGTCTTCACCTACATTGCCCCCCTGCTCACCACGCTTGCGGGCCATCCGAGCACCCGATTGCCGATACTGCTGGTCGGCTACGGAATTGGCGCCACGGTAGGCAATCTCATCGGTGGCGCGCTGTACGACAGGAACCCCCGCACCTCGCAACCCGCGCTGCTCGGCCTGCTCGTGCTCGTCCTGGCGGCGAGCTGGCCGGCAGCCCGCTCCCCGCTACCGGCCGCCGTAGCGATCGTGGTGATCGGCGGACTCGGTTTCGCGATAATCCCCGGCATGCAGGCACGCGTGATGAGCGCCGCCTCCGAAGCCCCGACCCTGTCCATGGCAGTCAACGCCTCCGCCTACCAAGTAGCCGCAGCCTGCGCAGGCCTGCTCGGCGGTTTCGTCACCGACTCCAGCGCCGGCCTCCCCCTCCTCTACCTAGCCGCCGCCGCACTCACCACCTGCGGCCTACTCCTCAGCCTGACCACCACACCTCGTTGGCCTCTCGGGCGGTTAGGGTGTCGGTCGTGGGCAGACGCGGGCGGGTGAGGTGGGGCGTCGTCGGCCTCGTTCTCGTGGTGTCGGCGAGTCTGCTCGTGCTGCAGCCGTTTTCGGCAAGGACGGTGGATGCCGCGGTGACCATGACGCCGCAGGTTCGGCAATGGTCGCGGGTGATCGCGCTGAACGCCGTGGAGGGCATGGCGACAGCGACAATCGGCAACGGCGGACCCGGCGACAGCGTCTGGCTCGACCGCCGCAGTGATCTCGACGGCACCGCGGTGAAGCTCGAAACCGTCACGGTGGCACCGGGCGCGACAGCGGCGAACACGCCGCCACACTCGTACGCGGGCAGTGCGTTGCGTGCGTGCGGAAAAGTCGCCGACCGGCCCGAGATTCGGTGTTCACGCTGGAGCGACGCGCAGGACGCACCGCCGGACCGTCGAATGCGGGCGCTGGAACGGCTACTGGATCGCTACGACCACGCGACCGGACTGTGGGAGAACGACGCCAGTACCTGGCGGAGCGCCGATGCGCTGGGCGCGGTGGTCGATTACATGGCTCGCACCGGCGACCGGCAGTATCTCGGCTATCTCGACGTGACCTACCGACACGGAACAGTCTCGCGCACAGGCGTTCCCAAGGACACCGGCTACAACGACGACGAACTGTGGTGGGCCTGGACCTGGATCCGAGCCTTCGACCTCACCGGCGAGCACCGCTATCTCGATGCCGCGCGTGCCATCGCCGACCGAGCCGACACGCAGCGCGCCGCCTCCTGCGATGGCGGCGTGCGCTGGGCCCGCACCGGAATCGACCCACAACTCCACCCGTGGACCCAGATCAACACGATCACCAACGCGCTGTACATGACGGTCACGGCCCTACTGAGCACCAGGGTCGAATCACCGAGCCGCCCCGGCTATCTCACCCGTGCCGCTCAGGTCTGGCAATGGTTCACCCACCGGTCCGGCCACCCGCTCCTCGACCCCTCCGGCCTGATCGACGACCACCTCGATACCAACGCAGCCGACAACAGTTGCGCTATCGCCGATCGCGATACCCGGTGGACTTACGACCAAGGCGTCATGATCAGCGCACTGGTAGCCCTGTACCGAGCCACCGGAACCCGCGAACTCGTCACCGCCGCCGATACGATCGCGGCGTCAGCCACGGCCCCCGGCTCCCCATTCCTCCGAGACGGGGTGCTCTGGGAGCCCGCCGCCACCGACTGCCCCGGTCCCGCCTGCCACGACGCCGAAGTCTTCAAGGGCGTCCTCGCCCTCTCCTACCGAGAACTGTTGAACACCGGCCACTCCCACGTCGCCACCGCCGAATTCCTGGACCGTCAAGCGAACGCCCTGACCGGTGTGGACGACGAATACGGCTTCCGCTGGCAACCCCTCCCACAACCCGACGACCCCCCGAACTTCGCCACCCAAACCGCCGCCCTCGAAGCCCTCGATGCCCAATCCCCATGAGGTGACATGACTTCGAGCCTGGGCATCAGTCGACGCGGTAGCGGAGCATCGTTGCGGTGTTGAATTGCCTTGTCTCCGTGAGGCGGAGCCGGATGCGTTTCTCCAGGTCGGGGAAGAACGGAGTGCCGCCGCCGAGAATCACGGGGGAGACGTAGAGGTGGTATTCGTCGATCAGGTTGTGGGGGATCAGAGAGGCGGCGAGGATCGCGCCGCCGACCTCCATGAGGCCGTCGCCTTCGGATTTGAGTCTCCGGACTTCCTCCACGGCGTTCGCACCCACCAGCGTGCTGTTCCACCCGACCTCGGTAAGAGTTCGAGAGAAGACAACCTTGGGTTTCGCCATCCAGAGGCTGCTGAACTCCCGCTCGATCGGCGACGCGTCCTCCGGAACGTACGGCCAGTGGGCAGCCATCAGCTCGTACACCCGGCGCCCATTGAGCGCGAGCTCGAGCCCCCGGAACCTGTCGTTGTGGAACTGATGCAACTCTTCGTCCGGAACAGTCCAGTTGATGCCGCCGTCGCGGTCATTGATGTAGCCGTCCACAGACACACCGAGCCCATAAATCAATGTCCTCATAACCTCTAGACCTCCTCCAGCATCGAAACTCATCGGTGCTCATTGGAGCCGTATGGCCGTCGCGATCAGGAGAAGTCGGCCAAGCGGGACAGGGGGAACGAGATCGGGAAGGGAGCGGAGACGTCGAGGACATCCGACTCCTCGAGGATGATCGGATCACCGTAGGCGGCACCGTTCAGGGTGCGAATCTGGATTCGCGGGCGGGGATCGAAATCGATCAGCCAGTACTGTTCGATGCCGGTGCGAGCGTACTCGATCACCTTGCGGTGGCGGTCTTCTCGCTCGCTGCCTGAGCCGCGCGAAACGACCTCGATGGCAAGCTGCACATCGTGGCCGGGGTACAGCGAAAGTCCCAGATCGCGGGCACTACGGGCGGCTGTTGCGCTCATGACTGCGACATCTGGCTTTCGGGCACCGGACGGCGTCGAAATATCCATGGGCGCTTGAACATAGACGCTGGCCCCGGAGTCTTCGGCCGCACGCTCCAGGATGCGTGCCAAGGACTTGGCCAAATAATCGTGGCGGGTGCTGGGGGACAACTCGATCAGCCAGCCATCGACGAGTTCGTGCGCCTTGCCCTCGTCGGGAAGGCCGTGCAGATCTTCCACGGTGTACGGCCCGAAGCCGTATCCGTCCTCGATGGCGGCACTCACCAGCTCCTGTCCTTTCGTCCGGGAACGTTCGCCAGTCTAAAGCGAATCCCCGATCGACAAGCGTCGACCGGGGATTCGTTTCACGAGGTGGAGCGGATGTGTCCTACACCGACTTGTTGAAGGCCTTGGCCTCGCGGCGGCGGCGGTGGAGGATGGGCTCGGTGTAGCCGTTGGGCTGCTTGGTGCCTTCGAGGACCAGTTCCTTGGCCGCCTGGAAGGCGATGGAGGCGTTGAAGTCCGGGGACATGGGGAAGTAGGACGCGTCGCCGGCGTTCTGGCGGTCTACGACGGGGGCCATGCGCTCGAGGGAGGCGATGACGTCGGCTTCGGAGACGATGCCGTGGCGGAGCCAGTTGGCCATCAGCTGGGAGGAGATGCGCAGGGTGGCGCGGTCCTCCATGAGGCCGATGTCCTTGATATCCGGCACCTTCGAACAGCCGACGCCCTGGTCGATCCAGCGCACCACGTAACCGAGCATGCCCTGCGAGTTGTTGTCCAGCTCCTGCTGGATCTCCTCGGCGGACCAGTTGGTGTCGGGGGCGAGCGGGATCTCGAGGATCTCGTCGACGGTGGCGCGGGGGCCGCCCTTGGCGATCTCGGACTGCCGCTTGAACACGTCCACCAGGTGGTAGTGGGTGGCGTGCAGGGTGGCGGCGGTCGGGGACGGCACCCAGGCGGTGTTCGCGCCGGACTTCGGCTGGGCGATCTTCTGCACCAGCATGTCGGCCATCAGGTCGGGCATGGCCCACATGCCCTTACCGATCTGCGCCTTGCCGGGCAGGCCGGTGGCCAGACCGGTGTCGACGTTCCAGTCCTCGTAGGACTTGATCCACTGCTGCGCCTTCATCTCGGCCTTGCGGACCATGGGCCCGGCCTCCATGGAGGTGTGGATCTCGTCGCCGGTGCGGTCCAGGAAGCCGGTGTTGATGAACACGACCCGGTCCTTGGCGGCGTGGATGGACGCCTTCAGGTTCACCGTGGTGCGGCGTTCCTCGTCCATGATGCCGACCTTGAGGGTGTTGACCGGCAGGTCCACGACCTGCTCGATGCGGCCGAACAGCTCGTTGGTGAAGGCCACCTCGTCCGGGCCGTGCATCTTCGGCTTCACGATGTAGATCGAGCCGGTGCGGGTGTTCTTCAGAGCGGTGTCGCCGTTGAGGGCGTGCTTGGCGATCAGGACGGTGACCAGACCGTCCATGATGCCCTCGCCGACCTCGTTGCCCGCGGCGTCGATGATCGCGTCGGAGGTCATCAGGTGACCCACGTTGCGCACGAACAGCAGCGAACGGCCGTGCAGCACAAGCTCACTGCCGTCGAGCGCGGTGTAGACGCGGTCCGGGTTCATGGTGCGGGTGAAGGTCTTGCCGACCTTGGTGACCGTCTCGGCCAGATCGCCCTTCATCAGGCCCAGCCAGTTGTGGTAGCAGAGGACCTTGTCCTCGGCGTCCACCGCGGCGACCGAATCCTCGAAGTCCATGATCGTGGTGACCGCGGACTCCAGCACCAGATCCTTGACACCGGCGGTGTCGGTCGAGCCGACCGGCGAGGACGGGTCGATCTGGATCTCGATGTGCAAGCCGTTGTGCTTCAGCAGGATCGAGGTCGGCGCAGCCGGGTCGCCCAGGTAACCGACCAGCGCGGTGTTGTCGGCCAGGCCGATCTCGGTGCCGTCCTCGAGCCCGACGACCAGTTCGCCGTCCTCGATCGAGTACTTGGTGGACCCGACGTGCGAGCCGGTGATCAGCGGCACCGCGTCATCGAGGAAGTTGCGCGCCCACTCGATGACCTTGTCACCGCGGACCTTGTTGTAACCCTTACCCTTCTCCGCGCCATTGGCCTCGGAGATGGCGTCGGTGCCGTACAGGGCGTCGTACAGCGAGCCCCAGCGCGCGTTCGCCGCATTGATGGCGAAGCGGGCGTTCATCACCGGCACGACCAGCTGCGGTCCCGCCTGGGTGGCGATTTCGGCGTCCACGTTCTCGGTACCGATCTGGAAATCGGCCGGTTCGGGACGGAGATAGCCGATCTCGGTCAGGAACTGCTTGTAGGCAGCCTTGTCGTAGCCGGCGCCGGGGTTGGCGCGGTGCCACTCGTCGATCTTGGCTTGGATGTCGTCGCGTTCCGCCAGCAGTGCGCGGTTGCGGGGACCGAGGTCATTGATGACGCCCTCGGCACCCGACCAGAACGCGGCGGAATCAACACCGGTGCCGGGGAGGGCCTCGTTCTCCACGAAATCGTGGAGAACCTTGGCAACCTGCAGCCCGCCGACCTGAATCCGCTCTGTCATCTACTGCCTCATTTCGAGAAGCCGGGTGGAAAAAGTACGCGCGTCATATTACTCGCGGTTACCGGGCGGTATTTCCCGGCCCGGGGGTTGGGGCCTCGGGTGATGGGTCTTGATTGTATCGATCGGTACATTTAATGTACTGGGTGGAACATTTTCCGCCGGGTCGTCACGAAGGTGCAGTTCATGGGAAATCCCTTGTCGGGCAAGGTGTCTGTGGTAACGGGCGGCAGTCGCGGGCTGGGCCGGGAGATGGTCCTCGCCCTCGCCGAGGCCGGATCCGACGTCGTCATCGCCAGCCGCAAGCTCGACGCGTGTGAGGAACTAGCCTCCGACGTGCGCGCCAAGACCGGGCGACGGGCCCTCGCGGTGGCCTGCAACGTGGGGGATTGGGCGCAGTGCGAGACGCTCGTCGAGGCGGCCTACGGCGAGTTCGGCACGGTCGACGTACTGATCAACAATGCCGGGATGTCACTGCTCTACCCCAGCTTGGACCAGGTTTCCGAGGCCATGTTCGACAAGGTGATCGCCACCAACCTCAAGGGGCCGTTCCGGCTCTCGGCGCTCATCGGCACCCGCATGGCCGCGGCGGGCGGCGGATCGATCGTGAATATATCTTCGATCGAGGCCGCGCACCCCGAACCGATGGCCGTCCCGTACGCCGCCGCCAAGGCCGGTCTGGAGGCACTGACCGTGGGATTGGCGCACACCTACGGGCCGGGCGTGCGAGTGAACACCATCCGCTGTGGCCCCTTCGCCACCGACATCTCCAAGGCATGGCCCGAGGGACTCGCCGCCGAACTGGCCCGGCACACCGCACTCGGCCGCATCGGCGCACCCGCCGACATCGTCGGGGCCGCGCTGTTCTTCGCCTCCGACGCCTCGGCCTTCTGCACCGGCTCGACCCTGGCCCTGGACGGTGGATTCCGGTGACTGCCGAGGTCCCCGCCCGCCGCCGCGGCCGCCCGCCGGCGTCCGCCGCCGCACCGGGGGAGACCCGCGAGCGGATCGTGCGCGCGGCCCTGGAACTGTTCGCGGAGAAGGGCTTCCACGGCACCGGCGTCGCCGAGATCGGGGACCGCGCCGACGTGCAGCGCGGCGCGCTGTACTACCACATCGGCTCCAAAGAGGAACTGCTGTGGGAGATCCTCGGCGACTACACCCGCCTCATGCTCACCGAGGCCGAACAGATCGCGGGCGGCACCGACTACCCGGTCACCAAGCTGCGCAAGCTGATCCACAGCCATGTGCGGCTGATCATCGAGAACCGCGCCGCCGTCGCCATCCAACTGCGTGACGGAGCCGCGCTCACCGGTGAACGCGCGGGCGAACTACAGCAACTGCGCGACCGCATCCAACAGATCTGGCAGCAGGTGATCGACGCGGGCAAGACCTCCGGCGTCCTGCGCACCGCCGACCACGTCGTCACCAACAGCATTCTCGGCATGCTCAATTCGGTCACCTTCTGGTACCGCGCCGAAGGCAAGCACACCCCCGACGAAATCGCCGACATTCTCGGCACCACCGTCCTGGACGGACTCATCCAACCCCGCAAGAGCACGAAAGGCTGATCATGGCTTGGGATTTCGGCACCGATCCGGACTACCAGAAGAAACTCGACTGGGTCGCGGAGTTCGTCAGGACCGAGGTGGAACCCCTCGACCTGCTCTACCCCAACCCCTACGACCGCCAGAACCCGGAGATCCGGGCCCTGATGAAACCGCTGCAGCAGCAGGTGAAAGACCAGCAGCTGTGGGCGTGCCACCTCGGCCCCGAACTCGGCGGACCCGGCTACGGGCAGCTGAAACTCGCGCTGCTCAACGAGGTGCTCGGCACCTCCATGTGGGCCCCGCTCGTGTTCGGCTGCCAGGCACCGGATTCCGGCAATGCCGAGATCCTCGCCCACTTCGGCACCCCCGAACAGAAGGCGAAGTACCTGCAGCCCTTGCTCGATGGCGAGATCGGCTCCTGCTACGTCATGACCGAACCCACCGGTGGCTCGGACCCGACCGCCTTCCAGACCCGTGCGGTCCGCGACGGCGACTCCTGGGTCATCAACGGCGAGAAGTGGTTCAACTCCGCCGCCGAATTCGCCACCTTCCACATCGTGATGGCCGTCACCGATCCGGAAGCGCCCCCGCACCAGCGCCTTTCGATGTTCATCGTCCCCGCCGACACCCCCGGCCTCGAGGTGGTGAAGAACTTCACCGTCCCCGGCTTCAGCGAACACGAAGGCCACCTGCGCTTCACCGACGTCCGCATCCCCGCCGACTCGCTCCTCGGCGCGGAGGGCCTCGGCTTCATCGTCGCCCAGACCCGCCTCGGCGGTGGTCGCGTCCATCACGCCATGCGCACGGTCGCCTTGGTGCGCAAGGCCTTCGACATGATGTGCGAACGCGCCGTCTCCCGCCCGATGGGCAAGGGCGTGCTCGGCGGCAAGCAGCTCACCCAGGAGAAGATCGCCGACTCCTGGATCGAAATGGAACAGTTCCGCCTACTCGTCCTGCGCACCGCGTGGCGCATCGACCAGGAACAGGACTACCGCAAGGTCCGCCACGACATCGCCGCCATCAAGGTAGCCATGCCGAAGGTCATGCATGACATCGCCCAACGCGCCATGCACCTGCACGGCGCAATCGGCGTCAGCACCGACCTCCCCTTCACCGACATGATGACCTACGCCCAGATCATGGCAATCGCGGACGGCCCCACCGAGGTTCACAAGATCACCTTGGCCAAGGAAGTCCTGAAGTCCTACGCCCCAGCCGATCCGGTATACCCGTCCGGCTACCGCCCCGCCCTCCGCGAGCAGGCCCGCCAACTCGTCGCCGACCGCCTCGAACACACCATCGCCAACCTCTGAAACCGCGTCGAGTGGCACATCCTGGCGGAGGATTCGGACGAATCCCCTCCACGATGTGCCACTCGATGGCTAGTTGGGGTTGGTGGTGGGGGCGGGTTCGTCGATCGTCTTGATGTAGGTGTTGGTGTACGAGACGAGGATTTGTTCGACGTTGGTGATGAAGGCGGTGGCGGTTTCCTGGGTTGGGGGGACCTTGTAGGTGCCTGCGCCGGAGACGAATTGCCAGCCTTCGGTCAGCAGGGACTGTTGGGCGGCTCGGTTGGTGGCCACGCGCTGGTCGGTGCGGAAGATGCTGGGGCTGCCGGTGGCGACGACGGCGATGCCGCCCGCCAGGGCGGTGGCGGCCCGGATGAGGGAGCCTTCGAAACCCGCCAGGCCGGTGACGATCGCGCTGGCGGCGAGCGCGATGAACCGCAGGAACTGACCCCAACTGCGGAATCTGCCGGTCAGACGGTCGGTGTTGGCGACCTCGGGGCCGTAGGTGCTCGACCAGAAGCTGTGCAGCGCAGGGCCTACCGCCGCCCAGTCGATGACCGCGGCCATCGCGTCGGTCTGAGCCGTCGGCGACGACCGTCCCGCCCGATTGACGGGTGGGGATGGCGGATTCGGTGCAGCGACGGGCGGGCTCGTCTCGGGCTTGGATGACGGGTTCGATGCGGTGTCGGGCGAGGGGTTCGGCCCGGTGCTCGGCGAGGGCGATTCGGCCACGCGGTCAGTTTGTCATGATCGGCGGCATCCCGCTCAGGACTCGCGCGGCTCGATCCAGAGGGCCTCAGCCAGCGCGCACAGGTCACCGTCGGGAGTGGAAAGGGCCACGCCGACAGTGTGTTTGCGGCCGTCGCGAGCGATCACCCAGGCGTGCGAGATGTAGTCGGCTCCGGCGAAGACCGGCGCATGCTGGGTCGCGGTGAGGGCGGCGGTGAACGTGCCCTGACCCATCCTCGAGAAGACGAAACCGGCCAGGCCGCCGGGGCAGTCGAGGGCCGACCACACGACTTCCGGTGGCAGTTCGCCGGTTTCGTCGGCCAAGCCCGGATCGGGGGTCCAGGCCGTGGCCATGATCTCGGTGCCGGGCACCCGCCACGGGAACAGGCGCAGGCCGCGCCCCGGCGGGCAGGCCGCGCCGCAGCCGTAGCAGTCGGTGATGCGGCGCGACGGGGAGGCCAGGGCCGCATCGAGCGCGGACTTCGCCTCGGACCAGGAGGGCGCGGGGATCGGGTCGAGGGTGAGCGCGGCCGGGCTCGCCTCGACCAGCAGGGTGTCCTCGACGGTGGTGAGGGTGGCGCGGCCGGACTCGGGACGCGACAGCAGTATCGGGGTGTCGACGGTGACCGGGCGCCGGAAATCCACGCGCACGGTGTCGGCGTCGAGCCGCCCCGCCAGCAGCCCCGCGAGGTGTCCGCCGAACGCAAGCTCCGGATAGCCGTGGATGTGCGCGGGGATGGTGAGCGCTTCCGCCTGGGTCATGGTGGAGGTCAGCCTTTCCCGGCCGCCATGGCCGATCGACCTTTCGACCATACCCAGGGCCGTGACCTCGGTTCCCGTGAGATTTCACACCGCGGGAACCGGGTGCCTCACGACAGCGGTTGCGCGCCCCGCTGCGCGAGCATGACCGTCATCAGGCCTGCCTCCTGCGACTGGGCGGTGATCATGCCCCGCGCCGCCTCCTTCACCGGGCCCGAAGCCAGCAGCTCATCGGCCGCCTTCGCCATGGCCACGCCACCGCGGTGATGACGCAGCATGAGTTGCAGGAACAGCACTTCCGCGTCCTGGCCGCGGGCGGTGGCGAGGGCGTCCAGCTCGGCCTGAGTGGCCATGCCCGGCATGCTGGTGCCGTTCGCGCTGGTCATGGTCGACATTCCGGTCATGGAATGCTGCTGCGCGGCGGCGGTGTTCATCCACGCCATCGGATGCCGCGAGTCCGGTGCGGCATTGGCCAGCCGTAGCCAGCCGAGCATGGTGCCGATCTCCATGCGCTGGCTGTCGCCGATCTGCTGGGCCAACCGCCGCACGGTCGGATCCACGCCGGAATCCAAGCGCAGCACCATGATCAGGGCCTGCTCGTGGTGGGAGGTCATGTCTTGACTGAAGCCGATCTCGACGGAATTCAGCACCGAAGCAGTGGAGCTCCCATAACTGATCGCCAAGGGCCGCACCAGGAATCCCGCCGTGAACACGGTCAGCATCAGCACCGCGAACCCGGCCGGTCGTCGCCAGCGATATCCGGCCGCGCGCAGGCGATTACGCAGGTTGCCTGCCGTCACGAGCCCACCACGGACTGCTGATCGGCCGGCGGCGTGTACACATTGTCGGCGAGCTGCAACACCATGAACCCGTTGTCATTGCAGGTGGCCCACAGCTGGCTGCCGTGCCACTCCGGCGGTGAGAAGCACCAGTCGGTGGACAGGTCGCCGAAGGCCACCATGCCCGTCCGAGACGACAGCGCCTGGTTTGGATCGAACTTGCCCTCCAGGACCGCGCGGGCGGCCGACGGGAACTCCATGAGCGGCACACCGATCAGGGAAGCCAGCGCGTGCGGGGAGTTCCACAATTCCAGATTGCGGCCCTTGCGCGCGGGCGGGTTGAAGTAGGCGATCTCCTTGGCGTGGAACGGATCCCGCACATCGAACACCCGGATGCCGGACTCCTCCCAGCCGCAGGCCAGCGCGGTCGGGTTGGTCGGGCGGTCGGCGGCGCAGTAGTGCGCATCGTAGGAGAACACCGAGCCGCCCATGGCCGAGGCCATTGCCGAATCCTGGTTCTCCGGCAGGTTGATCTCCAGCTTGATCTTGGCGGCGACGCTCGGGTTGGTCTCGTCGGAGATATCGATGAGCTTCACGCCGCCCGCGCCGCCCTCGTCCACGGTGAACAGATAGGGCTTGCCGTCGTAGGTGACCGGAATGCTGTGCTGGGTTGCGATGCCGTCCGTCCAGAACACCCGTCCCAGATGGTTCACCTGCGGACTCGGGTCGCGCCGCTGTACCGCGCTGATATCCAGCACCGTGAATCCGGCCAGCGCCGAGAGATACATGCGATTGCCGTCGGGGCTGATACCGAACCCGTGCGCCTCGATGCCGGTCAGGCCCTGCCAGATCACGTGCGGATTCGCCGGATCGGTCAGATCGACCGCGCTCACGAAGCCGGGCGCGATGCCAGAGGCCCAATAGGTGCGGCCGTCCGGCGAGAACCCGCCCTCGTGGGTCGTGATCGGTAGGGGCATCAGCAGATTCGTGCCCGCGCCCGTGTTCAGCAGTCGCGGGTGTGCACAGTCGGAGATGTCGTAGACCGACAGGTAGCCCGCGCCCTCGCCGACCGGAACACCGGTGCCCACCAGCAGTTTCCGCTCGGCATTGACCTTGAGCGACTCCCACGTGCCCGCCAGCATGGCCGGTTCGGTGAGGCTGCCGGTGACCACCGGATTCGCCGGATCGGAGACATCGAGCACCTGCACACCCTGTGCGGGCCCGAGGACATTGCCCGGGAACAGCGACCCGGTGTAGGAGCAGTGGTCGTAGGTCGTGGAGGTGATGCCCGCGCCCTTGCCGACATACCCGCCGACGAACGACAGATTGCAGCGATACCCCAGTGTGCTGCGCCCGCTGTTGCGATCGTCGGCCGAAACATCGCCCTGGATACCGGTTTCCGGCAGCGCGTCGTCCCCGCAGTCCGCCCGCGGCACGGAGGTCCGCCCCACGTCCAGGAACTGCTGCACCTGATTGGCGAGATCGGACCCTAGATCCGCGCCCGCCCCGTGCATCGGCAGTACGGCTGCCCCCAGCAGCGCCACCGCCAGCACCGTCACCGGCCTGGACCGGCGCACTCGCGTGAACCGCCTCATCGCGGTACCCCCGTCTTCGTTCGAAACACAAGCTCGGTGACCCACCGCACAGCAGGTTGTCCGATGTGGTCACGGTTACGTCTCGAAACGCTAACCCATAAACTGACTGGCCGGTAGGGGTTGGGGCGGAATTGTCTGTGACAGTCCGGCTCGGCCTGGGTCTACCGCTGCAATTCGGGGATCGGCTGCTCTTCCAGAACGACGATCTCGCACTGTTCGGCCCAGTGCAGATGGTGGTGATCGTCGACCATCTTCAGGGCCTCGTCCATGGAAGTCGCCTGCAGGATCGACATTCCGATGATGCCGCTGTCGGTTTCGGTGATGCCCGTCGGCGTGATGCGGCGCGCGTTACCCAGCGGCTTGCCGCCGTCGATGAGGCCGCTGCCGAGGCGGTTGCTCCAATCTGCCCACAACTGCATGCCTTTCGCGGCTTCGGCGGGCGTGGCCTGGGCGAATCGTTCGGCGACGGACAGGGGTGCGAGGTAGAGAACGATGTATCGGTTCATGCCGCCGACAATAGGTGACCAAATGGTCACATGTCAACGGTCATGTGACCTTCTGGTCTCGTATAAGGTGGGGGCGTGGACGAGGATGCGGTGTTCAAGGCGCTGGCCGATCCCACCCGGCGATATCTGCTCGACGCACTGTTCGTTCGGGACGGTCAGACCCTGACCGAGCTGGAATCAGGCCTGGAGATGACCCGTTTCGGGATCGGCAAACACCTGCGTCTGCTCGAGGACGCGGGTCTGGTGACCACCGTCCGGGACGGCCGCAAGAAGCTGCACTACCTCAATGCCGTGCCGATCCGGCAGATCCACGATCGCTGGATCGACAAGTTCACCGAACAGCGGCTCACCGCCCTGACCGACCTGAAGAAGGACCTGGAATCGTGAGCCTCGACGGTATCCGCGCGCAGGCTCGCCCGGAGTCGCGGCAGATCCATCGCGTGATCATCGCCGCCCCTGCCGCCCGGATCTGGGCGGCGGTCACCGATCCCGAGTGGACCGTGCGCTACGGCTTCGGCGGCCGCAGCGTAATCGAACCCCGGGTGGGCGGCGCATTCACGGTCTTCGCGCCTTCGGGCCCGCGGCCGATCGACAGCGAAGCGCCGATCATCATCCAGGGCACCGTCACCGACTACGACCCGCCGCGACTCCTGGGCGCGCGCATCCGCTTCCTCGGCGACGAGAACCTCGCCGCCGAACCGGAGACCTACCTGCGCTACGAGATTCGCGACCGCGGCGACGAGACCTGCGCCCTGACCGTCATCCACGAGGTGGCCGGCGCCCCGCTCATCGCGGTCATCATCTCCGGCGACCTGGAATCCGAAGGCTTCGGCGGCGGCTACCCGTTCATGCTCAGCGACCTGAAATCGCTCCTGGAGACCGGCAATTCACTGCCGGTCAGCCGACCCACCCGCAAGGAGTGAGCTACAGCGCGAGCAGTGCGCGGCAGTCGTCCAGCAGCCGGGTGCGCAGGACGGCCGCGCGTTCGGCGATCTCGGCCTGCCCGCGCACGTATTCGGCGCGGCCGGAAGGGGTTTCGATCCGGATCGGCTCGTAGCCGAAGTCGCGCAGGTCGTACGGGCTGGCCTTCATATCGAGTTCGCGGGCGGCGCACGCCAACTCGAAGGCGTCGAACAGCAGGTCGGAGCCAATGAGCGGGGTGAGTTTGAAACCCCACTTGTAGATGTCCATATTGGCGTGCAAGCAGCCGGGCTGCTCGCGGTCGACCTGTAGCTCGCGGGTGAGCGGCTCGATATTGCGGGGGACCGCCTCGGGGGTGAAGAAGCGGAACGCGTCGAAGTGGCTGCAGCGCAACTGCATCGACTCCACCACCTCGTCGGTGCCCTGGTTGCCCAGCCGCAGCGGGACCTGCTGGTGGCGGACATCGTCGGTGCGGTAGACCATCGCCCATTCGTGCAGGCCGAAACAGGACAGCTGGGCCGGTCGGGTGGCGGTGGCGGCGAGCAGGCGGGCCACGAATTCGACAGTGTCGCGCCGCTTTTCGAGGAACTCCGGGTCGGCGGTCCAGCCCGCGTTGTCGTCATCGACCGAAACCCGGTGGTACCCACGGAATCCCGCGTAGCCCTCGGCCTCGGCCAGCACCACGCCGTACCCGGGATGCCAGCGCTTGAGCTGGGCGGGCTTGTGACCGTAGTACGTGAACAAGAAATCGACCACGGGATGCTTCGACCCTGCGGCCCGTCGTTCGAGATATGGGCCGACCAGGGCGTCCACCCGGTCGCGGTGCGCGGCCGCCCGGCCCCGCCAAGCGGGGCCGGACAGCACGGTGGACTCGGTGCGCACGTTCATCATTCGGCGAGACGGTGGGTGGCGTCGCGGACGGTGCCCACGAACTCCTCCACCAGGTCTTCCAGGGCCACGATGCCGACGGTATTGCCGCGACTGTCGACCACGCGACCCAGATGCGAATTGGTGCGCCGCAACCGGGCCAGCGCCTCGAACAGGGTCGTGCCCATGCTCAGCGTCGGCAGCGGGCGAATATCGGTGCGGGGGATCGGTGTCCCCGGGCCCGCGTCGTCGTCGGCGGTCAGGTCCAGCACATCCTTCACGTGCAGGTAGCCGACCAGCGAACCGTCGGCCGCACGCACCGGATACCGCGAGAAACCCGTTTCGGCGACGGCGGATTCGATATCGCCGAGCGTGGTGCCGTCACCACGCAGCGGCACCGACCGGGTCGAAGCCAGCGGCACCATCACATCGGCGACGATACGGTCACTGGAACCCAGCGCCTGCGTCAGACGGCGGTGCTCCTCCTCGTCGAGCAGTCCCTCCGAACGGGATTCACCGAACATCTCCGCCAGCTCCACCGACGACACGGTGGAATCCAGCTCGTCCTTCGGCTCGATCCGCAACGCCCGCAAGGTGATATTGGCTGCGAAGTTGTAGATCGCGATCAACGGCTTGGCCAGCCGCAGCCACGCCAGATGCAGCGGAACCAGCAGCAGCGCCGAGCGTTCCGGCCCGGCCAGCGCGATGTTCTTGGGGATCATCTCGCCCAGCAGGATGTGCAGGATCACCACGATGGTCAGTGCCAGCGCGAACGAGATCGGGTGCAACAGCGAATCGGGGACACCCAGCAGATCGAACGGCTGCTCGAGCAGATGCGCCACCGCAGGCTCACCCACGCGACCCAGCAGGATCGAGCAGATGGTGATGCCCAGCTGTGCGGCCGCCAGCATCATCGACAGGTTCTGGCCCGCCTCGATCACCGTATTGGCGCTGCGCTTGCCCTGCGCGGCAAGCGCTTCCAGCCGATCACGGCGCGCGGAGATGAGCGCGAACTCCGCGCCCACGAAGAACGCGTTGCCCAACAACAACACCAGCGTGAGCAGGACGGCGTAGAGGTCACCCATGGTCGTGCTCCCAGATCGCGAGTTCCTCGGCGTCTACGGGGCGGATCAGCACCCGGTCGATGCGGCGGCCGTCCATCCGCTCCACCTTGGCGATCCAGCCGCCCTTGGAGGGGGTCTGCTCGAGCTGATGATTGCCCGGTTGCGGCAGCAGCACCTCGTCGCCGGTCTCGGGAATCCGGCCCAGCCGGGTCAGTACCAGGCCGCCGAGCGTCTCGTATTCGCCCTCGGGGGCGTCGTATCCGGTGGCGCGGGAGACCTCGTCGACGCGCAGCAGACCCGAACAGTTCCAGCCGTTCGGGGTGCGGCGCACATCGACTTCCTCTTCGTCGTGCTCGTCGCGGACGTCACCGAGGATCTCCTCGATCAGGTCCTCCATGGTGACGATGCCCGCGGTGCCGCCGTATTCGTCGACCACCAGCGCCACCTGCATGCCGTCGCGGCGCACCCGCTCGAGCACCTCGTCACCGTCGAGGGACGCGGGCACGATCGGCACCGGCTTGGCGATGGACTCCAGCTTGATATTGCGGCGGTCCTTGGCCGGATACACGAACACCTGCTTGACGTGCACGAACCCGAGCGTGTTGTCGAGGTCGCCTTCGATGACGGGGAAACGCGAGAATCCGGTTTCCCGGGCGGCGTCGATGAGATCGGCGAGAGTGCAGTCCTGATCGAGGGTTTCGATGGTCATGCGCGGAGTCATGAGCTCCTCCGCGGTGCGCTCACCGAACTCGAGTGAACGATCCACCACCTGCGCCGTGCGCTGATCCAGCGCCCCGTGCAGCGCGGAAGTCCGCACCAGCGAACCCAATTCCTGCGGTGAGCGCGCCGAACGCAGCTCCTCGGCCGGTTCGATGCCCACCCGGCGCACCGCCCAGTTGGCGGCACCGTTCAAGAACCTGATCATCCACTTGAAGGTGGTGGAGAAGGCGATCATCGGCCCGGCGGTCAGTCGCGCGGTGGACAGCGGTGCGGCGATGGCGATGTTCTTGGGCACCAGCTCGCCGTAGATCATCGACAGCGAGGTCGCGATGATCAGAGCCAGCGCCAGCGAAATCCCGTGCGTGGTACCGGCACTCACGCCGAAGGCGTGGAAGATCGGCTCCAGCAGCCGGGCCAGCACGGGCTCGGCGATATAACCGGTGATCAGGGTGGTGATGGTGATGCCCAGCTGCGCCCCGGACAATTGGAACGAGAGCGTGCGATGCGCGTGGCGCACCTGGCGGGCCCGGCGATCGCCCTCACGGGCGTGGGCCTCCACGGTCGAACGTTCCAGGGCGGTGAGCGAGAACTCGGCGGCGACGAACAAGGCCGTGCCGGCGGTCAATGCGATGAATCCGAGCAGACTGAGAACGGTGAACAACGCCGACACGGTCAGTACCACCTGGCCGTTCGCGATGCCGGTATTGCGTGGGCGCCGGGTTTGTCACCCGGCTCGGTAGAGGAGCCCTCCTGTGAAGCGCCCTCGGACGCGGGTGACAACTGGTTCCTTTCGCAGGGGTTGCTAGCGGATGTTCGCTTCGGATACCCATCTCCAGGGTCCGGTCACGTCATATTACCGGCTGGCTTTTACGGATTCCGAACGGCGGGGCCGCATCACATCGCGGGGTCCGGCCGAATCACACCGGCACATGCGAAACCCGGCGGATCCGAGGCGGACCCGCCGGGTTTCGGGTTGTGCAGTACTAGTGGTCGATCACCAACCGGACGGCAGCGGACGGCCCTCGGCGAAGCCGGCGGCCGACTGCACGCCCAGGGTGGCGCGCTCGTGGAACTCCGCGAGCGTGCGGGCCCCGGCGTAGGTGCAGGAGCTGCGCACACCGGAGGTGATGTGGTCGATCAGGTCCTCGACACCCGGACGCTCGGGATCCAGGCGCATGCGCGAGGACGAGATGCCCTCCTCGAACAGGGCCTTGCGGGCCCGGTCGAACGCCGAATCGGTGGCGGTACGGGCGGCCACCGCACGCTTGGAGGCCATGCCGAAGGACTCCTTGTAGCGGTTGCCGTCGCGGTCGGTGCGCAGGTCACCGGGCGACTCGTAGGTGCCGGCGAACCAGGAACCGATCATCACGTTCGAGGCGCCGGCCGCGAGGGCCAGGGCCACGTCGCGCGGGTGGCGCACGCCGCCGTCGGCCCACACGTGCTTGCCGAATTCCTTGGCGGCCGCGGCACATTCGGTCACGGCCGAGAACTGCGGGCGGCCCACACCGGTCATCATGCGGGTGGTGCACATGGCGCCGGGCCCGACACCGACCTTGATGATGTCCGCGCCGGCCTCGATCAGATCGCGCACGCCCTCGGCGGCCACGACATTGCCCGCGACCAGCGGCACACCCAGATCCAGGCTGGCCACCGAGCGCAGCGCCTCCAGCATCTTGAGCTGGTGGCCGTGCGCGGTGTCCATCACCAGCACGTCCGCGCCCGCGTCGACCAGGGCCTTGGCCTTGGCCGGCACGTCACCGTTGATGCCGACGGCCGCGGCGATGCGCAGCTGACCGTTGGCATCGACGGCCGGGGCGTAGATGCCGGTGCGGATCGCGCCGGTACGGGTCATCACGCCCGCGAGGCTGCCGTCGGGGTTGACCAGCACGGCGACGTTGCGGTGACCGGCCTCGAGCAGGCCGAAGACCTCACGCGGCGAGGCGTCGGCCGGGGCCGAGACGAAGTCGGTGTCGACGACGGTGCTCAGGCGGGCGAAGCGGTCGACATCCGAGCAGGACGCCTCGGTGACCACACCGACCGGCTTCCCGTTCTCGACCACCACGACCGCGCCATGGGCGCGCTTGTGGATGAGGGCCAGCGCGTCGGAGACCGACTGCTCCGGATCCAGCACCACGGGGGTGTCGGCCGTGAGCGAGCGGCTCTTGACGAAGGCGATGGTGTCGGCGGCCGCGGGGATCGGAAGATCCTGCGGCAGCACCACGATGCCGCCCCGGCGGGCGACGGTCTCGGCCATGCGGCGGCCGGCGACGGCTGTCATATTGGCGACCACGAGCGGAATGGTCGTGCCGGTCCCATCCGTGGAGGAGAGATCGACATCGAACCGGGACGCCACATCCGTCCGGCGGGGGACGAGGAAGACGTCGTCGTAGGTCAGGTCGTAGGGCGGAGTCTGCCCGGGAAGAAACTGCACGTTGTCCCATGGTAGCTGAATGCTGAGAGTTCGCGGCGCATTGGGGCGATTGGTGTGAATTCGCGACGGTCAGGATGTGGTCGGAATGAACAGTGCCTCGAAGGGCGGGTGGCCCACGGCGACGGTGGTGTGGCCGCGGCCGTCGGTGTCGGCGGCCAGCACGAGATCGCCGGGGACGAAGCGGCGGCGCTCGCCGTCGGAGGTGGTCACCTCGATCGTGCCGCGCAGCATGACAACCCACTGTCTGGCGGGGGCCGGGTGTGGGGCACTGTCGAATTCGGTGCTGCGCAGGTACGACACTCCCGCGGCCGAGGGTAGCCCGCCGACCGACATCGCGGGCACGCCGGTCGCGAGAATTCGTTCCGTCAAAGGGATCTCGGCATCGACGAAGATCGAATCGCCGTCCTCGGTGGCTTCGATCACGGTGTAGCGCAGGATGTTTGGGTTGATCATGAGGTCGATATTCGTCGAGCCCGGACGGACCCGCGATTCCCTGCGGGGAATGGTGGGTCCGACGGCGATGTGCAGGGAATAGAGACTCCCAACATCGGTTGCTAGACGATTGCTATCGTCCGGAAGGGGCTTCGAGTTAACTCGATCTCGTCCGAATTGCCGGAAATTGCGGGCAGATTCCCGCGCGTGTCCGTAGGAACATCCAAACGTGTCGGCGTCAGCGCGCCGAACGCTTGGCCGCGCCCGGCTTGCGCTTCTTGTTGTGGGGGCGGCTTTCGCCCATGGGGCGCGTCCACACTCGCGGCTGCTCCCGCGAATCGGCCTGGGCGGCCGGGGGAGTCGACGGGTCTGGGAGCGGGCGGCCGGAAGGTCGACGTGCACCGGTGATCTCGGTGAGCCGCTGATCACCCGGCCGCACCTCCACATCGGTGGGCGTGACACCGGCGAGCCGGGCCAGCTGAGCGGCCTCGTCGCGGTTGTCGGGGGTGACGATGGTGACCACGGTCCCCGAAGCGCCCGCGCGGGCGGTGCGGCCGGTGCGGTGCAGGTAGTCCTTCGGGTCGGCGGGCGGGTCCACGTGCACGACCAGCGAGACGTCGTCGATGTGCAGCCCGCGCGCGGCGATATCGGTCGCCACCAGCACCGGCGCGGTGCCGTCGGCGAACGAGGCCAGGGTCCGGGTGCGCTGGCTCTGCGCCTTGCCGCCGTGCAAGGCGACCGCGCCGACGCCCTCTTCCCGCAGTTTGCGGGCCAGCTTGTCCGCGCCGTACTGGGTCTTCACGAACAGCAGGGTGCGCCCGGCGCGCGCCGCGATCTCGGTGACGACCAGGCGCTTGTCGGTGCGCCGGACATGCAGCGCGTAATGCGCGATATCGGGCACCGCCGCAGCCCGACGCTGCCCGGCCTCGGCTACCGAGGGGCTCGAATCCGTGGCATTACCAGGGGAATCGAGGGCCGGTTCGGCGACCTCCGCGCCCGACGCACCGGATTCCCGATCTGCGGCCGCGGCTTCTTCGGCGGCATTACCGACCGTGTGCCGGATCGGGTCGCGCAGATACCGCTGCACCAGACCGTCGATCGTCTCGTCGAGGGTGGCCGAGAACAGCAGCTGCTGCGCGTCCTTCGGAACCTTGTTGAGCAGGGCTGTCAGCTGCGGCAGGAATCCGAGTTCGGCCATGTGATCGGCCTCGTCGACGGTCACCACGCGAATATCGGCCAGCTGTACCGCTTTCCGGCCGAGCAGATCGGTCAACCGCCCGGGCGTCGCGATGACCACGTCCACCCCGCGCGCCAGCCGCTCCTCCTGCTTCTTGATCGGCAGCCCGCCGACCGCCGTGGCCAGCCGCAATCCGAGCGAGAGCGCGGGCTCGTCCAACGCGGTCTCGATCTGCAGAGCCAATTCCCGGGTCGGCGCGAGAATCAGCCCGCGCGGCCGCTTCGGCGCACTCGGCGCACCGAACAACCGCACCAACATCGGCAGCCCGAACGCCAGGGTCTTCCCGGATCCCGTCGCCGCCCGCCCCAGCACATCCCGCCCGGCCAGAATGTCCGGAATCACCGCCGCCTGAATCGGGAACGGCTTGTCGATCCCGCTGCGTCGCAAGGCTTGCGCCAGCACCGGCGGCAGCCCCAGATCGCCGAAGCGCACCTGGCCCGTGAGCGACGAGGAATCGGGCGACGGGGCGGTGTGGATGGTGGCCTCCTGGGCTGGGTGTGCGGGCATGGCGGAACCCGCCGCGCCCGAGTCGGATTCGGGGACGGGCGGGTGCGGATCAGGCACGGCTGACCAGGCGGCTGACCTCGACGAGCCACGGGATGGCGACGGCGAGGGTGGGGACCACGAGGATGGCGGCGGCCACCAGGTAGGCGGCGACGGCAATGCGCAGGTCGCCGATGGGTCCGGCCAGGCGTTGGATGCGGATCAGGGTGGTGGGTCCGCCGACGGCCATCGCGCCTTGCGGGGCAGGGGAATTGGAGCAGGCCACCAGGGCGCGGGCCAGGGGAGTGGGGCCGGTGACCTTGACCGCGGAGTCGTCGGCGAGCAGTTCGATGAGCAGCTTCACCGAGTCCAGCGCGGATTTGGAGCGCACCACCCGCGGGAACGCCTCGTGCGCCGCGGTGAACGCCTCGAGCACCAGGTCGTGCCGCGCCCGCAGGTGCGAGCGCTCATGGCTGACGATCGCGGTCAGTTCCTCGTCGGACAGGTTGGTCACGGTGCCCTGACTCAGGACCACGCGCTGGCGGATGCCGGGCAGGCAGTAGGCGATCGGCTCGGCCGCGGCCAGCACGCGAATATCGGCCGCCTGCCGTTGCACGCTGGACTGATCGAGCAGGTCGACCAGCATGCGATGGCGGGCCCGGCGGCGACGGGTGTGAATGCCGACGCGGATCACCGACCAGATCAGCCGCGCCCCGACCAGCAGGGTCAGCGCGAAGACCAGCACCAGGGCCAGCCACAGCGGCAGCCCGAGCGCGGCGATCTCTTTGGAAGGCGTGGTGGTCGGGCGGCCGTCCGCGCCGGGCACCAGTAATCGCGAGGCGATGGCGAGTCCGGAACCGAAGGCGCTGAGCACGGCCGCGAGCGCGATGGCCTGCCAAAGCACCAGTGCGGCACGGGGACTGCGATAGGGCCAGGTGGCGCGTCCGAGCAGCGCTGGTACCGGTCCCGCCAATAACAAGGCGAGACCGGCGAATACCGGCGCTGTCCAGTCCATGACCTCAGCTCACTGCGTTGTGGGGCTCGGGCCGAGGTTACAGCTACTTGGACTCGGGTTTGTCCTTGCGCGCGACCTCGGTGGCTTCGAGCTTAGCGAGTGCGTCGCGCAATGCGGCAGCCTCGTCCGCACCGACTTGTTCGACGAAGTGCACCAAGGCCGCTCGCCGGCTGCCGACCTCGTCGGCCTGCTGCAACGCATCGAACATCAGGCTGGCGACGAGTTCGTCGCGCGTGTGCACGGGGGCGTAGCGATGCGCGCGGTCGTCACGCTGCTGGACCACCAGATTCTTCTTCGCCAAGCGCTGCAGAACGGTCATCACCGTGGTGTACGCGAGTTCACGACGCTCAGCGAGTGCTTCATGGACCTGCCGGACCGTTTGCGGTTCGTCGGCCGACCACAACTGGTCCATGACCGCTTTCTCGAGTTCACCAAGACCTGCCATCCCACAAGTTTACGGAGACAACGACAGGAATGCGTACTACAGGTCGTCGTAACCGGGTGGTAGCTGGTGTGGGATTCGTCATACCCCCGCGTCGACCGGCATATCTTCGAGTGCGGACGGGTGCACATGTCGCAGGCCGATGGGCACGATCATGGGTCGGCCGGACACCGGATCCTCGAGAACCTCCGCGCGCAGCCCGAAAACGTCGCGCAAGAGATCGGTGTCGATGATGTCGGCGGGACGGCCCTGGGCGACGATCCGTCCGGCGTGCATGACGATGAGCCGATCGCTGTAGCGGATGGCCAGATTCAGATCGTGCAGCACCATGACCACGGTCCGGCCGAACTCGTCGTGCAGCCGATCGACGAGATCGAGGACTTCGAGGGAGTGGGCCAGATCCAGGTAGGTAGTGGGCTCGTCGAGCAGCAGGATGTCGGTGCCCTGAGCCAGGGCCATGGAAATCCAGGCCCGCTGCCGCTGTCCGCCGGAGAGTTCGTCGAGGGTGCGGCCCGCGAGATCGGCGATGCCGGTCTGTTCGAGTGCCGCGGCCACCTCGGTCTCGTCGTCGGCCGACCACTGCCGCAGCCACGACTGATGCGGATGCCGACCGCGCGCAACCAGATCGGTGACGGTCAGGCCCTCGGGTGCGATCGGGGTCTGCGGGAGCATGCCGACGATGCGGGCGATGTCCTTGGTCTTCATGGTGGAGATGGCCTTGCCGTCCAACAGGACTCGACCGGACTTGGGGCGCAATAGCCGTCCCAGTGAACGCAGCAGTGTCGATTTGCCGCAGCCGTTGGGTCCGATGACCGTGGTGATCAGGCCGGGTTCGATGGCGACCGACAGCCCGTCCACGATGACCCGGTCGCCGTAGCCGAGGGTGATGTTGTCCGCAGCGAGAGTCACAGGGTCGCCTTCCGGTTGGTGCGCACGAGCAAGAACAGCAGGAACGGGCCGCCGACCGCCGCGGTGACCACACCGACCGGCAGGGAGACGGGAAAGACGGTGCGCGCGAGCAGGTCCGCGCCGACGACGGCGATTGCCCCGACCAGCGCGGAGGCGACGAGCGGTTCTCCGGGCGTGCGTAGCAGTCGCCGCGCGATCTGGGGTGCGGCCAGGCCGACGAAGCCGAGCGGGCCGACCGCGGCCGTGGCCAGTGCAGCGCAACCCACCGCGGCGGCCAGGAGAATCGCCTGCTGGGTCTGGATGCGCACGCCGAGCATGCGGGTGGTGTCGGTGCCGAAACGCAGGGCCGCCAACGACCGTGACGACATCACTGTGACCAGCAGTGCGACACCCAGTCCGAGCGCGGCGGGGATGAGTGCCGACCAGTCGGCGGCATTGAGCGATCCCGTGAGCCACTGCTGCGCGTGCGAAGCGTCGGTGAGGGTGGCGCGGGTGAGCAGCCAGCTCACGACCGACAGGAGTGCGGCATTCACCCCGACGCCGATGAGTACCAGGCGAAATCCCATGACTCCGCTGTCCCCGGTGGTGGTGCGCCCCCAGGCGAGTAGATAGATCAGCACCGCCGTCAGCAGCCCGCCCGCCAGTGCCGCCGCCGAAACCCCGAGCGCCGCAGCCGTACCGGTGCCGATCCCGCCCATCCCGACGATCACCGCGACCGCCCCGCAGCTCGCCCCCGACGTGATCCCCAGCAGATCCGGACTGGCCAGCGGATTGTGCAGAATCGACTGCGTCACCGCCCCTGCCAGCCCCAACGCCGCCCCGACCACTACGGCCGTCAACGCCCGCGGCAACCGCGAATCCATGATCACGAACCGCTGCGCCCGAGTTCCCCCGCCGCCCAGCACATCCAGGACCCGCCCGAGTGGAATGTGGAACTCGCCCACTGCGATATCGAGCGCGAACAACCCGAACAGCAAGGCCGCGAGCACGATAACGGCGACCAGCGCCCCGATCCGCACCTGCGCCGAGAACCCGGCCACCCGAACCACTCGCCGCCCGACGATCGAATCTGTGGTGCCGGAGGGGTTTGCCATCGTGTCGCCGGGGCGTGTCAGGGTGCGGGTTCCCGTGGGAGGTGTCGGAAGAGTCACAGGGTCACCAGCTTTCGGCGGCGGACCAACAGGATGAAGAAGGGGGCGCCGAGCGCGGCGAGGGTGATGCCTGCCTGGAGTTCGCCGGGGCGGGCGATGAGGCGGCCGGCGGTGTCGGCCAGCAGGAGGACGATCGCGCCGATGAGGGCCGAATAGGGCAGCAGCCAGCGGTAATCGGGGCCGGTGACGGCGCGGGCGAGGTGGGGGACGATCAGGCCGAGGAAGGCGATCGGGCCGACGGCGGCGGTGGCCGCGCCCGCGAGGAGGACCACGGCCGCCAGGCCGAGGATGCGGCTGCGGGTGAGGTTCACGCCGAGGCCGCGGGCCACATCGTCGCCGAGTCCGAGGAGGTTGAGGCCGGGTGCGGCGGCCAGGGCCAGGATTGCGCCCACGAATAGGAACGGCAGGATCTGGCCGAGGACCGAGGCGTCATGTCCGGCCACGTCGCCGACCACCCAGTACCGGTAGGTGTTGAGGGCGGTGCCATCCAGCAGTACAACGATATTGGTCATGGCCTGCAGAAACGCCGTGACGGCCGCGCCCGCGAGGACGAGGCTCAATGGACTTGCCTTGCCGCCGCCGAGGGCCGAGACGCCGAAGACGACCAGTCCCGCGAGCAGTGCACCCGCGAAGGCGAACCAGATGTATTGCGCGGGTGTCGTGAGCGCGAGCAGATGGATGCTCAACGCCGCCAGGAAGGCCGCGCCCGCGTTGATACCGAGTAATCCAGCGTCTGCCAGCGGGTTTCGGGTGTAGCCCTGGATCAGCGCCCCGGCCATGCCGAGCGCGAGTCCGGTCAGCAGGGCGAGTCCGGTTCTCGGGAGCCGCAATTCGCGCACGATCTGCGCGGCCGAGCCGTCGGCCGGGCACGAAAGTGGCAGTCCACCAGGGCAGACGAGGGCGTCATAGACGGTGCCGAGGCTCAGATTCCGGGATCCGAGAGCGACACTCGCCGCTACTGCGCACAGCAGAATCACGGCGAGAACGAGAAGTCCGGACAGACGTCGCCGTCTGGTGGTGACTACGGCGGGCACGGTGACGAACTACTCCTGACGCTTTCATTGCTCGACAAGTCTGGTAAGCCTAACCTATCTTTCCGTTCTCGTTGTCCATGCAGTTCTCGCATTGGCCGAATAGTCGATGAATGAGGAGGTTCGATGCTCGAACCCGTAACCGTGTGCCCGCCGCGCGATTCCCGCCTGGCCTTCGGGCTGGCCGGCAACCGCCTGCGCGCGCTGCAACCCGAACACCCCCGCGTGTACGCCGTCGCGGCCATGGCCGATCAGGGCAAGCGTCGCTGGTGGCGGCTGTCCGACGGGATCCGTGAGGGCCGCATCGAATTGATGTACCGCCGCCACGCGGCCGAGATGAGCAATGCCGATATCGCCGCCGAGGTGGTGGCCACCGCGCTGATCCACGCGGTGGTGGGCCGGGTGATGGCCATGGTGGTGTCGGAGGGCCGGGCCTGGGATCCGGGCCTGGAGAATCTGTGGATCCACACCGACAATGACGGTGGCATCGACTGGGCGGGATTGTCCGACACCACGATTCGGGTGGTCGACGGCGATCTGCTGACCGGGCAGGACGGCATCGTCGCGCTCCCGTGCGAGGCGGCGCTTTATGTCTGGCTGGCGCATCGCTGCATTCCCGCGCTGGGCCTGATCCAGGAGGCGATGGCGCGCTGCGCCGGACTGGGCAGCCGCCGCTTCTGGTCACTGGTCGCCGAATCCATTGTGGGAGCGGCCACTTACGTTCCGGTGCTGGCCCGCACCTCGTCCTCCGATGGGGCCCGCCGCGGTCAAGCCTTGCTGGCCGCCTTCGAGGACCGGGGTCTACCGGTCCGCCGGGTCTGCGTCACCCGCTAGGCCGTTCGACGTCGCATCGGTCGAGACCGTCCCCGGTCTCGACCGGCGCGGGTCAGTGCGGGCAGGTCTGGCTGAAGGGCTTGTCGGCGAACAGGTCCGAGATCCAGCCGAGCCACTGATCGGCGACGGCGGCCGGGGCATCGTGGCCGCCGGGGACCACCAGATCGTGGACCGGGGTGCCGAGGGTGCACATTTCGGTGATCGCGGCGCTGGACCAGGCCGTGTCGACCAGTTTGTCGGCGTCACCGCGCACGATGTAGGTGTGCAGGGTGGTGGCTGATTTGGGGAGATTGGTGCGGGATTGCAGGTCCGCGAACGGTTGTGCGGCCGCGTCGTCGACGTAACTCACCTCGTCGGGGGTGCCCGCCGAGGCGATGGCGAGCTCGTCGGGCGTCGTTTCGCCGGTGCACTGGGCTTCCAATTGCGGTGCGATATCGAGCAGTTTGCCGTGCGCGACCTGGTCGTAGCGGTAGTCGGGCTGGTTGTAGCGCACGGCCGCAACGAGATACGGCAGGACCAGGTACTGGTCGGGGGCATTGAGGGCGCGGTCGTGGACCGCGTCGAGGAATCGCAGCTCCAGGGCGGGGGACATCAGCACGACGCCGTGGATTTTCAGTTCCGGCGCATAGGATTTCGCGGTTTCGGCCGCCGATTCCGCTGCGCGCCCGCCTTGTGAGGCGCCGACGAGCACCATGTCCGAGGACAGGGGCAGACCGGCCGAGTGGGCCGCTCGCACCGAGTTCAGTACGTCGTAACCCGAGGACGGGGTGTCCAAATACGGTGCGTCGCCGGGGCCGTCGAGGCCCTGATAGTTGGTCATGACGACCGCTCGATGTCCGGCCAGGAACTGCTCGACCGCCGGGGCGGAACCGAACAGGGTCGGCGAATTGGTGGGGGCGCACCGATTCACGACGCCGGAGGTGCCGTGCGCGAACGCCACCACGGGCCAGCCGCCCGCGGGGGCGTCGCCGGGCGGCAGGAACACCGCGCCCGACACCTCGATCGGTTTGCCTGCGGGCGAGGTCGATTCGTAGCGGATATAGGTCGAGGACCCGGCCGCCGCCGACAGCGCCGGATCGAGATGCTCGAGCGGCCGTTTGCTCATCAAGGCGCCGGGCGAAGCAGGCTTAGTGGCGGCCGGTTCGTCGGAGCTGCCGCATGCTGTGAGGAGGGCGACCGCCAAAATCGGGAGGGCAATTCCTGCTCGCACACTGCTCCTTCGGCTGGATTCAGCAACACGATGGACCGCCTTGCATTATCTGCCGAGTCGACGACGACCCGGGAGCCTCAGCCCCCGTTCGGCGAGTCGCACCAGCTTTGCAGGACCTCGGCCACCGCATACGGGTCCACGCGCTCGGCAATGCCCGGGACGTCGGGGTTCCGCCGCCGTGCCGCCATCGTGAGATCGGCGGCCTTCGACAGCGAGCACCCGTAGTCGCCTTGCACGGCCAACAGTCGATAGACGGTCAGCGAGTAGGACACTCGCTCGATGCGGTCCTCGACCGGAAGGTCCCGGGATATGTCCCGGCTGTCATCGGCCCGCTTCCTCGTACTTTCGACGCGCCCCGCGATGTCGGCGCAGAAGGTGCGTACGCCGTCGGGATAGGCCGGAGCGAGTGCCACGGTGAGCCGCCAGGCGAGGCTGTCGACCTGGTCGGCCAGATCCGGGCGATCCTTGACGAATTCCTCCCAGTCGGCATCGAGCCCGAGCGACGGCAATCGGAAGAACCACGCCTCCGGGCTGACCTCCTGCAACAGTTCAGGAGTAGGGGAACAGTGCTCGGCCAGCAGTACCGCGTCGTAGAGGTCCTTGCCCTCGGGGAAGCGGTCGGTGCTGAGCCACAACAGCTTCCATGCCAGTGACAGTTCAGGAGTCGCGGCCAGAAGGCAGGCTGGGGGACCGGCGCTGCCTCGGCGGGCGATCTCGGTCCAGATCGGCGGCTGCTGCGGGGTCTCATTGAAGACGAAGTCGAGTTGCACGGTGCCGGACGGGATTCGGGGATCCGTGGCGGTCCAGGGCAGCATCAGGCGGCGGCCGGGGACGCGATCGTAGGTCCAGATGTCGTCGTCCACCGCGTCCGACGCGCGGAAGTCGACCGTCGGTGAATCCTGGGCGGCCTTCGCCACCCGTGTGGCGACATCGGCCAGGAAGGTATCTGTTCGCTCGCTGTGGAACTCCCAGTCCTGGTCCAGCACAATGAAGTCCAGGTCACCGGGTTCCCTTGCGGCCTCGCCGAACCAGGTGCTGAGCAGGACGCTGCCGCGCAGCATCAATTCGTCGCGCCACGGTGAGTCGGCGATCGCCGCGAGCACCACGTCCATGGCCGCGCGCCGGGCGTAGAACCAGGCGGCGGCCAGTCGCGCATCCTCGAAATGCGGCTCGCTCAACCGCATTCCCATGCGGTGTTCGGCCGTCGCCGGATCGAAGACCGGGCGTTGCAGCACGCCCTCGCTCACCACCGGTCGCAGGGTCGGCGGCAGGCCGTCGGCCGCGCGCTCCTGATCCGTCGGCACCGACTGGGGCACCACCGCCGTGGATTTCCATGGGCCGCGACCGAGTCTGCGCCACGGTGTCGGGGTCATGATCGCTCCTTCTCGGTGATCCACCCGGCGTCGATGGACTCGTCGCTGTCGAGGACGACGAATTCCCGCTCGGCGGAGAGGATTTCGAACTCGGCCGTGCGCAACGCGTTCAGCAGCCCAGCGTGTCGTGCGGCGGCGGTCGCGTCGCCGACGTGGCGGCAGCGCTGGGTGACGAAGCGCTCGCTGCGACCGTCGGCACGGGTGCGGCGGGCATTGGCGGACAGGTGCGCATCGTGCGCGATCGCGAGATCGGTCAAGGCGGGTACCCCACTGTCCGGGGCGAGCAGCAGCTTGATGTGGTGCTCGAAGTAGTAGTGCGGGCCCAGCGCGAGGGCCTCGGCGTCGGTCGTGGGCACACCGGCCGCCCACGGGGTGGCCTCGATCTTGGCGCGCACCACCGGGAATCCGGCCTGCTCCAGCCGGGCGGTGAGTGCGGCGATCGAATCACGCACGGCGGGAAACGCTCCCGTCTCCCGGATGGTGAGCATCGGCTGCACGGGGGTTCGGCCGCGGTCGAGCACGATGTGCACGAACTTCAATCCCGCTGCGGCGGCGTACCGTTCGAGCCCGGCGGCATCCTCGGCGCGCACGGTCAGGTGTGCCTCGAAGTCGCCGTGGAAGGTCGGGGGTGCGGTCGCGGTCATCGCGCCATCCTCGCAAACGCCGTGCGCAGCGTCGCCGGGTTTTTAGTCAGCGGGCGCGGTGCTCACCTGTCGCGGGCTCGATCATCGCGGTCGCGCGGATTCGATCGCTACGGCGCGCAGGGATTCGGCCACGCGTGCAACCGGTTCCGAGACCGGGCCGGGCAGGCGGGCGAGCAGGAGGCGGCGTTGTTCGCTGGGCCCGCCGTGGACCGGCAGGACTCGGACTCCGGGCGGGCAGGCCGGTGCGAGGCTCGCAGGGAGGGTGGTGAGACCACAGCCCGCGGCGACCAGTTGCAGTTTGGCCAGCCAGTCGCGGACGGTGTGGGCGATCACGGGCCGTTCGTCGAGGCCGGGCCAGACGCCCATCGCGTGATCCTCGCCTGGACTCGCGATCCACGCCTGCCCGCGCAGATCGGCGACATCGATGTGCTCGCCGCGTGCCAGCGGATGATCGGCCGGGACTGCGACCCGCAGACTACGGTCGGTGAGGATCTGCACCTGCAGTGCGGGCGTCTCCGCGTCCAGCGGCCGGTAGGGCGGGGCGGAGGCGACCAGCGCGAGGTCCAGGGTGCCCGCCCGCAGCGCCCGCACCAGCGCGGGCGTGCTGCCCTCGCGGCCGACGACGGTGATGCCGGGATGGGTGCGCCGCAGACGCGCCAGGCCCGACGGCACCACGGCCGCACCGGCACTGGCGAACCAGCCCAGCCGCACCGTGGCCCGCTCGTCGGGCAGACCCGCCAATTCCCTTGCGGTGGCGTCGATCTGGTCGACGACCGCCGCTGCCCGCCGGGCCACCACGCGCCCGGCGGGGGTGAGCTCCACTCCGTCGTGGCGGCGTTGCAGCAGCGGGGTGCCGGCGGCACGTTCCAGGGTCGCGATCTGCCGCGACACCGCCGACTGGGTGTAGCCGAGCGCGGCGGCGGCCGCGGTGAGCGTGCCCCGCTCGGCCACTTCGCGGAACACGCGCAGTGCGGTCAGCGACGCATCACTGAAGGTCATGACATTTACGCATACCAGATGTGAGTATCTTTCGCTGCCGTCATGGGCTCGCGGCTCCTAGCGTGAGGGGATGAGCGAAACGAACAGAGTCGCACTCGTCACCGGAGCGACCCAGGGGCTCGGTCTGGCTCTCGTCGAAGGCTTGGCCCAGCGGCTGGGCCCCGCGGACACCGTGTATCTGACCGGCCGGAATCTGGATCGTGTGCACGAGGCGGTCGAGGCCATGCCCGCCGGTGGTGCGCGTGTGCGCGGCGAACTCCTCGACGTCGCCGACCCGACGGCCGCCGAACGCCTTGCCGCGCAACTGCAATCCCGCCACGGCGGCATCGACATCGTGATCGGCAACGCCGTGATGCGCGTCGGCCCCGACGACGACCCGCGCCAGATCGTCCGAGACTACGTAGAGGTCAACAACTTCGGCACCACCCGCCTGCTGCGCGCCTTCGCCCCGCTCCTGCGCGACAACGCCCGCCTGCTCATCGTCGCCAGCTCCCTGGGCACCCTGCACCAACTGGCCCCGGTGTTGCACAACCACTTCGACGCCCTGGACTCCTTAGCCGAGGTCGACCATCAGGTAGCGCTCTGGCGGGACGCCGTCGCCGACGGCAGTGCCCGCTCCGGTGCCTGGCCCGGCTTCGTCAACATCCCCTCCAAGATCGCCCAGGTCGCCGCTGTCCGCACGCTCGCCGCCCAGCGCCGCGACACCGACCTCGCCCGCGGCATCCTCCTGGCCGCCGTCTGTCCCGGCATGATCAACACCCCCACCTCGGCCCTGTGGTGGAACGTCGCCGACGCCCCGACCCCCGCCCACGCGGCGACCGCCCTTCTCGACCTCGTCGACGCGCCTCTCGACCCGGCTCAGTACGGCGAACTGGTCCGCTTCGGCAAGGTGCTGCCCTGGTCACCCGCCGACGGGGTCGGCCGGACCATCCCGTACGAGGCGGCGGCGACTTAGGTCAGCAGTCGCTGGGCGCGGCGTGGCCCTGCAGGCGTTCGTCGAGCCAGCTCATCGCGCCGGGGAAGGTGGTGATCAGTCCGGTCACGTGCTCGCCCGGGTCGAGTCGCAGCACCGACGGCACACCGCGCGAGCACTGCTCGCGGTGCAGGTCCCGGGCGCCTTCGGCGGGGATCCATAGGTCGTGGGTCGCGTGGTAGATGTAGAGCGGGACACCGGAGGTCTTGTCCCGCAGGTCGACTCGCTCGAAGATCGTGTCGGCGATCGGTGTATCGAGCGGATTCGCCAGCGTGGCACCGATTTCCAAGGGAATGCCGATCGCGCCGAGAATGCCCTGGCTGGATCCGCAGATGTCCTTGAGCGGAGAGGCCGCGACGTGCTGTGCGAGATTGTTCATCGCGCCCAGGATCTCGGGATGTTCGCGGGCGTAGGCCAACACCACCGACAGCAGGATCCCCGATTCGATGCCGCCGTCGAAGGATGCGGCGATCTCCCGGAAGTCGTTGATCAGGCCGCCGACCGCCGCGCCGACGATGGCGGACTTCAGGTCGGGTGCGTACTCGTCGACGAGCTTGGCGGCTCCCACCGCCGCGATGGCACCACCGGAATAACCGCTGATCGCGTATCGGCTCTCGCCGAACTCGGTTCCGAAGTGTGCACGGACCGCGCGCACCGAGTCGAGGACGGCGTGCCCGGCGACCGTGGGTTCGGCGTAGGCCATCCGCGGGCCCTCGTGGTCGGGCACCAGCACGGCGTAACCGCGCGCCAGGGCCACGCTGTTGGTCGGCGGAATCAATCCCAGCCCGTTGAGCTGGCCCGAATCACCGTGTGCCATGGCGTAACCGGGCGTGCAACTGATGCCGAGCGAGTTGATCGGCAGGGCGTTGGCCAGTACGGGACGCGCACCGTCTCCGGTCCATTCGGCGGCGGGCACCAGCAGGGTGGCGGTCGCGAACGAGGGTAGTCCGGCGGCATCGGTGGTCCGGTACTTCAGTTGCACCGCGCGCTGGATCGGGGTGATCGCCTGGGGTGCAGCGGTTTCGGTGACATCACGGGCTTGGATGACCGCGCCCGGCATCATCCGGTCCAGGTCGGAAGGCCAGGTGTCGAAGAACGGGTCTCCGGACGGAGTGGGCTGCACGGCGCGCCACAATTGCGCGAGCTCGGGCGTCAGGCCGCTCGGTGCACCCGGGCCGGTCGCCGCGTCTCCCCATCGTGGGGCGGGGACCAGCGAATCGAGCCAGCGCTGCAGCTCCGAGGATTCGGCTGGAGTTTCCGCGGCGGCGCGAATGCCGGTGTGTCCCAGGGTGATCAGGGACACCGCCAGGATCGATGCGGTCGCGATGCGCGGAATTCTCATGTCAGCAGCCCCTTCTGGCAGATCTCGCGTGGCGGAGCCTCGGCGGTGAATCGTCCTCGCGGCGTCTCGCCCGAGTTCGGTAACCCAACCTTAACTGGACATATGACCAATTAGCCACCCGGAGGTCCCCTCTCCGCTGCCGGGATCGCACGCGCCCACCGGGGAATCCTCCGCGATTTGGTGATCTGCGTCATAGCGGCGTGTGCCGTCGGCAACAAACCTAGGGCCACGGCTTCGAATACTGTCCGATTCATTCAAGACTTCTCGTTCTCGGCACGGTGGAATGGGTGGCAGGTGCTGCCGCCCGTGGCGAATACCGAACAAGGGAGATCGAAGGTGAAAGCCCGTATCAATGTGGTGACGCTCGCGGTGAGTGATCTGGAGCGTGCGCTGCGTTTCTATCGGGGTCTCGGGCTGTCGTCGCCGGGGATCATCGGCACCGAATTTCCCGGCGGGGACACGACTCCCGCGGGTGCGGTCGCCATGTTCACGCTCGACGACGGCCTCGTGCTCTCCCTCTATCCGCGCACCGAACTCGCGAAGGACGCCGACCTCGTGCCCGAGCAACTGGGCGGTTCGGCCATGAGTCTCGGCTGGACGGTCGACAGCCGCGAGGAGGTGGACGGCATTCTCGATACCGCCGCCCGCGCCGGTGCGACGATCCCGGGCCCGCCCCACGAGCGACCTTGGGGGATCTACTCCGGCTACTTCAGCGACCCCGACGGTCACCTCTGGGAGGTTGTCCACTTTCTGCCGTGAGCACAGGGATGACGGATGGCCCGCGAATACTCCAGTGCCGCGGCTGCGTGACTCGTGATCGAGGCACTCGGCGTCTGATCGCGTCTCAGCGAGTTTCGGCCAGGTCCGCGATAAGCCGGGCAAAGAGGTCGGGTGTCTCCAATTGCGGGAGGTGCCCGGCCTTTTCGATGAGTTCGAAGCGGGCGCCGGGGATTGCGGTGGCGTAGGCGTGGCCGTGTTCGACGGGGATCATGCGGTCGCAGGCACCCCAGACCACGAGGGTTGGGATGGCGACCGTCGGGAGGCGGTCGAGGAGGGTCGGGTCGGTCATGGTGGTGCCGCCGTAGATCTGTAGTGCGGCGCGGTTGCCTGCGATGGTCGAAAGGCGTTGCGGGGGAATGGTGGTGGGGTCGATGCGGAAGTTGTCGGGGTTGCAGTAGCTCAGGTCGGTGACCTGGTCGAGGGTCAGGGAGAAGAAGTCCGCGATCGGGGTCTCGGGGAGATCCAGGCCCGCCGCGTTGGCGATCACGACGCCGGTGATCCGGGGGCTGCCGAGAACGGCGAGTTCGGCGGCGATCCAGCCGCCGATCGAATTGCCGACCACCGTGACGTCGGTCAGGTCCAGGTCGTCGAGCAGCGCGGTGTAGAGGCGGGCCAGATCGGCCATGTCCGTGAGTGTTTCGGGTCGGGGCGTGCCCTCGAAGCCGGGGTGGGTCGGGGTGAGCACGCGGAAGCGGTCGGTCAGCGCGTCGGCGAGCCCGCCGACGGATACCGGTCCCGCGCCGCCGTGCAGCAGCAGGATCGGACGCCCGGCACCGCGGTCGTCCACGGTCAGTGCGACGCGCTCGCCGGAAACGACGGGGGAGTGGGTGGGAGTCATCGAAATCTCCGAATCCGCGGGAGCTGGAAGAGCTCCCGCTATGTAAGCAACCTTATATCAGGAACCTTATATAAGGAAGATGATTCTTGGAGCTATGCTGGCGCCGTGGAACCTTCCCTCCGGCAACTCGGCCAGGCGGTCAAGCGCCTGCAATGGCATCACCACCGCGAAGCCAACCGCCGCCTCGCCGAGACCGGCCTGTCCCTCGCCCAATGGGACGTCCTCCGCAACCTGCACGATCACCCCGACGCTTCACTACACGAGCTGGCGCAGTTGACCTTTCAGACCGACCAATCCATGGGCACCCTGGCCACGCGCATGATCGACCGCGGCCTCCTCGAACGCGCGCCCGGGCCGGGCCGCGCAATCCGTCACCGCCTGACGGCCGAGGGGGAGCAGGGTTTTCGCGCGGGTGGTCGGATCATGGACGACATCCTGGCCGACACCCTCGGCACCCTGTCCACATCCGACCGGGCCACCCTGCACCGGTTACTGAACAGCGCCACACCCGGTAGCGCCTAACTCGTCGGCGTGGGCGCGGGCGTTTCGGTGGTGGCTCGCTGGGCCGGGTCCTCGCCGGGAACGGCGTTGGCGCCGTAGAAGGTTGGGAGCATGCCCTTGACCAGGACCAGGGCTGAGCCTTCGCCGCTGGGGACGGTGGCCAGGTTGGTGGCGACCACGATGGTGAGGCCGGAGTCGGGGTCGGTGCCCATGAAGGTCATGAAGCCCGGCATCTGGCCGTCGTGGCCGAGGAGGTGGGCGCCGAAACGGACTATGCCGAGGCCGTATCCGGCCATGGCCGGGTTGGCGGGGTCGATCGGCTGGATGCTGTCGATGCGGGTCTTCTGCATTTGCGGGTCGAGGAGTTTGCCGTCGACCATGGCTTGGACGTAGGTGGTCATGTCGTCGACCGTCGAGATCATGCTGCCAGCGGTCCAGGTCCACGACGGACTGGAGGTGGTCTGGTCGCTCGGCAGCAACGTGCCTGCCAGCGCCGCGGCCTGCTGATCTGGTGGCAACGCGAAAGTCTTGAGCGTGGAGATATTGGTGCCGAAGGCGTAGCCCTGCGGGTGCGGATCCGGAATCGAGTTGTCCGTGGCCGCCGGGAAGGACGTGTGCGTCAACCCGAGCGGGTCGAAGATGCGCTGTTTGAAGCTGTCGGCGACCGGCTTGCCGGTGACCTTCTCGATGACGAGCCCGAGCAGGATCGTATTGGTGTTGGAGTATTCGAACTGTGCGCCGGGTGCGAAGTTGACCGGATGCGAGAACGCGATGTCCAGCAGTTGCTGCGGGGTCCACACCCGTTGCGGGTCATTGTCGAGAGAGGCGTTGAACGGCTCGTCGAAGGTGTAGCTGAACAGGCCGCTGCGCATTTCGGCGAGCTCGGCCAGCGTGATGCGGTCGCCGTTGGGCACGCCCGGCCAATACTTGGCGATCGGATCGTCGAGGGCGAGCTTGCCTTCCTGCGCGAGCTGCATCAGCACCGTGACGGTCATGGTCTTGGTATTGCTGCCGAATCGGAAGTGGTCGTCCACGGTTATCGGGACGTCCTTGCCGATCGTCCCGGTTCCGAACGTGGCGGTCCAATTTCCGTCCTTGGGTGATTTCACCACCACTACAGCGCCCGGAATCACGTTGTCTTTCATCAATTTCTCGATGATGGGCCGCAACGTCGCCGCGTAGGCGGGCTCCTGCGATTTATCGGAGGTCGATGACCCGCACCCCATCGCAACCGTCAACACCACGGCCGCGCACACCACCCCTACACCCCGTCGGTATCCCATAACGCTCCGTCCGGGTCCGCTGGATTGTGGTTACGAAGTATTTGCCAGCCTAAACCCGTACCGCTCGGTCTCGAAGCGGTTCGGCGGCACGGGTAGCGTGGGCGTCGGCTCCACAGTCGAAGGTCCCGCGAAGCGATGTCCCGAAACGTGAGGAGAAGCGGCCGATGACCCGGTTGACCAGTGCGGAAGACACCTCTGCCGACAATGTGGGCGGCTCCGGCGGGCAAACGCTCCCACCGCGCCCGTATCGGCTGGACGACAGCGCGGGCCCGCTGGACCGGGACGAATTGGCCACCATCGACGCGTGGTGGCGGGCCGCGAACTACCTGGCGGTCGGGCAGATCTATCTGCGGTCGAATCCCTTGCTGCGCATGCCGCTGGCCCCTGAACAGATCAAACCGCGTCTGCTCGGCCATTTCGGCACCGTCCCCGGCCTGAATCTGGTGTGGGCGCATGCCAATCGCGCGATTCTGGCGAGGGACTTGGACGCCGTCTTCGTCGCCGGGCCCGGCCACGGCGGGCCCGGACCGAACGCCTGCGCCTGGTTGGAGGGCACCTATTCCGAGCTCTACAGCCACATTCCCCGCGACGCGGAGGGCATGGCCGCATTGTTCGCGCAGTTCTCCTACCCCGGCGGTGTCCCGAGCCATTGCGCGCCCGAGACGCCCGGTTCCTTCCACGAGGGTGGCGAGCTCGGCTATTCGCTGCTGCACGCTTTCGGTGCGGCCCTGGACAATCCGGACCTGACCGTCTTCTGCGTGGTCGGCGACGGTGAAGCCGAGACCGGTCCGCTGGCGGGCAGTTGGCATTCGAACAAATTCCTCAGCCCGGTGCGGGACGGCGCGGTGCTGCCGATTCTCGCGCTCAACGAATACAAGATCGCGAATCCGACGCTGCTGGCGCGCATTCCGGAATCCGAGCTGCTGTCGCTGTTCCGCGGGTACGGCTACGACCCGGTCATCGTCTCCGGGAACGACCCGGCGGCGGTGCATCAGGAGATGGCCGCCGCGCTGGACCGCTGCCTGGACCGGATCGCCGGAATCCAGCGCGCCGCGCGTGAGGGCACCGACGGCGCGCACCCGAGCTGGCCGATGATCGTGCTGCGCACCCCCAAGGGCTGGACGTGTCCGCCGGTGGTCGACGGGGAACCGGTCGAGGGCACCTTCCGCGCCCACCAGGTGCCGCTGCCCGGGGCCCGCACCAACGCGGAACACCGTGCGGTGCTGGAACAATGGCTGGCCTCCTACCGTCCGGAGGAGCTGTTCGACGCGGCGGGGCAACCGGTACCGGAGCTGTTGAAGCTGGTGCCGGTCGGCACTCGGCGGATGAGTGCCAACCCGGTCAGCAATGGCGGGACGCTGGTGCGCGATCTGCGCCTACCGGACTGGCGGACGTACGGAGTCGAGGTCGCGAGCCCCGGCGCGTCCAAGCACGAGGCGACCCGGGTGCTGGGCGCCTGGCTGCGCGATGTCACCGCCGCCAACCCCGAGAACTTCCTCACCTTCGCCCCCGACGAGCTGGCCAGCAACCGGCTGCAGGACATCCTCTCCGTGACCGGCCGCGACTGGCAGGCCGAAATCGGTGAGTACGACGTGAAATTGGATCGCACCGGTCGCGTCATCGAGGTGCTGTCGGAGCACATGTGCCAGGGTCTGCTGGAGGGCTATCTGCTGACCGGCCGCCACGGCGTGTTCACCTGCTACGAGGCGTTCATCCACATTGTCGACGCCATGTTCAACCAGCACGCCAAATGGCTCGACGCCAGCTCGGCGGTGCCGTGGCGGCTGCCGATTCCGAGCCTGAATTACCTGCTGTCGTCGCATGTCTGGCGGCAGGACCACAATGGCTTCACCCATCAAGACCCCGGATTCCTGGATGTGGTGCTCAACAAGTCGCCCGAGATCGTGCGCGTCTACCTGCCGCCGGACGCCAACACTCTGCTCTCGACCTACGATCACTGCCTGCGCTCACGCCATTACGTGAATGTGGTGGTGGCGGGCAAACAGCCGCAGGAGGATTGGCTCACGGTCGAGCAGGCTGCGGTGCACTGCGCGCGCGGCGCGGGGATCTGGGAATGGGCCGGGCACAACGACGATCCCGGCACCACCCCGGATGTGGTGCTGGCCTGCGCGGGTGACGTGCCCACACTGGAGACCTTGGCAGCCGCTTCGATCCTGCGGGAACGGCTGCCGCAGTTGCGGATTCGCGTCATCAACGTGGTCGACCTGATGCGCCTGCAGCCGGAGGGCGAGCACCCGCACGGCCTGTCCGACCGTGTCTTCGACACCATGTTCACCACCGACCGCCCTATCATCTTCGCCTTCCACGGCTACCCGTGGCTCATCCACCGCCTCGCCTACCGGCGCACCAACCACGCCGGTCTGCACGTGCGCGGCTACAAGGAGAAGGGCACCACCACAACGCCTTTCGACATGGTGATGCTCAACGACATCGACCGCTACCACCTGGTCATGGATGTCATCGACCGCGTCCCGGGCCTGCGTCAGCAAGCCGCGGCACTGCGTCAGGACATGGTGGACGCCCGCTGGACCGCCCGCACCTGGACCCGTGAACACGGCGAGGACATCCCCGAGGTCGCGAATTGGAGCTGGCCGCACTGAGTACGACCGGTCAAGACTGAGTGCGACCGGTCAGCGCCCGGCGTCGATGCGTTCCCAACCGCGCCGCGCCGGGCGCTCCGACAGCTGCTTGGGGTCGCGGCTGCGGTAGACGATGTAGGGCCGGAACAGGTATTGCACCGGGGCACTGAACATGTGGACCAGCCGCGTGAAGGGAATCAGTGCCAGCAGCGCCATGCCGATGACGGCGTGAACCTGGAACAGCACCGGCACCGACTCCATGAGCGAGACGCGCGGCCGCAGCAGGAAGATGCTGCGCGCCCACGGCGCGATGGTGTCGCGATAGTTGTAGCCCTCGTGGATGTTCGCGTGCGCGAGCTTGGCCCACAGGCCCATGAAGATCGCGCCGACCAGCACCACGTACATGACCTTGTCATTGGTGGTGGTGGCGTGGAAGACCCCGGCATTGGTGCGGCGGCGATAGATCAGCATGGCGATGCCGACGATCGCCAGGATGCCCGCCGCGGTGCCCGCGAACAGCGACATCAGATGGTAGGCATGCTCGTTCAGGCCGACCGCGTCGGTCCACTCCTGCGGGATGAACAGGCCCATGATGTGGCCGAGGAACACGAACAGGATGCCGTAGTGGAACATCGGCGAGGCGATATTGAGCAGCCGGGACTCGTGTAGTTCCGAGGAGCGGGTGGTCCAGCCGAACTTGTCGTAGCGGTAGCGCCACGCCAGCCCGCTGGCGAGCAGCCCGATCACGACGTATGGCAGTGCGCCCCACAGAAAGATGCTCATCGACGGTCTCCAGTCAGCAGGGGAAGCATTCCGAGGTGGCCGTAGGGCTCGAGGCCCACGGTTTCGCGAGGCGGGCCGCTGCGCGCCATGGCCTTGGCCTGCGCGCGATCCTTGGGCGAGGCCCCGGGCAGGGTGGCGCACACCGCCGCGAGCACGAGCGCGTACTCGTTGTTCTTCTCCGCCAAGGCGATTCGGAGCAGCTCGAGGGCGGGCCGATGCTCGCTCAACAGCGTGTTGGTGCGGGAGAGCGCACTGAATTCCAGGACGGCGGGCAGGAAGTCGGGCAGTTCGGAGTCGTCGAAGTCGAAACCGTGCGCGCGGTAGTGCTCCTTGAACCGCACCAGTCCCATGCCGCGATTGCGGGTGTCGCCATCGGTCCACCAGGTCAGGTACAGGCTGTGCCGGTTGGTGAAATCGAAGGTCTCCACGTAGGCGGTGGTGTGGGCGGCCTCGGACAGTCGCGTTGTCCAGGTGAGGAATTCACGCAGCGGTCCGCTCGCTGGATGGCGCAACGCAGCGGCGATGGTGTCGAAACCTTGCAGGGATTCGTTGAATTCGTCCCCCGGGTAGGCCAGGCAGGCCGCCGCGATGCGATACACGACCGCGATCTCGTCGCTGATCGGCGTCATCGGGTGGGCTCCTCGACCTCGTCGGCGGTCTGCTGCTTGCGCATGGCGTGGAAACTTTCGATGGTGACCAGCGGCAGCGACTTGCGCCCGGATCCGCCGCCGAGCGGACCGTCCGCGCCCATGCCGGGCCCGCCGTCGTAGTCGAGGCTGCATTCGCTGGGCAGCGCCGACTCCTCGAGCCGCTGCGCATCCGCCATGGCGGCGGTCGGAATCACGTACCGGTCTTCGTATTTCGCGATGGCCAGCAGATGGAACATATCCTCGAGTTCCTTGGCGGTCATGCCCACCGCGGTCGCGGTCTCCTCGCCGACGACGCGCTCGAGGTTGATGTCGGCCATGTGGGAACGCATGGCGGCGAGCTTTTCCAGGCTCGCGCGCACCGGTTCGGGGTCACCGGCTGTGAACAGTTCGGCCAGATACTCCACCGGGATCCGCAGGGCGTCGATCGCGCCGAAGAGATTGCCCGCACTCTCACCGTCGTACCCCGCGTCGGCGACCGCATCGACGACGGGGGACAGCGGCGGGATGTACCAGACCATCGGCATGGTGCGATATTCCGGATGCAGCGGCAACGCCACCTGGTACTTGCTGATCAGCGCGTACACCGGTGAGCGCTTGGCGGCCTCGACCCAATCGTGGGGAATGCCTGCACGTTCGGCCGCGCGGACCACCTCCGGGTCCTCCGGATCGAGGAAGACCTCCAATTGCGCCTGGTAGAGCTGCTTTTCGTCCTTGGTCTGCGCGGCCTTGGTGACCTTGTCGGCGTCGTAGAGCATGACGCCGAGATACCGCAGCCGTCCCACGCAGGTTTCCGAGCACACGGTCGGCAGCCCGACCTCCACGCGCGGATAGCAGAACGTGCACTTCTCGGCCTTGCCGGTCTGATGGTTGAAGTAGATCTTCTTGTACGGGCAGCCGGTCACGCACTGCCGCCAGCCGCGGCACTGATCCTGATCGACCAGCACGATGCCGTCCTCGGCGCGCTTGTAGATCGCCCCGGACGGGCAGGCCGCCACACAGGCCGGGTTGAGGCAGTGCTCGCAGATGCGCGGCAGATAGAACATGAAGCTCTGCTCGTAGCTGAAGCGGATCCGCTCGCCCACCTCCTCGCGCATCTTCACCACGTTCGGGTCCTCGGGCCCGAATTCGGCTGCGCCACCGAGGTTGTCGTCCCAGTTCGACGACCATTCCACCTGCATCGGTTTGTCGGTGATGAGCGAGCGCGGCGGCGCGACCGGATAGTCGTCACCCAGCGGCGCGTCGGTGAGGTTGCGGTAGTCGTAGGTCCACGGCTCGTAGTAGTCGCGCAAAGTCGGCATCACCGGGTTGGAGAAGATGCTGGCCAGCTTGAACGCGCGCGACCCCTGCTTGAGACGCAGTTTGCCGCGGCGGGTCAGCTCCCAGCCGCCCTTCCACTTGTCCTGGTCCTCGTACTGGCGCGGGTAGCCGAGGCCGGGGCGGGTCTCGACATTGTTGAACCAGACGTATTCCATGCCTTGGCGATTGGTCCAGGTCTGCTTGCAGGTGACCGAACAGGTATGGCAGCCAATGCATTTGTCGAGATTCATGACCATCGCGATCTGAGCCATCACGCGCATCAGTACGTCACCTCCTGGGCGCGGCGGCGGATCACCGTGACTTCGTCACGCTGATTGCCCGTCGGGCCGAAATAGTTGAAAGCCCACGACAACTGGGCGTAACCGCCGATCAGATGCGTGGGCTTGAGCAGGACCCGGGTGAGCGAATTGTGGATGCCGCCGCGGCGGCCGTCGGTCTCGGACTTCGGCACGTTGACGGTGCGTTCCTGCGCGTGGTTCATGTACACCGTCCCGCGCGGCATGCGCGGCGAGACGATGGCGCGGGCCACCACCACGCCGTTGCGGTTGACCGCCTCGATCCAGTCGTTGTCGGCGACCCCGATCGACTCGGCGTCCTCCACCGACATCCAGATCGCCTGTCCGCCACGGGAAAGCGACAGCATGAACAGGTTGTCCTGGTACTCGGAGTGAATCGACCACTTGTTGTGCGGGGTCAGGTAGCGGACCGTCACTTCCTGCTGCCCGTTGGGCCCGAGCGCCGGTTCGCCGAAGAGCCGCTTCATATCCAGCGGCGGGCGATACACCGGCATCGCCTCACCCAGCTCGTGCATCCAGTCGTGGTCGACGAAGAAATGCTGACGGCCGGTGAGGGTGTGCCAGGGCTTGAGATGCTCGGTATTGAGCGTGAACGGTGCGTACCGGCGGCCGCCCGACTCGCTGCCCGACCACTCCGGCGAGGTGATGACCGGCTGCGGGGCGGCCTGGGTGTCGGCGTAGGTGATCCGCACCCCTTCCTTCTCCGAGGCCAGGTGCGCCATGTGCTGCCCGGTGCGCCGTTCGAGGGTTTCGAAACCCTGAACCGCCAAGCGGCCGTTGGTCGTTCCCGACAGCGCCAGGATGGTGTTGGCGGCCTTGATCGCGGTGTCCAGCGCCGGACGTCCCTCGGCGATGCCCTCGGCCACTACGCCGTTGATGCCGCGCAGGTAGTCGATCTCCTCGTCCGGGTGCAGCATGATGCCCTTGCACGGCAACCCGAGCTTGTCGGCCAGCGGACCCAGCGACGCGAACTTGGTGGCGATCGCGGTGTAGTCGCGTTCCACCACCGCCAGGCCCGGCATGGTCTGGCCCGGAATCGGATCGCATTCTCCCGCACGCCAATCCAGCACGATGCCGCCCGGTTGCGCGGTCTCGGCGGCGGTGTCGTGCTGCAGCGCGGTCGCCACCAGGTCATGGCGGGTGTCGAGATGCCCGGCCGCCAATTGACTGAAGCGCGAGGCCAGATCGTAGAACGCCTCGTGGTCGGTGCGCGCCTGCCACGGCGGATCCACCGCCGGGGCGAAGGAGTGCACATACGGGTGCATGTCGGTGGAGGACAGGTCGTGCTTCTCGTACCAGGTCGCCGCAGGGAGCACGACATCCGAGAGCATGGTCGAGGACGTCATGCGGAAATCGAGGGTCAGCAGCAGGTCGAGCTTGCCCTCGGGAGCCTCCTCTCGCCAGACCACGTCACGCGGACGCACCTGCGACTCGGCCTCTTTCGCACGCAGCGAGGAATGAGTGCCCAGCAGATGCCTGCTGAAGTACTCCGCGCCCTTGGCCGAGGAACCGAACAGATTCGACCGCCACAGGGTCATCACGCGCGGCCAGTTCTGCGGGGCGTCGGGATCCTCGTTGGCGAAACGCAGACGGCCACTGCGCAATTCGTCCACGACGTACGCGGCAGGCTCCTTGCCCGCGGCCTTCGCCTCATCGACGATGTCGAGGGGATTGCGGTCGAAGGTCGGGTAGGACGGCATCCAGCCCAGGCGCGCGGACTGAGCCAGCACATCGGCCCCGGTCATGCCCTCGAAGCGGCCCGTGCCCAGCGGCGAGGCCATCACATCCGCGCTGAACTGGTCGTAGCGCCACTGGTCGGTATTGAGGAAGAACCATGCGGTGCCGATCATCTGACGCGGCGGCCGCGACCAGTCGTTGGCCGAGGCCAGCGTCGCCCACCCGGTCACCGGGCGGCACTTCTCCTGCCCGACGTAGTGCGCCCAGCCGCCGCCGTTGCGGCCCTGACAGCCGGTGAGCAGCAACAGCGACAGGAAGGCGCGGTAGATCGTCTCGGAGTGGAACCAGTGGTTGGTGCCCGCGCCCATCAGGATCATGCAGCGTCCCTTGGATTCCTCTGCCACCGAAGCGAATTCGCGAGCGATCTTGATCGTGCGCGCGGCCGGGACCGAGGTGATCTGCTCGGCCCACGCCGGCGTGCCGGGAGTGTCGGTGTCGGCGTACGAGTCCGGCCACTGTCCGGGCAAACCGTCTCGCGCGACACCGTATTGGGCCAGCAGCAGATCGAAGACCGTGGTCACCATCGGGCCGTTGTCGCCCAGTTGCCGGGCCGGGACACCGCGGCGCACCGTTTCGCCGCGACCCTGGCCGTGCTCGCCGCCCTCGGTGTCGAAGCGCGGCAACTCCACCTCGACACCCATGCCCTGCCCGTGCAGCGTCAAGGTCGGTTCGATCTCGCCCAGGTCCAGATTCCAACGGCCCGCACCGGATTCGGTCCAGCGGAACCCGAGCGAACCATTGGGCACCACGGCCGCGCCGGTCTTCTCGTCCAGCAGCACCGTCTTCCAGGCCGCGCCCTCCCCGGTATCGCCGATATCGGCCGAGCGCACGAACTTGTCCGGCACATACGCGCCGTCGCGTTCGGTCAGCGTCACCAGGAACGGCAGATCGGTGAACCGCTTGACGTAGTCGGTGAAGAACGGCACCTGCTTGTCGACGAAGCATTCCTTGAGCACCACGTGCCCCAACGCCATGGCCAGCGCGGCATCGGTGCCCGGATGCGGGTGCAGCCATTCGTCGGCGAACTTGGCATTGTCGGCGTAGTCGGGGGCCACGACCACGACTTTCTGCCCGCGATACCGGGATTCGGTCATCCAGTGCGCATCCGGGGTGCGGGTCACCGGAACGTTCGAACCCCACATGATCAGATAGGCCGCGTCCCACCAGTCCCCGGACTCCGGCACATCGGTCTGATCGCCGAAGACCTGCGGGGAGGCGACGGGCAGGTCGGCGTACCAGTCGTAGAACGACAGCATCGGCGCGCCGATCAAACCCATGAACCGGGCACCCGCGGCATGCGACACCATCGACATGGCGGGAATGGGCGAGAAGCCCGCAATCCGGTCGGGCCCATAGTTTTTGATCGCGTGCACATGCGCGGCGGCGGCGATCTCGATCGCCTCGTCCCAGGTCGAGCGCACCAGCCCGCCCTTGCCGCGGGCCTGCTGATAACGGCGGCGGCGCTCCGGGTCGGCCTGGATGTCGGCCCACGCCAGCACCGGATCGCCCAGGCGGTGGCGGGCCTCGCGGTACATCTCCAGCAGCACGCCGCGCACATACGGGTAGCGCACTCGGGTCGGGGAGTAGGTGTACCAGGAAAAAGAAGCGCCGCGCGGGCATCCGCGCGGCTCGTATTCGGGGCGATCGGGTCCTACCGACGGATAGTCGGTGGCCTGGGTCTCCCAGGTGATGATCCCGTCCTTGACATACACCTTCCACCGGCACGATCCGGTGCAGTTGACCCCGTGGGTGGAGTGGACGATCTTGTCGTGACTCCAGCGGTCGCGATAGAAGACATCGCCGGAGCGACCGCCGACGATCTCCTCACTGTGCAGGTCGGCCGAGGGTTTGCCGGGACGGAAATAGCGTGCCGAGCGAAGTAGTAGCGCTCCCGTTTCCCCGGGTCCGGCCCCGTTAGTCCCGCCCATCCTCCGCAACCCCTTTCACCAGCAGCATCCGCTGAATGAGCACAGGGTCCGAGTACAACACGGAAGATAGCTGCCGATGTGCTGGCTCGCCGATCTTGTGATCTCAGAGCAACCGTTCCCAGCTCCACACCGCCTCGATCCGCAGCGGCGCTGCGGGCGTGACGAGGACCGGCAGAGTGTTGAGCCCGTCGGGCGGCCCCGACTGCGCCTCCACACAGACCGCTTCGGGGTCCATGTCGTAGACCACGACCCACTGCTGGGGGCTGCGCACCCGCAAGCGCAGCAGGCCCGGCCACTCGACGGTGGCGTCCACGCCGTCGGGCATGCCGAAGCAGTCGTCCCACGGGCCCGGCGTCGGGGCGATGTGCTCACCGGTCGGCAGATAATCCGGTCCGCGCAGCTCCTGCCAAGCCGGGTGGAAGCTCACCTGCGCGGTGGTGTCGGGGGTGGGCTGCCGCCGGAACCAGGGATGCCAACCCGCCTGGGCGGGAAAGCGATCCGCGTCCGAGGACACCGTCATGCCGATCGCCAGCTGGTCGCGCGACAACCGGAAATGCTGGGTCACCCGGCCCGGGAAGGGCCACGGCGCGACCAGGGCCCGGCTGATGACGGCATGCGTCGGCGAGCTCTCCTCGACATCCCATGCGCCGTCGCGCGCGATGCCGTGGATCGCGTGCGGCGGCGCGGTCAACGGCATCTGATAATCGACCCCGTCCACCGTGAACCGGCCGTCACGCAACCGGCCGCACCACGGTGCCATCGGGAAGCACCCGTAATGGTCACCCTGCCGGAGGAATTCGGTCCCGCCGATCGTGAGCCCCGCGATCCGGCCGCCGTTCTCGGGCGAAAGACGCACCGTGACATCGCCATCGGACAGTGTGATCTCGGTAGCCATGCAAGGAAGATACCGCCGGTCAGGCGTTGTCCAATACGGTCTGGCGTTCGGTGGGCGTGGTGCGGCGCTGGGTGACGGTGTGGCTGTAGGCGATTCCGGCCACCAGGATCAACAGCAGCGCGGCCGTGGTGCCGTAGGTGCCGAATCCGAGACCGCCCTTGGCGTGGGATTTGGACAGCAGGTCACCGACCGTCGCGCCGAGCGGGCGGGTGAGGATGAAGGCCAGCCAGAACAACAGGACACCCGAGATCTTGGTGAGGTAGTGCGCGGCGAGCAGGGCGATCATCAACGCCCCGATCAGGATCGCGCTGCCGCCGTAACCGAGACCGGAGCTGTCGGAGAGATAGTCGCCGAGGCTGGTGCCGAGGGTGTTGGACAGCAGAATCGCTGTCCAGTACAGGATTTCGGCACGGAAGTTGGTGATGGTGGTGACGTCGTAGCTCTGGCCGGTGCCCTTCCAGATCGCGAAGACCAGGGCCAGGCCGGTGATGAGCAGGGCGGCGCCCGCGCCGTAACCGAGCCCACCATCGGTGGAAGTCCCCGATCCCGGGCCGCGATTGATCAGATCGGAGATCGTCGTGCCCGCGGTGGAAGTGGCCGCGATGACCGTCCAGTACAGGGCCGGATGGAAGCGACGGGCCTTGAGCTGGGCGAGCAAGCTCACGACGAAGAGGGTGAGGAACAGGATCGACGCGGCGGCATAGCCGAGGTGCAGGGTTTGGGCGAGCAGATCGCCGCCGGTCTCGCCGAGCGTCGTCGCGGCGATCTTCAGAATCCAGAACAGTACGGTGACCTGAGGAAGCTTGTAGTCGCTGCGCGGCGGCGCGGAGGTCATGCGCGAATCCCTTTCCATGGGCGGCTGAGCTGGCATGGGGGAGTCTGGCATCCGGTCGCTGAGAGATCGCTGAAAGCGGCGGTGTGCCCGCGGGACGCCCGGTGTGCCCCGCGGGACACTCCGATCAGCGAATGGCCGACACCAGCTTTCGCGCGGCACCCCGCTCGACCAGTAGCGGGACGAATTCGCGGACCGGGCGGCCATCGAAGCCGCGGTGGATCTCGCGCACGATCGTGGTGATGGTCCAAGTGGTGATTGCCGGGAACCGGGTTGCGAGCCGGTCGGTCAGTTCCTCGAGCTGTCTGACCTCATCGGTTGATGGCATGAACCATGGTTGCTCGCCGGTGCCTCGGCGGTCAACCCGACTCACCCGGTTCGGTCTCTATGCCCGAAATTTTCTGGGGCGAATCTTCAATGCACCCAGTGTCATTCGAGTCCGAGCAGGGTGGACACCGTGGTGACGGCCAGTTCCTCCGGTGGCGCGTCCAGGCCGAAGCTCGGGTGCGGCCGGCGCAGCATGAGTTCGGTGATGCCGTGCAGGGCCGCCCAGATGGAGCGGGCCATGATCGTCTCGGAAGCCTTGGGGGACAGCACTTCCGCCTGCTGCGCGGCCGCCACCGCGCTGGTCAGCAGATCGAACGATTCCATGCCGATCGGTTCGTCGCCGCGCTGGTCGTGGAACATCGTCAGGAACAGGTCCGGATGGTCATGGGCGAAGCGGACATACGCGCCGCTCATGCGGAGCAGTCGCGCGCGGGGTTCGTCGGTTTCCGCCGCGGCGGCGCGCAGCGTGTCGTACAGCAGGCCATAGCCTTCGACGGCGACCGCGCCGAGTAGCTCCTCCCGCGTGGCGAAATGCCGGTAGGGCGCGGCGGTGCTGACTCCGACCCGGCGGGCAACCTCGTTGAGGCTGAACCGGTCATGGCCGCGTTCGGCGAGGATCTCTCGGGCCCCGTCGATGAGCGCCTGACGGAGCGCTCCGTGGTGATATGTCGCCTTCGGCATGTAAGTGACTCTAACATCCTGCTATGTTAGAACTACTTACATCCTTTGAGTCGAGGAAATCCGATGGCTGCCATGACAACTGCCGCGCCCCGTCCACCGCGCACCCGCGCCGCCCGATCCCGCTGGAGCTGGGCCTGGATGACCTTCTCCGCCGTGGCGATCGCCGCGTATTTCGTGGGCCAGTACGCGCAGGGCTCCCTGGAATCGCTCGCGCACTCGCATACCGGCCTCGCGCCGACCTATGCCGCGCGACCCTGGCCGATCCAGGTCGCCTTCTACTTCCACATCGTCTTCGCCGGACTCGCACTGGCGCTCGGTCCGTGGCAGTTCTCCCGGCGGATTCGCCTGCGGCACCTCGGCATACACCGCACGGTGGGGCGGGCCTACCTGCTCGCCGTGCTGATCGGCGGGATCGCCGCGCTGATCATGGCGCCGTTCAGTTCCGTCGCCATGATCGGCTTCTTCGGATTCAGCGCCCTCGCGGCCTGCTGGATGTGGACCGGGTGGCGCGCCTACCGCGCCATCCGTGAGCGCGATATCGCCTCGCATCAGGCCTGGATGATCCGCTGTTTCGCGCTCACCTACGCCGCCGTCACCTTGCGCCTGGAGTTCGGGGCGCTGATCCTGGTGCAACTGCCCTTCGTGCACGGCTCCGCCGATATGTCCGCCATCACCGCCACTGCCTATGCGCCACTGCCGTTCCTGTGCTGGCTGCCGAATCTGGTGGTCGCGGAGTTCATGATCCGGCGGCGCGGGCTGCCGAGCCTGCACCTGACCACGTCCCCGGCGCTGACGGCCGCCTGAACCGGGGACGTGGTCGAGCGACGGCCCGGATCATGCCGGGCCGTCGAAACCCACTACGGTCAGGGCGATCTCGGCGGCGCGCCGATCCTGCTCGGCGGTGCCGCCCGAGATGCCCAGACCGCCGATACAGCGGCCGTTCTCCACGATCGGGAAGCCGCCGCCCACGGCCATCAGCCGCGGATGGTGCGCCAGCGGCGCGACCTGCGGACCCGTGACGTAATCGTTCCAGACATGCGTGGGCAGCCGGAAAGACGCTGCGGTCCATGCCTTGTCGACGGCCACCTCGGCGGCCAGGAACGGGGTGTCGTCGGGACGCTCGAACGCCTTGAGATGCCCGCCGGTGTCGGTGACGGCGACCGCGGCGTCGAAGCCGAGCTCCGCGGCGGCGGTGTGCACGGCGGCGATGAGCGTCGCGGCCGCGGTGCGGGTGATGGACGGGGCGGGGGCCGACAGCTGGGTGCGAGTGGTCATGGGAACGGTCTCCTGGAGTGAGTTACTGCAGCGGGGAAGCCGGGGTCGGGACGACCCGGGTGACGACGGACTGCTCGGTGAGCAGCAGCGTGCGCACGACCGGGCCGATTTCGCCGGTCCAGCGGTCGTTTTCGTAGACGGCGCGGTATAGCTCGGCGCGTTCGTCTTCGTTTTCGAAGCGGCGGATCCAGACGTAGCCGTCGGCGTCGTCCTCGTCGACGAAGGAGGCGATGACGTGCATGCCGAGTCCGGACTGGAAGGGCACGACCACCTCCTCCATGTAGCGGACCCAGTCGGCGCGGCGCTCGGGCCTGGTCTGGTAGCGGCGGATCTCGTAGAACACGGGTAGTCCGTTCTCTGGCTGGTGAATAGGTGGAGGTCAGGCCACGCGGAGCACGAGTTTGCCGCGCGTACGGCCCTTTTCGCCCTGCGCGTGGGCCTCGGCGGCCTGCTCCAGCGGGAAGACCTCGGCCACAGTTACCTCGATGTGGCCGTCGTCGATGAGCTCGGCGATGCGGGTCAACGCCGGGCCGTCGGGTTCGACGAGGAACGGACTGACCCGCACCCCGTGCCGCTCGGCGGCGGCCGCCAGCTCGGGGGAGACCCCGGCCGGGATCGCCACCAGCAGCCCACCCGGGCGCAACGCCTCCAACGAGCGGGTCGAGGTCTGCCGGTGGCCGTCGCCGACCAGGTCGATCACCACGTCCACATCGGTGACCTGTTGCTCGAACGGGCCGGCGGTGTAGTCGATGACCTGATCGGCGCCGATCTCGGTGAGCCACTCGTGATTTCGCCCGCTCGCTGTCGCGATCACCTGCGCGCCCAGGTGTTTCGCGATCTGCACCGCGAAATGCCCGACCCCACCGGCGGCGGCATGCACAAGCACCCGCTGCCCGGCCTCGACCCGGGCGGTGTCGACGAGGGCCTGCCAGGCGGTGAGCGCGGCCAGCGGCACCGCCGCCGCGTGCACGTGGTCGAGACTGCGCGGCTTGTGCGCGAACTGACGTGCCGGAGCGGTCACGTACTCGCCGTAACCGCCTGCCGCGCGCGGGAACCACGGCATCCCGTACACCTCATCGCCGGGTTGCAGTGTGGTGACGCCGAATCCGACCGCCTCGATCACGCCGGAGACATCCCAGCCCAGGATGAACGGTGGCTTCCCCAGAACGCCCGCCATGCCGGCCTCGGCCCGGGTCTTCCAATCCACCGGATTGACCCCGGCCGCGTGGACTCGCACCAGCACCTCGGTCGGCAACGGCTCCGGCCGGGCCACCTCGCGGACCCGCAGCACGTCGGGACCGCCGAAAACTTCCTGCGTCACAGCGCGCATCGTGACCGTGGACATGTTTTCCACCTCTCCGTATCCGGAAGACCGGGACCGGTCTCCCTGTTGACGGAGAGGAAGCTAGCCCCGCAGGGGTGGTTACCATCAAGAGCGCCAACTTTCCTCGGGGAAAGTGCGCTGGTCAGGAGATCGCGAATGACGACCAGCTGTCCGACCGGCCAGCACGCCCACCATGACGTGTACGCCGCGCAGTGCCCGTGCCGGGCGATGCTGGATCTGCTGGCCAACAAATGGTCGGCCCTCGCCATCGGGGTGTTGGAGGACGGTCCGCAACGATTCGGCGAACTGCAACGCCTGCTGCAGGGCGTCAGCCCGAAGGTGCTGACCCAAACCCTGCGCCGCCTGGAGGATTTCGGACTGGTCGATCGGACGGTCTACCCGGCGGTACCCCTGCATGTCGAATACGCGCTCACGCCGCTCGGCCACAGCGCCGCGGTGCCGCTCAACCACCTGCGCAACTGGGTCGAGGACAATATCGATCTGGCGGTGCGGCCTCTCGACGCGGGCACCGTGGCTATGCGGTGACGGTTTCCGTCTCGGCCGCAGCGGAATTCGCGGTCATGCGGTCCATCACCGTGACGAGCTGGCGGCGGGTGGCGAGGCGTCGCGAGATGGCGACGGCGATTCGATTGCGGCGGCCCGACACCACGCTCGGCGGCGGATTCCGGCGGTCGAGGGCGGCGAGGGCGGTCGCGACCACGCTCTCGGCAGACTCGGGTCGGGTGCCGCCCGCGGCCGCCCGGGTGCCCGCGACGTCGAAGAACTCGGTCTCGGTCGCGCCGGGGGAGACGGCCAGTACGCGGAGGTCAGTGCCGCGCGACTCGGCCCACAGCGCCTCGGTGAAGTTGAGCACGAACGCCTTCGCCGCGCCGTAGACCGCCATGCGGGGGGTGGGCTGATAGGCGGCCATGCTGGCGACATTGACCAGCACGCCGCCGGCCGCACGCAAGCGCGGCAGGAATGCGTGGCTGATTTCGACGACGGCGGTGATATCGAGCGCGATCTCCGCGCGGACCCGGTCCAGGTCCTCGGTGTGGAATGGACCGAAGGTGCCGAATCCGGCATTGTTGATCACCCCGTCGACCGGCAGTCCGAGGTGCTCGATCGCCTCGGCCAACTCGGGACCGACACCGGGCCGGGCCAGATCGAAAGGCAGTGCGTGCGCGGCGATGCCGTGTGCGGCCGCGAGTTCCGCCGCCAGGGCTGCCAGGCGTTCGCCGCGGCGTGCCACCAGGACCAGGTCCGAGCCGCGCGCGGCGAGTTGACGTGCGAACTCCGCGCCGATGCCGGCGCTCGCGCCGGTGATCAGGGTGGTGCGTCCGTGGTAGTCGAGTGCGGTCATCGAATCCTCCTGTGCCGGAATGTCTCCCGTCAGGCTACGTCAATCTGTCAGTGACTGCCAGATATGTTATCTCTGCCAAGTGGGCAGCTTCCGACTATCCTGAGGGGGTGAGCAAGCGGATCAAGGAACCGACCCTGTGGGAGCGTTCGCGGCAACTGGCCGTGCGGGAGATCCTCGACACCGCGGTCCGATTGTTCGAGGAACAGGGCTACGAGGTCACCACGATCGCTCAGATCGCCAGGGAGGCAGGCGTTTCCGAGCGCTCGCTGTTCCGGTACTTCGGCACCAAGGAGGACCTGGTCTGCGGTGATCAGGAGGCGCTCGGCCGCTTGCTGCGCGAAACCGTCGAATCCCAGCCGGACGACGTCTCGCCCCGGGGTGCGCTGGAAGCCGGATTCACCGCGATCCTGACCGCGAACCATTCGGCGGCGGAGGCCCTGCGGCTGACCCGATTGATCGTCGGCACACCTTCGCTGTATGCGGCCTACGTGACCAAAAGGCTGCGCTGGCAAGAGGATCTGGTCCCGCTGATCGCTCGCCGGATGGCCGTCTCCGACCCGGTCGATCCCCGGCCTCGCGCGCTGGTCGCCACCGTTTTCGCCACCGTCGACGCCGCCACCCACGCCTGGGTCGCCTCCGACGGCCGCGCCGACATCGCGGACCTCTACGCGCAGGCGCTCACCGCCCTCGAACCCGCCACGGGCGCACGCACCTCCGGGCCGCTGCCCCGGTAGCGGTAGCGCGGGATCAGCGCAGTTCCGCTGTCGCCTCTCGCAATTCGTGCAGTGCCGTACGGGCGAGTTCGTTGAACTCGCGCCGATTGGCCGGTTCCAGCCAGCGGGTGTGAGCGTCGCCGAAGGCGAGAACGCCGAGTTCTGCGGCGAGGCGGGCGGATGGATCCGGCACGCCGCGGGCGTGCAGGGCCTGCGTCATGGCCACGGCGAACGCGCGGCGCTTGAGGGCGTCGCGTTCTTGGAGCTCGGGGTGGTCGGCGATGATCGCGACCATCCGGGGGCCGAAGCCGCGTCGTTCGGGGGTGAAAGCGGATGCGGCGGAGTCGAAGCCGAAGGCGATCGCCTCGAGCGGTGTCGCGGTCTCGGGTGCTTCGGCGATTCCCACCGTGAGCAGCTCGCACAGGGTGTTCTGGCCGACGAACAGCACTTCCCGTTTGTCGGGGAAGTGGCGAAAGAAGGTGCTCTTGGTGAGTCCGGCGCGTTCGGCGATCTCGATCACCGTGGTGTTGTCGTAGCCCTGCTCGCCGAACAGGTCCAGTGCCGCCCGCACCAATCGCTGCCGCCCGTCCGGCTCCCATCGACCCATAGAGAGAAGGATAAGTCACGGGACTTGGTCCCATCACGCTGCTACAGTGATGGGACCAAGTCCCATCGAATTGGGTGGCATCATGAAATACTTCGAAGCCGAAGATCGCGCGGACATCTTTGTGCCGCATGCCTTTCCGGAACGGACCGTCGACCTCGGCGAGATCCGCATGAACTACGCCGTCACCGGCGACCCGAATCTCCCTGCCCTGCTGCTGATTCCGGCGCAGTCCGAATCCTGGTGGGGCTACGAACAGGCAATGCCCCTGCTGGCCGAGCACTTCCAGGTCTTCGCCGTCGACCTGCGTGGCCAGGGCCGCTCCACCTGGACCCCGGGCCGCTACACCCTCGACAACTTCGGCAATGACCTGGTCCGTTTCATCCGCACGGTCATCGCACGGCCCACGATCGTGAGCGGCCTCTCCTCCGGCGGCACCATCGCCGCCTGGCTCTCGGCCTTCGCCGAACCCGGCCAGATCCGCGCCGCGATCTACGAGGACCCGCCCCTGTTCGCCTCCGAGGCGAATCCGGCCGTCGGCCAATCGATCCGCCAGGGCCTGGCCCCGATGTTCCTGCTCTGGAACAAATGGCTCGGCGACCAATGGTCCATCGGCAATGTCGAGGGCCTGATGCAGGCCATGCCCCGCGACCTGCCCCCGGAACTGCTCGCCGGCCTGGCCCGCATGATGCCCCGCGACACCGAGGGCGCACCCCCACCCGAAGCCTTCCAATCCCTGCGCGAATACGACCCCGAATGGGGCCGCGCCTTCGCCACCGGCACCGCCACCGCAGCCTGCGACCACGCCAACATGCTCGCCCACGTCAAGGTCCCGGTCCTCCTGACCCACCACGTCCGCCATATCGACGAATCCACCGGCCGCCTCCTGGGTGCGATGTCCGACCTCCAAGCCGCCCGCGTCCGCGACCTCGTCACCGCCGCAGGCCAACCGATCACCTACCGCTCCTTCCCCGAAGCCTCCCACGCCATGCACTCCACCGACCCGAAGCTCTACGCGCAGACGGTGATCGACTGGGTCGCCGATTCGGCTTAGGCTCATCCACTCGCGGAGTCGAGGGAAGGACTTGCTTTGTTAGGTAAGCCTGACCTACACTCGTGATCGGCGTCAGGGCCGAGCGATGATCCGGAGGGCTGCCGTGATCCCCGGTCCACTGCCGCGGCGGGCTTCCCCGAGTTTGGGGGAGCCCGCCGCTTCGTATCGTGATCACACGTGCGAACGTGGAGGCATGAGTGATGCCTTCTCCTCGGTCAAGTCCATGGCCGATATCACCCCGGACCTGATGAACAAGCTCAGCGAGGGCACCTTCACCGATCTGCTCGGGCTGAAGTTCACCGAGCTCAGTGGTGAGGGCGTGACGGCCGAATGGGTGGTCACCCCGCAGCAGTTCCAGCCGGCCGGGATCGTCAACGGTGGTGTGTACTGCACGGTCATCGAGACTCTCGCCAGTGTGGCGGCCGGGGCCTGGCTGGGGGATCGGGGGTCGGTGGTCGGGGTCAACAACAACACCGACTTCCTGCGCGCGGTGCGTGAGGGCAAGCTGACGGGCGTTTCGACCCCGATCCACCGGGGGCGCTCGCAGCAGCTGTGGGTCGTGGTGATCACCGACGAGCAGGGGCGCACGGTGGCGCGCGGCCAGGTGCGGTTGCAGAACCTGTACGCGCAGAACTGAACCCGCGCGGGCGCGCAGGCCCGATGTCGCCGAAACATGCTGGTAACGCGGGTCGTGCCAAAATGACCGACGATCCGTCCCCGCGATTCGACGAGGAGTCCGAATGCGACTGTCGCCGCACGAGCAGGAGCGCCTGCTGCTGAGTTACGCGGCCGAGTTGGCCCGGCGGCGACAGGCCCGTGGACTCAAACTCAATCACCCCGAAGCCATCGCGATCATCACCGATCACGTGCTCGAGGGGGCGCGCGACGGGCGGACCGTCGCGGAGTTGATGGCTTCCGGCCGCACCGTGCTCACCCGTGCCGACGTCATGGACGGCATCCCGGAGATGATCCACGACGTCCAGATCGAGGCCACGTTCCCGGACGGCACCAAGCTCGTCACCGTCCACCACCCGATCGGATGACGACGTGATTCCTGGTGAATACCTCTGTGCCGAGGGCACTATCGAGCTCAACGCCGGTGCCGACCGCATCGAACTGGATGTGGTGAACACCGGCGACCGTCCCGTGCAGGTCGGCTCGCATGTCCACTTCCCGCAGGCCAACTCCGCCCTGGACTTCGATCGCAAGGCCGCCCACGGCCGCCGCCTCGATATCCCCGCCGGTACCGCCGTCCGCTTCGAACCGGGCCTGGGACAGCGGATTTCGCTGGTCCCGATCGGCGGCGACCGCGAAGTGCACGGAATCAGCCTCACCCCACCCGGAAAGCTGGATGCCTGATGGCCGAACTATCCCGCGCCCGCTACGCCGAACTGTTCGGGCCCACCGTCGGCGACCGAATCCGGCTGGCGGACACCGATCTACTCATCGAGATCACCGAGGACCGCAGTGGCGGACCGGGTCTCGCCGGTGACGAGGCCGTCTTCGGTGGCGGCAAGGTGCTGCGTGAATCCATGGGTCAGGCCCGTGCCACCCGCGCCGAGGGCACCCCGGACACCGTCATCACCGGTGTGGTGATCGTCGACTACTGGGGAATCATCAAGGCCGACATCGGTATTCGCGACGGCCGCATCACCGCCATCGGCAAGGCCGGTAACCCGGACACCATGAGCGGGGTGCACCCGGACCTGGTGGTCGGGCCCTCGACGGAGATCATCGCGGGCAACGGCCGCATCGTCACCGCGGGCGCGATCGACTGCCACGTGCACTTCATCTGCCCGCAGATCCTCGACGAGGCCATGGCGGGTGGCATCACCACGCTCGTCGGCGGTGGCACCGGTCCGGCGGAAGGCTCCAAGGCCACCACCGTCACGCCCGGTTCCTGGCATCTAGCCCGCATGCTGGAAGCCACCGACGGGTGGCCGGTCAATATTCTCTTGCTGGGCAAGGGCAATACCGTGCGCGAGGATGCGCTGTGGGAGCAGTTGCGCGGCGGCGCGGGCGGTTTCAAGCTGCACGAGGACTGGGGGACAACCCCGGCCGCGATCGATCACTGCCTCAATGTCGCCGACGCCTCGGGCGTGCAGGTGGCGTTGCACTCGGACACGTTGAACGAGGCCGGATTCGTGGAGGACACCCTGGCCGCGATTCGCGGCCGGGCCATCCACTCGTATCACACCGAGGGTGCGGGCGGCGGCCACGCACCCGACATCATCACCGTCGCTTCGTATCTCAATGTGCTGCCCAGCTCCACCAATCCGACCCGCCCGCACACCGTCAACACCCTCGACGAGCACCTGGACATGCTCATGGTGTGCCACCACCTGAGCCCGTCCATCCCGGAGGATCTGGCCTTCGCGGAGAGCCGGATTCGCCCCTCCACCATCGCGGCGGAGGACCTGTTGCACGATCTGGGTGCGATCTCCATGATCGGCTCCGACGCCCAGGCCATGGGCCGCATCGGTGAAGTGGTGATGCGCACCTGGCAGACCGCGCACGTCATGAAGCGGCGCCGCGGCGCCCTGCCCGGCGACGGGGCCGCCGACAACAACCGCGTACAGCGCTACGTCGCGAAATACACCATCTGCCCGGCGGTCGCCAACGGCATCGACCACGAGATCGGCTCGATCGAGGTCGGCAAGCTGGCCGACCTGGTGCTGTGGGAGCCCGCCTTCTTCGGGGTCCGCCCGCACGCGGTCCTCAAGGGTGGTGCCATCGCCTGGGCCGCGATGGGCGATGCCAACGCCTCCATCCCGACCCCGCAGCCGGTGCTGCCGCGACCCATGTTCGGGGCCGCCCCGACCGTCGCGGCGGGCACCTCGCTGCACTTCGTGTCCGAGCAGGCCATCGAGGACGGCCTGGCCAACCGGCTGCGCGTGAACCGGAAACTGGTGCCGGTGGCCAATGTTCGCCGTCGTACCAAGGCCGATATGCCCAACAACGACGCCATGCCCCGCATCGAGGTCGACCCCGACACCTTCACCGTCCGCATCGACGGCGAGGTCTGGGCCGAACAGCCCGCCACCGAACTGCCGATGGCGCAGCGCTACTTCCTGTTCTGACCTGACCCAGTCCCGATAACGCCGGTGCCCCAGCAGGGCATCGGCGTTTTTCGTGTGCCCGCAAGCCGACCCCATTTCTGATGGTTTCATCATTTACGCCTTGACAAGGGAAGTGATCGTAATTGATGATTTCATCAATAACGGGCATGGAGGTGGCTGTGACGAGCATCGAGGAGAGCGTGACCGCGCGGACGGTTCGAGTCGGCGGGCGCGAGATCCACGTCAGCGAAACCGGATCGGGTCCGGCGGTCGTGCTGTTGCACGGCGGTGGGCCGGGCGCGAGCGGGATGTCGAACTACACGCGCAATGTCGGTCCGCTCGCGCGGCGATTCCGCGTGATCGTGCCGGACATGCCGGGGTACGGGCGGTCGGAGAAGTGGATCGATCAGTCCGATCCGTTCGGGTATCTCGCGCGATCGATGGCCGGAATGCTGGACGAACTCGGAGTCGAGTCCGCGCATCTGGTCGGCAATTCGTTGGGTGGCGCGGCCGCGCTGCGGCTGGCCATCGAGCAGCCCGCGCGGGTCGGGCGGATGGTGCTGATGGGTCCGGGCGGGATCGGGACCACGCGGGCGCTGCCGACGGCCGGGCTCAATGGGCTGCTGGACTACTACCGGGGTGAGGGGCCGAGCCGGGAGAAGATCCGCCGGTTCATCCGGGACTACCTGGTTTTCGACGGTGCGAGTGTGCCCGAGGAACTTGTCGAGCAGCGGTTTCAAGCCAGCATCGACCCGGCGGTGATCGCGAATCCGCCGCTGCGTCGACCCTCCGGGCCGCTGGCGCTGCGCACCCTGTGGCGGACGGACTTCACCCGGGATCCGCAGCTGCGCAAGGTTTCCCACCCCACCCTGGTGATCTGGGGTGCCGACGACAAGGTCAACCGGCCCGACGGCGGGCCGATGCTGACCCGCGTCATGCCCGACTGCGATCTGTATGTGGCCGCCAATACCGGGCACTGGGTGCAGTGGGAACGCGCCGAGCTGTTCAACGCCCTGGCCACCGCCTTCCTCGAGGGCTGAGACGTGACCGAGTCCCTTCGACCAGGGGCCACATCGGTTTTCGGTGCGGTGCATCTGGGATACGTGGTGGTGCAGTCGAATCGCCGGGCCGAGTGGCGGCGCTTCGGCGCGGACGCCGTCGGCCTGCATGTCGACGAGATCGACGGCGGTGCACTGCGTTTCCGGCTCGACGACCACGCCTGCCGATTCCTCATCCAGCGCGGATCCGCCGAGGACGTGACCGCGCTGGGCTGGCAGGTCGACGATCACGAGACCTTCGACCGCATCCTGGCCCGGGTCACCTCGCGCCGAGTCCCGGTCGCCGAGGGCAGTGCCGAGGACGCCGCGCTGCGCGGGGTGGAGCGGCTGTGGCGGTTCGCCGGGCCGAAAGGCATTGCGCAGGAGATCTTCACCAGGCCTGTCACCACTGCGCAGCCGCTGCGCATGCTCAGTACCGGCTGGGTCACCGGCGAGGCCGGGCTGGGGCACGTGGCGATCGTGTCGCGCGCACCGGAGGCGATGCGTGACTACTACCGGACCGTCTTCGACTCCCGCCTCACCGACTACATCGACGAGAACATCTCCGGGCTGCGGATGAAGATCCGGTTCCTGCGGGTCAACGAGCGGCACCACTCGATCGCCATCGCCAATATTCGCGGCATCCCGATCGATCCGCTGCGCACCCGGGTACAGCACATCAATATCCAGTCCGCGACCCTCGACGACATGCTCGCGGCATTCGGACGGGTCACCGAGCAGGGGTTCCGCATGCAGTGGTCGGTCGGGCAGCACACCAATGACCGGGAACTGTCGTTCTACTGCGTCACCCCGTCCGGCTTCGAACTCGAGGTCGGCTGGAACCCCGTGGTGATCGGCCCGGAACTCGAATCCACCTGGGAGCCATCGACGTATCGGGGGATCAGCGTGTGGGGGCACAGCGCGGTGGGGGAGTCGGTGCTGACCAAGTTCGGGCAGTTCCGTCAAGCCCTGCGCAGCGCGGGCACCCCGGAAATCACCGTTCCACAGCTCACCGGAGGACCATCGTGACCACCGACTACGAGGTCGTGATCGTCGGCCTCGGCCCCACCGGCCTCACCCTGGCCAACCTGCTCGGGCGTCGTGGCGTCCGGGTGCTCGTGCTCGAACGCGAACCCGAGTTCTACGGCCTGGCCCGCGCCGTCTACACCGACGACGAAGGCATGCGGATCTTCCAAACCGCCGGTGCCGCCGACGAACTCGCCGCCGACATGAACGTCGACTCGACCGTGCAATGGGTGCGCGGAGACGGGCGGGTGCTGGTCCAGTTCCACAGCACCGCACGGCCGTTCGGCTGGCCGGTCGTGAACTTCCTGTACCAGCCGTACCTGGAAACGGGTCTCGAGCGCGCGCTCGAACGGTATCCGCATGTCACCGTGCGACGCGGTCGCGAGGTCCTGGATTTCACCCAGGACGCCGACGGCGTCACCGTCGAGCACGCACGGTGCCTCGGCACCGGCTACGGCAGCGGCGACACGGACACCGATCCCGCCGGTACCGAACGGGTGCGGGCACGATTCCTGGTCGGCTGCGACGGCGGCCGCAGCATGGTGCGCACCAAACTCGGAATCGGCATGAGCGGCACCAGCTTCCCCGAACGCTGGCTGGTGGTGGACCTGAAATCCCGCCCCGATGCGGACGCCTTCCGGCACCTGCCCTACTTCGACTTCGTCTGCGACCCGGACCTGCCCATCGTGTCCTGCCCGCAGCCCGGCGGACACCACCGCTTCGAATTCATGCTGACCGACACCCAGACCAAGGCCGAGATGGAGGACCCGGACACCGTGCGCCGCCACATCTCCCGCTTCGTCGACCCCGACCAAGTCGAGGTATTACGCAAACTCGTGTACACCTTCAACGCCGTCATCGCCGACCGCTGGCGTGACGGCCGCGTCCTGCTCGCGGGCGACGCCGCCCACATGACCCCCCAATTCATCGGCCAGGGCATGAACTCCGGCGTCCGCGACGCCGACAACCTCTCCTGGAAACTCACCGCCATCCTGAAATACGCTGCCGCCCAGACCATCCTGGACACCTACGAGTCCGAACGCCGCCCCCACACCAAGGCCATGATCGACCTCTCGGTGTTCAACAAACACCTGGTCTCCCTCGCCAACCCACTCTTGGCCACCGCCCGCGACCTCGGCCTCGCCGCCGCCGTGCGCCTCCCCGGCCTGGGCGCCTGGATCCGCGCCGCGAAAATGAAACCGTCCCCACGCTTCCGCCGCGGTGCCTACCTGGGCCTCCCGCGTCACGGCTGGCGCGGCCTCGAAGGAACACTTGCGCCGCAACCGGAAGTCCGCACCCACGACGGCCGCACCCTCCGCCTGGATGATGCCCTCGGCCTGAACTTCACACTGCTCGGCCACACGGTCGACCCCCGCGCCGGACTCTCCGCCGAAGACCTGGCAACCCTGCGCGCCCTGAACGCCCGCTTCGTCACGGTCTTCCCGCTCGGCGGGCGACCACAGCGCCGCTCGCACGAAGCCGGCAACGATGACGAAGTCTTCGACGTCGAGGACCACACGGGTGTCCTGACCAAGTGGCTGGCCAAGGGCGGCGTACGTGCCGGCAGCCTGACCCTGCTCCGCCCCGACCGGTTCGTATTCGGCAGCAGCACACCGGAACACACCGCACACCTGATCAATGCGCTCCGCACCCAACTCCACGGACCGGCGGCATCGCGCGGGCTGCTCCGAGCTCCATCGGCCGTCGCAGATGTCGGGCCGTCGAAAGAATCCGACGTGGGGCGGGGCGTGGAGTCGGGGTCGCTTGTTGGGGCGGACGGCTCGAGGGATGGGTATCGAGATGGTGAGGAGGCGTGATGACGTCGAACGCGGTTGATTCACCGGTGGTGCGGGTGGCGGCGGAGCGGTTGGCCGGGGCGGTGGGGCGGGGTGAGCCGGTGGCACCGGTGCGGGATCTGATCGGAGCAGGCGATGCGGCGGTGGCTTATGCGGTGCAGCGCATCGGAGTTCAGGCGCGGCTGGCGGCCGGAGCCTGCCTGGTGGGTCGCAAGATCGGGTTGACATCCCCGGCTGTGCAGCGCCAGCTCCGCGTCGACCGGCCGGACTTCGGGGTGTTGTTCGACGATATGAATGTCACGTCGACACCGGCACAGCGGCGGCCCCGGTTGTTGCAGCCGAAGATCGAAGCCGAGCTGGCCCTCGTGCTGGGGGCCGATCTCGATGGTGAGCGGCTGGACGCGATCAGCGTGCGCGGGGCCGTCGACTACGCGGTGGCCGCGCTGGAGATCGTGGACAGCCGGATCGTGGACTGGGACATCAGCTTTGCGGACACTGTCGCCGACAACGCGTCGAGCGGGTGGTTCGTGCTGGGGGACGAGCGGCTTTCGCTCGGGGAGTTCGAGCCGCGGGAAATCGCGATGGTGATGACGGTGGACGGGGAGATCGTTTCCGCCGGAACGGGGGCCGACTGTCTGGGAGATCCGCTCGAGGCGCTGGCCTGGCTGGCACGGACCGTGCGGGAGCTGGGGGAGCCGCTGCGGGCGGGGGAGATCGTGCTGTCCGGCGCGCTCGGGCCGATGGTGGCGTTGCGTCCGGGCTGCCGGGTGCGATCCGAATTGTCCTATGGTGCCGGGCTTCTCGGAGCCGTCGAATTCATGCTGGAGGAACAATGAGCCGCACGAAGGTGGCGGTGATCGGGTCGGGCAATATCGGCACCGATCTGATGATCAAGGTGTTGCGGCTGTCGGAGACGCTGGAGATGGCCGCCATGGTGGGCATCGATGCGGGCTCCGACGGGCTGGCGCGGGCAGCCCGGCTGGGGGTGCCGATCACGGCCGACGGGGTGGACGGCTTGATCGCCATGCCGCATTTCGGCGAGATCGACATCGTGTTCGACGCGACCTCCGCCGGTGCACACCACGCCAATTCGGCCGCGCTGGCGGCCTACGGCAAGCGGCTGATCGATCTGACGCCTGCCGCTGTCGGACCGTTCGTGGTCCCGGCAGTGAACCTGGACGCTCACCTCGATGCCGTCGACGTGAATATGGTGACGTGTGGCGGGCAGGCCACGATCCCGATCGTCGCCGCCATTACCCGGGTCACCGCGGTGCGCTACGCCGAGATCGTGGCCTCGATCGCGTCGAAGTCCGCCGGTCCGGGCACTCGCGCGAATATCGACGAGTTCACCGAAACCACCTCGCGTGCCCTCGAAGTCGTCGGCGGGGCGGCGCGGGGACGGGCGATCATCGTGCTCAATCCCGCTGAACCACCGCTCGTCATGCGCGACACCGTGCTGGTGCTGATCAACGACCCGGACTCCGAACATGAAGCGGCCGTTCGGGAATCTATCCACGTCATGGTCGCCGAGGTGGCCGCGTACGTGCCCGGGTACCGGCTCAAACAGGACGTGCAGATCACTCCGCTCGCCCCGGACGCGGCCCTGCACACTCTGACCGGGGATGCGCCGGTCACTCATCAGGTGTCGGTGTTCCTGGAGGTGGAGGGCGCGGCCCACTACCTCCCGGCCTATGCCGGAAACCTCGACATCATGACCTCGGCCGCGCTGCGAGTGGCCGAATGCCTTGCCGCGGCAGCGATCCCAACCGTGATCCCGCCCGCCCCGACCCCGGAGCCCGCCCGATGACCCGCGTATTCCTCCAGGACGTGACCCTGCGCGACGGCATGCACGCACTCCGGCACCGCATCACCCCGGACATGGTCGCCACCATCACGAGAGCCTTGGACACGGCCGGGGTGGACGCGATCGAGGTCGCCCACGGCGACGGCCTGCACGGCGGCAGTCTCACCTACGGCCCTGGCAGCCATACCGATTGGGAATGGCTCGAAGCCGCCGCGGGCGCGCTCACCGATGCCCGCCTGACCACGCTGGTGCTCCCCGGCATCGGCACGATCGCCGATCTGCGCCGCGCCCACGACCTGGGCGTGCGTTCGGTGCGGATCGCCACCCATTGCACCGAGGCCGATATCGCCGCCCAGCACATCGCGTGCGCCCGTGAGCTGGGGATGGATGTCTCCGGGTTTCTCATGATGAGCCACCGCAACAGCCCCGACGGGCTCGCCGAGCAGGCACGGCGCATGGAATCGTATGGCGCGCACTGCGTCTACGTCACCGACTCCGGCGGACGTCTCACCATGGCCGGTGTTCGCGACCGGGTGCGCGCCTACCGTTCGGTGCTCGGCGACGACACCGAGATCGGCATCCACGCCCACCAGAATCTCTCCCTCGCGGTGGCCAACAGCGTGGTCGCGGTCGAGGAAGGCGTGACCCGCGTGGACGCCTCGCTGGCGGGGCTCGGTGCGGGAGCCGGCAATACACCCCTCGAAGCCTTCGTGGCAGTCGCGAATCTGACCGGCTGGCAGCACACCGCGGATCTCGACGCCCTCACCGACGCCGCCGACGACCTGATCCGGCCGCTGCTCGAACGCCCGGTCCAAGTGGACCGCGAGACCCTCACCCTCGGCTACGCGGGCGTGTACTCGAGCTTCCTGCGCCACGCCGAAAAGGCTTCCGCCACCTACGGAGTCGACGTGCGCACGCTACTGGTCGAGGCCGGACGCCGCCGACTGGTCGGCGGCCAGGAGGACCTGCTCACCGATATCGCCCTCGACCTCGTGGCCGCGGGTCGATGAGCGCCTCACAGCTGCGGCTGCGGCGGCAACTCGCCGCTGGTGAGCTTCTCGGCGGCCGCTTTGCTCATGCCGAACATGCGCAGCACGTGGAAGGTCATCTCGTCGGTGAGCGCATCCGCGTCCGCTTCCGGTCGCGCGTCGAGCAATTGGAGCAGCCCGAGCAGCGCACCGCCGGCCGCCATCACCGCCATGTCCGGGTCCATCGGTTCGAAGCGACCGGATTCCTGCGCGGCCACGATGTCGTGGCGGGCGCGCGGGGCCAGGCCCTCGTCCCGCAGCAGGATGGAGGTGCCCGAGTTCAGGATCACCCGGACCGCTTCGGGCAGTTGCCGTTGCAGCCGCCCGGTCATCCGGAAGCTGACCGCGAACACCTCGGCCGGATCGCTGTAGCGGGCCACGATGCCGTCGCGCAGCTCGCTGTAGATGCCCAGCGTCGAGCGCACGACCTCGTCGAACAGCTCGTCCTTGGACTTGAAGTGGTTGTAGAACGACCCGAATCCGACATCGGCGGCGTCGGTGATCTCCTGGATGCTCACCGCGGAACGCCCTTCCGACAGGAACTTCCGCGCTGCGCCGAGCAGTGCGTTGCGGGTGCGTTCGCGTCGGCGGTCGGTCCGGGTCCCGGATCCAGCCGCTCCCACCTCTGCCGCCATCGGCTCCTCACTCCCTCGAAACCGTCACCGAAATCGTCTCTGACGAAAGTATCAGAAGCGATTTCGATCATGATCGAAAGGCGAACGCCGTGACCCACTTCCGCCCCGGTTCCCGCACCGTCGTCAACCGCCGCAGTGCCCTGGGCGGCGGCCTGGCCGGGGCGCTCGGCCTGGCCGCGTCCGCGTTGCCGGTCGGCCCCACCGCGCCCGCCCGAGCCCAGCAGCCCGCGCCGACCGGCACCTACCGCATCGACCTGCACGCGCACTTCCTGCCGCCGGACTACCGGGCCGCCCTGCTCGAACACGGCCACCTCACCATCGGCGGCTATCCCACCCCGGACTGGTCGCCGGAGCAGGCGCTGGCGTTCATGGACTACTACGGCATTCAGGCACAGGCGCTTTCGGTGTCGGACCCGGGTGTGTCGTTCCTCGGAGGCAAGGACGCCACCGACATGGCCCGCTACTGCAACACCTACGCCGCCGGACTGTTCACCTCGAACCCGAAGCGCTTCGGCGCCTTCGCGGTGCTGCCCATGCCCGATATCGCGGCCTCGATCACCGAGGCGCTCTACGCCCTCGACGAACTGCACCTGGACGGCGTCATCCTGTTGTCGGCATACAACGGCGTCTACCTCGGCGACCCGCGCTTCGAACCGCTGATGATCGCCCTGAACCAACGTCGCGCCTACGTGTTCGTGCACCCGGCCGCCATCCCCGACAACGCCAAACCCGGACTCCCGCTGCCAGACTTCCTGGAGGAGTTCACCTTCGACACCACCCGCGCGGCCACCATGATGATGGTGACCGGAATGACCCAGCGGTACCCGGACATTCGCTTCCAGCTCGCACACGCGGGCGGCACCGTGCCGTTCCTGTCGCACCGGATCTCTCTCGCGTCGCAGTCGGTGCTCGGCCAGCTGTGGCCGGACGATCTGCCCAAACCGTCGGTCCTGGACACCAAGAATCAGATCTCGCGCTTCTACTACGACACCGCGCTGAGCGGTTCGGCCGCCGCGATGGCGAGCGTGTTGCAGGTGACCGGACGCGACCATATTGTCTTCGGCTCGGACTGGCCCTTCAGCGCGCTCACCCTGCCGCAGACCGGTTCCCATGATCCGGCCCCCGGGCTCAGCGACATCTTGGACGCCGACGCACGCATGGAGGTCGAACACCACAATCCGCTGCGGCAACTGCCCCGGCTGGCCGACGCGGTCAACTCCTGAGTGCGAAATCTCTCGGCTCGAGTACAACGCTGGGAGTGTGTCGTGCGCGGTGGCAGAGTGGGGTCATGACGAGTTCCGAGTGGGCCGATGTTGACCGCTATCTCGTGGAAACCCTGGTGGGGGACGGGGATTCGGAGACCTTTGCGGCGAACGCCGCGGCGGGGCTGCCCGCCATCGATGTGTCGCCGCCGCAGGGCAAGTTCCTGTATCTGATCGCGAAGTCGGTGCGGGCGCGGCGCGTGCTGGAGATCGGAACGCTCGGTGGGTACAGCACCACGTGGCTGGCGCGGGCCGTCGGGAAGTCCGGTCAGGTCGTGACGCTCGAATTCGAGCCGAAGCACGCCCAGGTGGCGCGGGGGAATCTGGATCGGTCTGGTGTGGGGGAGCGGGTGGAGATCCGGGTCGGGGCGGCGCTGGATTCGCTGCCGGTGCTGGCCGACGAGCAGCCCGAGCCGTTCGACCTGGTGTTCATCGACGCCGACAAGGTCAACAACTCCAATTACGTGCGCTGGGCGTTGCGGCTGACCCGGCCGGGCTCGGTGATCATCGTCGACAATGTGGTCCGCAACGGCGGCATCGCTAACGCGGATTCGGCGGATTCGGCGGTGCGGGCCAGCCGCGAGGTCATCGAATTGATCGGGGCCGAACCGCGCCTGGACGGGACGGTGTTGCAGACGGTTGGCGGAAAGGGCTGGGACGGGCTCGCGTACGCGGTCGTGCTGGGGGACGACGACTGAGTCGGAGCTCACTCACTGGGGATGAGCTGGGCGGATACCGCCCGGCTCACCCGATACCGCTCTGATTGCCAAAAGGTTGCTTGGCATCGGTCGGGCCGAACAATACGGTCGTACAGATGAGCGATCCGTACGGCCCGACCTTCCCGCCGCCCTCCTTTATGGCCCCGCAGGAAGCCGCGCCGACCCCGACCCCGGGTTTGCTTACGCGATTGCGGCGCGGTGCCTTCGTGGTCGCCCCGGTCGCCGGACTGGTCGTCATGGTCGGTGTGCTCGCGGTCGTCATCTATCGCGGCGAACATCCGCGACCTATCGATTCCGACTCCGACCAGCGGGCGAATGTCTCGACCTACGGTGTTCCGGGTCCCCTCCCGGGGTCGGCGGCCAGTTCCTCCCAGTAGTCCACGTACGCCTGCTCGTGCATGATGCCCAGGCGCAGCAACCGCGCCCGCGAGACCGCGCGCACCCGGTCCTCCGGATCGATCTCCTCGTACAGCTCGCGATACTTCTCCAGCCAATGCCGGTGCTCGGCAGCCTGATTGCGGGCCAGCGCCGCCACGTCCCCGGGTGCGCCCAGGTCGGCGAAGAACAGTTTCAACTGTGCGGGATCGCGGGTCTCCGGCTGCGGCGCGGCCGGATTGCCCAGCCAGCGGCCGAGTTCGGCGCGGCCGGCGTCGGTGAGGTGGAAGACGCGGCGGCGACGCCCACCCTCCTCGGCCTCCTCGCGTAGCAGTCCTTGCTCGGCCAGCCGCGGCGGCACGCGATACAGCTGCGCGTGCGGGATCGGCCAGAACATGTCGACGCTCTCCTCCAGGCGAACCTTGAGGTCGTAGGGCGTCAGCGGGCCGTGTCGGGCGATGAGACCCAGCACGATGTGGTCCTGCGGCCCGAGTTCGGCCATCCGGCAACCCCTTTCGATCGACATCCGGTTGACACCATATCGCTGAGACTATACATTGGTCTCCGTCAGACGGTATCAATGAGACTATTGGAGTTGGGATGCGCGACTACGCCATCGACCTGTTCGAGCGCTGGACGGCCCTGTGGAACGGCGACCTCGCCCTGGCTGACGAGATCATGGCCGGAGAATTCACCCTGCGCTACGCCCAGCCGGGCGCGGAAATCTACGACGACATCCACACCCCGGCCGCATTCGCGGCTCAGATCGACAAGTTTCGGGGCGAGGTGCCCGGCCTGGAGTTCCGCTCCCAGGGCGAGCCGGTCGTCGAGATGACCGACGCCCGAACCGGATTCATCGCCCGGCCCTACGGGGCCCGGATCGTCGGCGCGGACGGCGCGGTGGCGCGCGACCTCAGCGGCACCGACATCCTGAAGTTCGAGAACGGGCAGATCATCGAGGTGTGGTCGGTGTCCGGCGGGCTCGTCGGGCGCAGCTTCTACGCTTGAGCCCATGTCCAAGCGCCGCAATGCCGCCGCCCGCCGCCCCGTCCCACCGCCGCTGCCCGCGGACTGCCCGTGTGGGCTGCCCGCGACCTACACGGACTGCTGCGGGCGGCTGCACCGGGGTGAGGCGGCGGCGAGTACCGCCGAACAGCTCATGCGCTCGCGGTTCAGCGCCTTCGCTGTTCACGACGAGGCGTACCTGCTGCGCAGCTGGGACCCCGAAACCCGGCCCGCCGACGTGGAATTCGATCCGGCCCTGCGCTGGGACCGGCTCGAGATCCTCAGCGCCACCGGCGGGCCGTTCCATACCGAGGGCAGGGTGGAATTCCGGGCGCATTATCGCGCCGGGGGCGCGGCGGGAGAGCTGCACGAGCGCAGCCGATTCCGCCGCGACCACGGCGCGTGGGTGTACCTCGACGGGGATATCGAGGACTGATCAGCCCACGTACATGATCGAGAAGACCGCGCCCGCGGGATCCGCGAGCACGGCCAGGCGGGACGGTCCGGGATTGTCGTGCGGTTCCTGCACGATCTTGCCGCCCAACGTGACCGCGCGTTCGGCGATGGCGTCCGCGTCGGCCACCCGGATGACCAGCGACCAGAACGGGGCGGGTTCGCCCGGTGCGGCGCGGTGCGCGCCACCGAATTCGCCGGTGCCGGGCGCGGACAACGCCTGATAGGCGTTCTCGGTCGCGGTCTCCCACGCGGCATTGCGGTAGGTCAGGCCCAGCACTTCCGCGTAGTGGGCCATGGCGTCTGCGGGAGTGCGCACCGCCGCGTACTGGACCCAGGTCGGGTTGTTGACCTGCGCCCAGCGCTCGGTGCCGGGATCGGTGAACGGCTGTGAGACGCCGTAGGGCGCGCCGTCCGGGTCGGTGAGAATGGCGAACTCCAAGCGGCCGAACACATCCGTCGGCGGCACGAACACCTGTGCCCCCGCTTCGACGGCGGCGGTCACCGTCGACTTGGTGTCGGGGACAGCGAAGTACGGCAGCCACACCGCGGGTTTGACCGTGCCGTCGGGGTTTTCGGCGGACACGATGCCCGCCACCTGCGCGTCGTCCTGCGACAGCACGGTGTAGTGGCCCGCCTCGGGGCCGAGATCGGTTGCGGTCCAGCCGAACAGCGCGGTGTAGAAATCGGCGGTGGCGGCGATGTCGGGGGCGCTGACGTCGAACCAGCGGGGCGTGCCGGGGATGGGGTCGGCGGGCATACGGTCTCCTCGTCCAGAACTCTCGGTGCACGTGCGCAGACGCCGCAGGGTTACAGCCGCTGCAAAGATGCAGACGACGCCGCGTCGGCGGATTCATCGGTGCCCGCGGGCGGGATTCGGGGGAGTGATCGATCTGATCGGCGGAGGCCGCCGCCCGGATCAGCGCCGGGTGCGGACCTCGAAGCCGTCGCAGAGGGCGGCCAGCCCGGTGTCGAGCAGGTGTTCCGGATTCAGCAGCGAGGTGTCGCCGGTGCCCTCGAGCGCGGCCAGCGCGGGCGGGGTCGGCCAGTGTGGGTCGCCGTCGAGCAGCGCGGTCAGACCCGAGCGCTCCTCGGCCTGGGCGTCGCGCCCTTGCAGCAGCCGCACACTCACCTCCTGCAGGGCGACCCCGGCGATGTAACTCCACACCGACAGCGACATACGGGTGGCCTCGCGGGCGTCGACCCCCAGTTCCAGAAAGCCCTCGACCAGCCAGTTCAGCACGATGAGGCTGTGCTCGCCGAAGTTGTAGCGCGGTACCGCGAAGGTGAACAGCACCCACGGATGTTCCTGGTAGAGCCGCCAATCCACCTCGGCGGCAATGCGCACCCGATCGCGCCAGGTCCAGTCCTGGCCGGTGGCGTCGGGGTAGGGATTGCGTCGCGAGACCTCATCGGTCATGGCCGCGAGCAGGGTGTCCTTGTTGGGGATGTGCCGGTAGAGCGACATGGCCCCGGCGTTCATGCGTTCGGCGATGCGTCGCATGGACAGGGCGTCGAGCCCGGACTCGTCGGCCAGGGTGATGGCGGTGTCGACAATGGCGGCCCGGGTGAGCTTGGCCTCGGTCATCGGACGAATTGTTTCCTTCCCGCACCGGTATGCGTACACTGTACCCGTTGTCGCGCGTACGCCGTACGCGCGGCCCGTGAGACGAACGAAGCATTGTCCGCACCAAGTCAAGCAATTGTCCGCACCAAATCAGCCGAAGGATAGGTCATGACGAGTACCCTCGCGCGCCCCGACGCGAAGACGCCGCGCCGCGCCTGGGCCGGACTGGCCGTGCTGCTGCTGCCGGTCCTGCTGGTGTCGATGGACATGTCGGTGCTGTATCTGGCCATGCCGACGCTGACCCAGAGCCTGGATCCCTCTGCCACGCAACAGCTCTGGATCCTCGACATCTACGGCTTCATGATCGCCGGTCTGCTCATCACCATGGGCAATGTGGGAGATCGGATCGGGCGTCGCAATATTCTGCTGGCCGGCGCCACCGTGTTCGGCATCGCCTCGGTGCTCGCGGCCTTCGCGCCGAGCGCGAGCGTGCTCATCGCTGCCCGCGCGCTCATGGGCATGGGCGGCGCGACGCTGTTGCCCTCGAGCCTGGCCTTGATCTCCACCCTGTTCCCCAACGACCGGGCCCGCGCGACCGCCATCGGCGTGTGGACCGCGTTCTTCGCGGGCGGGTCGGCGGTCGGCCCGATCATCGGCGGCGTGCTGCTGCACCACTTCTGGTGGGGTTCGGTATTTCTGATCAACACTCCGGTGCTGCTGGTGCTGCTCGTCTTCGGGCCGCTGCTGCTGCCCGAACATCGCGAGGCCGGGCGCGGACCCCTCGACTGGGTCAGCGTGCTGTTGTCCATCGGCGGCATCCTGCCGATCGTCTACGCCATCAAACATTGCGCGGCCGAGGGCATCGACCTGCCGTCCATCGGTATCGGAATCCTCGGCGTGCTGCTGCTGACCGCCTTCATCCGGCGGCAACGGCACCTGGCCGAACCGCTGCTGGATCTGAGTCTGTTCCGGCGCGGACTGTTCTCGGTGGCCATCGGCTCGAGCACCGTCGGCATGCTGTCGCTGGCCGGTATGAGCTACCTGACCAGCGTGTACCTGCAGTCGGTGACCGGCCGTGACGCACTGCAATCCGCGCTGCTCGGGATTCCCAGTGCCGTGGTGGTGTTCGTGTTCTCCATGAGCGGCGCGCGGATCGGGCGGGCCCTGGGTACCAAGACCACCTTCGTGCTCGCGCTGAGCACCGCCGCACTGGGCAACCTGATGCTGCTCGGGGTCGGTGTGGACGGCGGAATCGGCTGGTACATCGCGGGTTCCGTGGTGGCGGGCGCGGGCTTCGGCATCGCGTTCACGCTGGTGTCGGAGGTCTCGGTGTCCTCGGTCCCGCCCGAGCGAGCCGGATCCGCGGTCGGCATCTCCGAGACCAGCTTCGAGCTCGGCAACGGGCTGGGCCTGGCCCTGCTGGGATCGCTGGCGGCGCTGGTGTTCCGCTCCGGCGGCGACTTCGGCCCGACCCTCGGCGAAACCCTCACCGAGGCCGCAGGCGACACCGCCAAGATCGATGCGGCACGCGAATCCTTCGTCAACGGCATGCACGTCGCCACCACGGCGGGCGCGGCCCTGCTGGCCACCATGGCGGCGATCGCGTTCTTCAGCGGCCGAAGATCAGCGTCCACACCTCGGCCGCACGAGACCGCCACGGCATGACCACATTCCGGTAGGCCCAGCGCACCGGCGCGATCAGGGCCCGCCAGGCGCGGGCGATCGCCGCGAACAGCGGTTGCAGGACAGTGCGATAGATCCAGCGGCAGGGCGCCACCACCGTCACGGCCACCACGGTGGTGGCGACCCGCCAGCCGAACACCACGACCGCGACCAGCGCGAGCAACGGTGGACGTAGGATCCAGCGCCACAGTTGCCGCAGCGGCCAGACGATCAGCCAGCGGCCGAGGAACGTGATCGCGATGCCGATCGGTTCGATCACGTACGTCCAGGCCAGTGTCACGATCCGCACGATCCCGACCGCGATCGGGAGGATGAGGTGGCGGAAGACCCACCGGCTGCCCGGTTTCAGCACTCGCCGCCACAGCCAGTCCTCGATCGCATGCTGGATCGGGCGCAGCAGGTAGGCGAGCAGGAACGCACCCAGCGGGGTGAGGATCACGCCGAAGAGCAGTTGCTGGATCAGCAGATGCCACAGGTAGTTGCGCACGAAGTTGCGCAGTGGCCGGAACACCCAGTCCCGGAACAAGATCGCCAACGGTTTGGCGAGATGCTCGGTGAACAGCCGGAATGCCGCGGCGATCAGGCGGGGTATCGCCTTCATCGCCTCCCACACCAGCCGCGGCGGGACGAAGATCACCAGGACCAGTCCCCGCGCGATCCACCCCCAGATCGAAACGTGCTGCGGCGTCGCCCGTTCCGGCGCTTGCGTCGTCATGATGTCCTTCCCCCGAGTACCGGCTCCCATCCTCGCCGGGGAATCGGCCTCGCGGCCAGGGTATTTCCACTCAGTTCCCGTTCCCATACCGGGCTTCCGGTTACGCTCGGAGTCGTGGCTGAGCACGATGCTCCGAACGGTACGAACGAATCCGGGTCCAACGGCCGCCCGCTCGCCGAACGCGTGGCGACCCGCATCTTCTATCCGACCTCACGACCACGCGAGAAAGCCTTGCGCGAGGCCGTTTCCGAGACGGTCATCCTGGTGACCGGCGCCTCCCACGGCATCGGGAAGGCCGCGGCCAAGAAGCTCGGTGCGGCGGGCGCGACCATGCTGCTGATCGCGCGCTCCGCCGAGGATCTGGAGGCGGTGGCCGCCGATATTCGCGCGGCGGGCGGCATCGCGCACGTCTACGTCTCCGACATCACCGAATTCGAGGCCGTGGCGGAGTTGGGGCAGGCGCTGCTGGCCGAGCACGGGCACGTCGATGTGGTGATCAACAACGCGGGCCGCTCGATTCGGCGGCCGCTCGACGAATCCTATGAGCGCTTCCACGATTTCACCCGGACCATCGACGTCAATTACCTCGGTCCGGTCCGGCTGCTACTGACCTTGCTGCCGAGCATGCGCGAACGCGGCAGCGGGCACATCGTCAACATCTCCACCTGGGGGCTGCGCATGCCGCCCGCCCCGCGCTGGTCGGCTTACGGTGCGTCCAAGGGGGCCTTCGATATCTGGTTGCGGACGGTCGCAACGGAGATCGCCGCGGACGGCGTCACGACCACCTCGGTGTACATGCCGCTGGTCCACACCCGGATGAGCGCACCGACCGACTTCTCCGGCGTGCCCGGCCTCACCGCCGACGAGGCCGCCAACCTCATCTGCCATGCCGTGGTCGCGCGGCCCCTGGAGATCTCGCCCTGGTGGACGGGCCCGGTCCAGGCCCTGTCGGATCTGCGGCGCGGGGCCGCGCAACGCTTCATGGAACGCGGATTGGGCCGCCGCGCAGGCGAATAACGCCGCCCCGGGCTGCGCTCAGCGCGGGGCGCTCACGATCGGCGCGAACCGCTCAGGGGATCAGCACCACCTTTCCTGTGGTCTCCCGCTGCTCGAGCGCCCGATGTGCCCGCGCGGCCTCGGCCAGCGGGAAGCTGTGCACCGCGGGCCGCAGCCTGCCCGCCGCGGCCTCCGCCAGCGCCCGAGTCTCCAAGGCGCGCAACCCGCCACCGCGCGCCAGCATCGGCGGACCGAGCACCATCTGCGAGGTCACGCCCTGTTCGGCCAATGCTTGCTCGTCGAACTCGACCTGTCCGCCCGACCATCCGAACACCAGCCGCACGCCGCCCTTGCCCAGTAGATCGACTCCGGCCCGTGCGACCTCGCCGCCGACACCGTCGAACAACAGCGTGGCGGGTCGCTCCCCGTAGCGGGCGCGCACCGCCTCCGGCCACGCCGGATCCCGGTAGTCCAGCGCCAGATCCGCGCCGTTCTCGTACGCCTGATCCGCCTTGGTCTTGCCGCCCGCGAGCCCGATCACCGTCGCGCCCGCCGCCACCAAGTACTGCACCAGCAGTGTGCCGATCCCGCCCGCCGCCGACGGCACCAGCGCGACCGTCTCCGGGCCGATATCGGCGAATCCCAGAATGCCCAGGGCAGTGCGCCCGGTGCCGATCATGGCCACGGCCGCACCCGCGCTCAGACCCGCTGGGATCTCGTGCAGCCGTTCGGCTTCGGTCACCGTCAGTTCGGCATACCCGCCCGGTACCTGCCCGATGTGAGCGACCACCCGCCGCCCGATCCAGCTCTGCTCGACGCCCTGCCCGACCCGGTCGACCGTGCCTGCCACCTCACGCCCCGGGATGGTCGGCAGCTGCGGCAAGGGCATCGGCCCGCTGACGATCCCTTGCCGCAGCGAGGTATCCAGCAGATGCACCCCCGCCGCCTCGACGACGATGCGCACCTGCCCGGGGCCGGGCTCCGGGTCCGTGACGCTCTCGTACCGCAGGTTCTCCGCCGCTCCGAACTCGTGAAGTCGAATGGCTCGCACGACAACTCCTCTCTTAGAGATCTCCGTTCGACTCCACCTTGCAACCTCACTATTGGTTGAGGTCAAATCCCGCGAACCGCCGCTGCCGCATACAATTCCTGGGACAGCGATCGGGGCATTTCGGGCCCCATTGCCGGCCATGGGCCCCAGGTCCACTACCGGGCGGTCGGCGCGGAATGGATGACCGTCTTCGAGGAGGCCAACCTTCACCGCGTCGTCGATTGACGGGCCCGGCGCATAGCGGCCATATCGTCGCGCTCACGCATCGCGGGCATGGTGTTCCAGCGTTCGTGCAGGCGGGCGAGGGCGTCGCGGTCCAGATCCACACCGAGGCCGGGCTTTTCGGGCACATCGAGGGCGCCGGCCGTGAACGCGAAGCGTTCGGTGATGACGTCCTCCGACTGCCACGGGTAGTGGGTGTCGCAGGCGTAGGCCAGGTCCGGGACGGTGGCGGCCACGTGGGTCATGGCGGCCAGGCTGATGCCCAGGTGCGTATTGCTGTGCATCGACAGGCCCTTGCCGTAGGCGCGGCAGACGGCGGCGAGGTCGCGGGTGGCCAGCAGGCCGCCCCAGAAGTGGTGATCGGACAGCACGATCTGCACCGCGTCCAGGTCGAAGGCGGGTTTCACCTCGGCCAGGGAGGTGACGATCATATTGGTGGCCAACGGGATTCCGCTGCGCCGGTGCACCTCGGCCATGTCCGCGATGGTGGCGGTGGGATCCTCGAGGTATTCGACGACGCCGGCGAGTTCCTCGGCCACGTGCAGCGCCGTGTCCAGTGACCAGCCGCCATTGGGATCCAGCCGCAGCGGTGCACCGGGGAAGGCTTGTGCCAGCGCCTTGATCGCGGCGATCTCCTCCTCCGGTGCGAAGACGCCGCCCTTGAGCTTGAACGAGCGGAAACCGCCGTGCACCAGAAACTTCCGGGCCAGCTCCACGATGCCGTCGGGATCGAGGGCGGCACCCCACCGATCGGCCGGGACGTCGTCGTCGGGGTGCTCGGCCCACTTGTAGAACAGGTAGGCCGAATACTCCACGCGGTCACGTACTTTGCCGCCGAGCAAGGTGTGTACGGGGACGCCGAGCTGCTTGCCCAGCGCGTCGAGCGCCGCGACCTCGAACGCCGACACCACCGAAAGCCGGATCTTGTCGGTGGTCAGTGCGCCGCGCAGCCCGCTGGCGGCCGGTGCGGCGTCGATGAGCGTGCTCTCGGTCCGGCCCAGCCCGGCGATGGTGTTGATTGCACCTACCGGCAGCCCGACCAAGTCCCGCGCGAGTTCGCGCGCCCGCACCAGATACGCACTGTCCCCGTAGGTTTCGCCGACGCCGACGATCCCGCCGTCGGCGATGATCTCGACGATCAGCCGCGGCGTGTACGGCTGGTGCACGCCGGACAGATTCAGCAGGGGCGGGTCTGAGATGAGGATGGGGGTGAGCCGGACATCGGTGATGGTCGGGAGGGCGGTGGTCATCGCTACGGGGTCCTGTCGGAGTGCCGGAATCGGTAGGGGAGTCAGCGTTTTCCGTCGACGCGGCGGGGCAGTCGCCACGGATTGGCCTCTCTCAGTGGGGCGGGCAGCAGCGCGTCGGGGAAGTCCTGCCAGGCGACCGGGCGCAGGAAGCGCTCGATGGCCGCCGCGCCCATGGAGGTGAACTGCGGGCTGGTGGTGGCCGGATAGGGTCCGCCGTGCTGCTGGGCCCACGACAGCGTGATGCCGGTGGGCCAGCCGTTCCACAGCAGCCGTCCGGCCAGCCGGGTCAGCAGCGGCAGCAGCGCCCGGACCTGTTCGTACTCGGATTCCTCCGCGTGCACGGTGGCGGTGAGACCGGGCTCCAGTGCGTTGAGCACGGCGAGCAGTTCTTCCTCGCCGTCGTATTCGATGATCAGAGACTCCGGGCCGAAGCATTCGCGGTCCAGAATCTCACGGTCGGTGAGGAAGTCGCTGGCGCGGACGCGCAGGAGCGTGGGCCGGAAACCGGAGTCATCGTCGGACGCGGGGTCCGGTGAGAGCCGCTCGACCGCTGACTGCTCGCGCAGTTCCGCGACCCCGGCCCGGTAACCCGCCGCGATCCGGTCGTTGAGCATTGGCTGTCCGGGCACCGCCGCAATGGCATCCACGAGGTTCTGTTCGAGCCCGTGCCCGACCGGCAACAGCAACAGTCCGGGCTTGGTGCAGAACTGTCCCGCTCCGAGGGTGAAGGATCCGACGAAGCCCCGCGCGATCTCCGCGCCGCGCGCGGCCACCGCACCCGCGGTCACCACCACGGGATTCAAGCTGCCGAGTTCACCGTAGAAGGGAATCGGGCGCGGTCGGGCATTGGCGATATCGAACAGGGCCCGCCCGCCGGGCACCGATCCGGTGAAGGCCGCGGCCTGGATGTCGGGATGCCGCAGCGCGGTCGTCCCCGCGTCGACGCCGTAGATGTTCTCGAACACACCCTCCGGCGCACCGGCCGCGGCGAGCGCTGCCACCAGCACATCGCGGGTGCGCGCGGACAACTCCGGGTGTCCGGGATGGGCTTTCACGATCACCGGGCAGCCCGCCGCCAGCGCGGCGGCGGTGTCGTGCCCGGCCACGCTGAGCGCCAGCGGGAAATTGCTGGCGGTGAACACCAACACCGGCCCGAGCGGCACCACCGTGCGCCGGATGTCCGGGCGCGGTCCCATCGGCCAGGCCGGGTCGGCGTGATCGATGGTGGCGCGCAGGAATTCGCCGTCGTCCAGCACCTCGGCGAACAAGCGCAGTTGAAAGACCGTCCGCGCCAGTTCGGATCGCAGGCGTGGTTGCTCGGGCAGGTGTGTTTCCTTGACGGCCAGTGCGATCAGCTCGTCACCGGCCTTGTCGAGTCCGTCCGCGGCAGCGTGCAGCCAGGCCGCACGTTGTGCCGGAGTGGATTCCGCCAGCTGCCCGGCGGCCCGGGTCGCGGCCGCGACGATGTCGTCGATCCGGTCGAGGGGCGTGTCCGCGATCATCGGGTCCTCCACATCACAGCATTGGATTGATACGTCGGCGGGCGGGCCGTCACGCCCGGACCTCGTACTCGGCGACGGTCCAGGCCCGCGCCTGGCCGCTGAGCGTCACACCCAGGCCCGGCCGCCCCGACAGGTGCATGCGCCCCTCGCGGATCTCGAGCCGCTCCTCGAAGAGCGGATCGAACCATTCGAAATGCTCCACCCACGGCTCCAGCGGGTACGCGGCGGCCAGGTGCACATGTACCTCCATCACGAAATGCGGTGCCAGTTGCAGCTGTTCGCGGCTCGCGTGCGCCATGACGTCGAGGAAGCGGGTGATGCCACCGACACGGGGCGCGTCCGGCTGCACGATATCGACTCCCGCCCTGATCAATTCGCCGTGCTCGGCGACGCTGGTCAGCATCTCGCCGGTGGCGATCGGGGTGTCGAAGGTCTGCGCGAGGCGCGCGTGCCCGGTGAAATCGTAAGCGTCCAACGGCTCTTCGATCCAGGTCAGTTGCAGCGGTTCGAGGGCGCGGCACAGGCGCTGCGCGGTCGGTCGATCCCATTGCTGGTTCGCGTCCACCATGAGCGGCACGCCATCGCCGATCTTCTCGCGCACGGCCGTGACCCGGGCCAGATCCACGCTCGGGTCCGGATGCCCGACCTTGATCTTGATGCCGCCGAGGCCCGACTCCAGCGATGCCGTCGCCCGATCCAGCACCTCCTCGATCGGGGCGTGCAGGAACCCGCCGGAGGTGTTGTAGCAGCGCACCGAATCCCGGTGCGCACCCAGCAATTTGGCCAGCGGCAACCCCGCTCGCTTGGCCTTGAGATCCCACAGCGCCACATCGAAGGCGGCGATCGCCTGCACCGACAGGCCGCTGCGGCCCACCGAAGCGCCCGCCCACATGAGTTTGTCCCAGAGCCGGGCGATATCGCTGGGATCTTCGCCCAACAGCAGCGGCGCGAGCTCTCGGGCGTGTGCGAACTGGCCCGGACCACCGGCGCGCTTGGAGTAGCCGATGCCGATGCCTTCCAGCCCGGCGGCCGTGGTGATCTCGGCGAACAGCACGGCCACCTCGGTCATCGGGCGCTGCCGACCGGTCAGCACCTTGGCGTCGCTGATGCCGCCCGGCAGCGGCAGTGTCACCGAGGAGATCCGCACCCCGGTGATGCGGTCCAGCACGGCGGGAGAGGCCATGTCAGGCAATCCTTTCCACCAGCGCGGTGAGTTCGGCCAGTTCGGTGGCGTCCAGATCGGTCAGCGGCGGGCGGACCCGGCTCGACGGGCGGCCCACCGCGGTCAGCCCGGCCTTGATGATCGACACCGCGTATCCCGGTGTGCGGTCGCGAATGTCGAGGTAGGGGAGGACGAAGTTGCGCAGGTGCGCGTACACCGTCTCGCGGTCGTGCGCCCGCACCGCCTTGTAGAAGGCCAGCGCGAACTCGGGGGCGAAGTTGAAGATCGCCGACGAGTAAGTGGTGACACCCATTTCGGTGTACGGCAGTGCGAACGTCTCCGCCGTCGGCAGCCCGCCGATATAGGTGAGCCGGTCGCCCAGGCGGGCGTAGATCCGGGTCATGGTCTCGATATCGCCCACGCCGTCCTTGAATCCGATCAGATTCGGGCAGCGCTCGGCCATCCGGGCCACGGTCACGTCATCGACGCGGGCATTGGCGCGGCTGTAGAAGATCACCCCCAGCGAGGTGGCCGCGCACACCGCCGCCACATGCTCGAGCAGACCCTCGGGCCCCGACTCGGTGAGATACGGCGGCAGCAACAGAATTCCTTGCGCCCCGCCCGCTTCGGCATTGCGCGCCTGCTCGACGGCCACGGCGGTCCCGGCGGTGGCGGGGGCCAGCACCGGCACCCGCCCGGCGGTCTCGGCCACCGCGGCGCGCACCACCCGGTCGATCTCGGCGGTGGTCAGCGAGAAACCCTCGCCGGTGCCGCCCGCCGCGAACAGCCCGGCCACGTCGTACTGGGCGAGCCAGGCGATGTGCTCGCGGCAGGCGGCCTCGTCGATATTCAACTCGGCGTCGAAGTGGGTGACGGGGAACGACAACAGGCCACGACCCAAAACCGGTCCAAGGTCTCGGGGCGCCATGGTGTCTGGTGACATCGGGGGCACAGTGCTCTCTCCTTACTCAGGCGTCCGGCCAGGTCTCCAAGAGGTCGATCACGCGGCGCAGGGCCGGATTGGCCGGATGCCGCCGCCAGACCGCGTACAGTTCGGCGCGCTCGCTCACGCCCGACAGGTGCCGGTAGCGCACGCCGTCTGGGTGCAGATGGCTCGCCGCCTCCGGGACCAGCGCCACCCCACGGCCCGCCGCGACCAGCGCGAGCATGGTGTGCACCTGGGTGACCCGGTCCGCAGGGTCGTAGGAGACGCCCGCCAGCACCCGGTTCATCAGCTCGGCGAAATAGCGGGCCGGCCCGGGCGCGTACATGAGCATCCGCTCGCCCTCCAGCTCGCGCACCGCGAGCGGACCGCCCGCGGCCAACCGGTGCCCGGCGGGCACGGCCAGCACCAGCGGATCGCGATGCACCGGCCGACCGTCGAATTCCACCCGGTCGAAGGGCGGGCGGGCGATCGCCAGATCCAGCTTGCCGCTGGACAATTCGTCGAACTGCAGGGCGCTGACCAGTTCACTGAGCACCAGCTCGACCGCGGGCAGCGCGAGCGAGAGCTGATTGAGGAAGCCGCCCAGGAAGCCGAAACCCGCGGTGGCGGTGAATCCGATGCGCACCGTGCCGGTCTGCCCGTCGGCCACCAGGCGCGCGGTGGCGGGGGCCGCCTCGGCGAGGGCCAGCAGTCGCCGGGCCTCGGCGAGGAACACCGTGCCGGCGGGGGTCAGCTCCACCTGCCGCTGGGTCCGATCCAGCAGCAGCACACCGATATCGCGTTCGAGCTTCTGGATCTGGCGGCTCAGCGGCGGCTGGGTCATCTGCAGTCGATCGGCCGCGCGGCGGAAGCTGCCCTCCTCGGCGACCACCACGAATCCGCGCACCTGTTCCAGGGACAACAAGGCCGTCAGTCTGCCGTCGCCGGTCATCGGATGGGCTCTCCTGTACCCCGCTGTCGCGGATCGTGTTTCCAGCAGGCTAGGGCCTGCGTCTGATACCCGTCCAACATCTGTTGAGCATCAAGTGATGCCGAGAAAGCATCGGACGAAAGTTCATGTATCTGAATACGATCGGGAAGCGGAATGCCGAGTGAATTCAGGAGTGTCATGCAAGGTCGTGGTCCCGCGGAACGAACCGACCGCGACGAGACGGCCAACGGAGTGAAGTCCGCGCGCCGGGCGATCGCGGTGCTCGAGGTGTTCGCGGCCCGAACGTCGTGGCTGTCGCTGGCCGAAATGCACGAGGCCACCGGGTTTCCGCGCTCGAGCCTGCACGGCCTGCTGCGCACCCTGCGCGACGCGGGCTGGATCGACACCGACGACACCGGTACCCGATTCCGGCTCGGCATGCGGGCGCTGGTCTGCGGCACCGCCTACCTCGACCGCGATCCGGTCATCCCGTACGCCACCGAAACCCTCGAAAAGCTGCGCGAGGAAACCGGATTCACCGTGCACTACGCCCGGCTGGCGGGCAGCGAGGTGGTCTACCTGGAGACCCGGGAATCGCGCAGCTCCGACCATCTCATCTCGCGGGTCGGCCGCAGCCTGCCCGCCCACGCCACCGCGCTGGGCAAGGTGCTGCTGGCCGAACTGTCCGACGGCGAGCTGACCGACCTGCTGCCTGCCACGCTGCCGGCACGCACCGAACACACCGTGACCGACCGTGAAGTGCTGTTCTCGGAGCTCACGGTGATTCGCGACCGCGGCTACGCGACCGAATGGCAGGAGGGCACCGCCGGGGTGGCGTGCGCGGCCGCCGCGGTGCCCTACCGACTTCCGGCCACCGACGCCCTGAGTTGCTCGATGCCATTGAGCCGCACCACCGAAGCCGAGCAACACCGCGTCGGCGCGCTGGTGCACGACGCCGCCGGACTGCTGGCCCGCCACCTGCGGCAGGCCGGAATCCGCTGATCACGAACATCTTTCCCCTGACCGAGGAGTTCACATGTCGATTCACCGCGTCCTCATCACCGGCGCCGCGGGCAATCTCGGGCGGCTCATGCGCCCGCGCCTGGCCCGCCCGGACCGGGTGCTGCGGCTACTGGATCTCGCGCCGCTGGATCCGCCCGTGCCCGGAGAGCACGTCGAACTGGTCACCGGTTCGCTCAACGACCCGGAGGTGATGGCCGCGGCCTGTGTGGGTGTCGACGCCATCATTCACCTGGGTGGGATCAGTCGCGAGGACGACTGGGCCCGCATCCTCGAGGTCAATATCGACGGCACGCACACCGTGCTCGAGGCCGCCCGTGCAGCCGGGGTGCCGAAAGTGGTGCTGGCCTCCAGTAATCACGCCGTCGGCTATCGCCGGATCGGGGAGGCCGGGCCCGACGGTCTGCCCGGCGAGAGCACGCCGCGGCCGGACACCTACTACGGCGTGAGCAAGGCCGCGCTGGAGGCGCTGGGCAGCCTGTACCACGAGCGCTTCGGAATCGACGTGTCCTGCTTGCGGATCGGCAGCTGCTTCGACGAACCCGCCGACGTGCGACAGCTGTCGCTGTGGATGTCGCCGGACGACTGCGCCCGGCTGCTGGAAGCCTGCCTGGCCACCGCGGAGCCCGGATACCGCGTGATGTGGGGTGTTTCGGCGAACACTCGGTCCGTGGTGTCACTGCGGGAGGCGGAGGCCATCGGCTATCGCAGCCTCGACGACGCCGAGCGTTTCGCGGACCGGGTGCCGCCGGGTGAGCTGCCCGAACACATCGGAGGCGGCTTCCTGGAAACCCCGCTGGGACAAGCGAACCCGCTCTGATCATTCACATTCGTGAACGCATGAGCTGATACCGAACATGCATCGGAATCTGTATGGTGTTCGCCCATCGAGTATGTGAGCCTGGGCACACTCGATTGGCAGTAAAGGAAGCATCACCCATGCAGCAATCGGCCACGACGCCCGCCCAGCGACGGCGGATCAACGTCTCCTCCCTGTACTTCTTCGGAGCGCTCGGCGGCATCCTGTTCGGCTACGACCTCGGCGTCATCTCCGGGGTCCTGCTGTTCATCGTGAAGCCTTGGCATCTGGACTCTTTCGCCAAGGGCGTGATCGGCGGCTCGCTGGCGGCGGGCGCGGTGTTCGGCGCCATGATGGCCGGTCGGCTCGCCGACCGCTACGGCCGTCGCCCCACCATCATGGTGGCCGCGGTGATCTTCACCGCCGCCGTGCTGGCGTGCGCTTTCGCGCCGAGTTACCCGATCATGGTGGTGGCCAGGTTCATTACCGGCATCGCGGTGGGCTGTTCATCGGCGACGGTGCCGATGTATCTGTCCGAGTTGGCGCCGACCCGGGTGCGCGGCGCCCTGTCCACGCTGAACCAGCTGATGATCGTGTCGGGCATTCTGATCGCCTACATCGTCGACTGGGCGCTGAGTGGCTCCGGGAATTGGCGGCTCATGTTCGGTCTGGCCGCCGTGCCCGCGGTGATCCTGTTCTTCGGCCTGTTCACGCTGCCGGAAACCCCGCGTTGGCTGGTCAAGGCCGGTCGTGACGAGGAGGCCCGCCTGGTGCTGGAACAGACGCACCGCGACGAGGACCCCGACGCCGCGCTCGACAGCATCCGCGACGTGCTGCGCCTCGACGGCGAGCAACGCGGCCGATTGCGCGACCTGACCACTCGCTGGGCCCGCCCGGCGCTGGTGGTGGCGCTCATCCTGGCGGTCGGCCAGCAGTTCGCGGGCACCAACGCGGTGAACCTGTACGCGCCGGATATGTTCAAGCAGTTGGGTTTCGGCACTCAGAACGCGCTGTTCGCCTCCACCATCATGGGCACGGTCAAGCTGATCTTCACCGCCTGGGTGTTCCTGATGGTCGACCGCTGGGGCCGAAAGCCGTTGCTGCTGCTGGGCAATGTGATCATGGCGCTGTCGCTGTTCCTGCTCGGCCTCACCGTGCTCACCATGGGAAAGGGCACGGGCACCGGCATTGTCAGTCTCATCGTGCTCAACCTCTACTGGGTCGGTTACGAGCTCGGCTGGGGCGCGGTCGTATGGGTCATGATCGCGGAGATCTTCCCGCTGCGGGTGCGCGGCATCGGAACGGCCACCGCGTCGACGGTGTTGTGGGCGGCCACCTTCGCCATCACCTTCCTGTTCCCGGTCATGAGCGATCCGAATCATCTGGGCCTCGCTTATTCGGCTTGGATCTTCGCGTCGGTGAGTGTGGTGCTGTTCGTGCTGGTGCGGCGGTACGTGCCGGAGACCAAGGGGCGCAGCCTGGAAGAGATCGAACTGGACCTGCGGGCGCGCGCGGGGCGGATGGCATGACCGTCGTCACGTACGTGTCCAATGCAGGCAGCGGTGACATCTCCGTACTGCGGTTGAGCGCGGACGGCACGCTGTCGTCCGTGCAGACCGCGGCCGTCGGCGGCACGGTGATGCCGCTGACGGTCGGGCCCGGCCGCCGCCACCTCTACGCGTCGGTCCGCTCGGCCCCGTGGTCGGTGGTCTGCTTCGAGATCGATTCCAGCACGGGCGAATTGCGTCGCCAGTCGACGGTGCCGCTGCCGGAGAACACGGCGTACCTGTCCACCGACCACGGCGGGCGCTACCTGCTCGCCGCGTCCTACACCGGCAACGCGATCTCGATCAACGCGATCGGCGCGGACGGCATCGTGGTCGCCGACCCGACCGCGGTGCTGGCCACACCGCCGCACGCGCATTCGATCATCACCGATCCCTCCGACAGGTATCTGTTCGCGGCGGCCCTGGGCGGGGATGCGTTGTTGCAGTACCTATTCGATCCACGGACCGGGCGGGTGGTCCCGAACAGCCCGGCGTTCGTCGCCACCAAGCCCGGCGCGGGGCCGCGGCACCTGATGTTCCATCCACAGGGCCACTTCGTGTATGTCGCAAACGAACTGGACGGCACCGTCGGCAGCTACGAGTTCGATTCCAGCACCGGCCATCTCACCCCCCTCGACATCGTTTCGGTCCTGCCCGAAGGCATCGGCGACCCGTGGACGGCCGAGCTGAAACTCACTCCCGACGGCCGCCTGCTGTACGTATCCGAGCGCCGATCCAGCACCATCGCGGGATTCCGGGTCGATCCCGGCACCGGCGCGCTGACTCCACTCGGCCACACCGCAACCGAAAACTGCCCGCGCGGAATGGGAATCGACCCCACGGGCCGCTATCTCCTGGCCGCTGGCGAGCAGTCGCACGCCGTCACCGCCTACGCCATCGACCCGGAGACCGGTGCCCTGACCGCCGTGGACCGCCGCCCGGTCGGCCGCAATCCGAACTGGGTGGAATTCGTCGCGCTCTGAGCGGGAAACGAGTAGATGCCCCCAGGTCAGTCAGCTGCATCAGGGCATCTGCCGGTAAGGCTGCAGGGTGCGGCCGGGCAGTTCCATCGCCGCGAGCCGTGCGGCATCGGCGATCATGTGGATGGCCAGGATCCGGTTGTCGGCCATGGTGAACGACATGACCGATAGCGGGGTCGCGTCCTCGCGCCAGGAGATATAGCCCGGCAGCGCGTCGACCAACACCCGCTGGTGACGGGCGACCGCACCGGAGAACGTCCGCGCGCGGGCCGCCACCTCGGTCGCCCCGAGGGTGACGAAGGTGCCGCCGGGAGTGTCCACGGTGAGACTGACATTCGGGTCCAGCACGCGCAGCAGTGCCTCGAAATCACCCTCGACCGCGGCGGTGCGGAAGGCTTCGGCGACGGCGCGCTGCGCCCGCGCGGCAGGTGTCGGGGGCTGGGTGGACTGCACCTTGCGGCGGGCGCGGCTGGCGATCATCTTGGTGGCATCGGCGGATTTACCCAGGATCTGGCCGATTTCGGTGAACGGCACCGCGAACATGTCGTGCAGGACGAACGCCAGCCGCTCACTCGGACCCAGCGAATCCAGCACGACGAGCAGGGCCAGCCCGACCGCATCGGCGAGTGCGGCACATTCCTCGGGTTCCAACGTGTCATCCGTGACCACGATCTCGGACCTGCCGTCGTCATAGGACTGTTCGGGCCGCGCGCTGCGAGACCGCAACAGGTCCAGACTGATCCGCCCCACGACCGTGGTGAGCCAACCGGCCAGGTTCTCGATATCGGCCGGGTCCTGGTGCGCCAGCCGCATCCACGCCTCCTGGACCACGTCCTCGGCATCGGCATACGACCCGAGCATCCGGAAGGCGAGCATGCGCAACCTGTCCCGCTGCGCCTCGAACTGCGTGGCCACCGGGCTCTCCGGCATGGTCCGCATCACCTCGCCTCCCGCGGCCGCTGCTGGCGCAACGAGATCCGATTGCCGTCCGGATCCACCGCCTCGATGCGCATCCCGAACGCGTACTCCTCGGGTGCGTCGTCGAGGAACGGCACACCCCGGTCCCGGAGCACCTCGAAATCCTTTCGCAAATTATCGGATTCGAGAATCAGTGGACCCGGCGCGGGCACATTCTCGGCCTCGGCGGGCTGGCCGGCGGCCGGGGGATGCGGCCAGAGAATGATCTCGAAGGCATTGCCGGGCGCCTTGAGGGTGAGGAAGCGGCCATCCGGTCCGGCGTAGTCGATGTGCTTCTCGAGCCCGAGCCCTTCGGTATAGAACGTCAACGCCCGATCCTGGTCGGTGACGTACACCGTCACGTACATGACATCGGTCAGCATGCTGTCCTCCATTCGCCGCTGTCGGCGACCGCAGTTTTCGGCCGTCGCTGATATGACGCGGGAGAGCGCGAAAAGGTAACAGCCGCCGGCGCATTACCATTGCGGCCGTCTCGTCGCCACTGTGCTGCCAGTCACCTATTCGCCTGTAGCGCAGGTGAATTCGATCTTCTACGGTGTGATCGAGCCCGCAGGAGTCAACGTTGAAACGCCTACTGTTCCTAGTGATCGCGATCGTCGTCGCGGTATCGACCTACGACTACTCGCGATCCGCCGGGCACTACGGCCTGCTGATCGTGGCGGGCCTGGCGGCGGTGCTGTGGTCGATCCGCAAATCGATGGGGTAGCGGGCGGCGGCCGAGGCAGACTGGAGGCATGGATCCTGTCGCCGCTCTGCGCCAGATCGCGTACTACAAGGACCGCGCCCGCGAGGACACCCGGCGGGTGATGGCCTACCGCAATGCCGCCGACATTCTCGAACGCCTCGACGACGCGCAGCGCGCACAGCTGGGCCGCTCGAACGGCTGGCAGTCGCTGCCCGGTATCGGCCCGAAGACCGCCGCGGTGATCGCGCAGGCCTGGGCGGGTCGCGAACCGGACGCGCTGGTCGCACTGCGGACCGCCGCGAAAGACCTGGGCGGCGGCGAATTGCGGGCCGCGCTGCGCGGCGACCTGCACGTGCACTCGAACTGGTCGGACGGGGTGGCACCGATCGCGGAGATGATGGGAGCCGCGGCCGCGCTGGGCCATGAATACTGCGCTCTCACCGACCACTCGCCCCGGCTGACGGTCGCCAACGGCCTCTCGCCCGATCGCCTGCGCGAACAACTCGACGTCATCGACGAACTGCGCGACCGGTTCGCGCCCATGCGGATCCTCACCGGCATCGAGGTCGACATCCTCGACGACGGCTCCCTCGATCAGGAGCCTGAACTGCTCGACCGCCTCGACATCGTGGTGGCGAGCGTCCACTCCAAGCTGGCCATGGACTCGGCTGCCATGACCCGGCGCATGATTCGCGCGGTGTCCGACGGTCGCGCCGACGTGCTCGGCCACTGCACAGGCCGCCTCGTCGAAGGCAATCGCGGCACCCGCGCCGAATCCCGCTTCGACGCCGAGCAGGTCTTCACCGCCTGCCGCGACCACGGCACCGCCGTCGAGATCAACTCCCGCCCGGAGCGCCGCGACCCGCCGACCCGCCTGCTGAAGTTGGCCCTCGACATCGGCTGCGATTTCTCCATCGACACCGACGCCCACGCTCCCGGCCAGCTCGACTTCCTCGGCTACGGCGCGCAACGGGCCCTGGATTGCGGCGTGCCCGCCGACCGGGTCGTCAACACCTGGCCGGTGGACAAGCTGCTGGCATGGGCCGGAAACTCCTGAGCCGCACCGGGTTCGGTGTAGGTCCGGGTCAGGCCATCTTGCCGTTGTCCACGCTGTAGATCGCGCCGTGCACCGCGGAGGCGTCGTCGGAACACAGGAACGCGATGACATTCGCGACCTGGGCCGGTTCCATCAGCCCGCGTGCGGCCGCGATCTTCATGATCAGCGTGTAGTCGGGGTCCTCGGGGAAGGTGAAGTTCTGCACCATCGGCGTGGTCATGCCGCCGGGGCAGACCGCGTTGATCCGGATTCCGCGGCTGTCGAATTCGAGCGCCATGGCCCGGGTGAGCCCGATCAGACCGTGCTTGGCCGCACAGTATCCGGCCGAATACGCCTGCCCCTCCAGCCCCGCGATCGAGGAGACGTTCACGATGCACCCGCCGCGCTCGAGCAGCGACGGCAGCGCGGCTCGTGACAAGAAGAACGGCGCACTCAGATTCACGGCCAGTTCGTGCTGCCAGTCGGCGTCGGTGACGTCGGCGGTGTGGCGCATGGTGTGCGCTCCGGCCGCATTGACGAGGATGTCGACGCCGCCGAACTGCTCGACGCAGGCCCGCACCACCGCGTCGGACGCGGCCGGATCGGTGAGATCGGCGGCCAGCCAACCGGTTTCGGACCCGTCGAGGACCTCGGCCAGCCGGGCCTTGTCTCGCCCGACCCCGAACACCTTCGCCCCGCCCGCCCGCAGTGAGTCCACCACGGCGCGCCCCAGCCCCGAGGACGCTCCGGTGACCACGGCCACCCGTCCACCGAACCGCCCGGCCTCGTCAGCCATACCTGTCTCCATTCCATCCGCGACCCGCACTGAAACACGTTCCAGTTCGAACGGGTTCCACCGTAGCCGGATCGGCCCCGGCGCGCGGCGATCAGAGCGGAAAGGTCAGGCGTGCGGATCCTCGACCCGGGTGCCCTTGATCAGCCAGGTCGGGCCGTCGGCGAAGGATTCGATGATGGCGAAGAAGGCCGCGAAGTGCGGGCCCTTGGCATGGATGTCGAAGGCGGCCTCGTCGTCGTAGGCCTCGTTGAGGTAAAAGCGATTCGGGTTGTCGGCGTCGGTGATCAGCTCGAAGCGGCGGGTGCCGGGCTCGTCGGCGGCGGAGTTGCGGCCGTCCTCGAGGGCCGCGGCGATGAACTCGTCGCGACGCTCGGCGGGAACATCGAAGCTGACAGCGATGTGGTACATGGTGTTTCGTCCTTCGTGATCGACCAAACAATCGGTGACGGGATCAATCCTGCGGCGAGCGTGCCGCCCTACCCAGGGCCGCGCGGTGCCTGGGCACGGCGTGCCTACCCCGGGCCCTAGGATCGGGGCCATGTGGAACGCGGAGGGACGCCGATGAGCCTGGCCACCCTGCTCACGCTCGCCGACTCGCGCCTGCCGATCGGCGGGCACGTGCATTCCGGTGGGGTCGAGGAGGCCGTCGCCTCCGGGCTGCTGCGCGATGTGCCGTCGGTGGAGCTGTATCTGCGTCGGCGCGTGCGCACCTCCGGTCTGGTGGCGGCCTCGCTCGCCGCGGCCGTCGCCGCCGGGACACTCGACCCCGGCCGAGCCGAACTCGAGGCCGACGCCCGTACCCCGTCCCCGTCGGCCCGCGTAGCCTCCCGTGCCCAGGGCCGCGGACTGCTGCGCCTGGCCAAACAGGTCTGGCCGCAGGCCGATTGGCGTGCGGTGGGCGCCCGCCCGCATCTGTCCACGGTCTTCGGGCTGGTCGCCATCGCCGCTGACGCCTCGCCCGGGGACATCGCCTCGGTGATCGTCTACACCACCATGACCGGCGCGGCCACGGCCGCTCAGCGCTTGCTGGCCCTGGACCCCGCCGCGATCGCCGCCTGCACCATCCGGCTCGCCCCGGTATGTGATGCGACCGCCCTCGAGGCCGTGAAATCCCTTGCGGCCCTCTCGGACCCATTGCAGGACGTGCTCGCCGAACGCCATCTGCGCCGCGAGCTACCACTGTTCGCGTCCTAGCCGGTCACGGGGCGAGTAACACTCGGTTTACACCGCTGGGCAAGGATGGGGGTGAAAGGAGCCGAACATGCCACCGCACCTCATTGATGGTGAACCGCACGACCACAGCCATGACCGTCCCAAGCGCGAGCGCACGCCCGGCGAGCCGCTGCGAATCGGGATCGGGGGACCGGTCGGATCGGGGAAGACTGCTCTGACCGCGGCACTGTGCCGACAGTTGCGCGACGAACTGTCCTTGGCCGTACTGACCAACGACATCTACACCACCGAGGACGCGGACTTCCTGCGCCGCCACGCGGTGCTGCCGGACGAGCGGATCACCGCCGTGCAGACCGGCGGTTGCCCGCACACCGCGATCCGCGACGACATCACCGCAAACCTGGATGCGATCGACGATCTGATCGAGGCGAACCCGCCGCTGGATCTGATCCTGGTCGAATCCGGCGGCGACAATCTCACCGCCACCTTCTCCTCGGGCCTGATCGACGCGCAGATCTTCGTCGTCGACGTGGCCGGTGGCGACAAGGTGCCGCGCAAGGGCGGTCCCGGCGTGACCTGGTCGGACCTGCTGGTCATCAACAAGACCGACCTGGCCCCGATGGTCGGCGCGGATCTGTCGGTGATGGACCGGGATTCGACCAAGGTGCGCGAAGGCCGCCCGTTCGTCTTCACCTCCCTCACCGAGGATCCGGCCGCGACCCCGGTGCTGACCTGGGTGCGCGAGCAGCTGCGGCTGGCGGCCGAACACGATTCGGCTTCGAATACGGCGGGCAGTGCCCATTCGCACTGAGCTCCGCATCACCGCGACCGTCGGGACGCTGCCGCACATTCATGCGGTCGGCGGCCTGGCGGCGCGCCACACCGGCGTCGACACGGTGCATCTGATCGGCACCGCCGCCACCCCTTTGGGCGGCGACGTGCTGGATATCGTTGTCTCCGTGGGGGAAGGCGCACGCCTGGCCGTCCGTTCGGTAGCCGCCACCATCGCCCTCCCGGGCCGCGAAACCCGCAAGTCCGTGGCGCACTGGCGCTTCGAAGTGGCCGCGGGCGGCGAACTGGATTTCGATCCGGAACCGACCGTCGTCGCAGGCGGCGCGGAACACGAGACCTTCACCACGGTGAGTCTGGAACAGGGTGCACGCCTGCGACTTCGGGAGCGCGTCCAGATCGGCCGCACCGGCGAAGACCACGGCTACTGGAGCGGTGAGCTTACTGCCGACGTCGGCGAGACACCGCTGCTGCGCCACCGCCTCGAACTCGGCGCCGACGCCGTCACCGACGACGCCCTCACCGTCCCACGCGCCGCCGAAAGCGTCCTCACCTACCCCGACGCCCGCACCGTCGAGGTCACCGGCCTGGACGCGGCCCTGCTGCCACTGGCCGCGGGCGGCACGCTGTTCACGCGTACCGCGCGTCTACTGACCTGCTGAACGCCAACAGCTTCCGCGCAATGCTGACATGTGCGCGCGTGGGCTCATCGTGTCTGCCTGTTTGACGGCATTTCGGGTTGTGGGCACGCGTTTCTGCAGTTCACGAGGCGGCGAGCGACATTCGATATCTCGGGGAAATTTCATAGCCTGATGCCGCGGCTCTGAATAGGATTCACCCGATATGCCTTTCGATCTGTGGCCTGGCAGTGGCGCCGGTATCCACGAGTTGTCATGACCACCCACCATGCCGGAGCGGTGAAATGAACAGGTCGACACCGAGTTTGCTGCAACAACCGAATTCTGGTGGTTCTGGAGGTGGTCCGTCGCGGAATCACTTCTCCTGGAAGAAATTACTGTCGGCACTGACGGCGGGTGTCGTCATTGTGGCTGTCATCGCTTTCGTGGTCTGGCTCGCGTGGCCCCAGGGGCAGTCCGTGCGATGGGTGCAGGTGCGCACCGATCCCACGGACCTCACCTTGTTGGGTCCCAACGCCGAAAGCCAGTTGTCCACGGCTGACTTGGATACCTTCTCCTTCGGCCGAGGGATACAGCCTGGTAGCGGCTTGAAATACGATCGGGACGGCGTCGACCGTGCGTCGGGGTACGACAACGGCAAGGGCCACAAGACACCCGCGGACCAGGCGTTCGGCACGAGCGACAGGAAGGTCCCGACTCCCGGGACATGCGAGAACGATGCGCGGACAGGGGGCAATGGGAAGACCGCGGTCGGCCGTCTGCAGCCCGGTATCTCCGCGTGGTGCGTGCTCACGCCGAAGGGCAATCTGGCCTGGGTGCACTTGATCTCCGGTGGCGGTGCGGCAGTATCGGCCACCGGTCCGTTTCCCGATCTCGAGTTCGAGGAAATATTGTGGAGGCCCGCATGACACCATCGATCGCGATCGCTGCCAGCGTCATTGCCCTGATCAGCGCTATCTGGAGTCAACGGTGGTACCGGGCAACGGAATTCGCCAAGCAGCGGCGAATGCTGGACATCGATTCCACGATCGACGCGGTTCAAGCGCTGATTCGGCTGTCTCAGGCATTCAAGCTGGACGATCCCACGCGGTGGCGAGACACCGTCCTTCCGGCAGTCATCGAGAGCGAGGCACGGGCCGTGCGACTTTGGGTCTTCGGTCGCGAGTCACGACACGCGATGTTCGAAGTCACCGAATACGTGGACCGAATCCTGTCGGAGCCGGGTCGATCCGGCATCGACGACCGAGAATGGAATGAGTTTCAGGACCGTGTGCGAATCGCGGTGCACGCGGTTCGCGCCGAGATCGATTCCATCGTCGGTACGGGCGACGGGTTGCCGCCCGGGCTCGGCCGCTGACCGCCACCGCTGCCACTGGCCGCGGGCGGCACGCTGTTCACGCGTACCGCCCGCTTGTTGATGGCCTGAGTCGCAAGGGCTCTCAGCGCCGAAGGATGCTCAGCACTCGGTGAGGTTCACCGCGAGTCCGCCGCGTGCTGTTTCCTTGTACTTGACGCTCATGTCCGCGCCGGTCTCCTTCATGGTCTTGATGACGTCGTCGAGGGAGACCTTGTGGCTGCCGTCGCCGCGCATGGACATGCGGGCGGCGGTGACGGCCTTGACGGCGGCCATGCCGTTGCGTTCGATGCACGGGATCTGGACCAGGCCGCCGACCGGGTCGCAGGTCAGGCCGAGGTTGTGTTCCATGCCGATCTCGGCGGCGTTCTCGACCTGTTCGGGGGTGCCGCCGATGGCCTCGGCGAAGGCGCCCGCGGCCATCGAGCACGCGGAGCCGACCTCGCCCTGGCAGCCCACCTCGGCGCCGGACAGCGAGGCGTTCTCCTTGATGAGCATGCCGATCGCCCCCGCGGTGAGCAGGAATCGGATGATGCCCTCCTCGTTGGCGCCGGGCACGAAGTTCACGTAGTGGCTCAGCACCGCGGGTAGGACACCCGCCGCGCCGTTGGTGGGTGCGGTGACGACGCGCCCGCCCGCGGCGTTCTCCTCGTTGACGGCCATCGCGTAGATGGTGGTCCACTCGGTGCGGTGCATCATCGGGTCGCCCTCGGCGCGCAACTGCCGGGCCGAGGTGGCGGCGCGACGGCGTACCTCGAGTCCGCCGGGCAGAATCCCCTCACGATTCAGCCCGCGATTCACGCACTCCTGCATGACCTTCCAGATCTCGAGCAGACCGGTGCGGATCTCCTCCTCGGTGCGCCACGCCTTCTCGTTCTCCAGCATCAGCGAGGAGATCGAAAGCCCGGTCTCCCGAGCGAACTTCAGCAGCTGCGCCCCGCTGTGGAACGGGTAGGCGAGCTGGGTGGTGTCGTCGTTGTCGGGATCGGCGCACACTGAATCCTCGTCGACGACGAACCCGCCACCGACCGAGTAGTACGTCTTCTCCAGCAACGGCACCCCGTCGCGGTCGTAGGCGAACAGCGTCATGGCGTTGGCGTGGTATGGCAGCGCCCGACGCATGTGCAGGATGAGCTGGGTCGGCTCATCGAACGGAATCTCGTGGGTGTCACCGATTTCCGTGCCCAGTAGCCGCAGCTTCTTGGTGCGCCGGATGCGGGCCACATCGGTCTCGGCGACATCCGGGTCGATGGTGGCGGGGGAGTGTCCCTCCAGCCCGAGCAGGACCGCCTTGGGCGTGGCGTGCCCGCGGCCGGTCGCGCCGAGCGAACCGAACAGTTCGACGCGGACCGAGGCGGTCTGGCTCAGCAGGCCGTCTTCCTTCAAGCGGTTGGCGAAGAACTGTGCCGCGCGCATCGGGCCGACGGTATGGGAGGAGGAGGGGCCGATACCGATGGAGAAGAAATCGAAGACAGAGAGTGCCATGACCAGACCTTTGACTGCTCGGGCGGGAAGGGTGAATTACTCAGGCGTGCTGCAGATTGCGGTCGCGCTCGGTGCCGATGATGTCGTCACCCGGCACGGTCTCGCTCTCGGGCTCGGCGTCCAGCACCGGATCCGGGCCGGGCAGGCCCGACTCGTGTGCCTTCACACCGGCACGCACGGCCCAGTAGTAGGTGGCCAGCGCGCCCACGGCCACGAGCGCGATATCGACGCCGCCCGGAATCAGGCCGCTGCCACCGAATTCGGTCGAACCCAGGGCGGACACGGTCGCCATGAAGATCAGGAAGGCGATCATCCACCAGGCCGGTGCGAGCTGCGCAGCCATGCTGCGGTCACCACGACGCCAGAGCACGGCCACCGCGATCGGCACGGACAGCAGCGTGATGAACACGATGCGGCCGGTGTTGGGCCAGTGCGTCCAGAACAACGCGCAACCGGCGAGGGTGAAGGCGAGCGGGGTGATCACATTGGCGGCCGGGAGCCGGAAGGGCCGCGGCAGTTCGGGCTTGGTCTTGCGGAAGACGCCCACCGCGATGGGGCCGATCAGATAGGAAATGACCATGGCCGCGGAGACGATCCCGGACAGTGCGTGCCAGCTGTGCCCGACGGTCACCAGCAGGATCAGCGAGAAGATGAGATTCAGCCACATCGCAGGGCGCGCAGTGCCGTAGACGGGGTGCGACTCGCGCAGCTTCTTCGGGAAGAAGCCGGACTCGGCCAGGTTCTGCACCATGTACGACGCCGAGGCGACGTTCGCGATGTTCGCGCCGGACGGCGAGATGAAGGCGCCGAACTGGAGCATGATCACCAGCCAGCCGAGCATGAGGAGCTTGGCGATATCGACGAACGGCGAGTTGAAATTGATTCCGACCCAGCCGTGTTCGGCGAGCTGCTCCGGCGGGACCGCGCCGATGAAGGCGATCTGCAGCAGCATGTAGATGACCAGGCCGATCGACAGGGCGCCGACGAGTGCGGCCGGAATGGCCTTGCCCGGGTTCTTCGCCGCGCCACCGAGATTGACCACGGCCTGGAAACCGTTGAAGGCGAACACGACACCGCAGGTACTCACCGCGGTCAGCACCGCGGACCAGCCGTTCGGCGCGAAACCGCCGTAGCCGGTGAAGTTTTCGGTGTGGAAGCCCGACGCGATGAGGGCGACGACGGCCAGCACCGGAATGCCGAACTTGACCGCGGTCAGCAGGTTGTTCATCTTGGCGAGCAGGCCCACGGACCAGTAGCAGCACAGCCAGAGCGCCACGGTCAGCACGAACGCCATGCCCATGCCCGCGAGGGTCAGCGAGCCGTCCTTCATCAGACCCTGTGCCCAGGAGAAGCTCCACGACGACATGTACTGCGTACTGGCAATGGATTCGATGGGAATCAGGGCGGCGACGGCGACCCAGACCGCCCAGCCGGTAATGAAGCCGAGCACCGGGCCGTGCGAGATGGCGCCGAAGCGGGCCATGGATCCGGGGAACGGATAGGCCGCGCCCACTTCCGCGTACGACATGGCGATCAAGCCTATGAACACCGCGCCGATCACCCAGGCCAGGATCGCGGCGGGTCCGGCGACTTGCGCCGCCTGCCCGGCGCCGAACAGCCAGCCCGATCCGAAGATCGAACCAATGCCAATCATGATCAGGGCGAAGAGACTCAGCCCTTTACGGTTCGCGGAAGGTATGTCCATGCTGTGGACATTACGGAGCAAATGTCTTGCGCTGAACGGACAAATGTCCTGATTACCATCGGTTCTGCATCACGTCAATGGCTGACTGCCGCCGCCTCGGGATCACAAATTGTGCTCCCAGCACATCTTTGGCAAGCCTTCGCTCGGCGGCCCCGAACCGGACTCCGCCGCGCACGCCGATCGCGTGCGCGGCGGGAACGGACCTCACCGCCGGTTCCCGCCGCGAGCGCACATCTGCTGGCTGAAGCGGCTGTCGTCGTAGGAATTACAAGAGGGGCTATCAGTCGCCGACGACGCGAGGTGGTGCGTTGAACGCGTTGACCGCACCCACCGCGGCACCGACCGCGGCACCCGCGACGGCCGCGGGAACGGCGATCACCGCGGCACCCGCGGCAGCGCCGAGGGCGGGACCGGCGACCAGACCGACCGGGAACAGTCCGGCGCCGACGACCAGACCCAGCACACCGCCGACGGCGGCGGAACTGAGCTCGATCGGGGCGGCGGTGGCGGCTCCGGCGACAGCGCCCATGGCGGCGGTGCCGATGGTCTGCCCCGCGATCCGGTCGGAGCGGCTGCGCTCCATACCGATCGAGTCGAGGAAGGTGGCGAGATTCGCCTCGACCTGAGCGGAGTTGTCGTTGATCTGGATCGCTTGTTCTTTGTCGATCCAGTCGGGAGCCGGGACCTGCACGTCGCCGAACCGGAACATGCCCGGGGGCGGCGCGATCGGAGGCACGGCCGGAACCGGGGCGGGCGGGTGCAGCACGCCGACGGGGGCCAGGTAGCTCTTGTCCGGAGCCTGCCGCGACCACTGGATGGAGCTCTTGGTGTCGCCCGGAATGTGCAGGCCCTCATAGGGATTGACATTCGGGGAATCGGCGGCGGGCCACTGGGGCTTGGGCGCATCGTCGTGCTGCGCCACCGGAGCGACCTCGGCCGGGGCGGCATTGGCTGCGCCCGATCCGACGATCGCCAAAACTAGCGGAACCGCGCCTGCCGCCACCACATTGCCGACCTTGTTGCGATGGGGGTTCAGTGCTCGGTGCTTACCTGCGGCCATGAGGACCTTTCTGTAGGTGAACATCGGACGCTCGACATTCGAACCCACCGGTCACCCGGATTGGTGAGGAAACGGACCGATGAAAATCGTTGCCATAACTGAAAATTAGCTAACTCGTCGGTAGGTCAACGCCGAAGAGGCCGGAATCCCTGGTGAGGGATTCCGGCCTCGCTAGCGCAACCATCAGCCTTCGGTAGCTACCGCATCGGCAACCGGCGCGTCGGCCGGAGCCGGGGCATCGACCTGTCCGACCGGTGCGGCCGGTGCGAGATACCCGTTCACCGCGCCCACCGCGCCGCCGATGACGGCTCCGGCGGTCGCTGCCGGCACCGCGATCAGGCTGGCGGCCGCGGTCGCGCCCACGGCCGGGCCGAAGACCCAGCCCGCCGGAGCGAACGGCGTGCCCGCCATCGCGCCGATGAATCCGCCCATGACCCCGCCCGCGATCTCGAGCGGAGCGGCGACGCCCACGCCCACCGCGGCGCCGACGGCAGCGGTGCCGACGGTCTGCGCGGCCATGCGGTCCGAACGGCTCGGCTCGAAACCGGCCGAGTCGTAGGTGCGGGCCAGATCGGCTTCCGCACCCGCGGCGACCGCATTGACCTCCGCGGCCTGATCGGGCGTCATCCAGGTCGGAATGTCGATCTGGGTGTCACCGAAGCGCAGCTTGCCCTCGGGCGCGGCGATGGGCGCGACCTCGGGTGCGGACAGCGGATCGGGCTGGTGCAGCTTGCTCTGATCCACCGGCGCGAGAGCCGAATTGGGGATGTCCCGCACGCCGGTGGCGGAGTTGCGGCCCACCCGCACGGGCGCGACCGGACCGGCGGGAACCAGCGGGTCGGCCTCGACGGTGTCGCCCGCGGCGGCGTCGGTGGCGTCCGCGGGCTGTACCTCGGCGGCCGTGGCGTCGAGGTAGGTGTGGGCCTTGTCGGCCATGGCCTGCGGCATCGGCACCGCGAACTTGCCGAACGGGGTGTCGACCACCATGCCCTGACCGGCGTCGGTGCCACCGGGTGGGGTGGCGGCCGGCTGGTTGTCGACCACGGCCGGTTGGTTCTCGTCGGACGAAACCGGTTCCGCGGCACTGGTTCCCGCGGTCGCCAGGGCGGCGACCAGCGGCAGCGCGCCCGCGACCGCCAGTGAACCCAGGCGTCGTCGCACCGTGCTCGTCTCGCGTACCAAATCGACCGGTTGGCGTTTGCCCATGAATGACCTCTCTCCCGAATGTCAACGGATGTCGAACATTCGGATCCGGCCGGTGTGCCGGATTGGTCGGGACTTCGCCGCCCGGTCAGGGCGCTATCGAGACCGTACGGAATGTGTGCGGTCAGCCCGCGCGCTGCGCCGTGGACTCGCCCGGTTTATCATTCGCCACGGATTTGCCGTTGCCCGAAGCGGATTCGGTGCCGATCTGGGTGGCGAGGCGGCGCGCCTCGTCGGGATCGTCGAGCGCCTCCAGGGCCAGCCGCGCGAACACCCACTGCTCGGTGGCGGCCATCTGACCGCGGTGGCGGCCCAGGAACGAGACCATCCACTCCAGCACCGTGACGAAACGGCTGCGGAAGCCGACCAGGTACCACAGGTGCAGGCCCAGCCAGGCCAGCCAGGCGAAGAACCCGCTGAACTCCAGCTTGCCGACCTGGCAGACCGCGTTGAACCGCGACACCGTGGCCATCGAGCCCTTGTCGAAGTACTTGAACGGCTTGCGGTCTTCGACCTTCTGCTTGCCCTCGGTCTCGGCCTTGATGGCCTTGGCCGCGTAGGTGCCGCCCTGGATCGCGCCCTGCGCCTGCCCAGGCACGCCCGGCACCGACATCAGGTCGCCGACCACGAAGACGTTCGGGTAGCCCTTGATGGTGAGGTCGGGTTCGACGATGACGCGGCCGGCCCGGTCGGTCTCGGTGCCCTTGGACTTGTCGGCCAGGATCTTGCCCAGCCCGCTGGCCTGCACACCGGCCGACCACACCTTGCATGCGGATTCGATGCGCCGCTCGGTGCCATCGGGGTCCTTCACGGTGACGCCGCGCGCGTCGACATTGGTGACGATGGCGTTGAGCTGGATCTCCACGCCCATCTTCTCGAGCCGCGCCTTGGCCTTGCCGCCGAGCTTGGGGCCCATGGGGGCGAGCACCGCGCCCGCGCCCTCGATGAGGATGACGCGCGCGTCGCGGGTGTCGATATTGCGGAAGGTGCCGTCCAGGGTGCGGTCGGCGAGTTCGGCGATCTGCCCGGCCAATTCGACGCCGGTGGGGCCCGCGCCGACGACGCAGAAGGTCATGAAGCGGTCGCGGGTCTCCTGATCGGTGGCCAGTTCGGCCTCTTCGAAGGAGCCCAGGATGCGCGCGCGCAGTTCGAGCGCGTCGTCGATGGTCTTCATGCCGGGGGCGTAGGTGGCGAAGTGGTCGTTGCCGAAGTAGGACTGCTGCGCGCCCGCGGCCACGATCAGGCTGTCGAACGGGGTGACGTAGTCCTGGTTGAGCAGCCGCGAGGTGACGGTGCCGCCCTCGACGTCGATGTCGGTGACGTCGCCCATGATGACCCGGGTGTTCTGCTGCTTGCGCAGCACGATGCGGGTGGCGGGGGCGATCTCACCGACGGACAGGATGCCGGTCGCGACCTGGTAGAGCAGCGGCTGGAACAGGTGCGTGGAGGTCTTGGAGATCAGCGTGATGTCGACATCGGCCTTGCGCAGGTGCTTGCAGGCGAACAGTCCACCGAACCCGGACCCGATCACTACCACCCGATGGCGCTGCGCGACGGATTTCTCGGCGTTCATCTAGTTCCTGCTCCTCGCCAGACGGTGAATTACGACAACTCACGCACAACGGTAGTGCAGTGTGAGTAGCGCAGCCCAATCAGGACCGACCGAAAACAGACCTTTTAGACAACTCTCTAAAAGATACAAGATCGGCGGTCGGTCCCCGAGGATTCGCGGGCGGGCCGTGTCAATGACCCCTGGCAGCCGAAGTCAGCGGCCCTGGAAGAGCAATTGCGCCACGTGCGTGGTGGTTTCGGCGCCGTCGGTGTAGCCGCCCTGATCGCCCTGCTCGGTCATGATGGCGAGGGTGTAGCGCTCACCGGGACCCGCGAAGCCGACCGAATTGACGACCCAGCCGCCCTGCTCGTCGGACCAGCCGTTCTTCAGACCTGGGTTCATGGCCGCACCCGCGCCCCACACACCCCAGTGCTGGTTGGTGTCCACGTGGCGCATGCGGTCGAGCAGGTAGGCGCGGTCGTCGGGGTGCATGCGGGTGAGCACGTCGTCCATCAGCCGATCCAGGTCGGCGGGGGAGCACTGCTGGAAACCCCAGTCCGGGAACAGCTTGACCTGCTCGATATTGGTGGTCGGGGGTAGCGGGACCAGACCGGTCATGCCGTTCGCGCGGAAGGCGTTGTTGAACGACATCCGGTCGATCCCGGCGTACTTGTTCCAGAGGATGTCGGCGGCATTGTCGTTCGAGGTTGCCAGCATCGACTCCATCAGCGCGCGGTCGTCGGGGCCGAGCTGGATGGCGCCGACGCGGGCGCGGTTCAGCAGATCCTCCGCGATTGCCAGCTTGATGGTGGAGGCGGTCCAGAAGTTCGTGTCGGCGTTGCCGTTTCGGTACATCCCGCCGGTGACCCGATCGCGCATCACATAACCGGTCACGCCGGGACGGGTGGCGAGGTAATTGTCGACCGCGGCAATGCGATTGCTCATGTCGGCGTCGAATCCGGAAACCGGGCCCTGGGTGTGCACCGGGACGGCACCGGCCACGGGAACGAACGCGGGCGCGGCCGGAATCAGGGCCGCGGCAGCGAGGACACAAGCGGAGGAGGCCACGCGCCGGGCCTTGGGGGAACGCACGAGGGAAGACAATAGAGGGTGATATGCCCTATACGCACGTCTTGCAGGACGTCGGCGCTTCTGTTATCGAATCGACACTGTCGCACCGATTTTCGCGCTTCTCAGTGGAAAGCCGCCTGTAGCTCTTCGATACTGCGGCCATTGAGGCGGTAGCAGTGCTCGAATGCCTCGGTGTGCCGATCGCGCGGCCAGGACTGGAGAACGACGCCGCGGCCGTAATGCCGGGAGTTGACGAGCTCCCAACGGTCTCCCACCCGGCGCACCGTGAATCCGGTTCTGGGCACCAGGGGAATCACCGACGCAGACATCGATGTGAACCAGCCTTTCCGATCAAACTTCGAACCTCCCCGAAAGGCACTGTCGCATACCACACCTGAATTTCCCGGTGACGCGCCCGAGCAAATCCCCCGCGTGTGGCAGGGGTCACCCGGCGAGCCGGGAGGGGTGGTGTTTGCATGTCGTTCGCCAACTGTATAAACACAGCTCGTGCACATTCACCGGGCCGAACGCGCGGACACGCTCGCCGACGCGCTGGCCGAGCTGCTCGCCGATCCACTCGGCGATCCGTTCACCCCGGAAGTGGTCGCGGTCCCCGCCAAGGGCATCGAGCGCTGGCTCGAACAACGCCTGGCCACCGTACTCGGCTGCGGCGACACGGGATCCGGTGCCGGTGGCCCGGGATCGAGCACCGACGGCATCGCGGCCAATATCGATTTCGCGGACCCGGCGGCACTGGTGGGTGCGGTGCTGGCGGAGGCGACGGGCGTGGATCCGGAACAGGATCCGTGGTCGCCGGAGCGGTTGGTGTGGACGCTGCTGCCGGTCCTGGACGACGTGCTGACCGAGCCGTGGGCCGCGGTGCTGGCCCGGCATCTGGGCAATGGCGATCCGAGCGGGCATCGGGTCGGGCGGCGGTATGCGACCGCGGCGCGGATCGCGGCGCTGTTCGACAGCTACGGCGCGCAGCGCCCCGCCATGGTGAACGAATGGGCCGCCGGCCACGACACCGACGGGGCGGGGCATGCGCTGCCGCCGGATCTGCTGTGGCAGCCGCTGCTGTGGCGGCGGGTGCGCGGGGTGGTCGGGGTGCCCAGTCGGGCCGAGCGGCTGGCCACGGCATGCGCGCGGTTGCGCGCGGAACCGTCGATCGTGTCGCTGCCGGAACGGATTTCGCTGTTCGGGGTGACGCGGCTGAGCACCGATCAGCTCGAGGTGCTCTCGGCGTTGTCGTCGGGGCGGGGTGTGCACCTGTGGCTGGTGCATCCCAGCCCGGCGCTGTGGACCAAGCTCGCGGACGCCGAGGTGATCCCGAATGCCGGTGTGCGCGTGCGGCATCCGTTGCTGGCGGCGCTGGGTCGGGATGTGCGGGAACTGCAGCAGCGGCTGGCGGGCTACGACCACATCGACACCTATCACCCGCGCCCGGAGGCTCCGGCCCCGGCCGCGCGGACGCTGCTGTCGGAACTGCAGGCCGCGATCCGGCAGGATCGCTGGTCGCTCATGCCGGAGCCGAGCCTGGCCGATGGGACGATCGCGGTGCATTCCTGCCACGGCCCTGCCCGGCAGGTCGAGGTGTTGCGTGATGCGCTGCTGGGCGCGTTCGCCGCCGACCCGACGCTGGAGCCGCGCGATGTCATCGTGCTGTGCCCGGACGTGGAGAGTTACGGGCCGTTGGTGCGTGCCGCGTTCAGTCAGTGGGCGGCGCCCGCGTCGCCGCATTCGCCCGCCGAGGCCGGGCATCCCGCGCACGGGTTGCGGGTGCGGCTGGCCGACCGGGCGCAGCGGGCGGTCAATCCGCTGCTGGATGTGATCGGCACCCTGCTCGAGCTGGCCGACGGCCGCGTCACCGTGACCGAGGCGCTGGATCTGTGTGCGGCCGAACCGGTTCGCTTGCGCTGCGGCTTCGACGACGATGACATCGAGCGGCTGCGCGAATGGGCCACCGAGACCGGGGCGCGCTGGGGCATCGGGCAGCGGCAGCGGCAGGCGTTCGGGCTCGGGGATTTCGCGCAGAACACGCTCAATGCGGCGGTGGACCGGATTTTGCTCGGGGTGGCGGCGGGTGAATCCAGCGAGGACTGGCTGGATCTGGTGCTGCCGCTCGACGATGTGGACAGCAATGACATCGATCTGTCGGGGCGGTTCGCGGAATTCGTGGACCGGTTGGCGGTGTGCCTGCGGGATCTGCGCGGGTCCACGCTCGACGAACCGGCAGGTTCGGCGCGGCCGGCGGCCGATTGGTCGGCGGTGCTGGGGCGGGCGTTGGATCTGCTGACGGAGATGCCCGCGAATCAGGGCTGGATCGGTGTGCAGGCGCGGCGGGAGCTTGCCGCCGCGCTGGAACCGGCCGGTCGGATTCCGCTGCGGCTCAGCGATATCGGCGCACTGTTGAATGCGCGGCTGGCCGGGCGGCCCTCGCGTGCCAACTTCCGCACCGGGGAACTGACCGTGTGCACCATGGTGCCGATGCGTTCGGTGCCGCACCGGGTGGTGGTGTTGCTGGGGCTCGACGACGAGGTGTTCCCGCGCACCGGCGGTGTCGACGGTGACGATGCTTTGGCGCGACATCGACTGCCCGGTGACCGCGATCCGCGCAGCGAGGACCGGCAGTTGCTGCTGGATGCCATCATGGCCGCCGGTGAGCGACTGATCCTGCTGCACACCGGTTCTGATCCGGTCTCCGGGGCGCATCGCCCGCCCGCGATTCCGCTGGCCGAACTGCTCGACACCGTGCGCGCGCACGTCGGCGCGGCCGCGCTGGAGCGGGTGGTGCGGCGACATCCGTTGCAGCCGTTCGATCGTCGCAATTTCTGCATCGACGATCCGTTCAGCTTCGACACCGTCGCGCTGGCGGGTGCGTTGGCGGCGGGGCGGGCGCCCGCGCCGCGCCCGCTGTTCCTGCCCACGCCCCTGCCGGGCACCGAGCGTGGGGATGTCGAACTCGCGGATCTGGTGTCCTTCGCCGAACATCCGGTGCGCGCATTCCTGTGGCAGCGCCTGGGCATTCGGGTGCCCGAGGAAGAGGAGGAGATCGCCGATCGCCTCCCCATCGAACTCGACGGCCTGACCAAATGGAACATGGGCGAGCGCATGCTCTCGGCGCGGCTGACCGGTGCGGACCCGAATGTGTTGCGCGCCGCGGAATGGCGGCGCGGCACGCTGCCGCCGTTCACCATGGGCGCGGCCGTGCTCGACGAGGTGGAGGGCACGGTCGATCAGTTGGTGCGGGTGGCGCGGCCATTGCACGAGATTCCGGCGCGCACCATCGACATCGCCGTGGATCTAGGGGACGGCCGCCGCCTCACCGGCACTGTTCCGGATGTTCACGATGACGCGCTGCTGCGCACCACGTTCTCGCGGCTGGCTCCGAAACATCGGATGGCGGCGTGGATTCGGCTGCTCGCGCTGGCCGCCACCGGAACCCATCAGTCCTGGCGGGCGATCACCATCGGCCGCGGTAAGCATCACCGGCCCGCGTGGCAGTCCACGCTCACCTCGCCGACCGCGCCGCTGGCGCGCGGCATCCTGCGCGATTTGGTGCTGCTGCGTGACGAGGGCCTGTCCGAGCCGCTGCCCATTGCTCCGTCGGCCTCGGCCACGTATGCCGAACGCCGCCTGGCGGGTGCGACCACCGAGGACGCCCTGCACGCCGCCGAACAGGATTTCGACGACCGCTTCGGTGAACACACCGACCGCTATTTCCGGCACATCCTGGGCCCGTCGCCCCGTTTCGACCAGCTCACCGCGACTGCCGCTCCCGCCCCGCCCGGCGCCGACCCCGAGCCCACCCGATTCGGCGAACTGGCGCGCCGCCTCTGGAATCCCTTGCTCACCAACGAGAATCAAGGCCAGCCGTGACCGCCCCGAGGAGGAACATCCTGTCCCGCACTCCAGCACGCCTTCTCCCCGTGGCTGCATCCCTCGCCCGCGGAACCCGGCTGTGCCCGGACGCCGATGGTGCGCGCGCATGACGGACGACCTGTTCTCCCTGACCGATCCCGACCTGGCCCCCCGCCCGGCAACGCGCACCCGGCGCAGCACCGAAGGCCCGGTGGGCGAGCCACGCCGCCGCCGCGAAAGCACGCCGCCGGAGCCCGAGACCCCCGACCTGTTCGACTCCGGCGCAACGGCTTCTGCCGCCGATACGGCAGTCGGGGGCGGAGATTCGAGCGCGGATCGTCCGGGTGACGTGCCCGACGCGGAGGTCGTCGGCGAGGGATTGTGGGATTCCGGGGTGGTGGCCGGTGATGCCTTGCTCGGGTCGACCCGCCGGTCCGGAGGCGACGCGGATGTCGCCGGTTCGGTTGTGGGGCCCGAGGATTCGGGGAATCGGTTCGAGTTGACCGGGCCGCTGCCGAGCGGGACGACCGTGCTCGAGGCGAGCGCGGGGACCGGGAAGACGTATGCCATCGTCGGGTTGGCGGTGCGGTTCGTGGCCGAGGGCGGGATCGATATCTCGCAGTTGTTGCTGGTGACGTTCAGTCGGGCGGCGACGCAGGAGTTGCGGGAGCGGACCCGGGATCGGTTCGTGGGAGTGGCGACGGCGCTGGGGGATCCGGAGCGGGCGCTCGCGTCCGGTGATGAGCTGATTCGGCATCTGGCGCAGGGGAATCCAGGGGAGATCGCGGCGCGGCGGGAGCGGTTGCTGGTCGCGCTGTCGGACTTCGACGCGGGGACCATCGCGACGACACACAGTTTCTGTCAGCGGATGCTCGACGAGCTGGGGCTGGCGGGCGAGCAGGATCCGGGGGTGCGGCTGGTCGAGGGGATCGAGGACGTCGTGTCCACGGTCGCCGACGATCTGTACCTGAGCCGGTACGCGCGTGGTGGTGCGCCCTTCCCGGCCGCGGACGCGCAAAAGCTGGCCGCCGCAGCGGTCGGCGATCCCCACGCGCTGCTGCAGCCCGAGGCCGAGTCCGACGAGGATCCGGCCGCCGAGCGGGTCGCCTTCGCCGCCGCCGCGCGGGTGGAAACCGCACGGCGCAAACGGCTTTCGGGCTTGCGGGACTTCGACGACCTGCTGGTGCTGTTGCACGGGGTGCTGGCCGATCCCGAGCACGGGGCGCTGGCTTGCGGGCGGATCCGCGACCGCTACCGGGTGGCGCTGGTCGACGAATTCCAGGACACCGATCCGCTGCAGTGGGACATCCTGCGCCGCGCCTTCCACGGGCACGCGACGCTGGTGCTGGTCGGCGACCCGAAGCAGGCGATCTATGCCTTCCGCGGGGCCGAGGTGCTGAGCTATCTGGACGCGGTCGCGCACGCCGACGGTAAACGCGAACTCACCACCAACCGGCGCAGCGATGGGGGACTGTTGACCGCTTTGGAGCATCTCCAGGGCGGTGCGGCGTTGGGGCACAAGGAGATCACCGTGCACCGGGTAGCGGCGACCCGGCCGTTCTCGCGACTGTCGGGGTCGCCGGAACTGGTGACGCCGTTGCGGCTGCGGTGCCTGCCGCGCAGTGGCGCGGGACCGCTCAACCGATCCGGATATCCGACCGTGGGCCGCCAGCGGGAACGCGTCGCCATCGACGTGGTCGCCGATATCGTCGGCCTGCTCGGCTCCGGGCTGCGCATCGACGCGGGGACACCGGCGGAAAGGCCCATCGGCCCCGGCGATATCGCGGTCCTGGTGCGCTACAACAAGCAGCTCGATCTGGTGCGCAAGGAACTCGAGGCGGCCGGTGTCGCCGCGGTGCTGGCGGGCGGCGCGAGCGTGTTCGGCACGCCCGCGGCCACCGACTGGCTGTGGGTGCTGCACGCTTTGGAGCAACCGCATCGCGCCGACCGGGTGCGGTTGGCCGCCGGAACACCGCTGCTGGGATTGAGTGCGGCCGAAATCGATGCCGGGGGAGCGGATCTGGTGGGCCGCCTCAGCGCGGACCTGCGTGATTGCGGGCGACTGTTCGCCCGGTCCGGGTTCGCCGCTGTCGCCGAACGCCTCAGCGCCGAAACGAAACTCGCCCCGCGCCTGCTCGCCCTCGAAGGCGGCGAACGACAGCTCACCGACCTGCGGCAGATCGCCCAGCTGCTCGACGAGACCGCGCTGCGGGAAGGCATGGGCCTCTCGGCGCTCACCCGCTGGCTCGCCGACCGGGTGCGCGACCCGGCGTCGGGCAGTGTGGCCGGCCGCAGCCGTCGCCTGGATCGCGATGCCGAGGCGGTGCAGATCGCCACCGTGCACGCCAGCAAGGGTCTCGAATTCCCCATCGTGTACCTGCCTTTCGCGTGGGATACCGGCAAGATGCGCAATCCGCCGACCCTGCTGTTCCACGACGAGCAAGGGCGGCGGGTGCTCGATGTCGGTGGTCCGGACGCCCCGGGCTACAACGGCCGCCGCAAGCGCGCCGAGGACGAGGAGCAGGCCGAAGAGCTGCGCCTGCTGTATGTGGGACTGACCCGCGCGGGTGCGCAGGTGGTGGCCTGGTGGGCGCCCGCCTTCGACACCCAGACCGCGCCCCTGCACCGCATGCTGCTGGGCCGCGAACCCGGCAGCCCGGCCGTTGCCGACAAGGTGCCGGTGCCCGCGGATTCGGTGGCGCTGGAACGCATTCGGGAATGGGCCGCGGCCGCCGAACCCGGCGTGATCGCGATCGAACCCGTGCGGGAGATCACCCGCGCCCGGCTGCCAGTGGACGACACCGCCACCGCCAGCGAGCCGTTGGCCGCCGCACGCTTCGACCGCACTCTCGATCAGGCGTGGCGGCGCACCTCCTATTCGGCGCTCACCGCGGGCGCGCATGACGCTCTCCCGGCCAGCGATCTGCCCGAGGGCGGCGTCGCCGACGAACCGGCCACGCCGACGGTGCTGGCCGACGAGCTGGACGCCTTCGCGGGAGCTGCGCCCTCGCTGATGAATTCGCTGCCCTACGGCGCGGAATTCGGCACGCTCGTGCACGAGGTGCTCGAGTACGTGGACACCGACGCCCCCGATCTGGCCGCCGAGATTCGCGCCCGCTGCCTGCACGCGGTCGGCGAGCAGATGTTCGACGCCGACCCGGAGGTGTTGTCCGCGGCGCTGCTGGCGGTCATGCACACGCCGATCGGGTTCGGGACGCTGGCGGGGGTCGCGACCCGAGATCGGTTGAGCGAGCTCGATTTCGAACTGCCGCTGGCCGGGGGCGACGACCCCACCGCCGGGCGGGTCACCGTGCCGCGCATCGCCGAGCTGTGGCGTCGCCACGTGCCCGCCGACGATATTTTCGGTCCGTACGCCGATCAGTTGGCGCATCTGGACGACACACCGTTGCGTGGCTTCCTCACCGGCAGTATCGACGCCGTATTGCGGACGGCCGGGCCGCGTTTCGTCGTCGTCGACTACAAGACCAACCGACTGGGCACCGGCGACCTCACCGTGGCCCACTACACCTACGAGCGCATGGGCGCGGAGATGATGCGCTCGCACTATCCGCTGCAGGCCATCCTGTATTCGGTTGCCCTGCACCGGTATCTGCGCTGGCGGTTGCCCGGTTACGATCCGCAGCAGCATCTGGGCGGTATCCGCTACTTGTTCGTGCGCGGCATGATCGGTCCCGAAACCCCGGACGGTGCAGGTGTTTTCGACTGGCAGCCGCCGACGGGTCTGGTCGTCGAGCTGTCCGCCTTGCTCGCAGGTGATCTGAAGGTGGTGGGCGGATGACCTCGATTCAATTGGCGCAGCGCGGAACCGGGCTGTTGCAGGTGTTCAATAACGCTGGCGTTCTGTCAGCGGCAGACCTGCACGTGGCGCTACGACTGGCGCGACTGGGCGGGGAAAGCTCCGAAGCAGCGGTATTCGCGACCGCGCTGGCGGTACGCGCCGTGCGCTCCGGATCGGTGTGCCTGGAAGTGCGGCGCATGCACGAGATCGGCGTGGATGCCGAGGGCACCGAGGAATCGGCCATCGACCCGGCCACCCTGCCCTGGCCCGACGTCGAATCCGTCATTGCCGCACTGCGGGTCAGCCCGCTGGTCACCGGCAGCCCGGCCGGACCGCTGCGGCCGCTGCGGCTGATCGACCCGCCCGGCGGGGCGCAGACCGGTCCGCTGATCTACCTCGACCGGTACTACCGGCAGGAGGAGACCATCCGCCGGGTGCTGACCGAGCGGGCCGCCTCGCATCCCATGGTGGACGCGGAACTGGTACGGCGCGAACTGGATCGACTGTTTCCCGACCAGGCCGGGCCAGGCGAGCCGCCCGACCGGCAAAGGCTGGCCGCCGCGCTGGCCGCGACCCAGTGGACCACCGTGGTCGCCGGTGGCCCCGGCACCGGTAAGACCCACACCATCGCGCGCGTGCTCGCCCTGCTGGTGGCGCATCAGCAGGCGGTGCCGGGCGCGCCCGCCCTGCGCATCGCGCTGGCCGCCCCGACCGGTAAGGCCGCGGCGCGCATGCAGGAATCGGTGCGCGAACAGGCGGGCGATATCGGCCTGCCCGAACTGACCGCCGCGACACTGCATCGGCTGCTGGGCTGGCAGCGCGGTGGCGCGGGCCGCTTCAAGCACAACGAGTTCAACCGGCTGCCCTACGACGTGATCGTGGTCGACGAGACCTCCATGGTGTCGCTGACCATGATGAGCCGTCTGCTGCCCGCCGTGCGCCCCGACGCCCGGCTGGTCCTGGTCGGCGACCCCGACCAGCTCGCCTCCGTCGACGCGGGCGCGGTCCTCGCCGACCTGGTGGCGGGACCCGTTCCCGGACAGGCGAATCCGGTGCTGGACAAGATTCTCGGCGGGGAGTTGCGCGACAGCGCCGCGCACCCCGACGCCCTGTCCGTTCGGGAACGCGACCGGCTGAGCGGCGGCATCGTGCGCCTCACCCGCGGTCGCCGCTTCGGCGGGCGCATCGCCGAGGTGGCCGTCGCCATCCGCGCCGGGGACGCCGACGGCGCGCTGGCGCTGCTCGCCGACGGCGGCGACGAACTGTCCCTGCACACGCCCGACGACATCACCGCGGTGCGTGCCGATGTGCTGCGCGCCGCCCGCGACGCCACCGACGCGGCACTGGCCGGGAACGCGGCCGCCGCGCTCACCGCCCTCGAATCCCATCGCCTGCTGTGCGCCCACCGCCAGGGCCCCTACGGTGTCGAACGCTGGGACCGGCTTGCCGCCGGCTGGGTGGTCGCCGCGGGCATCAGCGCCGATCCCGGTGCCGGGCACTGGTATCCGGGTCAACCGCTGCTGGTCACCGCCAACGACCACGAGGCCCGCATCTACAACGGCGACACCGGCGTCATCGTCCGCATGCCCGACGGCACCCTACGCGCCGCCCTGCAACGCGGCACCGAGCCCTACCTCGTCCACCCCACCCAATTCCCGGCGGTCACCACCGTCTACGCCATGACCATCCACCGCAGCCAGGGCTCCCAATACGACACCGTCACCACCGTCCTCCCCGGCCCCGAATCCACCCTCCTCACCCGAGAACTCCTCTACACCGCCGTCACCCGAGCCCGCACCCACGTCCGCATCCTCGGCACCGAAGAATCCATCCGAGCCGCCATCGCCCGCCGAGTCCTCCGAGCCAGCGGCCTCCGCCACCACGACTGACCGTAAAGTGCCCCTATCAGTGATAATATGGGCATAGTATCGCCGAATGGGGTTCGAGTGGCAGGACTGGGCACTGGCACATCTGTTCGGAATCGAGCCGTATGAGGTCCGCCAAGTCCTAGCGGGCGAACATCGTTGGCCAAGAATGGCGAACGATGGCAACGTCGTTGTCCTGAGCATCTGGGGGCGTACGGCAAGTGGGCGGCCTCTGATCGTCGCGACGCGCCAAGTCGATCGGTGGACGTGGATGATTGTCGGCGCTCGGGAAATGCGCCACGATGAGCTGAAAATCTTCGAGCGGTGGGAAGAGGAGAGTCGAGGATGAGCGAGAAGGACTTTCCGTCCAGTCCGGAGGAGACGGCCGCGTTCATGGATCGGCTGGTTTTCAGCGACGAGCCGGTTCCGGTCGATGAGGTGCCTCCGAGGCTCGAGTCGGGCGAAGACATCGTGGTGACAACATCGATCCGATTGCCGCTTCAGCTGCACGCGAAGCTGAAACAGCTCGCGGAAGAACGGAATATCGGGGTGTCGACGCTCATCAGGGAATGGGCCGAGGCTGCCGTCGCCGAACTTGATGGCGAGGACCAGTTGATTTCCCTCGCGGAGGCCAAGCGGGCCCTATCGCGGGTTCATCCGATACACCGGGCTAGCTGAGACTCGGCCTGCGGGCGAATTCGTCTCAGGTTTGTAGTCGGCTGTGCGGTCGCGGCCCTGCAAGAGTCGATAGGCTGGTGCTATGGCTGCTGTGTCCGAGCATGTGGATGTGCTGATTGTCGGGGCCGGGTTGTCCGGGATCGATGCTGCTTATCATGTGCAGCGGGCGTTTCCGGGGCGGACCTATGCCGTGTTGGAGATGCGGGAGGCCAGTGGGGGGACGTGGGATCTGTTCCGGTATCCGGGGATTCGGTCGGATTCGGATATGTTCACGCTGGGGTATCGGTTCCGGCCTTGGTTGGGGGAGAAGGCCATTGCCGAGGGGGAGTCGATTCTGGCTTATGTGCGGGATACGGCCGCCGAGAACGGGATCGATGAGCATATTCGGTATCGGCACAAGGTGGTACGGGCGGAGTGGTCGTCGGTGGACAACCGGTGGACGGTCAGCGCCGATCACGACGGGGAGACCGTGGTTTTCACCGCGGGCTTCCTGTTCAGTTGCTCGGGCTACTACCGGTACGACGAGGGGTATACGCCGGATTTCCAAGGGATGGAACAGTTTTCGGGACCGATCATCCATCCGCAGCATTGGCCGGGGGAGGTCGATGTCGCGGGTAAGCGGGTGGTGATCATCGGGTCGGGGGCGACGGCGGTGACGCTCGGTCCCGCATTGGTCGAGCAGGGTGCGCACGTGACGATGTTGCAGCGCTCGCCGTCGTACATCATCTCGATGCCCGCGCGGGACGGATTTGCCGATCGGGCACGGAAACTCCTGCCCGCGCGGACCGCGTACGCGTTGGCGCGCGCCAAGAATGTCGGGCTCAGCACGATGATGTACCAACTGTCGCAACGCTATCCGAAGCGGATGCGGGCCTGGATCCGTGGCTGGCAGGAGCGGTGGCTGCCCAAGGGCTACGACATCGACACGCACTTCAATCCCAGCTACAAGCCGTGGGATCAGCGACTGTGCTTGTCGCCCAACGGGGATCTGTTCCGCGCCATCCGCCGCGATCAGCTCGACCTGGTCACCGACCGCATCGAGACGTTCACCGAGACCGGGCTGCGGCTGGCGTCGGGTCGCGAGCTGAACGCCGACATCATCATCACCGCAACGGGTTTGAATCTGATTCCCTTCGGCGGCGTCGACCTCGCTGTGGACGGCTGCGAGATCCACCTCCCGGACGCCATGTCCTACAAGGCCATGATGCTGTCCGACGTCCCGAACTTCGCGTTCGTCATCGGCTACACCAACGCCTCCTGGACGCTCAAGGCAGACCTGGTGTGCGAGTACGTCGTTCGTCTCCTGCGCCACATGGACAAACACGGCTACGCCCGCGCCACCCCGATCCGCGACCCCGCCGTCGGCACCGCGCCCTTCCTCGACTTCGAACCCGGCTACGTCCTGCGCTCCCTCGATATCCTCCCCAAACAGGGTGACCGCGCGCCGTGGAAGCTTCATATGAACTACCTGCGCGATCTCCCGAAACTGCGCTACGGCAAGCTCACCGACCCGGCCATCCGGTTCGAGAAAGCGTCATAGCCCGCCTCGAAATGTGCAGTGGCCGTACCGATATGGCAGGGTCAATCACGCATGCGGGAGGGCATCATGGGGCGCAGGATGTCGGCTTCCAAGAGCTCAGCTCCAGCGACATGATGAAGTTCGAGACGAAGAACAACCACAACGCCGCGAAGGCGGGAACCATTTTCGGCTCGGTAGCCGCCGGGATCGCGATCCTTCTGCTGGTTGGTGCTCGCAAGCGCTCGTGAGCTAGCTCGGCGGTGTCGAAGGAAAACCGAACGCGGCGACCAGTGTTGGGTCCTGGAAGGCGACCACCCTGGTGATCCCGGTCGCGGTGAGCGTCAGTACCGCTGCTCCGTAAGGGGACAGCCTGCCGTGGGCGTCGCGGTGGTAGGTGACGACGGCCGGTTGGCCATTCGCGAGGGTGGGGAACATGCGCCAGTCGCCGGGCGCGCCGAGCACGTATTTGCGGAGTTGGCGGATGCATGCCACCTTGCCGGCGTACCAGTTCTTGAACGGCGTCGCCTCCAAGGTGGCGTCGGCTCGCAGGACCTGTTCGAGCAGGTGCGCGTCGGAGTGCTCGAACGCGGCGATGTAGCCCGCCAGCAGGGTGCGGGCGCGGGGGTCGGTGGGTTCGATGAGCTCGTCGGGAGCTGCGCCGAGCTCGGTGAGCCGGGCGCGGGCGCGTCGCAGGCCGGTTTTGACCGCTGCGGGTGTGGTGCCGAGCATTTCGGCCGTCTCGGCGGCGGTGAAGGCCAGCACGTCCCGCAGCATCAGGATTGCCCGTTGCCGGGCGGGCAGGTGTTGCAGGCTGGCCACCAGTGCGAGCCGCAGCGATTCGCGGTCGATCGCGGAGGTTTCGGGATCGTCGGCGGCGGGCGTGATCAAGGCGTCCGGCAGCGGCTGTAACCACGAGATCCCCGCGCCTGATTCGGGATTCGGCGGCGCGTCCGGCCCGGTGTACGCGCTGCCTAGCCCCGCGGGCAGCACCCGCCGCCGATGGTCGCCCAGCGCGGTCGTGCACACATTGGTGGCGATGGTGTAGAGCCAGGTGCGCACCGACGACCTGCCCTCGAACGTCGCATACCCGCGCCACGCGCGAATGTAGGTCTCCTGCACCAGATCCTCGGCCTCGTGCACCGAACCGACCATGCGATAGCAGTGCGCCAGCAGTTCGCGCCGATACGGCTCGGTATCGGCGACGAACCGCTCGTCGGTGTCGACGGCGGTCGGCTCAGGGCCGGATGAATTCTTTGGCGAAGTCACGGATAACGTTCGGGTCGAGTGCGTTGTGAAAGCCGATCAGGAGTTCCTGCACACCGGCGGCCTCGTAGGCGGCGATCCGATCCCGGATCGTGTCGAGCGTGCCGATCAGTCCATAGTCGGCCAGTTCACCCGGAAAGACCATCGGTGCCCACGGGGGAACTTGCGCCCGTGCTTCGGCATCGGTGTCGGCAATGATGCAGTAGGCGGTGGACGTCCGGGTGATTGTTCCGTAGTCCCGCCCGAGCGCATCGCAGTGCTGCTCGAGCACCCCGTACTTGTGCATCAGCTCGTCCGGCGACACCTGCACATTGCAGGCATCGGCGTGCTTCGCCACCAGTTTCAACGTCACCTTCTCCCCGGCCCCCGCGATCAACAGCGGAATATGCGGCCGCTGCACCCCTTTCGGCTCATTCAGCGCCTCGCGGACCTGGTAGAACTTGCCCTCGAACGTCGTCGTCGGCTCGATGAACATCGACCGGATGATCTGCGCGGCCTCATCGAGTCGCCGCAACCGCGTCGGCGCATCCTCGAATTCATAACCGTAGGCCCGATATTCATCCTCGTACCACCCCGCCCCGATACCGAAGGTGAGCCGCCCACGAGAGATGACATCCAACGTCGACGCCATCTTGGCCTGCAGCGCAGGATTGCGATACCCGTTCCCCGTCACCATCTGCCCGACCCGAATCCGACTGGTATCCCGAGCCAACGCCGTCAGCGTCGTCCAGCTCTCGAACATATAGTCCGGTGCGGGCGGAAACGGAACGAAATGATCAGGCACCCACACCGTCTCGTACCCGGATTCCTCGGCCGTCCGAGCCAACTCCGCAATGGCCTCGTACCCCGCCACCGGATCACTACCGCCCACGAACTGATGCCCGACCCCGGTCGGAAGATAAACCCCGAACTTCATTCCCTGACGCATTCGCCGTTCCTCCGTTCAGCGCGGCCCTGCCCTCCAGCACCGCCACCGATACAGACCCCGGCACACCCGAAAAGGAAACTCTCCGCAGCTCAGAAAGGAGAAGCGGGTGAGCGACCACGTCACCCACCCGCCCGGCGAGCTTCGATCTAGTGGGGCCAGCAGGCCGGAGCGGTGCTGTCCATCCAACAGTCGGCGCTACCCGTGGGCACCAGCAGCGGGCCGAACATCCCCAACGCCATCGAGATGAAATACATGGTTCGGAACCTTTCGCAATATGGTTTAGAACCGGCACGCTAGTCGGCTGCCGCCTCCACGTGCAGACCCGACTCCAAGGGGCGTCCTCCGACCTACTGGGCAGGCCGTTGCCTCGTTTCAGTCGACCGGGAATTCGATCGCCGGTTCCTCGTCGGAGGTGAGGAGGAAGTGGCCGAGGAAGATGACGTCTTCGTCGAGGGCGTCGAATTGGGCGATGCGGGCGACTTCCGGTTCGAAGAAGACATCGCCGGGGCCGAGGATCACCTGGGGTTCGCCGTCGATGCGGTAGGCCACCGTGCCGGCGACGATGCTGCCGACCACGGGGCCGTTGTGGGTGTGGAGTCCGGCCACGGTGCCCGCGGGCATGCAGATGCGGCGGGTTTGAATGCGGTCGGTGAGTTTGGCGGGGGTCACCGGCACGTCTTGCAGGATGGTGCGGGTGACGGTCGAGAAGGCCTGGGGCGGAGTGGGTTCCGGCATGGGGCGAGCGTAATCCGGCGAATCGTATATCGCTAACCGGTTGATCCGGTTAGTTTCGGGTCAGTCCTCGTCGACCTGCTCGAACAGGCCGGGGATGCTGAGCGCGTATTCGATGTCCTCGCGGATGCCGAGCATGGCCAGCACGCCGCGGACCATGGTCAGGCGGGCGGCGTCGATGGTCTCGGTGTCCGGTTCGCCGTGCGGGGCGGCGGCCGAGATGCGGTAGACGACGAATTCGCAGGTCTGCAGCGCGGTATCGAGGTCGAGGTCGAGGGGGGCCGGGCGGCCCAGGGCGACGATCTTGGCGCGCACCAGGATTCGGATGTCCTCGATGGCCTGCTCGCGGTAGGCGGAAACCGGGGAGCCGGGGTCGTGAAGTTCGGCGAAGAGGGGAGCCAGCATCTGGCCGTGGCCGCCCGCCCAGTGTAGATACGCCTCGATCATGTTGATGCCCAGCTCGACCGGCTGTTCGGTGCGGTCCAGGGCTGCGCGGATGCCGCCGACGAGGTCCTCGTTGGAGATGGTGAGCAGTGCGTGCAGCGGCTCGGTGGCATTGGCGAAGTAGCGGTAGAAGGTCGGCCGTGCGAGCCCGGCCTTCTCGATGATGCGGGCGACGTTCAATCCGCGTGAACCCTGTTCGGCGAACACCTCGGCCGTGGCCAGCACGATGCGGGCGCGCACCTGGTCGGCCTGCTGCTCGGTCTGCGGCGGGCGGCCGCGCCGGGCCGCCGGGCTCGCTGGGGTTGACATGGTGGGCGTCACATCCATTAATCTAACACCAGTGTTCACGTAACACTGATGTTCATTTAATAGCGGGATCCACCCGGACACGACTCCTCGAGAGGGCGACCAATGTCGACTGCCCCGCAGCTCGCTGCCGCCGACGCGCTTGATTTCGACCTGGTCGGGCGGCTGCTCGGCCATGCCGTCGCGGGCGGTGCCCCCTCGGTCGAGGTGTTCGCGCCCGCCACCGGCGCCAAGATCGTCGATCTGCCGCAGTCCTCGGTTGCCGATATCGAGGCCGCCTTCGCCACCGCGCGCACCGCGCAGGAGAAGTGGGCGCGGGTGCCGGTCGGGGAGCGCGCGGCGTTGCTGCGGCGCATCCACGATCTGGTGCTGGCCGAGCAGGACACCATCCTCGACATCATCCAGCTCGAGACCGGCAAGTCCCGCGTGCACGCCTTCGACGAGGTGTCCGATGTCGCGGTGAACACCCGCTACTACGCCGCCGAGGGCAAATCGATTCTGGCGCACCGCAAGCCGCGCGGCGTCATGCCGTTGCTCACCCAGGTCGAGGTGCGCAACCGGCCCAAGGGCGTGGTCGCGGTCATTTCCCCGTGGAACTACCCCCTGGCGCTCGGCGCGTCCGATGCGCTGCCCGCACTGCTGGCGGGCAACGCCGTGATCGGGCGGCCGGACAACCAGACCGCGCTGACCCTGCTTTGGGCCATCGATGTCGCCGAGCGCGCGGGCCTGCCGAAGGGCCTGTGGCAGGCCGTACTCGGCCGCGGCGCGGTGGTGGGCACCGAGGTGATCGCCCGCGCCGACTATGTCGACTACACCGGATCCAGCGCCACCGGCCGCACCATCGCCCAGCAGGCGGGCGAGCGGCTCATCGGCTACTCCCTCGAACTGGGCGGCAAGAACCCGCTGCTGGTGCTCGAGGACGCCGATGTCTCCGCCGCCGCCAAGATCGCGGTGCGGGCCTGCTTCGCCTCGGCCGGTCAGCTGTGCGAGTCGATCGAGCGAATCTATGTGCACGACAAGGTCTATGACCAGTTCGTCACCGAATTCGTCGGCCACACCAAGGAATTGAGCCTCGGCAAGACCCTCGACTTCGGCTACGAGATCGGCTCGCTGACCTTCCCGCGTCAGATCGACACCGTCAGCAAGCATGTCGACGACGCGGTGGCCAAGGGCGCGACCGTCCTCGCCGGTGGCAAGGCCCGCCCGGACCTGGGCCCGTACTTCTACGAGCCCACCGTCCTCGAGGGCGTGCGCGAGGGCATGACGGTCTACCGCGAAGAAACTTTCGGACCGGTCGTCTCGCTCTACCGTGTGCACAGCGACGACGAGGCCGTCGCCCAGGCCAACGACACCGCCTACGGCCTCAACGCCAGCGTGTGGAGCCGCGACATCACCCGCGGCCGCGAGGTCGCCGCCCGCGTGCGCGCCGGATCGGTGAACGTGAACGAGGGCTTCATCGCCGCGTGGGGTTCGGTCGCCGCACCCTCGGGCGGGCTCGGCATTTCGGGCACCGGTCGCCGCCACGGTCCCGAGGGCCTGCTGAAATACATCGACACCCAGACCATCGCGGTGCAGCGGGGGCTGCCCATCGCACCGCTGCCGGGCATGTCCGAACAGCTGTGGGCCAAGACCATGACGCTCTACCTGGGCGTCATGAAGACACTGCGGCAGAAGTGATTCCGCCGAAACGACGACAGGGGTAGGCAGGGGTATGAAAACGGTAGCGGGCAAGAAGGTCCTGGTCACGGGCGCCGCCATGGGCCTGGGCAAGTCCTTCGCGCAGCGGGCGGTCACCGAGGGCGCGTCCGACGTGGTGCTGTGGGACATCAACGAGACCACCCTCAAGGAGACCGCGGCCGAGTTGGCCGCCGAGGGTGGCAGCCGGATTCACCACTACGTGGTGGACGTCTCCGATCGCGACGCCATCGCCGAGTCCGCGGCCGCCGTGCGCGCCGAGGTCGGCGATATCGACGTGCTGGTCAACAATGCGGGCATCGTGCGCGGCAACGGCTACTTCTGGGAGACCGCCAACCGCGCCGACATCGACAAGACGATGGCGATCAATTCGCTCGCCCCCATGTACATCACGCTCGAGTTCCTGCCCGCCATGGTGGCCAACACCGCCGGTGAGGGCCGGGTGCTCAATATCGCCTCGTCCGCCGGTCTGGTGGCTAACCCGCGCATGAGCGTCTACGCGGCCTCCAAGTGGGCGGCGCTGGGCTGGTCGGATTCGGTGCGCCTGGAGCTCGAGCAGTCCGGGAACACGCACGTCACGTTCACCACGGTCTGCCCGACCTACATCAACACCGGAATGTTCGACGGCGCCAAGGGTTTCTGGTTCACCCCGATCCTGGAGCAGGAAGAGGTCGTCGACACCTCCTGGGAGGAGATGAAGAAGGGCTCCGCCCTGGTGGTCCTGCCCTGGACCTCGCGCCTCAACCGCGCCATCTCCGGTCTGCTGCCGTTGAAGGTGCGCGACTTCTACCTCAACACCGTGGGCGTCTACCACTCCATGGACGAGTTCACCGGCCGCAAGTAGCGATTCGATCCCCCGAGGGCCGGTACCGTTCGCGCGGTACCGGCCCTCTCGGTGTGCAGCCGAGCACCGGTTCGCAGTACTGACGTGGTGATGCCTGGGACCCCACGACCCAGGCTCTCCCCGTGGCGAGCCGGACAGTTGCCCGGATGCGGAGCGCGTGTCACGAAGACGCGGTGGCGCGGCGGGCTCGGCGCAGGGCCAGCTGTGACCGCACCAGGAAGGCCGGGGTCGGTGGCACCCAACCCAATTGGGTGGCCTGGCCGAGATCGTCGCGGTTGGCCCAGTGCTCGATCATCAGGCCGTCGACGACGCGGCACCAATGGGTTTGGGTGACCGCGAACGTGCGGCCGGTGGGCGGGAAAGCCTGTGCGGGGCGGGCATCGTCGTCATAGACGATGAACGGTCCGGTCTGGCGGCCGGACATCGTGGTGTGCAGGACCACCAGGTCGCCGGTTGCGACGATTTCGTGGATCTCCCAGCTCAGCTCGGTGAACGCGTTGCGCAGCCACAGGGCGCTGGCCCAGTAGGCGGCCGGGCCGCGCGTGCGTGCGGCGGCGGGCTCGGCCTTCCCCTCGTGATTGACGGCGTCGGGGTGCACGAGCGCGTCGAATTCCGTGCGGTCGCCGTCGGCCATCATCTGGATGCAGCGGACGGCGACTTCCCTTGTCCCCGAATGGGTGTGGGTCATGATCGCATGCCTTCCGGTCAGCAGTGGCTGCTCTTCCACTGCGTGAGTTTGTCGAGCAGCGCGCCCATGGCGTCGCTGTTGATCTGGTCCTGCCTGCGGTGCTGGAGATGGCCGTAGATGACGGTCTCGACCTGGGCGTAGTTGGTGAGGATCGCCGTGGGCGCCGAGGGGGTGAAGGCCCGCATCCGTAAGATCGCCGCCTGCGCGTCGGCGGGCTCCTGGCCCTGCTGCAGCTGGTGCGCGAGGTCGATCTCGTACTGCACCTCCGTGCACGCGTCGCCGCTCGAACCCTGCTGTGCGGCAGCCGAACTCGGCGCTGCGGCGCTGGTCGTGGCGGGTGCGCCGCCGGTCGTCGTGCCCTGCGCCGCCGGTGTCTTGTCGCTGCCGCAGGCGCTGAGCGCCACGGTGACGGCGAGCAGGGTGAGGCAGGCGCCACTGGTCCGGTACAAGGATTCTCCTGGGTGCTCGGTCGTTGGTTCGCTTACACGGTGCGGGGTGGGCATTACAGCGGGCTTACATCGAGGCGGGCTGTAAGCCGGGTGAAACACCGCGCGGTCAAGGTGTCACCGCCCCCGGAAATCGCGATCGAAGGAGTTTCCTCGGTGATGTGGCTCGGGCCCGACCCGGATCGTGATGTGCCGCCCGGCGACGACATTCGCCTCGTCGCGGACTGGTATGCCGATCTCGCCGCCGGTGCGCTCGACCGGGTCCGGCCCGTGCTCGCGCCGGAGTTCATGATGCGGCTTTCGGCTCGATTGCCCTGGGGCGGTAGCTATTACGGGCCGGATGGCTTCTTCGACTTCCACCTGCGGCGGCTCAGTTGCCTGGATGTGCGGTTGCAGACAGCGCACCTCTTCGATGCCGGGGGCCGGATCGTGCAGGTGGGGACCCTCACCGGGACGATCCGTCCGACCGATATCCCGGTGTGCAGCAGCCAGATCGACATCGTGACGCTGCGGAACGGGAAGATCACCCGCTACACCACCTTGCTGGACGCGCCCGTCGTGCTCGCCGCCCTCGCCCGCGCCCGGACCTGCGGCGACGCCTGACCCGGACGGTCACGCCCGGGTCGGTTACCGTGGCGTCGTGATGGTGTGCCGGGTGCTCGGCCCGATCGAGGTGGAGGTCGACGGGGTCGCCCGCGAGTTGGGTGGCCCGGTGCCGCGGCGCATGCTGGCCGCGCTGGCCACCGGATCCGGGAGCGCGATCGACGATTCCGTGCTCGCCGAGCTGGTGTGGGGTGCGCAGCTCACCGACGAGGTGAAGAACATGATGCGGGTCGTGGTGCATCGGCTGCGCACCGCCCTCGGTCCCGAAGGTCGCGCGGTGATCGAGCGCACCGCACGCGGGTATCGACTCACCGCCCGGTGCGATGACGAGTTGTTCGCCGCGCAGGTCGACACCGGACTCCGACTGCTGGCCGCGGGGGATCCGGCCGGGGCGGCGGACGAACTGACCGCCGCGCGCGGTCGGTGGCGCGGTGAGCCGTGGGCCGAACTCGAAGACACCCTGCTGGTTTCCGGGTTGCGGATCCGACTCGGCGAACTCCGGGATGTGGCCGTCGAGGAATTACAGGCCGCGCGGTTGGCCGGCGGCGACACCACGCAGGCGGTCGCCGAGTTGAGCGAAGCGGTCATCGAGACTCCGTTTCGGGAACGCCGGTGGGAGTTGCTCGCGCTGGGCCTGTATCGCACCGGCCGTCAGGCCCAGGCCCTGGACGAATTGCGGCGGGTACGCGGCCTGTTCGTCGACGAGCTCGGCGTCGAACCGGGCCCGGCACTGCGGGAGCTGGAACGGCGCATCCTCGACCACGATCCAGGTCTGCTGCTGGTGCGCGCGCCCGTATCGATCGAAACGGCGGAACCGGCAGTCGCTTCCGCCCCGATGCCGCGGCCGTCGACCCGATTCATCGGCCGCCGTGCGGAATCGGAGCTGCTGACCGCACTGCTGGGCGAATCGCGTCTGGTGACGATCACCGGACCGGCCGGGGTCGGCAAGACCCGATTCGTTCTCGAGCACGCGGCCGACCGGGCCGACACCTGGCTGGTGCGGCTGGCCGACGTGCACGAACCCGGTGCCGTCGTATCCACCGTCGCGGCGGCCCTCGGCCTCACCCAGGGCACGGGTGAACCCACGGCCGCGGTGGAGCGGGCGATCGGGGATCGGCCCGCCGTCTTGATTCTCGACAACTGTGACCAGCTGGTGGAGCATCTCGATTTCGTTCTGACGCTGCTGACGCGATGCCCACAACTGCGGATTCTCACGACGAGTCGCCGTCCGACCGGCATCGAAGGCGAACGGGTGCTGCCGTTGCGGCCGTTGCCGCTCGACGGCGAGGAGTCCGGCGCGGTGGAACTGTTTCTCGATCGGGCCCGCGCACACCGCGCCGACTGGCGGCCGACCCCCGCCGACCGGAAGGCCGCGCGCACGGTCTGCGAGGTCTTGGACGGGCTGCCGCTGGCCATCGAACTGGCTGCGGCACGGGCGCATTCGATCGGGCTCACCGATCTCGCCGAACGACTGGGGGAGCGGCTCGATATTCTCGGCGCCACCCCGAGCGGATCGATCTCGCCGCACCCGTCATTGCAGGCGGCGATCGGCTGGAGCATCGATCAGTTGAGCGAGGTGGATCGCTCGCTGCTGCTGCGGCTGTGGCCGTTCGACGGCGGATTCGACTGGCACGCCGCCGAATTCGTCCGCGATCCCGGTACGGGTGCCGCCGTTTTCGCGAGTCTGGCCGCGCTGGTGGATCGTTCGGTGCTCACCGCCGATGTCAGTTCCGGGCGCGCCCGCTATCGGCTGCTGGAGACGATCCGGCGCTACTGCCGGGAATTGGATCCCGATCCCGCCGGATCGCGGGCCGCGCAGGCCGATTGGGCGCGCGGGCTGATCGCCGACCAGGTGGCGCTGCTCGCCGGACCTCGGCTCCCGGAGGCCATGCGCACGCTGGCACTCGAACTGCCGAATCTGCGCGTGGCGATCGATCATGACCTGGAACACGCTCCGCTGCAGGCACTCCGGAGCGCCGGTGCGCTGACCTACCTATGGGTGACGGCGGGTGTGGCGACCGAGGGCATACGGCTGCTGCGCTCGGCCCTGGCCGCCTGCCCGGCCGCGCCCGCCGCCGATCGTGCCCGCGCGCTGATCGGGCTGTCGCTGGCCGCCGCGCACGTCGGAGCCGCCCGGGACGCGCTCGGGTATGCCGATGACGCGATGGCCTTGCTCGCGGACTCCGATCACGAATTGCTTCGGCTCGAAGCACACCTGCGGCGCTGTAATGCGTTGGCGGACTTGGGTGACGGCGTCGCGCTGCGGGCGGCCGCGACGGCCTTCGCCGCGGCCTGCGATCAGTGCGACGCCCCGCCGTATCTGCAGGCCGCCGCGCTGTGGGGGATGGGGATCGTCGAGTTCCAGGACGGCAGGCACACCGCGGCGGCCACCACCCTGACCCGTGCCCACGAGATCAGCGTGCACAGCGGATTCACCTCCGGCGCGGGCATCACCGACCTGCTGCTGGCGTGGTGCCTGCTGGCCGAGCCGGACGCCGACGAGCCGGTCCTGCGCCGCGCCTTGGTCCTCCTGCTGCGCGCCCTGAATGCCTTTCGGCAGCAACCGAATGTCTCCGAGGAACTGGCCGTGGTGCTCGCCGGCGCGTTCGCGCTCGCGCGGCTCGGACACGGTGACATCGCGAACCGCCTGCACACCGCGGTCCTCGCGCACGCCGACGAGCTCGGCATCGACCCGGCACGCTACGTCGGCTTCGCCGGTCCCGACCTGGTGGACCGGGTGAAACGGGCCTTCGATCCCGGGGCGGGTGCACCGTTGCCGTGGTCCGACATGCTCGATCTGTTCCGGGAGGCGGCCGGGCCGTCGGATCGAAGCGATCTGTAAGCGGATCGAAACCGTCCCCTCCCACCATGGGTCCCGGTGCTCACAACCGACCGGGGAGAATCCATGACCTTCCGTACGACCACCCGCACACTCGTCGCGGGCGCCGCCGTCCTCACGGCCCTGACCCTCGACGCCACCCTGACCCTAGGCGCCACCGCGCAGGCCGCACCCGGCCAGCTACTCCAATTCCGTTCCCCCTCAGGCAATATCACCTGCCAGTTCACCACCGCGATCGGCGGCGGCGACACCGTCGTCTGCGATATCGCCGACCACAGCTTCACCTCACCGCAACGCCCCGCCTGGTGCGATAAAGGCCGCTGGGGCGACACCATCGCTCTCACCGAGGGCGGCACCCCCGCCTTCTCCTGCGCGGGCCCCGCCCTCGCCGCCGACGGCCTGCCCACCCTGTACTTCGACCACTCCACCACCGTCGGCACTCTGACCTGTCTGAGCATGCCCAACGGCATCACCTGCACCGACAAAGGCGCCGGTCACACATTCCACATAGCCCGCGAATTCTACGGTTTGTCCTGATCGCCGATCATCCGGACGCGCCCTGCCGCACGGCTATTGCTGGTTGGCTGCGTCGATCAACTCGAGCGCGTTGGTGACTGCGTTGCCGATGATGGTGGTGGCCGCGTCTTCTGCGGCCGTCACCGTATCGGCGCCCGCGGTGAGCGCTTGCGCGGGATCGCCGGTGGCCGTGAGTTCCCGCGCGGCGGCATCGGGGGCCTGGACGGCGGCGGTCAGCATGGTGTTGAATGCCGGAAACGCCACGGCGGCACCGGCATCGATTACCCCCAAAACCGCGGCCTGCACTGGATCGTGCGGGACGGCGAGCGGTGCCGGGTCAGGGACGATAGGCGCATTGAGCGCGGCGTATGTGTCCTCGCGTGCAGTCTCGACTGCTGCCGCGACCGCGGGCAGCCCACCTGTCGCGGTGGGCCCTACATTCATCAGCCCGACCACGCCGACCTCGAACGCGTTCAGCGCGCGCGGCGCCACGAGCGTGCCGTCGGCCACGATCCCCCGCTGCGCCGCGACACTCGTGGGCCCCGTGATCGAGGCGGCCGTGACACCGAGCGCCCGTGCCGGATCCTCCACCTGCAGAGCAGCCGACAGTGCGCCCGGCGCCTGCTGGACCGTGGTCACGACGGTGTCGGCGGTCTGGGCGCCGAGGGGGCAGATGATCGAACAATAGGTGCCCTGATTGCGCAGGAAACTGGTGATCAGGCCGCCGGGCGGAACCGCCGCCGTGGCCGTGGTGGGCAGACCGGCGACAGCGAGCCCGGTGGCTATGACGCCGGCATACAAGCAGACGGATATCCGCATGGTGATCCTTGGATCGACGATGATGACACCAGCCCCACGGTGTGCGCGCCCACCGGGTTCAGTGGACCACGGAACTTTCACGGACCGGGCGGATTGATTCGCAGGAAGCGGCATCGATTCAATCGTGGCGTTGCCGAATTTCGTTGGTATCGAGGAATCCTCGGCCGAGCGACTGGATTATCGGGCCTATGCTCGAATTCCGGCATTCTCTGTGAAGAGGCAATATCATGACCGAACCCGATTCCTCGTCGAGCAAAACGAGTAGCAGCAGCTCGAGCATCGGTAGCACGACCAGTGAGAGCAGCACCAGCACGCCCGACCCACGTTTGGCGTCGCTCCGCCAGCTCGCCACCCTGGCGCATCTGACCCACGTGACCTCGGGTGAAGATCGTTCTCCCACCCTGTATTTCGCGGACGGCACCCAGACCTGCCGTATCCGCCAGGAGCACAAGAAGGGCCCGAAACTCAAGGCGTACATCGGCGATGTCACCCGATTCCGAATCTTCTACAAGGCGAAGACCGACAAAGCCACGCTCGAAGAGCGTGTGGACGATCTCCCCGGCCTGGTCACCGAAGCCCCCACGAAATTCTCGAACAAGCCCCAGGACGGCTGGTATCAACTCGAATACAGCACCATGAACAACACGGCCAAGGGAAAAGTGAAGAGTGGCCGCCACTTCTCCGCCGGAACCGTCGTCGTGAACAGCGAATCGCCTCTCATCAAAGACCTTACGCAAACCGAGATCAACGGTCTGCTGGACAAGATGACCGCGGAGTTCGGCTGAACACCGCCGCACACGCGCGCTGCGCGCAGCAGTCCGAAGTGTCCGGGCTCACGCGGAGGTTTCTGCGGTGGGCCCGGATCGGATAGGTGGTCAGCCGCGCAGCATGGCGCCGACCACTCCGCCTGCGGCTCCGGCGCCGCCGGATTCGGCGCCGACGTAGGGCATGAGGGCGTGGGCGAGGTTCGGCAGCGGCATGCTCTGCAGGCAGATTTCGCCGGGGCCGGTGAGGGCGACCAGGAGGAAGCCGTCGCCGCCGAAGATCTTGTTGCGGATGCCGGGGACCGTGGTCATGGTGAATTGCACGGTCTGGTCGAACATGCCGACGTGACCGGGGTGCACCAGCATGGTCTGGCCGGGGGCCAGGTTGTAGCGGGTGAGTTCGCCGGAGAGTTCGATCCAGGCGCGGCCCTGGCCCTCGAGGCGCTGCAGCCGGAATCCGTCACCACCGAACAGGCCGCTGCGGATCGACTGCTGCAGCGCGACACTCACATTCACGCCCGGCGTGCTGGCCAGCCACCCGTGTCGATGCACCAGGACGCTGCGCTGCGGGTGAATGTCGACCGGCACGATCTCGCCGGGCACCTTGGTGGCGAAGGCCACCAGGCCGGGGCCGTTGGTGGCCTGGTACTGGGTCATGAACAGGCCGCCGCCGCCCGCGACCCGCTTGAGCGAGTTCATGAATCCGCCGCCGCCGGCGGCACTGGTGGTCTGCGTCATCGTCACATTCGGCGACATCCAAGACAATTCGCCGTGCGGTGTGATCACCGCTTCCCCCGGCCCCAACTGCATCTCCAGCACCGGCATCGTGCTGCCCTTGATATTCGCCTGCACAACTGCTCCCCGTAGATCTCGATCAATGCGGGGGCCAGCATACGATGACGGTCCGCGCTCCGCCCGCTCACTCCCCACCTATCGGGCGCGAAATACCAAGTGCCCCTTGGGGAAATGCAAAGCAACCGTAAAGACCGACCTTATTATGCGATGGCGGTCCGGACGCCCAAAGCGATCATCACGGTGCCGGTGACCCGATTCATGACGACCTTGAACCGCGGCAGCGCGATCGTCTGCCGTGCAGCGGAAACTGTCATCGTCCACACCGTCAACCAGGTGACCGCCACGACAACATGGGCAACGGCCAATACGGCGATCTGCGCGGCCACCGGTCGCCCGGGGTCCAGGAACTGCGGCGCCAAAGTCAGATACACCGCAGCCGCTTTCGGATTCAACACATTCCCGAGCAACCCTTGGACGTAACTGTTGTGCCCGCGCCAGGGCAGCTTCCGCGACGGCGATTCGGCCCGCCCCCGGTTACCGCGCAGCACGGAGAGCCCCAGCCACACCAGATACGCCGCACCCGCGAGCCGAACAACGGTGAACGCCTCGGCCGACCGCATCACCAACGCGGACAACCCGATCGCCGCGAGCCCCGCATGCACACACAACCCGGTCGCCGTACCCGCCGCGACGAGCAACCCCTCCCGCCGACTCCCCGCGATCACACGCTGGGTGACCAGCGTGAAACTCGCACCCGGCGTCAGGCAGACCGGCGTCACCGCCAGCACGAACCCGATCACCAAGTCGATACGCACAATCCGCAGATTACCGAACTGCGCGGTGGCCCACGGGCGGCTCTTGACTTCAAGTTGGCTTCAAGTCGCAGACTGCCTTCATGACTACTCCTTTGGCGAAATTGCTTCCGATTCTTGATGCTTTCGACGAACTCCCGCAGGTTCGTGAACTGCGCGAACGTACCTATCGCGGGCTGGGTGAGACCGTTGTCGACGTGGGTTGCGGCAGCGGCCTCGCGGTGGGCGAGTTGGCCGCTCGCGGGGTGCGGGCCATCGGGATCGACCTGCAGCCCTTCATGATCGAGGTCGCGACCGAGCGCTGGCCCGCGGGCGAGTTCCAGGTCGGCGACGCTTGCGCACTTGCCCCTCGAGGACGGGTCGGTCACCGGATACCGGGCCGACAAAGTCCTGCATACGCTCCCCGAACCGGCAGCGGCCGTGGTCGAAGCGCGGCGGGTGCTGGCCGGCAACGGCCGCGCGGTGCTCGTCGGCCAGGACTGGGACACCGTCGTGATCGACTCCGATGATCCCGAGGTCACCCGCGCGGTGGTGCAGGCCCGCGCCGACCGGGTGCGCAGCCCACGCGTAGCCCGCGAGTACCGGAACCTGCTGCTGGACAACGGGTTCGCCGATGTCACCGTCGCAGTGCACACCATCGTGTGGACCGACGCCACCTGCCTGCCGACCCTCGCGGATCTCGCGGGCCCCGGGGAGTGGCTCGATGAGCAGGCCGAGCGGGCGCGCGGTGACCGGTTGTTCGTCGCGGTGCCGATCTTCCTCGCCTCGGGCATTCGAGCGGATTGAGGGATGTCATGAAATCCGAGCGCAATCCCTGGCACGCGTTGTTCGCGCTGCTGGTGGGTTTCTTCATGATCCTGCTGGACATGACCATCGTGGCCGTGGCCAACCCGAAGATCATGGTCGGACTGCATACCGATGTGTCCCAGGTGATCTGGGTGACCAGTGCCTATCTGCTGGGTTATGCGGTGCTGCAGTTGATCACCGGGCGGCTCGGGGACCGTGTCGGCCCGAAACCCGTATATCTTGCGGGGCTGGCGCTGTTCACCGCCGCCTCACTGTGGTGCGGGCTGGCCGGGTCGATCGGTGAGCTCATCGCGGCGCGCGCCGTGCAGGGCATCGGTGCGGCCCTGGTGACGCCGCAGACCATGGCCGTCATCACGCGCCTGTTCCCGCCCGAAAGACGCGGTGCCGCAATGGGTCTGTGGGGCAGCGTCGGTGGGCTGGCCATGCTGGTCGGGCCCATTCTCGGTGGCGTGCTCACCGACCACTTCGGCTGGCAGTGGATCTTCTACATCAATGTCCCGGTCGGTGTGCTCGGCCTGGGCCTGGCGGCGTGGCTGCTGCCGAGCCTCGAGACACATCCGCACACGTTCGACATTCTCGGCGTCGTCCTGTCCGGAATCGGCCTGACCGCACTGGTTTTCGGCCTGCAAGAAGGCAACGGCCACGACTGGGCAGCCTGGGTATGGGGACTGATCGTCGGAGGGATTGCGGTACTGGCGCTGTTCATCGGCTGGGAGGGGATCACCAAGGGTGAGCCGCTGGTGCCGCTGTCACTGTTCGCGGACCGCAACTTCAGTATGGCGAGTGTCGCGATCGGCACGACCGGCGCGGCGGTCGTCGCCATGATGCTGCCCACGTTCTTCTACCTCCAGGTGGTACGCGGTTACGACACCACCGAATCCGGGCTCATGCTCGCGCCGCTGGCGCTCACCACCGGTGCGCTCGGGGTGTTCGTCGGCCGGTGGTCCGACCGCGTACACCCACGGGCGTTCCCGACCCTCGGTCTCGGACTGCTGGCGGTGACGCTGTTCTGGTTCGGCGCGTTGATGACACCGCACACCGCGATCTGGCTCGTCCTGGTGGTCTTCGCGGTGATGGGCGTGGCCAATGCCTGCATCTGGGCCCCGTTGGCCGCCAACGCCACCCGCGGCCTGCCGGTGCATCAGGCCGGAGCCGCCGCGGGCGTCTACAACACGACGCGACAGGTCGGTTCGGTGCTCGGCAGCGCGGGCATGAGCGCCTTGCTGACCGCCCGGCTGCACGCGCACGGACTCGCGGCCCAGGCCGCCCCGGGTGGGCCGCTACCGTCGAAGGTCATCGAACCGTTCAGTTCGGCCCTATCGGATTCGATGTACCTGCCCGCCGCCGCGGTGCTGATCGGCGTACTCGCCGCCTCCCTGTTCGCCCGCCCGGCGATAGCGAATCAGCATGGCCCGCGTGAGAAAGCTCGCGTGGGCCATGCTGGTTCATGAATCATTAACACTGATCGTGGTTGGCTCGATAGCCACGTGACGGTGACCGCGCGCGTTCAGCAACCTGTGCCATACTTCGGCCGGGTTAGGGCGTCGCGCCCGAGGGAGGAAAGAGAAGGCAATGGGCCTGTTCGACATGATCCGCGGCGAATTCGTCGACATCATTGAATGGTTGGACGACACTCGCAGCACGCTGGCGTGGCGATTTCCCCGCTACGACAACGAGATCAAGAACGGTGCGGAGCTGATCGTCCGGGAGGGGCAGCAGGCCGTCTTCGTCTACCGCGGGCAGCTGGCCGACAAGTACGGGCCCGGCCATTACACGCTGACCACCGAGAACATGCCGATCATGTCCACCTTGCAGGGCTGGCGGCATGGGTTCAACTCGCCGTTCCGGTCCGAGGTGTATTTCATCAATACCCGCGCGGTCACCGATATGCGTTGGGGCACACCGCAGCCGATCACCGTCCGCGACCCCGACTTCCGCATGGTGCAGATCCGCGCCAACGGCACCGCCAATGTGCGCGTCACCGACATCGAGGTGTTCCTGCGCCAGATGATCGGCACCAACGCCGAGGTGGACGCCGACACCCTCAGCGAGCAGTTGCGCGCCAATGTCGCGCTGGGCTTCTCCGACATGATCATGGCGTCCGGGCTCGGCGCCATCGACCTGCAGGGCCGTCAGGTCGAACTGTCCGACAAGCTGCGCGAATTCGTCGGTCAGCGACTGTCCGGCTTCGGCATCGGGGTCGAGGGCGTCACCATGACGATCTCGCTGCCCGAGGAGATCCAGCAGGCCATGACCCGCGGTGTGGCACGCGGCGTCGAGGCCGGCGGCTTCATGAACAATGTGGACCTGGGCCGCTACCAGCAGATGCAGGCCGCCGACGCCATGCTCGCCGCGGCCCAGAACCCCGGCGGCGGCATGGGTGCCGCCATGCAGGCCGGCATGGGTGTCGTGCTCGGTGGTCAAATGGCCGGTCAGATGCAGGGCGGATTCGCCCAGCCGCAGCAGCAGGCCGCCCCCGCCCCGCAGCAGGCCGCCCCGCCGCCGCTGCCCGGCCAGCAGCAGTTCCACTTCGACAACGGTGGCCAGGCCGTCGGCCCGTTCCCCATCGACCAACTGCGCCAATACGTCTCGGCCGGCAACCTGACCCGCGACACCAACGTCTGGTGCGAAGGCATGGCAGGCTGGCAGCCCGCCGCCACCGTCCCCGCCCTGGCGAGCCTCTTCGCCACCCCGCCCCCGCTCCCGGGCACCCCGCCGCCGCTGCCCCCGCAGTAGCGCCCGCGCCGCCCGTCCGGCCGTGACCCGTCGGCACTCCTTGCCCGCCGACGGGCCACACCCGACGCTCCACCGCACGCCCGACACCCCGGTGCGTCCCCGAAAGCCCTTCCACCGCAATGGCGCGACCGTCGCGTCCGCCGCACCGAGTGAGCCCCGATGAACGACAACCAGCCCCAACGGCCTCCTGGCCCGCCGCCGCTTCCGACCGGCGACCCGGCCGCACCGCACACCGCCGACCCCCGCCCGTGGACGCCCCCGCTCCCTACCGGGCAGCAGATGCCCCCGCCGTTACCGTCGGGATCCGTTGCACCGCCGCCACTTCCGGGGGCCGCGTCTCCTGCCGGACCGCCGCCGCTCCCCGGCGCAGTGCCGCCGCCGATGCCGCAGCGCGGACCCGTGCCACCGCCGTTGCCGGGTGGCGTTGGCGGGCAGGCAGTTCCGCCGCCGCTGCCCGGTGGTTACGTGCCGAATCAGCCGATGCAGGCGCCGATGGGCGGAATGCCGCAGCCGGTGATGGTGGCACCGGTGTTCATGCCGGGAACGCAGGCGCCGGATGTGGCGGAACAGGGCAATGCTGCGCCGCAACAGGTTCCGGTCGCGCCGGACCGGGCGATGCTGCACAGCACCGAGTTGACGCGGACGTATCCGTGTTCTTCGTGTGGTGCACAGCTGGGGTTCGATCCGGTAGGACAGGATCTGTTGTGCCCCAGTTGTGGCAACCGGTCGCCGGTCACCGCACCCGACGTGCCTGTGCAGGCCCGCGAGCTTGCCCCCGCGATGGCGGCGCTGCGGGAGTTGCAGGCCACCTCGAGTGGGCCGCAGGTGACCGGGGAGTGGGAGGTGAAGTGCCAGAACTGTGGTGGCACCACCGGATTCAATGGGAGTCTCACCGCTACTCGGTGCCCGTACTGCGCCACGCCTATTCAGCGTGACGATGTGCACAATGCGCCCGCGCGGCTGCCGGTCGACGGTGTGGTGCCGTTCCTGGTGGGGGAGAAGCAGGCCCGGGAGCTGGTCGACAAGTGGGTTTCGGGACGGTGGTTCGCGCCGACGAAGTTCCGCAAGTACCGGCAGATCGGCGCGTTCTCGAGCCTGTACACCGCGTACTTCACCTACGACGCGGACACCGACAGCCACTATCAGGGCCAGCGCGGCGACGACTACCAGGTGCGGGTCGGCACCGACGAGGACGGCGATCCCGTCTACGAGACCCGGACCCGCTGGACCCCGGTCTGGGGCGAGGTCAGCAATGAGTTCGCCGACCTGCCGGTGCTGGCCAACGAGAATATGGCGCGCAATCGGATTCGCTCGCTCGAGCCGTGGCCGGTGGAGCAGGCGCGCTCCTACTCACCGGAGTTCGTGGCGGGGCACCTGTGCCGCACCTACGACAAGGACGCCGAGGAGTCGTTCCCGGAGGCGCAGCAGCGCATCGAGTCGGCCATCGAGTCCAGCGTGCGCGCCGATATCGGCGGTGACCGCCAGAGCATCGACCGGCTTGACACCTCGTGGAACTGGCTGGCGTACAAGCATCTGCTGCTGCCGATCTGGCTGCTCACGGTCGTTTACATGAACCAGCCCTACCAGGTCTACATCAACGGCCTCACCGGTCAGGTGGCCGGAGATCGCCCGTGGAGCAAGGTGAAGATCATCGGCGCGATCCTGGCGGTGCTCGCCGTGATCGCGGTGATCGTCGGCGTCTACTCCGCCGCGCACGGGCATCACGCCCCGGCGCATCCGGGCCACACCACCGTGGCACCGCATCCCACCACCACCCATCATTGATCGACCGAGGAAAGTGAGCCGACCGTGCTGATTTTCGTGCTCGTAGTGCTGATCCTGCTGGCCGCGGTGGTCGGCGGCGTCATGCTGCTGTCCAAGCGTCAGCAGGCCGCGACCTCGGCCGCCAACGAGGTGATTCCCGGCACCCCCACCCGTGCGCCGGCCTCCTGGGCGGGCTCGCACGATCCGGAGGCGCGCCTGCATCGACGCCTGCGCGATGCCATGACCGCGGTCCGCACCGCCAACACCCTCGACGACGGCACCACCATCGTGCTGCGCGCCGAACTCGAACAGGCCGCGCTGGCGTGGGACGATCGCCTGGTCGCGATGTCCGCCCTGCCCGCCGCCGCCCGCGACCCCCAGCGCGCCGCCGCGACCCAGGGTGTTGAAACCATCGAAGCTGCTGTGGCACAGTATGTTTCGGCCGCCACCCAACGCACCGCCGCCGACGTGACCGCCGGGCTCACCGCGGCCCGCGCCCAACTCGATATCGAAGCCGAGATCCGCAAGTCCCTGGAGGCATGATGACCGCCGATGACCTTCGCAAACTCGCCATCCGTACGGTCGAGATCATGGCCGACGGCGACCTCGCCGACTTCGAGGCCGTCATTCATCCCGACGCCGTGAACCGGGAGGCCAAGGCCGAACCGGCGGCGGCCCGCGGTCGCGGCCCGGCCGCCGCCTACGCGTCGGCGTTGTGGCTGCGCTCGGCCTTCAGCGAGATGCGCTGGGAGGTGCACGAGGCACTCGTGGAGGGCGATGTGGTCGCCCTGCACACCACCATGCACGCCCGCCAGACCGGCACCTTCGTGGCGTACGACGCGGATGCCAAGCCGGACCAGGCCTTTCCGTCGACCGGCAAGACGTTCGCCGTGACGCAGTCGCACTGGGTGCGCATCGCCGACGGCAAGCTCATCGAGCACTGGGCCAACCGCGACGATCTGGGTCAGGCGGTCCAACTGGGTTGGGTGCCACCGAGTCCCATGTACCTGCTTCGCATGCGCCGGGCACTGGGAGATGCCCGCAAGGACGCGCAGTAGTTCAGCCGAGCGCCGAATCCAGTTCCGCCAGTGAGCGGATCACGGTGATGCCGTCCGCCGCGGTGGCTTCGGCATCGTCGCGGACCAGCCAGAACGACCGCAGCCCGGCGTCTCTGGCCCCCAGCGCGTCCCAGTCGTACCGGTCGCCGACGTAGGCGACCCGGCCGGGCTCCAGGTCGAGCAGCTCGCATCCGGCCAGGAAGATCGACGGATCGGGTTTGGCGGCACCGAATTCGTCGGAGCACACGATCGTCTCGACGAAATGGTCCAGCAGTCCGACCGCCCGCAACTTGCGGATCTGGTACGGCAGCGAGGCGTTCGATATCACGCCGAGCCGGACGCGGCCGTCGAGGCTGCGCAGGATCGGCGCGGCATCGGGGAACGCGGCCCATGCGGTATCGCGGTGGGCCGCATACCGTCCGAACCAGGCCACCGGGTCCTCGCCGGTGACGTCGATATGCGCGAAGAATCGCTCGGTGCGCACCCGCTGTTGTTCGGTGAACGACAGTTCCCCGGCCACGAACCGCGGATACTCCTCGTCCTCGATCGCCCGCCACACCGCGACGGCCGCGTCGGGGGAGTCGAACCGGTCGAGGACTCCCTCCGCCGCGAGATGCCGCAGGAACCCGATCCGCACGGTCGCCGAGTAATCGATGAGCGTGTCATCGATATCGAACAGCACTCCCTGAATTGTCATGCCCGCGTACCGATCACCACGGTCGCACCCATCTCCTCACACTCCACGATCCGAGCCGACAACCCGTGCCCGCGCAGCACCGCCGCCGCGACGGGGGCCTGCTCCTCGCTCTCCTCGACGAGCAGATGCCCACCCGGAGCCAGCCATTCCGCGGCCACCGCGGCGATCCGCCGCAGCACATCCAACCCGTCGGCCCCGCCGTCGAGCGCACGCCGCGGCTCATGATCACGCGCCTCCGGTGGCATCCACGCGATCTCCGCCGATGGAACGTACGGCGTATTCGCCAGCAGAATGTCCACGCGCCCAAGCAGATCCGAGGGCACCGCCTCGAACAGATCGCCCTCGAACACGCGCCCGTTCACCGCAGCGAGGTTCTCCCGCGCACACACCACGGCCGCGGGTTCGATATCGGCAGCCGTCAGATCGACCCGAATCCCTTCGGCCGCCAGCTCTTTCGCCAACGCCAACCCCAATGCGCCGCAGCCGCAGCACATATCGAGGGCGACCAGCGATGACCCCGCTCCCGCGGCCCGGACGCGACCCAGCACGATCGCTTCCTCGACCAGGAATCCGGTCCGCTGCCTGGGTACGAAGACACCCGGCGCGACGGCGACCCGCAGACCACGGAACTCGGTCCACCCCAGCAGGTGTTCGAGCGGAAACCCGGCGATGCGCTGCGTGACAAGCGATTCCAGGTGTGCGGGGTCGGTGGCGGCGGCCAGCAGCAGGGCGGCCTCCTCCTCGGCGAACACGCATCCGGCCGCGCGCAGTCGCGCGACGAGAGTGTCGGTGTCGGAGGGGCTCACCGCACAATTGTGCACGCCCGGACGGTCGCCCAATTCGGGCAGGGTCCGGGCGTGCGGGTCAGGGCTGCCGAGCGGTCAGCGCTCGGCGGGCAGGCGCAGGGTGCGGCTGGCGTCGAGGTACATGCCGCGCTGGCTGTTGCGGGCCGGGGGCGGCAGCTGGGAAACCAGCTGTTCGAGGGAGGTGGTGGCGCCGACCACCGGGATGCCCGCGACGATGAAGTCCGCGACGGCGCGGCGAATGTGGTTGGGGGAGGTCACCACGATCGCGCTGGTCGCGCCCGCGTCCTTGAGCATCTGGACGCCGAACAGGGCGTTCTGCACGGTGGATCCGGCGCGGTGGTCGGCCAGAATGCGGCTGGCCGGGATGCCGTGCCCGATCAGCCAGCCCTGCATGGCGGCCGCCTCGGTGATGCCGTTCTGCGGATTGCCGCCCGTCACCAGGATGGGCGACATGGGCGAGGCGATCGCCTGCAGCCACGCGGCCTGGAGCCGGTTCACCAGTTCCGGTCGCATCGATCCGTCCGGCAGCAGGCCGTAACCCAGTACCGCGATACCGGTCTGCGGGCCCGCGATCGCCGGAATCGGATTGGGCAGCGTGCCCACCGCGGCACCGATGGCGCGGAACAGATTCCGCGTCCCGTCCGCGAGCCGCCCGTCGATCCCGTTGAGCCGGTTGAGCGCCACCTCGCGGGTGATGATGTCGCCGGTGTAGTCCGACCAGATCGCCTGCAGCGACAACGCCTGCGCGTCATCCGGTGATTCATTGAGCAATTGGCGCAGGTCGGCCAGTCCCGCCGCCTCGTTGCCGCCGGTGAAGTTGTCCTGCGCGGAGTTGTAGAGGGCACCGGGATCGGCGTGCGCGGTTGCGGTGGAGAGAATGGTGAGGGCCGCGGCGGCCGCCGCGAGGAAGGTGGGGAAACGCCTGGCGATCTGCACTGCTGTCGACCTTTCGGAGGGTGTCACGCATTGCTTTGCTGGCTATCTCTTCAATTAGCTGGCTATTGGCTCACAGCCGAATGTGGACACGATACGACTGCCCATCCCCGTTGTCGGGTATTTGCTCAACTGATTTCGCGGGTTTGATCCGGATCACAGCTGGAAACGCGCGCGGGGGCGTGTCGAGGAGATGCGGAGAGGAACGGTCGGCGCGTAAGCCCCGTCCGGTCCGGTTGGTTATCGCTTTCCGGTCGCGCGATAGGCTGTGCACCCGTGGATACGACTTCGCTCATCGGCAAGGATCTCGCCGCCGCCCTCAACACCGACACCAAGGCGCGCGCCGCCGCCCTCACCGAACAGGGCACCGCGCCGCGCCTGGCCCTGGTCATCGCGAACGACGATCCCGCCAGCGCCTGGTACGTGAAGTCTCTCAACCGCGCCGCCGACCGCCTCGGAATCGCCTGCGACAACGTCGATCTGGGCGTCGACGCCACCGCCGAGCAGATCCGCGCCAAGCTCACTGAACTGTCCGCGGACCCGACCGTCGACGGCATCATGCTGCAGACCCCCCTGCCCAAGGGCGTCGGCCTCGACGATGTCAGCATCGCCATCGCCGCCGCCAAAGACGTCGACGGCGTCAGCCCGCTGTCGCTGGGCCTGCTCGCCTCGGGTCTCCCCGGCTTCCCGCCCGCCACCTCCGAAGCGGTCGTGGAACTGGCCAAGTTCCACCAGATTCCGCTCGCAGGCCGCCTCGTCACCGTCGTCGGCCGCTCGAATGTGGTGGGCAAGCCCCTGCTTCAGCTACTGCTGGCCGAGAACGCGACCGTGACCATCGCGCACTCCCGCACCTCCGACCTCCCGGCCGTCACGACTGCTGCCGATGTCGTGGTCGCGGCTGTCGGCCGCGCCGGGCTCATCACCGGCGAGCACGTCCGCGAGGGCGCGGTAGTCATCGACGTCGGCACCAACGAGGACGACAACGGCAACATCACCGGCGACGTGAACGCGGATTCCGTGTCCGGCAAGGCCGCCGCCCTGAGCCCCGTCCCCGGCGGCGTAGGCCCCGTCACCACCGCCCTCCTCATGCGCCACGTGGTCCAGGCGGCCGAATCCGCCCGCTAGCGAATCTCGTCATCCCGGCATGCTTTTGGCCGGGATCCATCCAATCGGTGTGCATCCCGGCCAAATACGCGCCGGGATGACGGCGGGATCACCAGTGGGTGGTGACGGGGTCGCCGATGGAGACGTTGTCGTAGTACCACTCGGCGTCGGCGGGGGCGAGGTTGATGCAGCCGTGGCTGACGTTGGAGTTGCCCTGGGAATCCACCGACCAGGGGGCGGAGTGGACGTAGACGCCACCCCAGGTGAGGCGCTCGGCGAATTCACCGGTGATGAGGTAGCCCTCGGGGGAGCTCAGCGGGATGCCGATGGTGCGCGAGTCGAAGGTGACCGAGCGCTCGTGCGAGAGCACCGGGAACGTGCCGACGGGAGTCTCACGTCCGGGCTTGCCCATCGACGCGGGCATCGTGCGGGCTACGCCGTTGATCCACACCGTGAAGGTGTGCGCGGACATGTCCGCGTCCGCAGTCGTGCCGCCGTTGGTCTGGAACTTGATGTGCTGGCGCCCCGCGAACACCGTGATCGGTGCGCTGGCCGGCAGATAATTCGCCGGTTGCCACATCAGTTGCCGGTCGTCGAGCCACGTGAAGTGCCCGGCGAGGGAGTTCTCGGCGCGGACATCGACCATGGCTTCGGCCTGCGCACGATCGGTGACCGCCTTCGCGAACTGCACGGTGACCGGGGCGGCGATGCCGACGGTCTGACCTGGTGCCGGTGAGATTGCCTGTACGGCTGGGAGATTCGGTGCGAGTAGAGCCGCCCCCGCGGCTCCGGAACCGAGTGCGGCCGCCGCCGCGAGGAAGCTTGCGACGAACAGCACGCGAAGAGCTTTCCGCATCGTTCCATCCCTTCGAGAGGGTGTGGGCCTGGGTTCCTCACCTTATGGCCAGATGATCAGTCCCATCCGGAAATGTTCCCGGTTCGTGACCATTGTCCCGGCGTGGGAGCTATGCGAACTTCGTGTCGCCCGGTAGCGGGCCGGAAACGGCTGTACCCCGCTCCATAACGGAACGGGGTACAGCACAGGCTGATTCGAGGCGTCAGCGCGTGATGGCGGAAACCACGTCGTCGTGCAGTGCGTCGGCGCGCGCGATCACTTCTTCGATCTGCTTCAGCACGGGCGCGAACTCGGCTCCGGCGGCACCGTCGAGCGAAGCCACATTGATCGCGATATTCAGCTGCGAGCTGGCCGCCGCGGAGCGTGCGCAGTCGGCGGCCGCACCGATATCGGTGACCACGTTCGGGTTGCCGATCGGCAGCAATTCGCTTGCCAGCGAGACGATTTCGTCGGCCTCGGCGACCACGGCCGCGGGCACCCGGGCGGCCTGCAACAGCGCGGCGGTGATGGCCTCGCCGCGCGCCGCCCGCTCGGCCTCGGTCTCCTTGGGCAGCTTGTAGGCGGCGCCGACCGCGGTGAACGCCGCGGCGTCGGCATCGGCCAGCGCCAGCGAGCGCTCGCGGGCGACATCGGCCGCGGCGATGATCCGGTCGATCACCGGGCGATTGTCGGCATCCTTGGCGCGGGTGGTGTAGCGCGCGACCATGGCGACCAGCGCCGCACCCTGGGCCGCGTGCAGCGCGGCGACCGCGCCGCCGCCGGGGGCGGGCACCTTCGCCGCCAGTTCACCCAGGTACCCCCGCAGCGTCGAGTCACCGAAGGTGGTGGTGTCCTGAGTCATGCGGGGTGGCCTCCCTTGGCGATACGGGGAATTCGAGCGATTCGCCGCCTACCGTACCGGCCCGCACACCGCGATCGGCAATCCGCCCGCGGGCGGTCGCGATCCGGGCCCGGACGGTCTGGGCAACCCTCCCGCTGGCCTATGCAATTAGTTGGGTATTGTCCGGGTCATGCGTATCGGACTGTCGATCAACTACACCGACGGATTCAAGGAGATCGCCGCCGAGGTCGCCGACCTCGAGCGCGCCGGACTCGACATCGTGTTCGTGCCCGAGGCGTACTCGTTCGACGCGGTGAGTGCACTCGGCTACCTGGCCGCGAAGACCGAACGGGTGCAGCTGGCTTCGGGCATCCTGCAGCTCTACACCCGCACGCCCACGCTGACGGCCATGACCGCCGCCGGTCTGGACTACGTCTCCGACGGCCGCTTCATCCTCGGCCTGGGCGCCTCGGGCCCGCAGGTGATCGAGGGCTTCCACGGCCTCACCTACGACGCGCCCATCGGCCGCACCCGTGAGGCGCTGGAGATCTGCCGCAAGGTGTGGAAGCGCGAAAAGCTCGAATACCAGGGCAAGTACTACACGGTGCCGCTGCCCGAGGGGCAGGGCACCGGCCTGGGCAAGCCGCTCAAGCTGATCAATCACCCGGTGCGCGAGAACATTCCGGTGCTGCTCGCCGCGCTGGGCCCGAAGAACGTCGAGTTGGCCGCCGAACTGGCCGAGGGCTGGCAGCCCATCTTCTTCCTGCCGGAGAAGGCCGACGCCGTCTGGGGCGAGTCGGTGAAAGCCGGTCTGGCCAAGCGTGATCCGGCCCGCGGCGACCTCGAGATCTACGCCGGTCCGGCGCTGGCCATCGGCGACAATGTGGAGGGCCTGCGCGAATGGGTCAAGCCGCACCTGGCGCTCTACATCGGCGGCATGGGCGCGAAGGGCAAGAACTTCTATCACACCCTCGCCACCAAGTACGGCTACGGCGCCGAGGCCGATCGCATCCAGGAGCTGTACCTCAAGGGCGAGAAGGACGCTGCCGCGAAGGCGGTGCCGGACGACCTGGTCCGCGACGTCTGCCTGATCGGTTCGGCGGGCTTCGTCAAGGAGCGCGTCGCCGCGTTCCGCGAGGCGGGAGTGACCGCGCTGAACGTGGTCCCCATGGCCGCCACCCCGGCCGAGCGCGTCAAGCTCATCGAGCAGCTGCGCGAACTCGTCTGATCGAATCCTGAAGCAGCGAAGCCGAGTCCGGGCAAACCGGACTCGGCTTCTTGCTTTTCAGAGCGTCCTCAGCGCAGGGCGCTGAGAGCTTCCTCGAGGGTTGAGTGCAAGGCGAAGACCTGATCCAGACTGGTCACCTTCAATTGGCGGCTGGTGGCGGGTCCGTCCGCCACCACCGCGATGCGCGTATCGCCGGCGCGTTTGTGCGCGCCGACCAGGACCGCCATGCCCGCCGAGGCCAGGAAGCTGACCGCGGACAGGTCGATCACGAGGGCGGCCGGGCGGCCCGAGAGCGTCGAATCGATCGCGTTCTCGAGTGCGGGGGCCGTCGCGAGGTCGACATCACCGGCCACGGTGAGGACCGTCGCCTCGTCGCGCTCGGTGACCGCGGTGGTCATGGTGTCGGCGAAGGGGTAGCCGTCTCCGGATGTATTGGTCACGTTTGTTAAATCTGCCATGATCCGTCCGTTCGCGCTGCATCGTCTGCCAGATCGGTACTGGTTCGGTAACTCTGTTATCGCGAAAGCCGCAGCTACCGCACTCTTTCGGCAATCTTCGGACACGCCCGTCGCAATAGCGCCAACGCGCCCGGATTCACATGCGTCCGGCGGCCGAGAATGAAACGGCCATTAGTCGCACCGTCATTCGCACGCGAGTACCCGGGCCGGAGAGATCGATGTCGAGATCGTCGGTGAGGGCGCGCATCATGGCGATGCCGCGACCGCGGTGCCCGGGATCGGCGGGCAGCGGCCGCCACGCGCCGGTATCGGTCACCTCGATGGTGAGGCAGTCCACCCCGCAATCCGCGGTGAGCTGGACCCGGCCGGGCACCCCGTCGAGGTACGCATGCTCGATGCTGTTGCTGCAGGCCTCGTTCGCGGCCGCGACCAGATCCACGGCGGTGTCGTGCGGCACCGCCGCGGCGGTCAGCCAGGAACGCAGGGCCCGCCGGATGCCCGACAGCTCACGGGCTTCGGCGGGCGCGTCCAGCCGCAGGGTCGCGGGCGGTTGCCGATAGACCACCATGGCCACGTCGTCGTCGTAGCCGCCCGCCGGGCGCAATCGCGACAGCACGGCGTCGGCCACCTCGCGCGGCAATTGCCCGGCCAGACCGGTCAATTCGTCGGCGAGCTCCTCGAACCGCTCGGCGATGTCGACGCCGCGCTGCTCGACCAGGCCGTCGGTGAACAGCACCAGGGTCGAGCCGGGGGCCATCGGGGTGGTGGCCTCGGGGCGGCGTGGAATGTCGAAGGTGGCCAACGGAACCGCTCGACCACCCTCGAGCAGCCGTCCCCGGCGACCGGGAGCGGCCAGGACGGGTGGCATGTGTCCGGCATTGGAGTAACGCACCAGCCCGCGCACGGGATCCAGGATCGCCGCGCACACGGTGGTGCACATGGCCCCCGGGATACGCGCCGCGACGGTGTCGAGCTCGGCGAGCAACTGTGCCGGACCCGCGCCGCGCAACAGCAATGCCCGTGCGGCGGTGCGCAACTGGCCCATCACAACGGCCGCGGACAGGCCACGGCCCACGCAGTCGCCGACGACCACGCCGATGGTGCCGTCCTCGAGCCGCACCACGTCGTACCAGTCGCCGCCGATCTCGAGTGGCGGCAGCGCGGGCTCGTAGTGCACCGAGAAGCCCGGCGGCAGTTCGATCGGGCCGAGCATGGCGCGCTGCAGGGTCAGCGAGGTGGAGCGGGCCTGATCGAAGTTGCGCGCCCGCTGCACGGCCAGGCTCAGATGCCCGACCAGCAGCGAGAACAGTGCCCAGTCGCCGGGGGTGATGACGCGCGGGGCCGAGAAGCGCAGCCACAGGGCCGAATCCCCGCTCTCGCCCAGCGGCGCGACAATGCCCTCCGAACTCGTCACGCCCTCCGGGATGGCGTACATGGTGCGGCCGGGTTGCAGCCGGGCGCGATCGAGCAGGGCGCGCGCCCGCGCGTCGAGCACCTGCCGCGACTCGCCGCCGTCGAGCACTCGATCCGGGCGGACGATGGGCTGGGTGTGATGCGGTGCGATCCCCGCACCCGTGTACGGATTGTCCTCGGACACATACAGTTCCGGCCCGGTGTGCCGGTTGGGCCAGACCGAGACGACCGCGGCCTCCGCCCCGACCGCCCGGCGTAGTTCCTCGAGCCCGATGCTGAGCACCTCGACCACGCTGGTGGCCGCGCCGACCGCCGTCGCCAGCCGCGACACCGCCTGATCGCGCGCTTGCGCGTCGTGCTCGGCGGTGACATCGCGCAGGGTGCCGACGAAAATGCGTTCGCCGTCCTCGGGTTTCACCAGCGAACTGGTCGACACCGCCAGCCACAGCCGCCGCCCGTCGCGGTGCCGGATGGGCATGACGAAGCTTGCCGCATCGGTGCCGAGGTCCGGATAACGCGGCGCTTCCGGCACGGTCCAGGGGTGGGGGAGCTCGTACGGGATGCCGTCGGGTCCGTAGCCGGTGAGTGCGCCGAACGCCGAATTCACCTCGATCAGCGTGCCCTGCGAATCGACGACGAAGAATCCGTCCTGCAGCGACTCCACCAGCGCGGTGCGGAACGCGTCGCGCCCGGCGAGATCGTCGGCGCGCGAACGCTGTTGCTCGTAGCGGCGGGTGCCGTCGAGGAAGCCGCGGGTCGCCACGTCCAGCGCCGCCATGGTCTGCAGCAGGAACTCGAGCGCCGCCTCGCTGCGGTCGGTGCCGTCCGGCGTCGGCATGATGCCGTCGTGTTCGAGCAGCCGGAAGTGGTGTTCGGTGAGGTCGAGAATGCTCACGCCCTCGACCAGCGCGCGGCGGCCGAGCTCATAACCCTCGGCCAGGGTGGTCTGGGTGGGGGTGCGCAGATGCAGCCGCAGCGCGCCGGCATATGCCTCGCGGAAAGCGGCCAGTACCGCACTCACGCCGGGATCTCACTCATGTTTCACGACCGGAATGGGTTGGGAGGAATGGGAATGCCCGCGATGGCGGGCGGCCAGCACGACCGCGTCATCGGTGTCCTTGGCATGCCGCGCGAGGATGTCGGCGGTGATCTCCGCGGTCGGCTTCGACAGGTCGATGGAGTCGACGAAGGCGCTGGTGATGCCGTCGGTGGTCATCAGCAACAGATCGCCCGGACGCACCGGCACGGTCTGTGGCTGCAGGTTCGGGGGCAGCAGATAGCCGACGATGCCGCCGGACAACAGTGCGGTGGCGCGAATGGCCGGTTTGCCGGGAGCCGCTGCAACAATGCGGGATTCGACATTGCCGACGCCGAGCCAATGCACGCGGTCGCGAGAGTCGAACAGCGCCAGCGAGACCGCCGCGCCGCGGGTATCGGACATGGCGCGATGGCACAGCAGCAACAGCACATCCAGTGGCTCCGCGCGGTTCTCGGCGAGCACCTGCGCGGCCCGATCGGCGGCATCGGCGGCGGCCGCGCCGTGACCCAGCCCATCGAGCACGGCGAACAGCACCGAGCCGCCGCCCGCGTCGAGCACAACCGACCGGTCGCCTGAAACTCGTTGCCCCGGTAGTGCGCGCCCGGCGACGGCCCACTCGACCACGCCGATGAAACCGTCCTCACGCACCGGTGGGCACCCACTTCCACATTTCGACGAGGGTGCCGTGCCCGGGTTGTGATTCGATGACCATGCCGTCCATCAGCCGACGCGCGCCCGGAAGGCCCAGGCCCAGACCGCGTCCGGTGGAGAAGCCGTCCTCCATGGCGCGTGGAATGTCCGGAATGCCGGGCCCATTGTCCTTGGCCTGCACCACCATCGAGCGCCGGGCCTCCCGGTCCTGCACGCCGAGGCGGATCTCCCCGGTGCCCGCGTAACTCGTGATATTGCGCGCCACTTCGGAAATGGCCGTCGCGATCATGGTGCGATCGGAGAGCGAGAAGCCGAGTTTGGCAGCCAACTCCAGCCCCGCTTGCCGAGCGGTCACGATGTCGTTGGACACGTTCACCGCGATCACCACGTCGTCAGCGGCCACGATCACGACCGTCTTTTTGACTGCGCCCGTCCTTCTGGCTGCGACTGTGGATCTTCTTGTCCAGCCAGGAAAGTCCCTCTTCGAGGTCCAGGGCGGTGTGCATGCCCTCGAAGGTGAGTCCCAATTGCACCATGGCGAAGGCGACTTCGGGCTGCAGGCCCACGATGACCGTTTCCGCGCCTCGCAGCTTGGTCATGTGGGCGATGGTACGCAGCGATCTCGCGGCAAAGGAGTCCATTACGTCGATTGCGGTGACATCGACGATGATGCCCTGGGCCCGATACCTGCTGACGTAGGTCATCAGATCGTCTTGCAGGCGTTCGGTATCGGCGTCGGTGAGTGCTGACTGCACCGACGCAATGAGATAGGTGCCTTGTTTGAGAATGGGTACCGGCATCTGCCCGCCCTGGTTACCGTCCGTCGCGATCGGTGACGCGCGACACCTCGTAGCCGAGCAAACGCTCCGCTTCTTCGATGCCACCCTGGAGGTCACCGACGGCATTCATCTTCGACAGATCCAGTCCGATGGTGACCAGGGTAAGCGCGATTTCCGACGACAGGCCGGTAATGATGACATTCGCGCCCATCAGGCCGGACGCGTCGACGGTCTGCACCAGGTGGTTGGCGACGGTGGAGTCGATGGCGGGCACACCGGTGATATCGATGACGACGACCTTGGCGCGGTTGGCGCGAATGGCACGCAGCAACTGCTCGGTCAGCTGGCGGGCGCGCTGCGAGTCCAGCACACCGATGATGGGCAGAATCAGCAGCTGCTCACGCACCTGCAGAACAGGCGTCGACAGCTCGCGAATCGCCTCCTGCTGCTGGCGGATGACGCGCTCGCGCTCCTGCACGAAGGACACGGCCACCGTGTTGGCGATGCGGTTGGCGGCCGGTTCGTAGGCGTCGAGCACGAGCTTCAGCAGCTCGAAGTCCGACTGGTACTTCTCGAAGAGGCTGCGGGCCAGCACGTCTCGCAGCAGGAGCACGATACCGACGACCTCGTCGGTCTCGACGCCTCTGGGGATGATGCGCTCGGACAGATCGCGCGCGTAGGCCTGCAGCGCTTCGACGCTACCGGTCTCGAGCACCTCGACGTAGTTGTCGTAGACGGAGGTGGCCTCCGAGAAGATTTCCTCGGGTGTCATGGCGGTGAGGAGCTGGGCATCGGTAATGCGGCGTGCCCACTCCTCGCGCAATTCGGTGCGGTTCTGCCGCAGGTGTTCGACAAGCTGCGGGAGCAGATTGTCGACGGGACCCGCGGGCAGTGAATCCGCCGAGAGACCGATGGACACGTCGGACATGAAAACTCCTGCCCCTTTCGCTAAGGCCAGGTCGGGATGCTCACTTCGCCGACCGGGTAACCGGCCGTGTGCTCGGTGCCGACCGCCGTCGGAAGCCGCTGCCGAGCCTAGTCTTACCCAGTACCCTATGCGCGCCAAACAAAACCCTGGTGACCGGTTTTTCGTCAAGAGGTGTGCTCGTTGCGGGTTTCCGGTCTTCGATGGTGGGCCAGCAGCGTGTCGTAGATGTCGGCGAGGGCGGTGAGCTGGCCACGATCCAGCACATCCACCATGTGACGACGCACACTCTCGACATGCGAGGGGGCGGCGGAATCGAGGACCTGCGCGCCCTTTTCGGTGAGGACGGCGGCGGTGCGGCGGGCGTCGTCGGGAATGGACTCGCGGGCGACCAGTCCGCGCTTCTCCATCCGGGTGATCTGATGCGACAGCCGCGACTGCGACCACTCCAGCACGGCGGCGAGTTCGGCGAAGCTGCGGCGGTGGTCGGTGGCGTCGGCGAGCCGGGCCAGCACCGTGTACTCCACATACGTCAGATTGGATACCCGCAGCGAATCCCGCCCGACGGCAGCGGCAATCAGGTCTCGGGTGAACACGTACCCCAGCCACGCGCGCATTTCGACATCGTCGAGCCAACGGGTTTCGGCCACAGTTCCACTCCCGGGTTCCGCACTCATGCTATTTCCTCCCCGCCGCGAGCAAGCGCATCATGCACAGGTAACACCCGCCCGGTTGAAGGTGCAACCTGTACCCGTCCGCGGCGGCCTGTCGGTCATCTCGGTTCAATCCCGCAGGGCCGCGAGCCGCTCGAGGGTTTCGCCGCGGTGGGTTGCGGTGCTCGACAAGCGATCCAGCGCCTGCAGGTACTCGTCGGTATGACCCGCGTCGTCGAGGCAGACCACGCCGGTCAGCTGGCGGATGCACACCAGATCGGGCAGGCGAGGGTCGGCGAAGCGCAGCGAGGTGAACCCGTGCCCGAGCCGGGCCGGTTCGTGCAGACTGTCGTCGACGATCTGCAGGGTGATGCGGGCGCGCCGGGCGGCCCGTTCCAGATGCTCGATCTGGTTGTCCCACACCGCTTCTCCACCGATGCGGCGGCGCAGCGCGGTGAGTTCGACGTGCATCCACAGCACCGGCGGGTTGTCCTGCCACAGGATCGCCTGGCGTTGCAGCAGGGTCGCGAGCATGCGCTCGATGACCTCGGTGGGCCGGGTCGGGTGCACCAGATGCAGGACCGCGCGGGCATAGTCGGGCGTCTGCAGCAGTTCGGGCACCACGGACTGTTCGTAGGTGCGGATGCGCTGCACCGGTGCGAGGTCGAGCAGGGCATCGAGCGAGGAACTGTCCCCGCGGCCCTCGCTGTCGTCGGGCCACCATGCGTGCCCCGCCCGCCGCGCCCAGGTCAGGTACCGTCCCTGTTCGGCATCGGCCACCTCGTAGAGATCGAGCAGCGCCCGCAGATCCTCCTGTCGGCAACCGCCGCAGCCGGTCTCGAGCCGACTGATCTTGGAGGCGTGGTGTCCGAGCCGCCCGGCCGCCTGGCTCTGCGTCAGCCCCCGGGCGCGCCGCAGACTCCGTAATCGGGAGCCGAGGATCGCCTGCAAAGCCCTTGGATTACTTGCGGTTTGATGCTGTCCCCTCGGACCGAGCGTGCCTCGCCGACCCTCTTGCGGATAAGCCACACACCCGAGTCTGACAGTCGGTGGTGTCCGTCACAACGAATTCCGTGTGTGCAAATGCAATCGCAAATTTCCCCGGGCAGGGCCGGCGGCGCCGCGGCGATCCGGCTGCCGCTCATCGGGCCGCGCGAGTGGGTCGGTACAGTCGGTCTGCTTGAACCGTCGGCTGACCAGCCCCAGCCCTGCTCGAGGAGTGCGATTCGTGACCGCGCCTGATTTTCTGTACTCGGATTTGCTGCCCATCGGTAAGGACGAGACGCCGTATCGGCTGCTCACCACCGAGGGTGTGAGCACGTTCGAGGCGGGTGGGCGGACCTTCCTGCAGGTCGAGCCCGAGGTGCTGCGGATGCTGACCGCGGAGGCGATGCACGACATCAGCCACTACCTGCGGCCCGCGCATCTCGCGCAGCTGCGCAAGATCATCGACGATCCGGAGTCCAGCGGTAACGACCGCTTCGTGGCGCTGGATCTGCTCAAGAACGTCAATATCTCCGCGGGCGGCATCCTGCCCATGTGCCAGGACACCGGTACCGCCATCGTGATGGGCAAGAAGTCCGAGGGCGTGCTCACCGGAGCCGATGACGCGGAATGGATTTCGCGTGGTGTGTTCGACGCCTACACCAAGCTGAACCTGCGCTACTCGCAGCTCGCGCCCATCAATATGTGGGACGAGAAGAACACCGGCAGCAATCTGCCCGCGCAGGTCGAGTTGTACTCGCAGCCGGGCGATCCCGCGCAGCCGTCCTACAAGTTCCTCTACATGGCCAAGGGTGGCGGCTCGGCCAACAAGTCGTTCCTGTACCAGGAGACCAAGGCGATCCTGAATCCGGATCGCATGCTGGAGTTCCTGGACGAGAAGATCCGTTCGCTGGGCACTGCGGCCTGCCCGCCGTACCACCTGGCGGTCGTGATCGGCGGCACCTCGGCCGAATTCGCTTTGAAGACGGCCAAGTACGCCTCGGCGCACTACCTCGACAACATGCCGACCGAGGGTTCGATGGCCGCGCACGGCTTCCGCGACCTCGAGCTCGAGGAGCAGGTCTTCAAGCTGACCCAGTCCTTCGGCATCGGCGCGCAGTTCGGCGGCAAGTACTTCTGCCACGACGTGCGCGTGATCCGCCTGCCGCGCCACGGTGCGTCGCTGCCGGTCGCCATCGCGGTGTCCTGCTCGGCGGACCGCCAGGCGCTGGCCAAGATCACCCCCGAGGGCGTCTTCCTCGAGCAGCTGGAACGTGAACCGGCGCACTACCTTCCGGAGCAGACCGACTCGATCCTCGGCGGTGACGTCGTCAAGATCGACCTGAACCGGCCGATGGCGGAGATCCGCGAGGAGCTCTCGAAGTACCCGGTGAAGACCCGGCTGTCGCTGACCGGTCCGCTGGTGGTGGCGCGTGACATCGCGCACGCCAAGATCAAGGAGCGCCTCGACGCCGGCGAGCCGATGCCGGAGTACATGCGCGACATGGCCGTCTACTACGCGGGCCCGGCCAAGACCCCCGACGGCTACGCCTCGGGTTCCTTCGGCCCGACCACCGCCGGTCGCATGGACTCCTACGTCGACCAGTTCCAGGCCGCGGGCGGCTCGCACGTCATGCTGGCCAAGGGCAACCGCTCCGCGCAGGTCACCAAGGCGTGCAAGGAGCACGGCGGCTTCTACCTCGGCTCGATCGGCGGCCCGGCCGCGCGTCTCGCGCTGGACTGCATCAAGTCCGTCGAGGTCCTGGAATACCCCGAACTCGGCATGGAAGCCGTCTGGAAGATCGAGGTCGAGGACTTCCCTGCCTTCATCGTCGTCGACGACAAGGGCAACGACTTCTTCGCCGAGACCTCCAAGCCGATCGCGCTGCGCGTGCGCGAGCGGTCCAAGGAACGCGTCTGATTCCGTGACCCGTCGGAATTCCGAAGTACGAGAGGCGGATCGATGCGGATGAACAGCCCGGAGGAAGCACCGGTGGCGGGTGGCTGCCGGTGCTCGCGCCGCACCGCCCTCGCCGCCCTGGCGGCCGGTGCCGGGCTGGTCGTCGGCCTGGGCGGGCTGCGACCGGCTTCCGCTGCGGCCCAGGGCATTTCGTCGGCCCCGGGCCAGGCCACCTCGCCTCTCGCGCACCGGGGCATGCCCACGTTCATCGCCGGGACCACGGAGGGCCTCGACCCCGGTTTGGCGGCGGCCTACAACGCGGCCGCCGCCGCGGCGAACGCCGCCGGGGTCTCGCTGTGGATCACCTCCGGCTACCGCACCTGGGCGGAGCAGGAAGCCCTGTGGGAGGACGGAATCCAGACCTACGGCAGCCCCGAAGCGGCCCGCCGCTGGGTGCTGCCCCCGAACGAATCCACCCACGTCACCGGCCAAGCCATCGATGTCGGTCCCCGCGAGGGCGCGCAATGGCTCGAGGACAACGGCGACCATTGGGGCCTGTGCCGCATGTACGACAACGAGTGGTGGCACTTCGAACTCGCCACCTACCCCGACGGCCCCCAACCCGCCCGCCTCCCGGACGCCAGCCAGCGCTGACCGCCCGGCTTCGTGATCAGCTGACGCTGAGCCTGATTCAGATATCGCCCTCGACCCGGGAGGGTAGGCCGTAGGCGGCGGCGACCGGGTTCCATTCGGCGACGAACGCGCGTTTGGCGGTGGTGGCCTGCGCGGAGTAGCCGTTGGCGGTGCCGTAGTCGGCGGTCTGCGGCGCCGAGCGGCACGAGCTGGGAACCGAATACGCCCAACTGGCGTACGAGCCGTCGGCCAGATACGAGTTGCGTAGGGCGTCGAGCAGATCGTTCTTCAACCCGGTGCCGCCGGGCAGCGCGGAGACGTCCAGGTCGAAGGCGGAGTCGTACTGGGCTTTCCGGGACGTTTCCGCGGAACCGATGGCGCCCGCCTGCGCGGCGACATCGCGGCAGGCCAGCACGTCCTGGACCGCCTGGGCCACCACGCCGCGGCTGGTGGCGGAGCGGTCGAGCAGATTCGATACGGCTCGTGCCTGCGTGGCGGCGGCACTCGTGGCGGCGGATGTCGTTGCGGTGGTGGAGGTCTGGTACCGGGTGCTGGTGGGAGTGGTCGCGGCCGTGTTGTGGGAGCCGGTGACGACGACGGCCATGACCACGATCAGGACCACGATCCCCAGCGCCACGGAGAGCACTACGGCGGTGGGGGAGAGGTTGCGAGGTGGCGGCGCGGTCGGGATCGGAGTGTTGCGAACCGGGCCGGATTGCGTTGGCGCGGTGACCGTGTGGGCCGTGGGGACGCGCTGGCCGGCACGGACGGTAGCGGCGAGGACGGTGCGGGTCGTGCTGGGTGAGGTCGTGACGGTGGCGGTGGCGCCGGTCGCGGCGGCGGTGCGGTGCGAGCGGGTCGGGGCGACCCGCTCGGCATGCCGGTCCAGAATGTCGAGAGCTCTTCTGCGGTAAGCGGTCCCGTCGGCGCTGAAGAACACCGCGGTGAGCGCGGAACGCCATTCCTGCGGGGTGGGCCGGGCGTCGGCGGCGGTCGCGTCGGTGAAGACGCGATCGAACAGGGCGCGCAGCCGAGGGTCGGTACCGTCCGGGATTCCGGTGGCGGACATGGTGTTTCCCGCCGTCACCACGGGCAGTCCGGGGTTGCGGAACAGGCCCCGGTACATGAGCAGGGCCAGACCGTAGCGGTCGCTGTACTCGTCGTGGGCCACGATCGTGCCCGCCGCGAGCCGCGGATCGTGCCAGTTGGGGGTGGCGACGCCGCGGTGGGCGGTGGAGCGGAACGGGCGCAGGCCGTCGCAGTCGATCAGATAGGCGTGCGGGCCGTGATCGCTCCACACCAGGTTCTTCGGCGAGATGTCGCCGTGCACGAGCCGCTGATCGTGCAGCACCGCGAACAGATCGCACACCCGCACGAGCACGCCGACCCGCACCGCGGCACCGGGCGGATTGGTCGCGGCGATGAACAGGTACTCGGCGCTGCGCGGCTTGCCGCCCGGCAGCAAGAATTCCGCCGGGATCATCGGCAGCACCACACCGACGGCCGTATTGCCCTGGCGTATCACGTCGATCGGCCAGTTGACCGAACTCTCCGCCGTCGCGGCCAGACCCGGGCCGGCCTCGGCGGCGGGCACCACCTCGCGGCCGCGGCGGGCCGCGTCGGTCACCCAGCCGATGGCGGCCAGATCGGTCAGCGGCTTGTTGTACTTCTTGTAGATGCGGGCGGTCTCGGCGCTGTCGCGGCAACGGTAGAGCACCGACTGCCCGCCGTCGCTGTTGACCGGATCGTCCTCGACCGTGTAGGCCGCACCGGATTCACCGGTGATCGAGGGCATCATCCACCTCACGGGTGAGCGGGTGCAGCCAGGCCACCACCGCGGTGCGGTCGTCGTGGGAGGTCTGGCGTCGGTAGCGCAGGGCGTCGAGCATGCGGTGCGGGCCGCACGGGACCGCCCAGCGCTCGGCCAGCCAGTCGCGGGTGGCGGGGGAATCGAAGATGTCGTTGGCCAGGCCGTCGGTGGCGAGAATCAGTGCGCCCGTGTCGAGTTCGGCCGCGGTCAGTTCGAGCACCTCACGTGGGTTGGGATGCGGGAGGGGGCCGGTGACGATATTGGTCGGCCCGGCGTCGCTCGCCGGGGGAAAGACGGTGGAGTAGACCGCATCTCGCAGCAGGAACGCGACGGTGTCCCCGGCGCGGGCGAACAGGGCGGGTCCGGCGTCCGGGGTCAGCGGCAGGCGGCACAGCAGCAAGGTGCTGTGCAGTTCGGACGGGGTCCAGGCGGGCAGGTTGGTCTGCTGGATGTGCAGCAGTTCGGCATTCGCCTGCTCGATCGCGTGCGCGAGGACCTCGGTGCCGTAGGCGATCGCGTCGCTGCGGGTGATGCGCGCGGCGCTGGCGCAGCACAGCCGGGCCAGCAGTTCGGCGCCGACCTGCGAAGTGCGCCCGTAGTGGCCCAGGCCGTCGCAGACGGCCAGGATCAGCGCCGAACCGTCGTGGGCGAGCATGAAACAGTAGGCGTCCTGCGCCGTCGACCCTTCGGCCTGATGGGTCAGCCCGGCGACGCTCGCCGCCGCCACCCAGCGGTCGCCCAGACGGCCGCCGTCGGCGCGCAGGGTGGGCAGGGCGTGCGGAAGTCCGGCCAGGCTCGGCAGGGGCTGCGCCACGATCCGATCGCCGATCACCGGTGCGGTGGTGGGCAATTCGTCGTGCTGGGAGAAGGGGTCGGCGGGCGGGGAAGCGTGCCGCGGCTCGGGCGCGTGCTGTGCGAGAGGCGCGGCCGGGTAGCCGGGAGCGCGGGGTTCCCAGTAGGCGTCGTTCGCGGGAGCAGCAGGGCCCCAACCCGTTTCGGAGTACGCCGGGGACACCGGATAGGCGGCCTCGGGTGCCAGAGGATGGACCGGGTCGGTCGGGTAGTCCGCCGGATCCGCCGGGTATCCGGTGCCGGGTTCGAGCGGGTCGGTCTCGGCGGGTGTCGATCGGCCCCAATTCAACAGGCGCTTGCCCACATTCGCCATCAGTTGACCACGTCCATGGGCAGCGGGGTCAGGCCGGTGGTGGGTTGGACCACCAGGGTCGGGGTGGCCGAGCTGAAGGAGCGAGAGGTGGAGCGGATGCTGTTCACCACCGTTTTGAGGATGTCGCGCACCGCATTCGCCGGATCGGTGTCGACGGCGTAGAACGCGTGCCCCGTCGACACCTGGCTGATGGCGTGCCGATCCGCGTCGCCCATCCCGAAGCTCACGATCTCCGCGCCGTACTTGTTGTCCCGGCGGGTCAGCTCGTACCACTCCGGCTGCCAGTCCGGCCCGGTATTGCCGCCGTCGCTGAGGAAGAACACCACCGGCCGATAGAACCGGGTGCCCGTGCCCAGCCCGCGAATCCCGCCCTCGATCGCTTCGCGCGCCTTGCGGAACGCATCCTGGAAATTGGTCAGCCCACCGGTGGTGAGCACCGGCAGCGCGGTCTCGTGCATGTCCGAGAGCGGCAGTGCCAGATAGGCATTGGTGTCGAAGGTGACCACCGCGATCCGCGCGATCTCACCGGTGGACGGATCGTCGAGGATCGCCCGCTGCATCTCGGGCAAGGCCTGATTCACCGCGTCGATCGGCCGCCCGGACATCGACCCCGAGACATCGACGACGAGGCACACGGGAAACACCGGCGGACGTTCGATATTGGCGAACTGAGATTCCTGCACTTGCGCTATCACTTTCTGTACAGATGAATCGACCACGCGCCACCTCGATGGTGCGTGGGACGAATTGAGCTGACCGCCACCGGATTCCCCCCGTCACCGGCCCCCTGCGCGTGCGCGACTGCACGACAACAAATCTCGGTGTCCACGGGATTATTGCGCACTGTGCCGGGGGGTGTGGGCGCAAATGAGGTGTCAATAGAACGCCGTGCGGCCGCTATCGTTCGGCGATTACATAGGTGAGGGCGGCTCGGTCGTGCCAGCCCTGGCGGCCGGGGCCGCTGCGGGTGCAGGAACCGGCGCACAGCAGGGTCCACAGGCCAGCGGTCAGCAAACCTGGGATGACGAGGGCGGCCCAGCGGGTGAAGGCGGGGCCCGTGCCGGTGCCGTCGCGGGGTGGAGAAGAAGTGTCCGCGTTGACTACTCGCAATCCGAGGACTCGTTTTCCGAGGGTGGTGCCACTCGCTGCCACGAAAGCGATTTCGTAGAGTCCGCTCAATGCGACGGCGAGCGCGAGAATGAGGAGAGTTGCGGCGATTCCGGAGGCGGAATCGTCGGTGGAATAGGTGGAGTCGGCGGCCGAACCGTCGATGATGAACGCGGCCAGAATGGCGACCGGAATGGCGACGACAATCGCGTCGAGTACCCGCGCCGCCGCCCGCGCGCCGAATCCGCCGGGATGGAAACGTCCGGACGGCAGCTCGATCAGCGGTGGATACTGCGGTGGATTCATGGCGGCTCCCTGGCGATCGGATCGGTGCGGAATACCTTCGGCCGCAGACCGGGCGGTCGCCATGGGGTGGAACGGGTATCGGCTGCTCAGGGTCGGGTTTCGGTTTTCCGCTCCGGAATTCGCGGGGGCGGGAGATGGGCTCGGACCCACTGTCCGGACAGGTGCGTGAAGGCGCGGGCGGCGGCGGAACGATAGGCGTGCTCGCGGCGGAGCAGGGCGACGGTTCGCGTCGGCATCGGCGGGTCCAGGACGACGGTGCCCAGTCCCGGCTGGGCGTGCGCGATGGCCGGGGGCAGCACGGTGGCCAGGGTGGTGTGGCGCACGATCTCGAGGACCGAGGGAATGGCGTTGGCCTCCACGGCGATCCGGGGTGTCACGCCGTGTGTGGCGAGGTAGTCGTCGATGTGGCCGCGGGTGGCGAAGTCGCGGCTGAGTAGCGCGAGTTCCTGGTTGGCGAGCTCGGCGATCGGCAGCGGCTGCTGCTCGCCCGTCAGCGGATTGTGTTCGCCCACCACCAGACTCAGGTCCTCCTCGAACAGCGCGGTGGTGTCGAGGCCGGGGATCGGGGCGTCGGCGAAGGCGATACCGAGGTCGATCTCATCGGCGAGCAGCGCGGATTCCATGGCGTCCTGGGCGGTTTCGAGCACGTGCAGGGTGATGCCGGGATGTACCGCACGGAATTCGGCGATGAGCGGGCCGACCAGGTAGGCGGTGAAGGTCGGGGTCACCGCGAGCCGCAATCGGCCCCGGGTGAGGTCCTCCACGTCGTGGACGGCGAGGTCGGCGGCGGTCAGTTCCCGCAGTGCTCGGCGCGCGTGCTCGGCGTAGACGGCCCCGGCGTCGGTGAGGCGGACCGACCGGCCGGTGCGGTCCAGTAGCGGTACCCCGATCAGTCGCTCGAGCTGGCGGATCTGCTGCGACAGCGTCGGCTGCGAGACGTGCAGATCCTCGGCGGCCCGGGTGAAGTTGCCGTGCTCGGCCACGGCCAGCAGGTAGCGCAGGTGCCGGAGTTCTGGTGTCACAGGCCAACTATAGATGAGGGCAATAGATCTGATCGATACTACGACTTGGACACTATAGTGCCAGTTCAGGCAGTGTGGAACTCGCCGGTCCAAGTGGGCCGAAACGATCGGAGAGGAGTTCCCATGCCGAACCTCACGGATGGTCTCGGGCGGTTCCAGCGCGAGGTGTTTCCGGCCAAGGCCGGACTGTTCGCCCGGCTCGCCGACGACCATCGGCCCGGGGCACTATTCATCGGCTGCTCCGACGCCCGGGTGGTGCCGGAACTCATCACCTCCGCGGAGGCGGGAGAACTCTTCGTCATCCGCACTGCCGGCAATCTCGTCCCGCCGTACACGCGGGGTGCGGCGAACGGCGTCGTGGCCAGCGTCGAGTACGCGGTGAGCGTGCTCGGCGTCACCGACATAGTGGTGTGCGGGCACAGCGGCTGCGGCGCGATGACCGCGCTGGCACAGGGCCAGGACCTCTCGGAGATGCCCGCGGTGGCCGACTGGCTCTCCCACGCCGACGCCGCGAAGGCCCGCATCGATCCCGAGATCACCGGTGCCGCAGCGATATCGGCGCTGGTTCGCCACAATGTGGTGGCGCAGCTGGCCAACCTCGCCACCCATCCGGCGGTGGCGCGGGCGCTGACGCGGGACGCTCTCGCGCTGCACGGCTGGGTGTACGACATCGGCAGCGGGCGCGTCGAGGCGCTCGACCCCGCCGGCGCCTTCCGCGCCGCCTGAATCCACCCGAAATCCCTTCCCCTACCACCGTTCTCGCGTCCGCGAGCAGCGGTTTCCCGAAAGGAGTCTCAATGATGCTGTCAAGCCGCTCGGGCGGTTGTGGTCGGCTTAGTGGG